>JAQTQQ010000015.1 GCA_028712175.1 Candidatus Omnitrophota bacterium | reverse complement strand
CATCAAGACAAGCGCGGATTAAGTAATGGTTACAACGCCAGGCTATGGGGTGTTGTTTTTGGGTTGGACCACCTATTGATGGAAGGAGATTTGCGTTTAGGTTTATCTCCGGGATTTGGCTGGGCCAGTATCAGGTCAAAGGATGACACGGGCCGCACGTGGATTTCAAGCTATCAGGCTCAACTTTACGGCCAGTACCAGCGCAAGGATAGCCCTTTTTCACTTGATGCGATTTTAGCCTACGGTTATAATGATTATGACAGTTCTCGTAATGTTGTCGTAGGCAGTATTAACCGTACAGCCAACGCAAAATACTACGGACAGCAGTTTTCAACTTACCTTGAAGCAGGATATAAAATAGCGAAGAAAATCTTAAATATCATCCCTTTATTAGCAATTGATTATTCTCTTCTGTACATTTCAGGATATACTGAAACCGGAGCAGATTCCTTGAATCTTGCGGTTAATTCACAAAACTATGATTCATTGAAATTAGGCATTGGTTTTAGGCTTAACCGTGCCTTTGAGTCAAAGGCAGGAATTTTTACTCCTGAACTTCGCTTCCGTTATTTTTACGATTGTTTAAATGAGAAGCAGCAGACTTTAGCTGCCTTTGCCGGAGGAGGGACATCTTTTCAGACTACCGGTTACAGGCCTGCGCCCTCAAGCTTTAATCTTGGGGCAAGGCTTGAGTTCTTCAATAAGAAAAATATTACACTTTTAGCTGACTGTAATACTGTCTTTAAGAATGATTATTACGAGGCCGGCGGCTCACTGACTTTTAAGTATAGTTTTTAATAATTTTGTTTTCTGTTGATGCTTATTACAAAAAAAGCTAGTTTGTTTATGCCGCAATGTGTTAGAATATTGTAAATATATAATGGCGTAATTAAGTGGTCTGGGAATATCTAAGTATTTCCGGAGGTTGTTTGATGGTCGGGCCGCCATCTTGCACGTGAGTGCGGGATGGTTTTTTTATTTTTACGTATTTTCTAACTTAAGTAAAACAAAAATTATTATGAGGCCAGCGCTCATTGTTTTTTTAGCGGTGTTACTAATTATTCTGGGATTTAGTGTGTATTTTCTGCAAAAAGAGCTTTTAAGCGCAAGGGAAAGTATAGCCTTATATGAAAAAAGAAGCGGTAATCTAGAGAGGGAGCTTGTGCGTATAGGCAGTCTTTATGCTGAAGAAAAACGGGTTTTGGATGAAATCGAACAGAGTGTTTCCGAATTAGAAAGTAAAATAGACCTGGAAACGCTTGAACGCTATATTCCAAAGAATACCTGGGATGGGATAAGGCCGGTTGTTGACAGGCTGCGGGCATTTGGTAAAGAAAGAGAAAAAGGCAGGTTCTCCGGGGGGCAGGATGATTAAAGTAAATGATGCTAAAAGAATTCTTCTTATAAGCTTGGCTATTTTAGGGTTGAACGGGTGCACTTTTATTGTTAAAGATGAGCAGGCGATAAAATATTACGGTATAGATAACAGGCGTGGCGGCGAGTTTTTAAATCAAGTTCTCGATCAGCAACAGCAATTATATCGTACTGAAGAAGTTTCGGCAAGCGATAAGAAGCTATAATTTTACGTTAAAAAAGAAGACCCATTAAAAGGCAAAAGGGCATATTTTTATGAAGGTATTTATGCTTATTTAAGTCTCGTGTATGAAATTTATTCCCCAAGCGGCTTATGTTTAAAGATGCCGGCGGATTGCGTATTGATGCTGGGACCGTGGCTGCCGGCAGGAGATATTGAGGCGAGGTAGAAACATAAAGAGAATTATCGCAGTTTTCATTATTTCGCTTTTTTTAGTCCCTTTCTTTTCACATTCTTTTACGTTTTTTAAAAAAAGAATTGAGGATAGGAAGAAGATATCTTCTGATAAGCGGCAGGTTATAAAAGATATTCTAAGGGAGCAGGAAGCTCAAGATCTCCGGGTGGATTTGGAAGAAAATAACAATTTCCGAGAAAATTTGGAAGTTTCGGTTCAGCTTCCTGTTGCAGAAAGTCATAAAGCAGTAGGAAAATCAACAGAAGAAAATAAGGTTAAGCCGCCAGAAAAATTCAACCTTCAGGATAAAGTTTTAAGTTATCCCCTTAAATCAAAAGAGGATATTATTAAAATTCAGCGCGCCTTAAAGCTTTCTGGTTTCTATAAAGGTAAAGTCGATGGCAGGCTGGGGCCGCTAACGAAAAAGGCAATAAGGGCTTTTCAGAAGTCAAAACAATTGCGTTCGGACGGCATCGTTGGTAAAAAAACATGGGAAGCATTAGAGAAGTATTTAAAAAATTAGTGGATACGCGCAACTTATTTAGAGGCATATTAGTATTTTTGAGCGTGTTGATAATTTTATCTGGGAGCCCGGTAAAAGCTAACGCGCAAATATCTAATATAAAAAAATTATCTCAGCAGGAGATAGATCAAATCGGTGAAAGTATTTTTAAGAACGAATGCGCCTCGAAAGAGGAGAATTTGATTTCCTGGAATGCGGGCGAGGATTTTATGTCTTTAGGTATCGGGCATTTTATTTGGTATCCGGCGAGGGGTAAAAGGATTTTTGTAGGGAGTTTTGTAAAATTTCTTGAGTATGCGAAACTCTCCGGAGAAAAAATTCCGCGGTGGCTTGACAAACAACCGGTTCCTGCCTGCCCCTGGATTTCGCGTGATAGTTTTTTAAGCGTAAAAAGTGACAGCCGGTTAACGGATTTAAAAGACTTTTTAACCAAGACAAAATCTTTACAGGCTGCTTTTATTATAAAGCGCTTAGACGAGGCTTTACCGTTAATTTTAAAGCATCTGCCGGAAGGCAGGCGTGAAAGAATAGCTTTTCAACTTGACCGTCTTGCTTCTACATTTCTAGGGGTTTATGTCTTGGCAGATTACACTAACTTTAAGGGTCTTGGTATAACGCCATCTGAATACTACCGGGGAAAAGGATGGGGATTGCTTCAGGTTTTGGAAGAAATGAGAAGCACTAAGGAAGCTCCGGATGCGATTAGAGAATTTGTTAGATCGGCAAATATTGTGCTTGAAAATCGAGTAAAGAATTCTCCTGTAGGCCGTAATGAGCAAAAATGGCTGCCGGGTTGGCAGAAACGAATTAATTCATATATTAAATAGGAGGGAAAGTTATGTTTACAAGAATGATTTTGTCTGTTTTTGTTGTTTTGGCTCTATCCGGGTGCACTACAGGTCCCAAGAAACAACTAGCGCAATCGCAACCAGTGGTATCTGATAAATCCCAGGAATTGTATTCTAGGGATTATGATAATAATGATACATGGTCAACTAGCAGCTATGAAAAATCGGTCAAACAAAGTAAATCCGAAACTTCTCTGAGGTTAAGTCCAAAACAGATTCAGCGGGCATTGAAAAAGGCCGGTTTCTATAAGGGCGAGATTGACGGAAAAATTGGCCCTAAGACCAGGGCAGCAATTATAAAATTCCAGAAATCGTGCGGCCTTAGAGATGATGGTATTGTAGGCAAAAAAACTTCGGTTGAGTTGAATAAATTCTTAAACCGATAATCTGTCTATGCGGGTGCAGTTTTGAGGCAGGAAAAGATGAGTAAGACCATGAAAAAAGTGCTTTTAAAATACGATAATTCCATTCCGGCATTTCTATTTTTGCTGTCTTTTTCTGTTAGAAAACAAACAATGAGTGGAAAGGCCAATGTTTTGTTGATTATACTTTTAGGATTGGCATTATCCGGCTGGGGTACAGTTGTTTATCAAAACAATCTGCAAAGAAGATCCGAGGGGAGAATCACTCAAGCCGTCTGGGAACAAATAGAGTCTCTTAAGCAGACAGAAGATTCTATAAAACAAGGTATCGAGGATAAAAAGAAAGCGCAGGCATTTATTATGCAACTTGATTATGAAAAAGAGTTAGTTGCTTATATAAGGCAGGAGATTACGGATTCTGAAAACAGGCAAATACAATACTATAAAAAACACGAGGATTCATTTGCTGAAATGACACAGGCCTATAAACAAAAAGAGCAGGAATATCTGCAGAAGCTGTCCGAAGATGAGGTTAAGTTAGGCGAATATAATGTTTTGCTGCAAAAGAATACGGATCGCCTGGCGGAATACTATAATAAGACTCTTGAAAGTAATGAAAAAATAGCGCAATTAGAAAAGAGAATAGATTCGCAAAATAAGCGGATAGCAGATTATGAGGGCCAGTTGCAAGGAATGATAAAGAAACTAGAGGAATATAAAGATAAGCAAAAAGACATTGCAGAATAATATCCGGCATCTTGAACCTGACAATAGATAACTATTTATCTTTTAGAAAGATAAATAACCTTTAGACAAAAATTACTGAGAAAACGGAGAATTCAGCGAGCCTGCCTGCCGGCAGGAAGCTATCTAATTTAATAAAATGGATATTATGAATAAAACTAAGCAGGTTAGAGATGAAGAGCGGAAATGGCATATGCTTTCTGTTGGAGAGATATTGAGTATATTTAAGGTGGATGCTGAAGGCCTAACAGTGGATGAAGCTGCCGGCCGTCTGGAGGAATATGGCCATAATGAGCTTGCTACGAGAAAATCTACCCCGGCAGTTTTAATTTTTTTGAGGCAGTTTTTGAACCCATTAGTGTATATTTTGATTGCTGCTTCGATAGTAAAATTTGTTGTAGGCGGCGTAATGGACGCAAGCGTAATCCTTGCGGTGATCATGGTTATGGCCATAATTGGTTTTATCCAGGAGGCGCGGGCCGAAAAAGCTATGGATGCGTTAAAGCAGCTTGCCGCGCCTAAAGCCAAGGTCAAGCGCGCAGGCAAAGTTGAGATGGTGCCTTCGGAAGAAGTTGTACCCGGAGATATTCTCATGCTGGAATCCGGAGACAAGATCCCGGCAGACGCAAGAATTATTGAAGCCTCAAGCCTGAAGGTCAACGAATCTATCCTTACCGGTGAATCTGTGCCGGTAGATAAGCATGTTGATAAGGTTTCTGCGGATGCTTCTGTTGCCGACCGCAAGGATCTTTTATATATGGGCACTGCCGTAAGCTACGGCAGGGCGGTTGCCGTGGTAGTGGCCACAGGCATGGCTACAGAAATGGGAAAGATTGCCTCTGCCCTTAAAGAGGTTAAATCTGAAAAGACTCCACTTCAAAGAAGTATTCATGTTCTTGGGAAGTGGATGATTGTTGTTGCTGTTGCTATTGTCATTATCCTGAAAATTATCGGCATTAGTAAAGGCTTGGGGTGGGTTGATATTTTTATGTTAGCGGTGGCAGCAGTAGTTGCAGCAATACCTGAAGGTTTGCCGGCAGTGGTTACGGTTGTTTTGGCAGTAGGCATGCGCATGATGGCAAAACGCAATGCCATTATCCGCAAGCTTGTGGCTGTTGAGACATTGGGATCGACGACGGTCATCTGCACGGATAAAACCGGCACTTTGACTATGAACCAGATGGCCGTAAAGCGGCTATGGCATAATGCTCAGATGACCGAAGTCGGAGATCAAACGATTGAACTGTCTGATGGAGATGGCCTGAAGATGCTTCTTGAGATTGGAGTGTTGTGTAATGATGCGACACTCAAAAATGAAAATAATGCCTCCGTTATTATTGGCGATCCTACTGAAGGGGCTTTTTTGACTGTTGGAGCCAAGGCGGGTTTAGAGAAAGGCGAGTTGGATAAGCTGTTCCCGCGCATAAGTGAGATTCCTTTTCAAAGCGAAAAGCAGTATATGGCCACGCTTCATCAAAAAGAAAACAAGCGCTTGGCCTATGTCAAGGGTTCGCCGGAGAAGATATTATCTTTCAGCGCTCTCGATGATGCTTCGCGGGCGTTAATTTCGGAGGCGGTTAACAGTATGGCCAAGGATGCCATGCGTGTGCTCGCGCTGGCTTATTGCGAACTTCCTGCAAGCAAAGATAATCTTACTGAAGAGGATCTTGCCGGGAAACTGACTTTTGTCGGGTTAGCCGGCATGATTGACCCTCCCCGGCCGGAGGCTATAGAATCGGTTAAGCTGTGTAAAGAGGCAGGGATCAGGGTGGTCATGGTAACCGGCGATAATAAATTGACTGCTGAAGCCATTGCCAAAGAGATAGGCATTCCTACGGAAGAAGTTTTGACAGGCGTTGATGTGGAAAAAATGAATGATCAAGAACTTGCCGTAAAAGTTAAGACTGTTTCTGTTTTCGCTAGGATAGAACCGTTACATAAATTAAAAATCGTCAATGCGATTAAGAAACTTGGCAATATTGTTGCCATGACTGGTGACGGCGTTAACGACGCGCCGGCTCTAGAAGCAGCAGATATCGGCATTGCCATGGGTATTACGGGGACAGATGTGGCTAAAGAGGCCTCTGATATGGTGCTTGCCGATGATAATTTTGCCTCCATTGTTGCGGCCGTTGAAGAAGGAAGGGTCATTTTCAACCGTCTGCGCAATGCGGTGTTGTTTTTATTGACTACTTGTTTTGGGGAATTATTCGCGCTTATCCTTTGCGTTTTGTTTACCGGTAAGGCGCCGCTTTTGCCTATTCAAATTCTTTGGATAAACCTTGTGACCGGAGCGCTTATTGCCATACCGCTTGGCCTTGAGCCAAGGGTGGGAAATGAGTTGCAGTTTCCTCCACGCCATCCAAAGGTCGGGCTTATCTATCCCGGTATGGTCATGCGGATTGCGTATTTGGCATCGGCATTGAGCGTGGGGGTTTTCCTGATATTCGCATGGAGCCTGGAGAGGTTTAGTATTGAAGAAGCCAGGACGATTGTTTTCTGCAGTATTGTAGTTTTTGAATGGCTGGTGGCATTTAATATCAGGTCAGATGAGATCACCATATTCAAGCTCGGGGTATTTAAAAATACCGCTTTGATTAAGGCGGTTGCGATTGCAGTGGTCTTACAGCTTGTGGTTGTCTATGCAGGTTTCGCACAGCCTTTATTTAATTCCGTTGCGCTCAAGCACATTGAATGGCTTATTGCATTATTGCCCGGGGTAACGATTTTCGCGGTAGAAACATTAAGAAAAGTGGTTATGCCTAAGCTGTTTAGTGCAGGGAAGTGGAAACCGCGGAAGATTGTAATGTGAGGGATAGTATGTTGAAGCGATTGGCTGTTTTATTAGTTATTTTTATTGGTGCCGCAGGTATTGCCGGGGTTGCTTTTTTAAATCATCTCCGCTTTGAAAAGGCTATTACCGATTTGGTCAGGCAGCAGATGCTTATTATTGCCCATATCGATGCAGGAAGCATACAGAATTCTATCAGCGACATAGAGAAAGAATTGGAATTTTTGAGCCGGCAATTTTTGTCTCAAGAAAATGTTCTTACTGGGTTGAACATATTTGAGGAAAGCTACAGGCAGATTGATAAATATGTAGCATTTCTTGAACTAATAGACGCAAACGGTAATCTTCTCAACCGGTGGCCGTCAGAGGAGGATAGTTTAGGGGAAGGTGGGCGCTTGGCCAGTGACGTAAAAACGATGATAGATAATCCGCATGTGCATTTCAGCTCAGTTTTTGATTTGAATGAAGATGAGAAGGCGGTAGCTTTCTTGCTGCCTGTGCTTAAAGGCGGCAGATTCGTTGCTTTTTTTCGCGCCATCATCCCGCTTGCTAAGTTAAATGAGTGGGCCGGGTATGTGCAGCAGAGAAAAGACGAGTACTCTCTGATCTTAAACAGCCAAGGGCAGATCTTGGATTATGTGCGAAAGAATTATATAGGCAAGAATATAATTTCTGCTATTGAAGAAATACACCCCGGATATGATATATCGCAAATAACTGGTATTATGGATGCCGGAGCAAGGGGCGAAGAAGGAACAAAGGTTATGCAATTTTTGTCCGGCAGGGAAGAAAATCGCCTCGTAAAAACTGTTTTAGCCTTTGCGCCTATTAATGTAGGGCCCAAGCCTTGGTATATTATCGTAGCTATGCGTTATAATCTGATCGGCTGGCCGATAACGAGAAATGTTTTAGATAATCTGTTTTTTATGCTATTGATTATGATCGTGGTGTTCGTTTTCCTGAAATTAAGAGCGAGGTTATTTAAAGATGGCATAGCTTTAACAGCATCAAATATCATAATCAAACTATTGCGTTCAGATAACTCCGTTGGAAATTCCAGTGGTGGTTCAAGCAGGTCGCCTAATAAGCATTCCTCTGGCAAATAGTTGCGCAATTTCCAGTTAAGAAAATTCGGAGATTTCGGATAAATAAAACAAGAAAGTGGCCCGCTAAAGGAATGAATTTTCTTGTTAAGGGCTGTAAATCCGCTATAATAGATACCTATGTTAACAGAAAGATTTTTCTTTGGCTGATTTTGGAAGGTTTCCCCTTTTTAAATTATTTCCCCGCTTTTAGCAAATGATTGCAGGGGGGGGTGAACAAAAGAATCAGTTTTTAAGAAAACTTTATTTTGCTTACAATATGCACATAGTTTATCGCCTGAGATGGGAATTATGCTAAGCGTCAATAATCTGTTAGGGCAGTATTCAGAGCTGGGGCTTAGCCGTTTAGAAACGGACAATTCACTGCCCCAAACAATTTTGTTTAAGGCTGATACCGAGCGCGCTATCAGCCTTCTTTATAAATTCAATAATGCTGTATTTATATGCGGGAATAACGATGAAAATTGGATAATTGTTGAAACATTGAATAAGTTTTGCAGGGATGCATCGGGGAAGATTTTGAGAGAAGCCTTTCAATTAGATGCTAAGAAGTTTATAAAATTTTCCGGCAGCCATACGGAGGTTTACTTAAAAAAGATATTGGGTTTTTTAGAAGCGGAAAGAGAAAAAATACTGTTGGTTATTACATCTTTAGAGGAGTTTGCTAAAAATGAACGGATGGTAGAGTTGATCCATGATATTGTAAAAAAGCCCTCCGTGCCCTTATTGGGCATGACTACAATAGAAGGGTTCCGCCAATTAGAGCGGATGCCTAAGGTCTCCGGCTACCTGCAGTTTATTCTTTCCGGAAAAACGCCCCAGGGAAATAAGCGCGATAAATCAGTTTTGGTTATAGGCGCGACTTCTCTGCTTGGAAATGCGGTTTATCATCTTTTTAGCCGTGAATATTCAAAAGTCCGAGGCACGGGTTTTAGTAAAGCATCTTCCTTGGGTTTTGATAAATTAGATGTTACATCCGAGGAGGAAATTAGGAATTATTTCTCTAAGTACCCCTTTTTTGAGATTATTATCTATATCGCGGGTGAAGCTGACGCAGATGTGGCGGAGAGAGAAAGAGACAGGGCGCGGCTATTAAATATTGGTGCGGTATCAATTATTGCCCGGCATGCGAGAGATTGTAAATTTGTTTATATATCCTCGGAGTATGTATTTGACGGAAGTTCAGGCCCTTACGGTTCATATTCTTCGGCTCATCCGATCAATTATTACGGGCAAACTAAACTGGAAGGCGAGAAGGCCGCTTTGAAGAGCTTTCATAACGCCTTAGTCGTGCGCTTTGGCGCCCTTTACGGTTATAATGGCCCAAGTGATAAAAATACATCAGTGAGCAAGCTTATTGCCAGTTTAGATAAGCCTGAGTCATTGAAAGCCGATAATATTCAGATTAAGCATCCGATTCTGCTTGAAGATGCTGCCCGGACATTATTAAAGCTCCTTGATTATGAAACAGAAGGGATATATCAAACCAATGGCCCGGAAGGATTAAATAAACAGGAGATGGCAAAGCGGATTGCGGATGTGCGCGGTGAGTTGCTAGGCAAGAAATTTTCTTATCCTATCGTCGGTATTGAGCAAACCGGTATCGCAGCCAAGCCTATTGATACCCATATGGTGAATGTAGATACCCCGAGGCTTTTTGAAGAAGGGGTCCGTTTTCTGTTTATGAAGCAAAAAACATTTAAGGGGGAGCTTACTCATGAGCATTGAGAACGTTAAGTCTGTTGATTTGAGAGTTCCGCAGGATAGTCTTAGTTTAGGTTCCAAAGATATTGATTTTCTAACCAAAATGCCGGTTAAATTCATAGAGGGTAATTTTGCTAATTATATTTGGGGAGGGCATTACCTTTATTCCATGAAGGGTATGTTTTATGATGAAAATACGCCGCCTGCAGCCGAATCATGGGAAGTCTCCGGGCATAAAAAATATCCATCGCGTATCCTAATGCCGGACGGCAGAATTTTTACCCTCAAGGATTTGCTTAGAGACAGAGAATTGGCTGGGTTGATTCTGGGAGAGGCTGTAGTTGAACATTTTGGCCAGGATTTTCCCATATTGGTTAAGTTTATTGATGTCCACCAGCACATGTCAGTGCATCTTCACCCTTCACATAAAGTTGCAAAGGCATTAGGCGAAGATGACCCGGGTAAAGAAGAGATATTTGTAATCCTTGATTTGCATGAAGACGCAGAGAGCGCGTTATACCTGGGCTTAAAAGACAGGGTAAGCCGCGAAGATTTTGAGGTTGCCGTTAGCAAAGAGGAAAACGTCCTTGGTTTACTGCATAAGATCCGTGTTTCTCCGGGTGAAATATTCCGTATACCTTCAGGGATGCTGCATTGCTGGACAGGGGGCTCTGTTGCAATTGAAATCGCCGAATCCAGTGATTTGACCTACCGCATGTACGATTTTCTTCGTCAAAGGCGCGTGCATATTAAGAAAGGGTTAGTCTCGATTGACTATAAATGTAACCAAGATTCTGGATTAAAAAAACAATGTAAGAGAAAGTGGGAAACGATGTTAACCAAGGGGCTAGATTCTATTGTGACGCATAACGCCTTAAGAGTTGAGCGCATAAGGGCCGGCATTAACGACAAGCCGGTAAATATTTGCAATCGTGACACATTCGAAGTATTGATGGGGATTGAAGGGGCAATTGAAATTGTGTCTTTAAAAGAAAACTGGCTTGTTCATTTACATAAGGGAAGTTCCCTTCTTATTCCGGCTAAAGCCGGTGATTACCTGGTTAGGGGTATTGATCAGGTCAATAAGAACCGAGCGCTTCGTATCAGCATGAAAATCCCCACAGATAAGGAAAAAATAGCATGATAAAGGTTAAAGAATCGGAAAAAAGGCTTTTAGCAGAAGAATCCCGGTATTGTTCTTATGGGGATACCGCCCATTATTTGAAAAATTCAAAAATATTCTCCGGATGCGACGGATCATTTTTATACGATTATTACAAGAGGCCTTACTTAGACCTTCAAATGTGGTATTCGGCAGTAAATTTGGGCTATAAAAACGAACGGGTCAATCATGCGGTTAGAAACCAGATGGATCGCCTGCCGCAATTAGCCAGTCAGTATTTGCATCGGGAGAAAATTGAACTCGCTGCTTCTCTTTCCAAGCAAACGCAAAAGTCCTTTAAAGCCAAAGGCAGGGTACATTTTAATGTAGGCGGTTCCCAGGCTATTGAAGATAGTATTAAGCTTATCCGTAAAACAACAGGGAAAACGCAATTTTTTGCTTTTCAGGGAGGCTATCACGGGCGGACCATCGGCGCTTCGGAGATAACATCAAGTTATCGTTACAGAAAACCCTATGGACACTTTTCCAACAGGGCGCAGTTCATTCCTTACCCCTATTGTTTCCGCTGCCATTATGGTAAACATTTTGATTCCTGTAAATATTATTGCGTAGATCAGTTTGCGAAGTTGTTCGAGACAGAATATAATTCAATTGTTGATACTAAAACGGGAGAATGTGAATTTGCGGCTTTTTATATTGAGCCTATCCAGGGTACAGGCGGTTATATTATTCCGCCGCCGGATTATTTTAGGAAGATAAAGAAGATTCTTGATTACTTTAAAATTTATCTGGTTGATGATGAGATGCAAATGGGTTTTTATCGGACAGGGCGGTTCTGGGGCCTTGAACATTTTGGTATCGAGCCCGATGTTTTGGTTTTTGGCAAATCACTTACCAACGGCATGAACCCCTTGTCGGGACTTTGGGCTAAAGAAGCGCTTGTTAAACCGGAGGCCTTTCCTCCCGGGTCCACGCATTCAACATTTTCTTCTAATCCTATGGGTACTGCTGCGGGGTTAGAAGTAATGAAGATTCTCCAAGATAAAACATTGGCTAATCGTATTAATAATAGCGGTAAAAGGTTCGTAAGCATGCTTAAGAAACTCCAGAAAAAATATAAAGAGATTGCCGATGTCACAGGAATAGGCTTAGCTATACGTATTGAGGTTTGCCAGAAAGACGGCATTACGCCGAATAGGCATCTGGTGGATGAGATATTTCAAGCCGGGCTTGACGGCGGATTGGAATACAAAGGGAAGAAATACGGTTTAGTCCTTGATGTCGGTGGTTATTTTAAGAACGCTTTTACTCTCGCTCCTTCTTTTTACATTACCGAAGAGGAAATTGGAATGGCATATAAATTTTTAGATGAATTATTCAGCCGTTTCACTGTCCCTAAACGGCGGCCGGTGCAAAAGATATAACCGGGATTGTCCGCCTAAAGGATGATGGTGCTTTACATATCGTTAATAGTAAGCCAAGGGTTATAATCTTGAAGAGTTTACCCGTTATTATTTTTTTTATTTTATTAGCAGTTTTATCTGTTTTAAATGAAGTAGCGGCTCAGGAAGAATTTCCTCCTTATAGGATACCCGTTCTTATAGTAAAATATTTTCCCTTAACTCAAGAAAAAAATAGGATTGATATCCAAGTTACGGGAGACTGGGGTGAGCCGTTAGAGCAAACCCGGAATAAGGCAGATGACCTAACTAAAAAACTTATTTCTACGCTGGAGCAGGGTTCGATTTACCATGGTTATAAGAACTCTTTGGCTCGTCCAAGTTTGAAATACGTCGTTGTCGGCAATATAGAATTTCTTGAACCATTACCTGTTTTTTACACAGCGGATAATAATATTCCCATGACCGATTACAATAAGATTATGGAAAGAATAGGTATTAGAAAATGGGTATTAGAAAATGGCGTTAAAGAAGTATGGATATGGGCATATCATGGAGGAATAGTTAGGATATGGGAATCGAATATGTCCGGCCCATACGGAGATATAAGCAATAGCGATAGAAATCCTAATGATCTTCCGGTCCTAAATAAGACTTATACAGTATATCATTATAACTATCAAAGGGGTTTATCGGAGGCGACAGAGGATCATATGCATCAGATTGAGGCCGTGCTAAGGTCGATTGATAGCTCTATCTTTTGGGATAAGTTTGTCGGGGGTTTCTCGAGCAACAATAGTGTTGCTCGAGGTGAGCATAGGCGCAGGTGCGGTTGGTCTCATTATCCTCCTAATGGCCAAAGGGATTATGATTGGAAAAATAAGGATTATGTATGGACGGATATAGAGGATTGGAGGCCTGACGGAGGCAGGGAGCAAAGAATGAATTGTGAGCGTTGGGGGTGCGATAGCTTAAAATGGTTCATTTATTGGATGCAAAATATCCCCGGTGCGGATAACGGTATTATGTATAATAATAGAAAATTGAACAATTGGTGGGTATTTATTGGCGATTTTGATTATGCCCTTGAGCATAAATTAGGTTTAATCGAGAATTAATTTCTATCGGCCCACTCTACTAGAAAATAATTAGCTATGAATAAAAAATGTATTAATTGTCCAGAATATAAAAGATGCAAAGAAGGCGCTTTGTCGTGGGTATTCTTTAGTATAGGGTTAGTCGCTACCATAGCCATACGTGCCGTTACAATTCTTGTTTACATAGGTCCTGTTTATGGCCAAATTGCCTGGTACGTGGGAGTCTTGGGTTTTTTGCTGTTTTTTGTGTACAAATTTAAGGTTGAACATGCAAGGTCCCAACTGGTAAAAAAGAGCAGATTAATGGATAAAATTGCTCATGCAGAGAAAATAGAAAAAGAAGATCTTGAATTAATAGGTTCTGTGCTTTGTGCTTTAAGCTCAAACAAAGACAGAATTAATTACTTTTTGATATTTGTTTCCTCGGCGGTCGCCCTGGCCATAGCAATTTATTTTGATTTTTTTAAGTAATTTTTCCGGTAGCTTAATCAGAAGATACGTTTTGTGTCGAAATTGACAAGACGGAACATCTTGAAAACTTATTGTATCTGCTAAAGCGTATGCTATACTACCGTCATACAGAAAAGCAAATAAATAAGTGGTCTGGGAATACCCGGGTACTTCCAGAGGATTTTCGATGGTCGGGCCGCCATCTTGCATGAGAATGCAGGGTGGTTTTTTTATATCCGGTTTTCGGCGGTTAATTTAAACAAGGAGTTAAAATGAATTTAGAGATTTTGGAGCAGGTATTTTTTGGTAATCGTATTTTGGATTACATCATTGCCCTATTAACATTAGCTTTAAGCATACTGTTTGTCAAAGTGGTTATCCGCTTTCTTATAAGGCGACTTAAGAAATTCGCGGAAAGAACTGTTGGAAGATTCGATGATTTCTTAGAAGCCATTTTATCAAAGGTCGGCCTGCCGGCGTTGTACATCAGTTGCTTTTATGTAAGCGCCAAAATAATAAAATTGCCTGCCGGTGCAGAAGTTTTGATTAACGCGCTGGAGATGATTATTATCACTTTCTTTGCCGCGCGCATAGTGGTTATGCTTGCCGGTTGGGGTATTAATACCTATCTTGCTAAAAAGCAGCAAGATCCTACCGTGGTACGCAGCCTTGATGGCATGTTTTGGGCCGTTAAGTTTTTGATTTGGGTTCTGGCGGTTATAATTTTACTGGATAACCTCGGGTATAAAGTCTCTACGTTAATTGCCGGATTGGGAATCGGAGGTATCGCGGTAGCGATAGCCGCGCAGGCTCTCTTGAAAGATTTCTTCAGTTATTTTTCTATAGTATTTGACCATCCTTTTAAGATAGGGGATTTTATAATTATCGGCGATTTTATGGGGACCGTTGAATATATCGGAATAAAAACCACGCGTATACGCAGTTTAGGCGGCGAACAGGTCATATTTTCCAATACAGATCTTACAGACTCGCGCGTGCGTAATTATAAGCTTATGGAGAAAAGGCGCGTCTTATTCCGCATAGGCGTGATACATCAGACCTCTCTTGGCCAATTAAAGGGAATTCCAAAGATCATTGAGAAAGTTATAAAGGACATCAATGACACGGCTTTTGACCGAGCGCACTTCTTTAGCTATGGGGATTTCAGCCTTATATTTGAGGTGGTCTATTTTGTTTTAAGCCCCGATTACAATAAATATATGGATATCCAGCAGGAGATTAATTTTGCGATCAAGGAAGAGTTTGAAAAACGCGGCATAGAGTTTGCATATCCTACGCAGACGGTATATGTCAACAAAGTATGAAGTTAATAGTTAGGGACAAATGAAAACAAAGAAATTGTTTCTTTTTATAGCGTTGGTTATTCTTTTGGGCGGCGGCACGTATTTTACCGGGCGATATTACGTGTATCTTCAAAAAGCAAAGCGGGAACAAGTGATTTATGAAACAAAAAAGATCGCCTGGCAGAAATTGCGGCAAGAAATCGCCAACCAAATAATCCAGTTTAAGGGTGAGGCCGGCTTAGTAATTAAAGATTTAGAAACCGGATGGGAGCTTTGTTATGAGAAAGAAAAGTTGTTTCCTTCTGCAAGTTTAGCCAAAATACCCATTATGGCGGCTTG
Source organism: Candidatus Omnitrophota bacterium (assembly GCA_028712175.1). Taxonomy (GTDB): domain Bacteria; phylum Omnitrophota; class Gorgyraeia; order Gygaellales; family Profunditerraquicolaceae; genus UBA6249. The sequence goes on along the minus strand of JAQTQQ010000015.1, from coordinate 663 downwards.
TTATTTGGCTGCCGAACAGGGTAGAATTAAGCTTGACCATAATATAGCGCTTAAATCTTCGGATAAGTTCACCGGTTCGGGGGTGTTAAAGGGTATGCCTGCCGGCACTGTTTTTAGTGTTGAGAGGCTAATCGGGCTTATGATTTACGATAGTGATAACACAGCTACAGGCATGCTTACGGATTTGGTCGGTGTTGATTATTTGAATACTGCATTTAAATCCTTCGGGCTGAAGAAAACGGAACTTACCCGGAAAATAGCCGATTACCAGTCACGCAAAAGGGGTTTCGAAAATTATACCACTGCAGGCGATATGGCTTTATTGTTAGAGAAGATTTACATCAAGTCTCTTGGCAGCCAAAGGGTTTCGGATCAATGTATAAACACCTTAAAGCTGACGCGGTTAAATGACCGTATACCCAAATATTTGCCTGCTCAGATTACCGTCGCGCATAAAACTGGGCTTGAGCGTAATGTTTGCCATGACGCAGGAGTAGTTTTTACCTGTAAAGGCGATTTTATTATTGTAGCGCTGACAAAACATGCCAATTCTAATGGTGTCCACTCAAAAGAATTTATCGCTAAAGTTGCCTTACTCGCGTATAATTATTTCGAATAGTTATAACAGGGTACTTTTAAAAAACTAATAGTAATCTGGAATAT
>JAQTQQ010000007.1:59551-73784 GCA_028712175.1 Candidatus Omnitrophota bacterium | reverse complement strand
AGCAACATTTGCTGATAAAAATGTTGCCAGCGGCATTAGTGTGAGCGTTACCGGCTACACCCTTGCCGGCGCTGACAGCGCAAATTACGCGATCATCCAGCCGCAGGGGTTAACCGCTGATATTACTGCCAAGACAGTAACCGTCAGCGGAACATTTACTGCTGATAATAAAGTTTATGACGGCACCACAGCAGCCACTATTCTTACTAATAATTTAATTTTGGTGGGCGTAGAGGGTGGGGATGTAGTTAATTTGATACCGGTAGCCGAATTTGCCGATCCGAATGTAGGTATCGGAATTACGGTTAGTTTAACAGAAAACTCATCCCTTGATGGTGCAGATGCTGGAAATTATAGTTTGTCTCTTGCAGGCGCTCCCACTACCACAGCGAATATTACTTCGGGAGAGTTAATAGAGTTAACTATTAGCGGTACCTTTACTGCTGATCCTAAAATATACAATGGCAATGCCTCTGCGGCCATCAATATTAATAATCTTAATCTTGTAGGAGTTGAACCGGGAGATATAGTTACTCTTATCCCGGTTTTAGCATTTAATGATAAAGGGGTAGCCAGCGGAAAAACCGTAAGTATAACCGCGGAATCTTCTTTAGGTGGTCCGGATGCCGGTAAATATTATTTATCATTAACAGGTGCACCTATTACTACTTCGGATATTACTGCCAAAGAGTTGACCGTTACTGCTTCAGGCGTTAATAAGGTTTATGATGGTACGACAAATGCAACAGTAATCCTGTCGGATAACCGGGTGGCTGGTGATGTTTTTACTGATAACTACGCGAGCGCTTCATTTGAGGATAAAAACGTTGGAAATAATAAAACAGTTAATGTAGCCGGTATTTCTATTGTTGGCCTTGATGCCGGTAATTACATGCTTAGCTCAACAACCGCTGTTACTACTGCTAATATTACGCCTGCGGTTGTTGGAACCGTTACTTGGACAGGTGCTGTTTCCAGTGCATGGAATAATCCTTTAAATTGGGATAGTGGTGTTGTTCCTTCCGCAGAGGACAAGGTTATTATACCGCCTACGGCTAATCAGCCGCAGCTTTCTAGCGCTGTGACAATTAAAGAATTAATTATTAATTCCGGCGAGACTTTTTCTACGGGAGGAAATTCGCTGACGGTTAACGAAAATGTAACGATAGGAGGTATCCTGGATGCAGGAGCATCTGTTATTACCATAAAAGGCAACCTCATCGCCACAGGCAGCAGTATAATCGGTACAAATCCCACTTTGTATGTATCAGGCTATATTGGTACGATAAATAACCCAATTAATATTTCTGTAAGCGGAACATTGAATATTTATGCAGGGGGGATACTAGATAAAATTTCTATCTCGATTAAGGGTAGCGGCTTGTATAATTTTCAAGGGAATATTCCCGGATTTGTACTTACTGACGGAAAGATTATGAATCAGATTGGCCAGTATAATTTTCGTGCCTCATTGGCTCAACAGGAGAGTAGTTTCTATCAACCGGCATTATCTTTGCCCGTATCAGTGCCTGTTTTAGCAGGGGCAGTGCCGGTATTCTCAATGGGCCCGAAGGCTGCGCCTGTGCCTATGATTATGACAGTTCCTACAACGGCGCCTGTATATATAACTGCACCGGCATTACCTGCAGCGCATGTTGCTGTGCCTAGAGTATTGCCTTCTAAGATATTGACGGAAGCGGTACCGCCAGCGTTATTGTTTAAACAGGTGATAGTGAAGGAGGAGGTTTTAAAGCTTTCGTCTCCTGAAATCTTTAGAGAGATGACAGTTAGTGCCCGGATAAATTCCTTAGCAAATTTCAGAGAAGTAATTGTTTATTCGAATAAATCTAGGATAGTTACTCCGGATGTCTTTCATAATATCAGTATAATTCCTCAAATAGCAGATAAACCACGTTAAAACCGAAAGATTTTCTATTATCCTATTTCAAAAGTAAGCGTTTTTGTAAGGTGTTTTTTACCCGAGAGGATATCAACTTTATAAAGGCCGTCAGGCAAGTGTTTGCCTTCCGGCAGGGTGAGCGTGACATTTGCTACGCCTTCTCTTTTGGGGATATTCAGGGTATAGTTGTAGATAGGTATATCATCGGTGACATAATGCCATTTGACTAGGATTTGAGTATTTATTTTTGCATTCCGCCAGTTAATCCAAGCACATACTTTGGCCGTATTTTTAGGGAAGGAGTTTGTAATTTTGATAGGGAGCAGTTGTTCATCTACTCCGGTAGTAATTTTTGCTTCTTGAATGACGATACCTAACTGATTATTTAAATTAACTACAAATAATATGCAGGAGAGGATTAAAACGGAAATTAAAACAGCCACTCGTTTCTTAAGATGCCCGCCTTCTTTCTTTTGAATTACTAAAGCAGCGTCAATATGTTCTTTGGTCAATACGCCTTTTTCAGCCAAGATCTGGCCGATTTTTCTGTGCTGTTCTGTGAGGCTGGGCTCAAGCTGTTCTTTGGTCAATACCCCGTTTTCAACCAGGATTTGCCCGATTTTTCTGTATTTTATCATATTATTATATTAAGGTTTGGCGGAACTATGCCATTTTAGACTTATTCTCACCAAACATTATTATTTTAGTCCTAATATCCGGTTTGTCTATATTTTTTTACAGGAGAATAATCGAATAATTATTTTATAATCTTTACTGGTTTTGCAAACGGCATAAAAATCTTTTACGGGTAAGGCGTTTTTTAATCAGCCTATTTCAAAGGTAAGCGTTTTTGTAAGGTGTTTTTTCCCCGAGAGGATATCAACTTTATAAAGTCCGGCAGGCAGATGTTTGCCTTCCGGCATAGCAAGCACAACGTTAGCTACGCCTTCCCTTTTAGGGATAGTCAAGTTATAGTCATAAATTGGTACATCATCGGTAATATAATGCCATTTGACTAGAACCAGCGTATTTATTTTTGCATTATTCCAGCTAATCCATGTGCAGACTTTTGTTGTATTTTTGGGGAAGAAATTCGTTACTTTGATCGGCAGCATGTCTTTATCTATGCCGCTAACGATTTTTGCTTCTTGTATGACAATATTCTTAGATTTATTTAAGTTGTATAGGAATAGCGCAGAGGAAAGGAGAAGCCCTAAGATTATTATGTATATATGACGTTTTTTTAACATTTATTCACAACTAAATTTAACCACAAATATTATTTATCTTCAAGTGTTTTTTAGCGTATTTCTGTAAACAGAGGCGCCAAAAGGACAGCTTATTAGGTAGGAATTCTCTTGATAATAACCGCAATCAGCTTTATAATACTTTCCCGGATATAAGCTCTCAAAAGAAATAAATAAGAAAGCATTTTAATTAAAAATCGGTAAGCGCTCCTAATAAAAAACAAACTTAAAATCCAGGAGGAAGAAATGGGTAAATCAATTAAAGGTTCAAAGACAGAAGAAAATTTATTAGCAGCTTTTGCTGGAGAATCGCAGGCCAGGAACAGGTATACTTATTTTGCCTCTGCGGCAAGAAAAGAAGGTTTTGAGCAAATTGCCAATATTTTTGCCGAAACCGCCGAGAATGAAAAAGAACACGCAAAAGTTTTCTTTAAGCATCTTGAGGGCGGAGATCTAGAAATTACCGCCATGTATCCTGCCGGAATGATTAAAGATACAAAGAGCAATTTGGAGTCGGCAGCAGCAGGAGAAAAGCTTGAGTGGACAACTCTCTATCAGGATTTTGGTAAAATCGCTCGTGAAGAAGGATTTGATGATGTTGCCCGTTCTTTTGAGCAAATAGCAAAAGTTGAGCAGTTCCATGAGTCAAGGTATAGAAAATTAATTAATAATATTTCACATAACGAGGTATTTAAGAAAGAGGCCCAGGTAAAATGGCACTGTATTAATTGCGGTTATGTCTTTGAGGGGTCTGATGCTCCGAAAGAATGCCCTGCCTGCAAGCACCCGCAGAGTTTTTACGAGGTGTTATCAGAAAATTATTAAGAAGAAATGAATAATGGGCGAGAGTTTAAAATAAGGAAAGGATAATTATGCCTTTGCGTAAAGATATTAAAAAGGTTCTTATCATCGGTTCCGGTCCGATAATCATCGGTCAAGCCTGTGAGTTTGATTATTCGGGGACTCAGGCTTGTAAGGCTCTGCGCGAACAGGGGTATGAAATTATATTGGTCAATTCTAATCCTGCGACGATTATGACTGATCCGGGGATGGCTGATCATACGTACATTGAGCCATTGACAGTGGAAAGCCTGACTAAGATTATTGCCAAGGAAAAGCCAGATGCACTTTTGCCGAATCTAGGGGGTCAGACAGGTTTAAACCTGTCTTCGGCTTTACATAAAGCGGGGGTATTGGATAAATACAAAGTAAAAATTATCGGAGTTAAAGCGGATGCTATCGAGCGCGGAGAAGACCGTGAAGCATTTAAGGATACCATGAAAAAACTAGGTATTCCTGTACCGCGTTCAATGATTTGCAGTTCAATTCAAGAAGCATTAAAAATTGCCAAAGAGCTGGGTTTCCCGGTAGTAATACGTCCGGCATATACAATGGGCGGCACAGGAAGCGGAATTGCTTATAATGCCGAAGATTTGGGTTCTTTGGTCAATCGTGGTTTAAGCGCCAGTTTAATCCATCAAGTCTTGATTGAAGAAGCGGTTATTGGATGGGAAGAGCTGGAGCTTGAAGTGGTGCGTGATGAAAAGAACCAGAAAATTACCATATGTTTTATTGAAAACGTTGATCCCATGGGGGTACATACCGGAGACAGTTTTTGCGTTGCCCCGATGCTTACGGTGCCCGCAGCATTGCAAAAAAAACTTCAGGAGTTTTCTTACAAAATAGTAGAGGCTATCGGAGTAGTCGGAGGCACCAATATCCAATTTGCGCATAATCTTAACGACGACCGGCTTGTTGCCATAGAAATTAATCCGCGTACTTCACGTTCCTCAGCACTTGCTTCGAAGGCAACCGGTTTTCCCATTGCCCTTATTTCTACTAAATTAGCCGCTGGGCTTACCCTTGATGAAATCCCCTATTGGAGAAAAGGCACGCTTGAGAAATACGAGCCGTCAGGTGAATACGTTGTTATTAAATTCGCACGCTGGGCTTTTGAAAAATTCCGCCAGGCAAAAGATATCCTTGGTACGCAGATGAAGGCAGTAGGGGAAGCAATGAGTATTGCCAAGACCTTTAAAGAAGCATTCCAGAAATCTATACGTTCTCTTGAGATAGGCAGGTATGGATTAGGCCTTGCCAAAGATTTTCACAATTTATCGCTTGAAGAATTAAAAAAGCGGCTGGCATTTGCATCAAGCGAGAGAGTATTCTTAATGTATGAAGCGCTGCGTAAAGGCGTAAGCGTGGATGAGCTCTATAACCTTACATATATAGGCAAGTGGTTTATCAAAGAAATGCAGGAGATAGTATTTTTTGAAGAAAAAATGTTAAAAACGCAGTGGCAATTGCTTAGCGACACTGACTTACGTCAAGCCAAGGAGTGGGGTTTCAGCGATAAGTATCTGGCGATGATATTTAAAGTGAAGGAAGAACAGGTGCGCAGCCGCAGAAAGAAGCTTATGGGTAATGCCCGGTTTGAATCTGTGCCGGTAAGCGGGGTAAAAGAGGCAGCATATTATTATTCTACATATTCCCCGGGCAAAGATTTGGTTCCGGTTTCAAAAAAGAGAAAAATCCTTATTTTAGGAGGCGGCCCTAATCGCATCGGGCAGGGTATTGAGTTTGATTATACCTGTGTGCATGCCGCATTTGCCCTGCGCGATGAAGGTTTTGAGTCAATCATGATTAACTGCAACCCGGAGACAGTTTCTACGGATTACGACACTTCCAATAAGCTTTATTTTGAGCCATTGACCGTCGAAGATGTTTTGGCGATTTGGGAAAAAGAGAAACCTGAGGGTGCCATTGTGCAATTTGGCGGGCAGACCCCGCTGAATATCGCTTCCGAACTTGAGCAGAACGGGGTAAAGATCTTAGGTACAAGCACAAAAAGTATTGCTTTTGCCGAGGATCGGGAGTTATTCAGGCAGAAGATGATTGAGCTTGGAATACGTCAAACCGAAGGAGCAACTGCATTTTCTCTTGATGAGGCGATTACGATTGCGGCGCGTATAGGTTATCCGGTTATGGTCAGGCCTTCGTTTGTTTTGGGCGGGCGCGGCATGGAGGTGCTTTATGACGAGAAAATGCTGATAAAATACGCAAAAGAGGCAATTCAAGTCAGCCCCGAATATCCTATGTTGATTGACCGCTTCTTGGATAATGCTTTAGAGTGTGAGGTAGATGCTCTTTGCGACGGAGATAAAACATTCGTGGCGGCGGTAATGGAGCATATTGAGCATGCGGGGATCCATTCCGGCGATTCTGCTTGCACAATTCCTTCGCGTAATATAAAGAAAGAACACTTAGAGATAATTAATTCCTGGACAGAAAAAATCGCTAAAGAATTGCAGGTGGCAGGCCTAATCAATATCCAATTTGCTATCTGTGATGACCAAGTTTATATATTGGAGGCAAATCCGCGCGCCTCACGTACTGTGCCGCTGGTTTCTAAAACCATTGGTTTGCCCCTGGCGCATATTGCGACGCTGTTAATGCTCGGAAAGAAACTTAGTGATTTTCCTGAGTTGCTGCATCGCAGGCTCCCGTATGTTTCAGTGAAAGAAGCGGTATTTCCTTTTAATATGTTTCCTGAGGTCGATCCTGTTTTAGGCCCTGAGATGCGCGCTACAGGCGAGGTAATGGGTATAGATGAGAACTTTGGGCTGGCGTTTTTTAAGGCGCAGGAATCTGCGGGGACAAAGCTGCCGACAGAAGGTAACGTGCTGGTTACGGTAACAAACAAGGATAAAGAAGAGCTTGCCCCCATTGCTGTAAAACTTTCGCAGATGGGGTTTAAAATATTTGCTACAGAAAATACGCAACTCTTCCTGCAAAAACAGGGGGTTGATTCGGTTTATATCAAGAAATTACACGAAGGCAGACCCAATATTGCGGATGCTATTAAAAACAGAGAGATAAACTTGATTATTAATACTCCTATCGGCAGGACAAGTGTTTATGATGATAGCTATATCCGCATGCTTGCTATCCAGCATAAAATTCCCTATGTAACAACAATGGCTGCTGCCCGGGCGACTGTGGATGGGATTGAATCCGTTAGGAATAAGCAGAGCCAGCCGAAATCTCTGCAGGAGTACCATTTTATGCTTGAGGCAAAAAAATCGCAGAAAACGCGTGTCTAATTATTTCTGGCTTAATTCAGCCGAGTCGTACCTTTTGTTTGATAGTATATACCATCGGCCGTCCATTAGGCTTGAGAGCATTAATGTAGATGTATTTACTAAGCCTGTAAATTTCCACGGCCTTGCACCATTTGTATTTTGTAGCCCGCAAAAATATAAACAGCAAATCCACGAAAAAATCCACTCAACTTTAAAAGTCCACTTTTTGTTATATAATATTTTTGAGCCCGTTTGGCATATTATTAATATTCCGTGTGAACAGTTTTGCAAATTCCATGGTTTAAGGCCTTATGCATTTTGCTCAAGATTATTTTATTCTTTACGTACCCTCTTTTTGCCGGTAACATTTTTCATAAAAAAGATAAGATTTAAACATTCTTAAAAGTAATAAAAAATAAAATGGCCCATAAGGGGAAAATTATCAATTTTTATTTTAAGACAAAGGGCGGCTTGCTTAATCTAAAGGGCCAAAGCATGGAACCTGCCCTTAAAGACGGATGGAAGGTAAGAATATTGCCGGTTGATATTGGAAGCATAAAAACAGGAGATATCGTAGTTTTCGGGAAAAATGGGCTTACATGCCATCGTATTGTCGCATGTCTTAAGTTTTTTGGAAGGTCTTATTTTTTTCAAAAGGGCGATAATTCGCCTGCAGGCAGCATATTGGAAGAGGATGATTTAATAGGTAAAGTTTCGGAGGTTTTCGATGAAGAAGGCAGGAGCATCAATGTGCCAGAATGCCTAAAAGGAGATAGCAGCAATATTAACGTTTTATCCTGTTTTTATTTTGTTTTATACTTATTAAATCATTATATCTGGAGAGACAAGAAAAACAGGTTTACGCTCTTTGTGCACAGATTTTGTTGGAAGGTCATTTACCGTAAAACCTGAATAAGCTGATTTATTTATTGACAAGGCGGAAGGCTATGCTAAACTTGTTATGAACATATGTTCATAACCTGAAAGTCGATTATGAGGCCTAAAAAAACAAGATGGGTTAAATGTGTCCCTGGGGAAAGATGTTTTAAACCTTTGTGCAAGCCGATGAATAGATTGGAGGGGGTTTATCTGACCCTTGATGAGTTTGAAGCGGTCCGCCTTGCATGGCTTGAAGAGTTAAAACAGGTTGATGCGGCAAAATTAATGAATATCTCCAGGCCAACCTTCTCCAGGATCTTAACTTCGGCCCAAAGAAAAATAGCTGATGGCCTAGTCAATATCAAAGCTATACGTATTGAAGGAGGATGTTGTAAGGTAGGCGGAAGGAATAATAAATGAAAGAATGGAAGAAATTTTTGTATATTGTAGCAGCTTTTTTGGCATGTTTCTATCTGCCGATTGAAAACATGCATTTTAGTAACGCAATTTTCGAGGCTTTAGCGCTTGTTAAATGGTACGCCCGAGAACACGTTCTTTTGTGTCTTGTACCGGCATTCTTTATAGCAGGAGCTATCTCGGTTTTTGTCAGTCAAGCCTCGGTGATGAAATATTTTGGCGCGAAGGCGAACAAGTTTCTTTCCTATAGCGTAGCTTCGGTATCAGGGACTATTCTCGCTGTTTGCTCCTGTACCGTTTTGCCGTTGTTCTCAGGTATATATAAACGTGGGGCCGGACTCGGGCCAGCGATTGCTTTCCTATATTCAGGGCCTGCTATTAATGTTTTAGCGATTATTTTGACTGCTCGTATTCTTGGTTGGCAGTTAGGCTTGGGCAGAGCAATAGGAGCGGTTGTTTTTAGTGTTGTTATAGGATTGCTTATGCATTTAATCTTTCTTAAGGAAGAACGCGCCCGTCATGCAAGCGGAGATCTTCAATTCGGCGAGGTTAAAGCAAGCCGTCCGTTATGGAAGGATATTATATATTTCTTCTCTATGGTCGCCATACTTGTTTTTGCAAACTGGGGTAAACCTTTAGGGGGAGATACAGGAATTTGGAGTTTAATCTATGCTTCCAAATGGTGGATTACAGGGTTCTTTTTAGCGGTTTTAGCGTACTCTCTTTTTAGCTGGTTTAAGAAACACGAGTTAAAAGACTGGGCCCATGCCGCCTGGGGATTTGCTTTGCAGATATTGCCGCTTCTTTTGGGAGGCGTTTTAATATCCGGATTCCTTCTGGGTAGAGTCGGACATGAAGGGATCATTCCCTCTAGATTCGTTGAGATGCTGGTAGGAGGGAATTCCTTACGGGCGAATTTCTTTGCCTCAATTGTTGCGGCATTTATGTATTTTGCCACGCTTACCGAGGTGCCGATTTTGCAGGGGCTCATCGGCTCAGGCATGGGCAAGGGGCCTGCTTTGGCGCTTCTTTTGGCCGGGCCTGCGTTGAGCCTTCCAAGTATGCTGGTTATCCGAGGCGTTATTGGCACTAAGAAAACAATTGTATATGTATCTTTGGTTGTGGTTATGGCAACCCTAAGTGGAATGATTTTTGGAGTGATAGTTAGGTAAGATAAAATAATGGATACACACAAAGAGAATAAAAAAGAGAGCCGGCTGATTATATCCGCAGGGCTTAATTTTGCCACTACTGTGGCGCAGATCATTGGCGGGATTTTTTCCGGAAGCCTTTCTTTGATTTCCGACGCGTTGCATAATTTAAGCGATACGGTGGCTTTGGTAATCAGTTTTTTCGCGGTGCGGCTTGCTAAGCGTAAAAATACCGAAGCTCAGACTTTTGGCTATAAACGTGCGGAGATCTTGGCGGCTCTTTTTAACGCTTGCGCGTTAGTAGTTATTTCGGTGTTCCTCTTTAAGGAGGCTATCGCCAGATTTACTCATCCTCATCCAATAAATAGTATACTTATGCTATCTGTTGCGTTAGTGGGGCTGGTTGCGAACATTGTTTCCGTGTTCCTTCTTAAAGCGCATGCCCATGAGGATTTGAATGTAAGAGCCGCATATGTGCACCTTTTTTCTGACTTTCTTTCTTCGATTGCGGTAATTATCGGAGCCTGCGCGATCGTGTTTTCCAAAGCATATTGGATTGATCCGGCCTTAACCATTCTTATAGGAATCTATGTGCTTAGAGAAGGGTATAAAATTATCGGAGAAAGTACCCACATTCTTATGCAACATGTCCCGAAAGGAATAAACTTAAAGGACGTCCAGGCACGGGTAGAGGGTATTGAAGGGGTAAAAGACACTCATCATGCGCATTTGTGGGCTGTGACTGAACGTGATATCCATTTTGAAGCGCATATCAATGTATCGCGCGATATGCCCGTAAGTGAAACCTGCCTTTTAGCAAAACAAATAGAAGCGGCGCTTAAAGAGCATTTTGCCATTACGCATGTAACTTTGCAGATTGAATTTAATTCATGCAAAGGGGTTAACCTGGTTAAACCTTAATATGAATAAGGAATTTTAGTATTTTTAGCGAGAAATTATTTAAGTAAAACGCCATAAAAATAAAGCAGCAATAGCATAGGATTAAAGATGAAAGACAAATCGGAAGAAATTAAGAAAATTGTCAGGAAAGGATATGCAAAAGCAATAAAACAGACCGCTTCATGTTGCTCTTCAGGCTCTTGTTGTAGCGGCACAAGTCAAGCAAAAACTATAAGCAAGACGGTTGGTTATAGCGATGCGGAAATGAGCGCTGTTCCTGAAGGCGCAAATTTGGGGTTTGGTTGCGGCAATCCGGTTGCCCTTGCTTCATTAAAAGAAGGTGATCTGGTTCTCGATTTAGGGAGCGGAGCGGGGTTCGATGCATTCCTATCAGCACAGCGAGTCGGAAAGAGCGGCAGAGTTATCGGCGTTGATATGACGCCAGAGATGCTCGCCAAGGCAAAAGAAAACGCGAAGAAAGGCGGATATAACAATGTGGAGTTTCGGCTTGGTGAAATTGAAAAACTACCGGTTGAGGACAATTCCGTTGACGTGATACTTTCCAATTGCGTGATTAATCTTTCCCCTGATAAGAAAACTGTATTTAAGGAGGCGCATAGAGTCTTAAAAACAGGCGGCAGGCTAATGGTTTCAGATTTGGTGCTTGGTAAAGATCTTCCGAAGGCGCTTAAAGATTCGCCTGAAGCGTATGTGGGCTGCCTTGCCGGCGCGATTAAAAAAGACGAATATTTAAAACTTATAACAATGGCTGGATTCCAAGAAGTTAAAGTTGTCAGCGAATCAAGCTATCCGGTAGATGCGATGTTTGGTAACCTAAAGGCTGCCCAGGGTGCGGTAGCCAGCATAAAAGTTTCAGCTGTAAAAAGATAAAGCAGGGGGGAGCAAAATGAAAATTGAGATTTTAGGGGTAGGTTGCCCCAAATGCAAACAGCTCACCGCGAATGCGGAAGCGGCGGTCAAGGAATTGAATATCCAAGCTGAGATCGGTAAGGTGACGGATATTGATAAGATTACTGAATACGGCGTGATGATGACTCCGGCCTTGGTTGTTGATGGTACTGTTGTTTTGGCTGGGAAGGTTTTGAGTAAAGAGGAAATTATAAAGCTTATAGAAAAGTAGGAGGGGAGTTGAAAAAACTATTTTTAACAGTTCTTGTTTTCGTTATGCTAATTAGTGTAAGTTTTTCTGTTTTTGCCGCAGAAGATAAACCGGCAGCCAAGGTTATAGCTTATTATTTTCGTGGAGCAGCCAGGTGCCCGACTTGCCATAAGCTTGAGCAATATTCGAAAGAGGCCGTAGAAAATAACTTTAAGGAAGCGCTTAGATCCGGAAGGCTAGAGTTTAAAGTAGTTAATGTAGAAGACAAGGGCAACGAGCATTATTGGAACGATTATCAGCTTTACACAAAATCGCTTATTTTGTCTTTGGTTAAAAACGACAAGCAAATAAAGTGGAAAAATCTTGATAAGATCTGGGAATATGTCGGTAACAAGCAAAGATTTATTGATTACGTTCAGAGTGGAGTCGCCGATTTATTGAAGGAAATTCAATGACAGATATATTCATAGGTTTTGCGTCAGCGTTGTGGCTGGGGGTTTTGACATCCATTAGCCCATGCCCTTTGGCTAGTAACGTGGCGGCTATTTCTTTTTTGTCTAAGAAAATCGCCCATCCGGCACTTGTATTTATTTCGGGGTTAGCGTATACGTTAGGGCGGATGGTTTCTTATGCTGCTCTAGGGTGGATTATCGTTAACTCTCTGTTAAGTGTGCCTCAGCTAGCCCAGTTTTTACAGAAATACATGGGCAAGGCTCTGGGGCCGCTGCTTATTCTTACTGGGCTGGTTCTACTTGAAATAATTACTGTCCGTCTGCCTGGATTATCGTTTTCGCAAAAACATCATAATAAACTTGCGGAGTCAGGTGCTCCAGGGGCTTTCTTGCTGGGTTTTATTTTTGCATTGGCGTTTTGCCCAGTTTCTGCTGCACTATTCTTTGGGAGCCTTATTCCTTTAGCGATTAACAGCAAAAACGGTATTATTTTACCACTTATTTATGGAATCGGCACGGGGTTACCGGTTCTTGTATTTACTGTTGCTATTGCTTTGGGTGTGACATCTTTGAGCCGCTGGTTTCATAGGATCAGCCGGCTTGAATACTATACTCGCAAGATTACCGGAATTGTCTTTATTGTTGTGGGTTCGTATTATATAGGAATATATATATTGAGATTATTTTAACCAGGAAATAAGCATGAAGATGGCTGTTCATGAAAAAAGAAATTTAGGGGTATTTGAGAAATATCTTACGCTTTGGGTTTTTGTATGCATTGCGTTAGGGGTATTGTTCGGTAAAGCTGCTCCGCAGGCGGCCAAGTTTTTTGATGGTTTGGCTATTTATGTTAATGGAGCACCGGTAGTTTCGATACCGATTGCAATTTGCCTGTTTTTTATGATGTATCCTATAATGGTCAAGATAGACTTTGCCGAAGTTCTAAAAGCAGGCAGGTCCCCTAAGCCAGTAGGGTTAACACTTTTTATTAATTGGGCGATTAAGCCTTTTACTATGTATGCAATAGCTTTTTTGTTTTTGGGGGTTTTGTTTAAGGGGTTAATTGGAGTAGATGCAGTGGATTTTGTTAAACTTCCTCCCGGAGCCGATTGGTCATTGGGTTCCATTCATGGGGCAGGAACGGTGGTTATGCGTGAAGGCTTGAGAATGCTGCAAGTGCCGCTGTGGCGGAGTTATTTTGCCGGCTGTATTTTGCTTGGTATCGCTCCTTGTACAGCGATGGTTTTGGTGTGGGGATTTCTGGCTAAAGGCAATGACGGGCATACCCTGGTTATGGTGGCAATTAATTCACTGACTATGCTTTTGCTTTACGGAGTTCTGGGCGGATTTCTTTTGGGAGTCGGAAAAATGCCGGTTCCTTGGCAGGCGTTATTATTGTCGATCGTTATTTATGTGGCACTGCCTCTTACAGCGGGGTATTTTTCACGAAAGTGGATTGTGTCGCTTAAAGGCATAAAGTGGTTTAATGAAAAATTCCTTCATATATTGAGCCCTGTTTCAATTATTGCGCTTTTATTTACTTTGGTACTTTTATTTTCATTTAAAGGAGAGGTTATTCTTGCTCAACCTTTGACGATTCTATGGATAGCCATACCTCTTTTTATCCAAACCTGTTTAATCTTCGGGATTACATACTGGTTAGCAAAGAAGTTAAAATTGAAATATGAGGATGCGGCTCCTTCGGCGATGGTCGGAGCAAGCAATCATTTTGAAGTTGCAATTGCCACCTCGACTATGCTTTTTGGTTTATCTTCCGGAGCATCGCTGGCTACGGTTGTCGGCGTTCTAATTGAAGTGCCGGTTATGCTGATGTTAGTTAAAGTCTGTCTAAAAACAAAGGATTGGTTTAAATAACGAAGGGGGATGTCAATGTATCATGTTGATATATCTAACAGTCAGGATAATTTGTTTAATGTTAGGTCGAAGGATTATGAATTTATTATCGATCTAAAAGGGAGAGGTATCACGCCTCCCGAGGCGTTGCTTGCCAGCCTAGGCACTTGCGTGGGTGTATATTTACGCAAATATGCAGAAGGGGTAAAATTAACATTACCGGAGCTT
>JAQTQQ010000007.1:57772-59451 GCA_028712175.1 Candidatus Omnitrophota bacterium | reverse complement strand
TATTTTTTATGTTCCGCGGCATGTTGGCAAAAGGATAAAACCAGAATATCTTGATATAGCCCGGTATTAGATATATAATCCTTCTATTAGATAATAAAATTGGAGGGCTATAGAAATGCTTAACCAGCAGTATCTTCCGCAGCAATTCCGCACTGTTAAAGATGATGATGAAGATTTTATCTGGTGCGGTGAACCCGCATTTTTTCCTTTCATTTGTACGGGAATTCCTTTTTTAATATTTGGCCTGTTGTGGGGCGCGTTTGATTATTTTGGTTTTATAGTGCATATGAAAAAAGCCCAGATGGGGTTTATGATACCTTTTTTTGCCCTGCATCTTTTTCCGTTTTGGGGAAGCATATTGAATATCTTGCGTCTTATTTTAGTGCATAAAAATACTTTTTATGCCATTACTAATAAAAGGGTAATGATGAGGAGCGGATTTTGGGGCATTGATTTTAACGCGATTGATTTTGATAAAATATCCGATATTCAGGTTACGGTAAATCCTCTAGAGAATATGCTGGGAGTTGGGACATTGCGTTTTTCCGCAGGTAAGGTCACTAGCAAGGGGAATCCTCTGACAGAAGATTTTGTCGCAATATCCAATCCCTACGAGGTTTTTAAGAAAGTCAAGACAGTCAGCGTGGATGTAAAGACCGACTGGAATTATCCTAACAAATTGAGGCCGGAAGAAAACCCGGGCTATAAGACAAAATACGACCCTAAACAATAATCATGAAACGTTTTCTGTGGGTATTTATATCCGGAATACTGTTTTTAATAGCGTTAGGGGTTTTTGTTCTTTTTCAATTCCAGCTAAGTAGTAATTTCAAACTGGCTAGGCAGCGGGCAATGCTTATCGCGTCTAATAGCGCACTATCGGTAAGCGCAGATGAGGTTTTCAGCGTACCGTTAGAGCAGACTGCTGAAGGCTCTGCGGAGTATCTGGTTGTTTATCGAAAATTATTGTTAATCAAGGAAACCAATCCTTGTGTTAAGTATGCCTATATAATGGCGGCGACGAGTCAGCCGGGAATTTTACAGTATGTAGTAGATGCCGATCCGGTTCCCCAGATAATTACAGCGAAATGCCCGACATCTTTACCCGGAGATAAATATGACGCCCGTCAGTTCTCTGAGATGCTCAATGCTTTTAATGGCCCAAGCGCGGATAAAAAAATTACTTCCGATGAATGGGGAGTTTTTATTTCCGGCTATGCGCCTATTTATGACGCCGGCGGCAAATCGGTTGCTATATTAGGGATAGATACCGATGCTGTTTTTATGCAGGTTATGCAAGAGAGGGCTAGGGTATCCGGCCGGGTCGCGTTGTTTGCGGGAGTTTTGTTTATTATCTTATTAGCAGCTACCTCGGCCAAAAATCAGTAGTTACTTCTCAGGCAGTAAATCTCTTATTTAACAGTTTTCTTAAAACAGTACAGGAAATAATGAAATCAAAGCTTATTTTTACTCTGATGTCTATTTTCTTAAACGGTTTGTTTAATAATGTTTACGCCTCCGCTGAAACGCTTACTTGGGGCGCATGTGTTAAAGAAGCTGCCAAGAATAATCCCGATCTGATTGCGGCGCAGGAAAGTATTAAGCAATCGGAAGCCTTAAAGCAGCAAGCTACTAGCGGTTTATTCCCTCAGGTTACCGGAAGCGTGGATGCATCTACC
>JAQTQQ010000007.1:54372-57672 GCA_028712175.1 Candidatus Omnitrophota bacterium | reverse complement strand
ACGGTAACTGCTAAGGTAGATAAAGACTTGTCTATTTATAAGCTTTTTTCCTCAATTTTTCCTTCGGGTTCAGTTACCGGAGCGCCCAAGATCCGCGCCATGGAAATAATTAACAATTTGGAAAAGGAAGAACGTAAGATTTATACAGGGGCTATCGGCTATATTAGCCCGGATAAGGATTTATTTTTCAGCATTCCTATCCGCACTCTTTTGATTGAGGGTTCTGTAGGGCAGATGGGTATAGGCGGAGGGATAGTTTGGGACTCAACCTCTTGCGGAGAATGGAATGAGGGGCTATTGAAAGCAAAATTCCTGACTGGTTTATCAAAAACTGGCTTTTGCCCTACTTAAAATACATTAAATACATTGACAAAGGCGTTTTTTTATGGCATATTATTAATGTAGTTAATATTTAATATAACTAAATATTAAGGGGGTTAGAAATGACCGGTATCTCGATAACTGATTTTGCCCGCAAAATAGAAATAATCATGCCCGAAATCGTGAGAGGGTTTGCCCGCCGCCAGCACGATGATATATTTAAAGGAAAGATTACTCTTCCTCAACTGCTTATTTTGGATATATTAAATACTCAGGGTCCTTCCAAGATGACGGATTTGGCCAAGAAAATGAAAGTAACAACCGCAGCTTCAACCGGGATTGTCCAGCGCCTGGTTGTTCAGGGATACGTGACCAGAGAATATGACGAGAAGGACCGCAGGCTAATAATGATAAAGATAAGCGCCAAGGGCTCGGAAATGTTAAAAAAAATTAACCAGCAACGGACGCAGCAAATCACCAGGATATTCAGGCAGATTTCAGAAGGCGACAGGAGTGAATATTTACGCATACTTTTACAGGTAAAAGATATATTAGACAAGGAAGAAGAATAAAAATGAAGCATTTTAGTGCTGTTTTTATAACTCTGATGTGCATAATAACTTACATTCCTGGGTTAATTTCTTCTCAGGCATATGCCGAAGAAATAACCCTGACATTTAGCGAAGCTGTCGCTATAGGTTTAAGGGACAACAAGGATATCTTGTTTAAAATCCAGGACCTAGAAAAAGCCAAATTAAAAATAGCTGAAGCTGAGGGTGAGCTTTTCCCATCACTCGCTTATGCCGGTAGCTGGTTTTATACGGCTGGGCTATACAATAAGGATCTATCCCAGACCAATTCCCAGATTACTATAAAGCAGTATCTTTACAAGGGCGGCAGCGTTATCAATAATATAAAATACAATGGTTATAAACTTGAAGTTGAACAGGCGCTTTTAGATAAAACTAAGCTCGATGCAATTTTTCAATTTTCAAAAGCTTATTACACATTGTTGCTTAGTAATTATTACATCGAGTTAAATAGAGAGATACTTGAAAATAGCAGGGAGCATCTCGAGTATATAAAGGCGCGCTATAAAAATGGCCAGGCTTCTGAAACTGATATTATCCAAGCGCAGGCTTCCTTATCAAGCGTGGAGCAGGCTTATGAATCCAGCCGTACTCAAAAAGAAGCAGCCCAGGCCTTATTGAATAATTTATTGTCTTTGGATAAGGATATTTTGATAATACCCAGCACAGAATTTCAATTTACCCCCAAGGAAGTTGCTTTTGACCAGGGTTTTTTGAAAGCTATGCAGGATCGTCCTGAAATAAAACAGTATGAATCCCAAATTAAAGCTGATAAAAGAAATATAGAGGTCAACCGTGCAGGTAACCGGCCGAGCATCTACGCATCTTGGGATTATTACGGGCGTTCGCATGCAGTTACTACTACTGTCAATACCAGGGACTGGAATGATTATAATGTCCTGGGGGTAACTTTTTCTTGGCCGATTTTTGACGGATGGCAGACAAAGGCAAAAGTTGAACAGGCGATTGTTGACCTGAAGAAAACCCAAATCGGCAAAACCAAGACGATTCAGGATATTGCCTTAGATGTAAAGAATACATATTTATTCTTGAAGAATTCGGTGGATCAGATAAAAGCCAGCCAGGCTGATATTTTGTTTTATAAAGAAAACCTTATTACAGCGGAAGAAAAATTTACCCAAGGGTTGATTAGTTCATTAGATAAGCAAGATGCTAAATTAAAATACGCCGTCTCATTATTTAACCAGAGGCAGGCTCTTTATGATTACGTTATCGCTAAGTTTAACTTTGATAAAGCTACGGGAGGATTTTATGTATATTAGGAAAATATTAATATTCATTCTTTTCGTCTTTTTTTTAAGCGGATGCTCGCCCAAGACAGAAGAGAAACAGGAAAGGGCTATTCCGGTTAAAGTAGATATAATCAAGCTGCAGGACCTCTATGATACTTTAGATTATACCGGTGATATTAAGGCTCAGGATGAAGCGGTGATTTATCCTAAAGTCACCGGAAAAATCATTGAGAAGATAAAAGAAGACGGCGCTTTAATAAAAAAAGGAGAAACCATCTGTTATATTGACCGCGATGAGGTCGGTTTAAAGTTCCAAAAAGCTCCGGTGGAAAGCACCCTAACCGGAATTCTGGGCAGGGTTTATGTTGATATCGGGCAGAATGTTGCAATCGATACTCCTATTGCCTTTGTGGTAAGCGTAGATTATGTAAAGATCAACCTGGATATACCGGAAAGGTATTTGCCCAAAGTCACCCTTGGGCAAATGGCCCAAATTAGCGTTGACAGCTGGCCCGAGAAAGAATTTACAGGAAACGTAACGAAGGTCAGTCCTGTCATTGACCTGGCAACGCGCACGGCACCGGTCGAAATAACCGTTAGAAACAAGGAATACCTTTTAAAGAGCGGAATGTTCGCTAAAGTCCGGCTTGTGATCGAATCAAAAGAAAATGTCCCGGTTATTTTAAAAGAAGCAATCATGGGCCGCAGCCCGGATTATTATGCGTATATTATTGAAAATAAAAAAGCGGTGATGAAGAAGATAAGTTTAGGGATCCGTCAGGGCCCTTATTTTGAAGTTTCCCAAGGCTTAAAGGAAGGGGACCAGGTTGTAATTATGGGGCAGCAATTGCTTGCTGACGGGGTTTCAGTAGAACCGGAGGCGGAGAGACAATGAGTTTACCTGAATTCGGGGTAAAGAGGCCGGTTACCAATATGATGATCTTTTCTGCGATCATTATTTTAGCGCTTTATTCCATGAGCCGTTTGGGGATAGATATGATGCCTGAGATTGAACCTCCCCAGATATCGGTTATTGCGGCCTATCCCGGAGCAGGTTCTTTGGATGTTGAAACAAACGTAACCGAAGAGCTGGAGAATCAATTGGGCACTACTCCCGGCTTAGAAAGGATTACTTC
>JAQTQQ010000007.1:0-54272 GCA_028712175.1 Candidatus Omnitrophota bacterium | reverse complement strand
AGTTTTAAAGAAATAACCAGTGTTGTGCGCTTTAAAAGAAGCCCCGGGATCATGATGATGGTCCAGAAACAAAGCGGCACAAATTCAGTGGAGGTCGCAGGCAAGGTGAAAAAGGCGGTGGATGAGATTGCGAAAAATCTGCCTCCTGATGTTAAGATCAATACCATATTTGACACCTCTCAAGACATTATTAATTCATTAAATTCGTTAAAAACATCGGTTTGGCTGGGTATAGTTTTAGTAATTATGGTAGCCTGGTTTTTCTTCAGAAGTTTTGCCCCAAGCTTGATCATCGCTTTGACCATACCTTTTTCCCTTTTGATCTCTTTCATATATTTATTTCTAAGTAAGGGGACAATCAATACAATAAGCCTTTCTTCATTAGCAATAGCCAGCGGCATGGTCGTAGACAATGCGATCGTAATCGTTGATAACATTTTAAGAAGGCTTGAAAGGGGCAACCGGACGACCGAATCAGCCATCTTTGGGGCAAGTGAAATGTTTCTTTCCGTTGCCGCATCAACTCTTACTACTGTGGTTGTATTCGTGCCTATGTTGTTTATCCCGGGAGTAGTAGGAATTATTTTCGGCGGCCTGGCAATAATTATTATTGTAACTTTAACAGCGTCTTTATACACAGCCAGTACTTTTACCCCGATGCTTGCTTCCAAATGGCTGCGGATTAATAAAACAGGCAAAAAATCTAAAATTTTTGAAAAATTTTATGCGGTTTCAGAACGATGGTTTAAAGGTTGGGAAAATTCTTATAGCCGTGCCTTGGGGTATGCCCTTAAGCATAAAAAACTTATTTTGATCGGTTTTCTCATTGTTTTTATCTCCAGCCTGCTTTTGATCCCGTTTATAGGAAGTGAATTCCTGCCTGAGGAAGATTCCGGAGACTTAAGAATCAGTGTGCATTTACCTATCGGGACAAGGATCGAGGAATCTGATAAAGTTGCTAAAAAAATAGAGGATATCCTGGATATAAATGTACCGGAAGCAAAATATTATTATGCCAGGGTAGGCCAGGTTACTGGAGTAGGCAGATTGATGGGAGGAGCAAGCGGTACGCATATAGTCACTGCCGGAGGCAAGCTTATTCCTAAAGACCAAAGAAAACGTTCGGTTAAAGAAATTGGCCAACTGGTTAGAAATAAAATTAGGCAGATTCCGGGAGTTTTAAGGACAGATATTACTACGGGCAATCCTCTTAGTAATTTGATTACCGGAGGAGGAGGCAAATCGGTAGAACTTGAAATAATCGGCAATTCTTTTGAAGATACAAATGCCCTGGCCCAAAGAATAAAAGAAATTATGGAGAAAATCCCCGGAGCGGTTGATGTCAGTATCTCCCGGGAAGCAAACAGCCCGGAATTAAAGATTGATGTGGACAGGGAAAAAGCAGCCAGCCTTGGGCTTGATATGAGTACAATCGCATCGAGCTTAAAATCATTTATTCAGGGGACCACGGCGACTAAATACCGCGAAAAAGGCAGGATGTACGATATATATGTAAGGCTTGAAGAATCTTCGCGTACTAAATTGGAGGATATTGAAAATTTATCTATTGTCGCCCCGCTTCCCCAGGACAATACTCCGTTTATTGGTCTAGAGAATTTGGCTAGTAACCAGGGGCTAAGCCGTAATCAAATAAAACTGAGTAACATCGCTAAAATCGAAGAGACCACGGGCCCGGACAGGATTGAACGTAAGAACCGCGAAAGAATGGTCAGGGTACAGTGCAATACTTATAAGCGGTCTTCCGGAAAAATTGTTGAAGATTTAAGCCGGGAGATTTCAAAACTTGCGCTGCCGGCAGGAGTTACGCTTAACATAGGAGGTGATGCCGAAGAGCAGAGAAAGGCTTTTGCCGACATGGCTCTTTTGCTTGTTTTGGGAATCGCATTAGTGTATATGGTTATGGCCGCACAATTTGAATCTCTTTTAGACCCATTCATCATTATGTTTGCCATACCTTTTACTTTTATAGGAGTTATTTTAGGTTTTGCGCTTACCGGCACTACTTTAAGCATTAATACTTTTTTAGGCATAGTTATGTTGATGGGGATTGTTGTTAATAACGCTATTGTTTTAATCAGCTATATTATTATGTTGCGGGCTCGGGGATTATCCATGTATGATGCAGTAACCTTAGCCGGGCACGATCGTTTACGCCCGGTGTTAATGACTACAGTAACGACCATTGCCGGTTTGCTTCCTCTGGCGCTTTCCCGCGGAGAGGGTTCCGAGGTTTGGCAGCCTTTAGGCATCACAATGATCGGGGGCTTGACTGTTTCAACTTTGGTAACTTTATTATTCGTGCCTACGCTTTATGCGGTATTCCACAGAAAACAAGGTTTGCCGGGAGGTAATAAAAAATGAAAATGGCGATGATTGTTTATAATGAGGCTTTAGATGAGGAAGTCCATGAGATTATGAAGAACTGCTGTTCGGTTCAAAATTATACTCAAATTCCAGCGGTCTTCGGCCGGGGGAATTTGAGCGGCACGCATTTAGGCACGGATATTTGGCCGGGAAGAAACAATATTCTGTATATTGCCTGCGATGAAGAGGAAGGAAAGAAAATAATCGCATCCGTTAAACAGATGCGAAAAAGTTTAGGGGCTGAGGGAATAAAAGCCTTTCTTATGCCAATTGAAGAGGTATCTTGAAATTCCTGAGCAATTCCGGCGGCTTATTTAATTCAATTGACAAGCCGGAGTATCCGGGGTATAATAAACGAAAGATTAGGGTATTTTAATGCCGCCAAGGACAACAACTAACCTTTGCGGCAATTTTTATTATAAGAGGGGTGAGCCATTAAAAAAATTAAGACTTCCGGAAAAGGTAGAAAATGCAAATATTTGCATTGTAAACATATCTTGAGTATTTATAACCATGAATTATATTGCCATGTGCATCTTGGTTTTATGGCAAATAACGAAAAACCTAAGGCGGTTAAGGTATTATGACAAACAGATCTGCTATAACTAATCCTATACAAGCGCCTGCTAATTTCTTTGGTCTAGGCATTGCCCCCAAGATACTGGATATTTTAGAGCGCATGAAGTTTAAAGTCCCCACGGCTATTCAGCTAAAGGCAATCCCTTTGGCTCTGGAAGGTAAAGATATTGTAGGCATTGCCCAGACGGGAACCGGGAAAACCCATTCTTTTGCTATTCCCATGGTACAGCGTTTAGTCCAGAAAAAAGGTATCGGTTTGGTGCTTGCCCCGACTAGAGAGCTAGCGATACAGATTGATGAAGCTTTTCAGGAAATTGCGCGCGCTTTTAATATGAGGACTGCCTGTCTTATCGGTGGGGCGCCGATGCCTCCTCAGGTACAGGCTTTGCGCAGGGACCCTCAGGTAGTTATCGCAACCCCGGGCAGGTTAATTGACCATATGTCGCAATGGAACTTTCTGCCGGATAGCGTAATAATGCTGGTACTTGATGAAGCGGATCGCATGCTGGATATGGGTTTTGCTCCGCAAATAGAAAAAATATTGCGGTTTCTTCCTCGCGAAAGGCAAACTATGCTTTTTTCCGCGACTATGCCTAAAGAGATTATGAATATAGCTGCTAAATATATGAAGTTGCCTTTAAGTGTTGAAATAGCCCCTCCGGGAACAACTGCCGAGCTCGTAACCCAGGAATTGTTTATCGTAAAAAAAGAGGCAAAAACACAATTATTAAAAAAGCTCCTCGGACAATATCACGGTACAGTTTTATTATTTTCACGCACCAAGCATAACGCCAAGAAGATTGTCAGGTCAATCAGGGAGATGGGGTATTCTGCTTCGGAGATTCATTCTAACCGGTCTTTGGCGCAGCGCAGAGACGCTTTGGAAGGTTTTAAATCCGGGAAATACAGGGTTTTGGTCGCAACAGATATTGCTTCGCGGGGCATTGATGTCACCGGGATAGAGCTGGTACTTAATTATGACTTGCCCGAAGATGCGGAAAATTACGTGCATCGTATCGGCCGCACTGCCCGGGCAGGGCACAAAGGCCATGCTATTTCTTTTGCTACCCCTGATCAGGGCAATGATGTGCGTGATATTGAAAAGCTTATTAAAGCTACCCTGCCTGTATCAAAACATGCGGAACTTACTCTTGATAAATTTGGCGAACCCTGCTTAAAGAGCAGCCACCGCGGCGCAGGAATCAGCAGCCGGCAAAACGGTCATTATTCCAGCCACAAATTACCACGGCCGGCTCAATCAAAAAAACCTTATAAATATCCTAAGCCGAAATTCTACCGCTAGATTATTCCCTTTCTTAAAATCCTTGCTTTAACAAATTTTTTTACCTATAATATCTTTAAATATACATAAAGATGAAAGGGGCGATATTGGCAAGTAGAAACAAAATAATTTTTGTTGTTGTGTTTTTACCCTTTTTTATAATTTGCCAGAACTCGTTTTCCCAAAACCCGCCGCCCGAAGCAGATCTTACCTTACCCGATGCTATTTTAATTGCCTTTCAAAACAATAAAGACATACAGATGCAGGAGGCTGAGATTACTGTAGCAGGCGCCAATATTGAAGGCGCAATCAGCCCTTTTCTGCCGCAGATAAATTTGCAGGCAGCTTATACCCATAATGATAAGGTGCTTGCCGAGAACATTTTCTCCGGATACAACAATGATAATTTAGCTAAAATTGCTTTCAGTGAGTCTATTTACAGCGGCGGGGCAAATATGGCTAATCTCAAACAAGCCAAGCTTTCTTTGGATGTCCAAAAGGAGACCCTGCGTGCAAAAAAGATGGATGTAGAGTTTGAAGCTAAGAGGCTTTATTACGGGTTATTGCTTGCATATGAGACCCAGCGCATTGCCCGCGACGCCTTGAATCAGGCGATTGCTCATTATGATAATGTAAAGCGGATGTATAAACACGGGACAGCTTCAAGGTTCGATCTTTTACAATCCGGGGTGCAGGTTTCTCTGCTTGAGCCTAACGTAGTGAGGGCCGGAAACGAGATTGAGTCTCTTAAGGCAGATTTAAATAAGCTTTTGGCTAGAAAGCTCGATTTTCCGGTAGCCATAAAGGAAAAGCTATCGTATGCTTTCATCGGGATAAATGAAAATGAATTCTTAAGAACCGCCTATCTCATGCGCCCGGAGATAAAATTAAAATCTTTAGGTATAGATATCGACAGGTGGGCTATTCAAATGGCTAAATCAGGCTATCGGCCAACCGTTGATTTTCTCGGGAGTGTTTCTTACCGCTCGAATAATCCGGGAAATATGTTTGGCAGAAAACAGCGTAATTGGAATGCGGGCATTTCGGTTAATATCCCTATCTTTGAAGGTTTTTCTACCAAAGCTAAAGTTGAGGCTGCGCGTGCGCGTTATGCGCAGGCAAAAATCGATAAGGATAATTTAGTTGATGCTATTGCAGTAGAGGTGCGTAAAGCCTGCCTTAGCCTTAAAGAGGCCGCCTCAATTATACAATCGCAAAAAAGCAATGTCCAGGAGGCCAAGGAGGCTTTACGGATTGCCGAGGTGAGTTATCAAAACGGGGTAGCGATAAATTTAGATGTTTTAGACAGTCAAGTTTCATTGGCAGAGATACAAATGAATCTGGCTTCCGGGATTTATGACTATTTAATGGCTCGTGCTTATCTGGACCGTAGTATCGGAAAAACTGTATTGCCTGCCTCGTCGTTAGGCGGCCCAGGAAGCAATCAGGGGGAAAAAAATGGGAAAAAAGCTTAATCTGGTAGTTTTAGTTATCGCTGTTTTCATTGCTGGGGCAATTTTCGCAGTTTATTTTTTTCAGAAAGAAAATCATAATAAGGTAATAAAGGTCTCCGGCAATATCGAAGGTGATGATGTGCGTATTTCCTTCCGCGTGGACGGCCAGATTACCGAATTGCTTACCGACGAAGGCAAGGTAGTAAAAAAAGGGGAGATAGTTGCCCGTTTGAATACGGACGAATTGGTTAAAGAAAGGGATAATGCTGCAGCATTGCTTAAGGCCGCGCAATTTGATTATGAGCTGGCAAAAATAGATTATCAGAGATCTGATAACCTATTTAAGGAGGGGGCGGTATCAGCCCAAAAGAGGGATCAGGATAAAACAAAATATGATGCTAGCCTTGCAAAGGTCGAACAACTTAAGGCTTCCCTGGATTTGGCTCAAACCCGGCTTGACTTTACGGAGTTAGCTTCTCCTTTGGACGGCTATATCCTGATTAAAAGCAGCTTAGCTGGTGAAGTAATTAAGCCTGGAACCCCGGTTTTTACCGCGGTAGACTTGCATAATATCTGGGTTACTGCTTATATCAATGAAAAAGATTTAGGCAGAGTGAAGCTTGGGCAAAATGCAGATGTGGTGACTGATACTTATGCGGGTAAAAAATATAAGGGAACGGTTTCTTTTGTCTCCAGCCAAGCAGAGTTTACGCCTAAATTCATTCAGACTCAGGAAGAAAGAGTAAAGTTAGTCTATCGTATTAAAGTCCGTGTAGATAATTCCAGCCTTGAATTGAAGCCGGGAATGCCGGCCGACGCCTACATTATTGAGTAAATTAATGGTTACCATAAAAGCCGCAGGTTTAACTAAAAGGTTTGCTTCTCTTGTAGCCGTTGATAACTTGAATCTTGAAGTGGAAGAAGGAGAGATTTTTGGTTTGGTCGGGCCGGACGGCGCAGGTAAGACCACGACAATGCGGTTATTGACCAGTATACTTGACCCCAGCCAGGGAGAGGCTTGGGTATTTAATAAGCATACCGTAAAGGAAGCCGAAAGCCTGAAAGAAAGTATTGCTTATATGTCCCAGCGCTTTGGGCTTTATGAAGAATTAAGCGTGATAGAAAATATTAATTTCTACGCCGATGTTTATGGGGTTGCCAAGGATAAACGCAAGGATTCTATTGACCGGTTGCTTGGTTTCTCGGGCCTCATGCCTTTTAAGGAGCGCTTGGCAGGCAAGCTTTCCGGAGGAATGAAGCAAAAATTGGGGCTTGCCTGTTCTTTAATCCATACTCCTAAAGTTTTATTTTTGGATGAGCCTACTAATGGAGTTGATCCTGTTTCCCGTAGGGACTTTTGGTGCATCCTTTATGAACTGTTAAAAGAGAAGGTAACCATTTTCTGCTCTACCTGTTATCTTGATGAAGCAGAGCGTTGCCACAGGGTTGGCCTGATGCATAAAGGAAAACTACTGCGATGCGATACTCCCGATGTTATTAAAAATGAATGTAATGTTAAATCGCTGGAAGAAGCATTTATCTCCATAATTAAAGATTATGAATCAAAACAGCCGGAATAATGCCGCCGTTAGCGTAGAGAATCTGGAGAAGAGATTCGGTTCTTTTGTGGCGGTTAATAAAATTAATTTTGAAGTTAAACAGGGAGAGATTTTTGGTTTTTTGGGGCCCAACGGTGCCGGCAAATCCACAACTATCAGGATGCTCTGCGGGATTATCTCTCCGACCAGCGGAAGCGGGCAGGTAGGCGGTTATGATATCATAAGAGAGCAGATGAAGATTAAAGAGCATATAGGATATATGTCTCAGAAATTCTCTCTCTACAATGACCTGACTATAGAAGAGAATATTAGTTTTTATAGCGGTATATATAAGATACCTAAAGATGAGAAAAAGGCGCGATTTGATGAAGTTATTCAGGCCGCAGGCCTGGAAGGCATGGAGAGTAATCTTACCGCGACTCTTGCCGCGGGATGGAAGCAGCGTTTGGCATTGGGATGCGCGCTTTTACATAAACCAAAGATTTTATTCCTTGATGAGCCTACTTCAGGAGTCGATCCGATCACCCGCGCTAATTTCTGGGGGATTATTAAACAACTTGCCAGTCAGGGCGTAACCGTATTTGTCACTACTCATTATATGGACGAGGCGGAAAATTGTAACCGCATGGTTTTAATTTATCATGGAACGATTATTGCTATGGGTACGCCCGAAGAGATGAAAACCAATTGTATGAAAAATGAAGTTTTTGAAATTACCCTGCCTAACGCTCAGGAGTGGCTTGATAAAATAAGTAAATTGGACGGGGTCAAGGAGGCTGCACTTTTTGGCTCGAATGTACATATTGTTGTCTATGATGCCGCAAGGGCGGTACTGGCGATAAAAGAATTTCTGCAAAAAGAAAAAATATTAAAATCCAGCATTAACAAAATAATCCCCTCTTTAGAAGACGTATTTGTTTCTTCAATCGAAGAATATGACCGCACTGAACTTAAAAAGAATTAAGGCAGTAGCCTGGAAAGAATTTATCCAGGTTAAGCGCGATCCGCGTAGCCTGGGGTTAGCCATTGTTATTCCGATATTTATGCTTTTACTTTTCGGTTACGGGCTTTCCCTTGATATTGACCATGTGCGTACTCTTGTTTGGAACCAGGATGCCTCTTCCCGCCTGACTAATGATTTTTTGCTTAACTTTAAGAATTCCAAATATTTTAAAATTGTAGGCTATACCGATAATTACGCCGATATTACACGCAAGATTGATAAAGGCCAGATACTGATGGCTTTAATTATTCCCAAAGATTTCTCGCATTATATTGAATCGGATAAAACCGCTCCTTTACAGCTCATAGTTGATGGGAGCGATGCTAATACTGCACTGATTGCTTTGGGGTATGTGCGTTCGGTTGTTTCAAAATATAACGTTGACCTTTTAACCGAGGCATTTGCCAAACACGGTGAAAATCCCCCTAAAACTGTCAGTGCTCATCCGAGGATTTGGTTTAATATGGGCTTAGTCAGCACTTGGTTTATTATCCCCGGAGTTATTGCGATGATTATCATGATTATTTCCGCGTTGCTCATTTCCATTACTATTGCCCGCGAATGGGAGAGGGGGACGATGGAACAATTGATTTCAACCCCGGTAAAAGGCCCGGAGCTAATTATCGGTAAATTAATGCCCTATTTTATTATCGCATTCTTTGATCTTATGGTCGGAGTATTGATGGCCAGGTTTTTGTTCGGTGTCCCTTTTAGAGGAAATTATTTTCTGTTTATAGTTTTAAGTTCCTTATTTTTAATCGGTGCCTTATCGCAAGGCATATTAATCTCGGTTAACTCTAAAACCCAGCTTATGGCTACCCAGCTTGCCAGCCTTACCACGCTTATACCGACGTTATTATTGTCAGGTTTTATTTATCCGATCTTTAATATGCCGAAATTCATTCAGGCATTTACCTATTTTGTCCCGGCCCGTTATTATATTGTCGTATTAAGGGATTTATTCTTAAAGGGCAACGGCATTGCTACTCTTTGGGATGAGGCGCTCTTTCTTTTATTATTTGCTGTTGTTATGTTTAACCTGGCAATAATTAAATTTAAGAAGAAAGTGGCATAAGCTTTAATAATACAGGATCAATAAATGTTTGAACGCGCAAAAGCGATTCTTATAAAAGAATTCAAGCAGATATTCCGTGACGGAAGGATGAAAACAATAATCTTTATTTCGCCGCTTATCCAGATAATATTGTTTGGATACTCTGCGAATAAAGATATTACTTATGTTCCTACTGCGATATATGACCGGGATAATACTTCGGAAAGCAGGGAGCTTTTACGCAGGTTTACTTATTCAAAATACTTTGTCCCTGAGCGCTACATTTTAAATGACAAGCAGCAGGATTTTGTTTTGAATAAAGGCTTAGTCAATACGGTTATTCGTATAGACCGCGGGTTCGGCCGTAATCTTAGGGGGAATAAAGATGCTAATATCCAATTGGCTTTTGACGGCACGGATTCAAATACCGCTATGATTGTTATGGGCTATGCCAATACAATTATGAGCAGTTTTCAGGAGGAAACACTTGCCGATAAGGCTCAAGCAGCCGGATTTTTTAATACCGTACCAAAAGTAGAGCTAAGGGACCGTGCATGGTTTAACGGTAACCTTATTACAAGGAACTATTATCTCCCCGGGGTAATAGCGACTATCGTGACAATGATGTCGCTTATGTTAACCGCTATGGCTATCGTAAAAGAGAAAGAGATCGGCACTATGGAGCAGTTAACGGTTAGCCCTCTTAGGCCGCTTGAGCTTATTATCGGCAAGCTCATGCCCTTTGCGGTAATTTCCCTTATCCAAATCTTTCTCATTACTTTGTTGGGGGTCGTTTGGTTCCATATACCGTTAAGAGGCAACTTGTTTTTTCTGTTATTTTCCACCTGCATATATTTATTTACTACCCTGGGAATAGGTTTATTTATTTCAACCATATCTTCAACCCAGCAGGAGGCGAATATGGCGGTTTTTCTTTTTTACATGCCGACAGTTTTGCTCTCCGGGTTTGCCTATCCGATATCCAATATGCCTCAGGTTATCCAGTGGTTTACAATTTTTAATCCAATGCGTTATTTTATGGTAATCATCAGGAGTATTTTCTTAAAAGGGGTGGGAATAGAGGTACTTTGGCCGCAGCTGGTGCCGCTTTTAATCATCGGAGTTGTAGTCATTACTTTAAGTTCCTTGCGTTTTCGTAAGGGGTTGAGTTAAATGGATAGTAAAAAGAAAACCGCATTGCAGCTCATTTTACTTTTTGGCTTAGTTAGCCTCTTCGGCGATATAGTTTATGAAGGGGCGCGTTCCGTTAATGGCCAGTATCTGAAAACTCTCGGAGCAAATGCCGCAATCGTAGGGTTAGTTGCCGGCCTTGCTGAATTTTTAGGTTATGCGATACGTTTAGCCTCGGGTTATTTTAGCGATAAAGCCAAGGCCTATTGGTTATTTACTTTTATAGGTTATGGCATGTTAATCAGTGTCCCCTTGCTTTCATTGACCGGGGTTTGGCAAGTTGCGGTTATTTTTATTATTGCAGAAAGAATTGGAAAGGCTATACGAAGCCCGGCCAGGGATACTATCCTTTCGCAAGCCACAAAACAGGTGGGCACAGGATTAGGTTTTGCCGTGGCTGAAGCTTTGGATCAAATCGGAGCAATAACCGGGCCGTTAATATTAGTAGTGTTTTTCATGTTTCTCGGGAAAGGGGACAGATCTTTAATAGATTATCAGCTTGGTTATTCTCTTCTTTGGATACCCTTAATTCTGGTTTTAGTTTGCCTTATTCTGGCTTATCGCCGGGCTCCTAATCCTGAAGTTTTAGAAGCCCAGGTAACTAAAAAACATGAATCGGATAAGTTAAGCAGGATTTTTTGGGTTTATACGGTTTTTACTTTTATAACAACTTTAGGGTTTGCTAATTTTGCCTTAATTGGTTATCACTTTAAGGTTAAACATATTTTAACTGATGCGCAGATTCCTTTGTTTTATGCTTTAGCTATGGGGGTCGATGCGATAGCCGCTTTGGCTATCGGCAAGGTATATGATATCCTTAAAAACAGGCGCAAAAATGAAAATGCCGGCTTACTTACTTTAATTGCTATTCCTGTATTTTCATTGTTTATTCCTATGCTTGTATTTTCTACAAGTTTCTCTTTGGTCTTAATAGGGGCGATTATCTGGGGGATTGTTATGGGGTTTCATGAGACTGTGATGAGATCTGCTATTGCAGACATAACGAGTTTAAAAAAGAGGGGGACCGGTTACGGTATTTTTAATGCTGCTTATGGGCTTGCGATATTCTTCGGCAGCGTGCTTATTGGATTACTTTATGAAAAATCAATAGGCGTAGTTATCATCGCCAGCGTAGTTGTTGAATTAGTTGCGATCGCCGTTTTCTTTGTCCTAAAAAAAGAAGCCTTGACAGTGCAAGCATAACATGTTACTAATACTAAATTAGTAACATGTTATTTAAGGAGAAATATGCCTTTAATTCGTTTTGGAGTTTCAATAGATAAAATCCTCTTATCGAAATTTGACCGTTTTATCAAGGATAAGAAATATACTAATCGCTCTGAGGCCTTTCGTGATTTAATCCGCCATGAGTTAATCCAGCAACAATGGAAGGGATGCCAAGAGATTGCCGGGGCGATCACCTTGATTTATAACCACCATAAGAGAGAGTTGGTTAACAAGCTAATGGATATCCAGCATGATTTTGGTAGCAATATAATTTCTGCCCAGCACATTCATCTTGATCATGATAATTGCCTGGAGATAATTGCAGTCAAGGGTAATCCAAAACAAGCCCAGCTTCTGGCGGATAGCTTAAAATCGGTAAAAGGCGTGAAACATGGGACATTGAGTATGTCTACAACCGGCCGGGGTATAATATAGGTATTATTTTTTTTCTTAACAGTAACACTAATTGAATAATCGTAGCAACATAAGTTTAGCAATGCTGTAATTTACTATGCATGGATTAGGCGATACTACAAAAGAATGGAGGGCATATGAGCACAAGGTTTTTTAAGAAACTGGTATTGTTTACAGTTATATTCTCGGCTTTTTTTGCCGGTTGGTCATTTGCTGGTGAATTATCTATTGTTGATGAAATTAACTTACTTAAGAAGCGTATCTCTGCGTTAGAGGATAAAGCCGCCAGGCAAGAGAAATACATCGCTACGCAAAATGAAATAGCCGAGGAGCAGAAGCAAAAAATTACCGAATATGAATCAAAGTTTTCTCAATTTGAGGAAAAATTCCATCGGGTCCCGGTGGATACTATGCAGCTTATGGAAGGTTTGGAGCTTGGCGTAGGTGCGACCATGATTGTTCAGGGGGCGAATAATGTTAATTATGGCGGAGAGGGGCACACGCAAAAGAAAAGCCGCACCGATGGCTCATATTCAGCTGATCTGACTTTAGCGAAAGAGTTCAAGGAGGTTAGAGGTAGGGCATTCCTGCATTTAGAGGCCGGACAAGGTGCCGGTTTGGAGGATAATCTTACTTTATATAGTAATGTTAACCGCGATGCCGGTGACAGCGAGGCCAGGATTGAGGTGACCGAATTTTGGTATGAACAAAGCTTATTTAATAATAAAGCGGCCATTACTTTTGGTAAACTTGATCCCAGCGCCTATTTTGACCAGAATGAAGTTGCTAATGACGAAACCCTGCAATTTTTAGGCAGGATATTCCGTAATGCGCCTACAATTGAATTTCCGGATAACGGCGCCGGTATACGTTTTGCCTATCTTCCGGCTGAATGGATGGAATTAGGTTATGGTTTGTTTAATTCGAATAGCGGTTGGGAGAAGATAGGGGGCAATTTATTTAATATTGGCCAGGTTACCTTTAAGACTAATTTCTTAAATCTAGCCGGTAATTATCGCTTCTATGGTTGGGCTAATAATGCCAATCATACTAATTGGCTTGATATGGAAAAAACTAAAGAAACAGCTTATGGTTTTGGCTTAAGCTTTGACCAGAAAGCCAATGATATTGTTACTCTCTTTGCCCGTTACGGCTGGCAGAACCCGAAGGTTTACAATCCTGAAATAAAAACAACAACAGGGGATGGGCTTAATTATTCCCTTGAGCAATCCTGGAGCGCTGGTTTTCAAATTGAAGGCAGGCCCTGGGGAAGAGAAAAGGATATATTTGCTTTTGCGGTAGGCCAAGTAATGCCTTCGAATGATTACAAAAAGCAGGATGCCTCATTGTCAGCAAAAACTGAAGGACATTTGGAAACTTATTATAGAATATACATAAATGATCATCTATCTATTAGCCCTGACTTCCAGTATATCTGGAATCCTTATGGTAAAGATGTCGCAGGAGATACAAGTTCTATATTTGTTGGAGGCATGAGGGCACAGGTGGATTTCTAAAAGGAGGAGATTATGCATATACCAGACGGATACTTAGGGCCGGCAACCTGCGGTTTTTTTTATCTGATTATGCTGCCCATTTGGACAGCTGCTTCGCGTATAGTTAAAAGGAGATTAAGTACCAAGCAGGTCCCTTTGTTGGCAATAGGGGCGGCATTTAGTTTTGTGATTATGATGTTTAACGTTCCTATTCCGGGCGGCTCAACCGGGCACGCGGTGGGGGGAGTATTGGTGGCAATATTGCTTGGCCCATGGGCGGCGTGCATTGCTATTACGGTTGCGCTTGTTATTCAGGCGTTATTATTCGGAGATGGAGGGATTACTGCTATCGGCGCCAATTGTTTTAATATGGCGTTTGTGCTTCCTTTTGCCGGCTATTATATTTATAAAGCAGTAAGCTATAAGGCAGCTATAAATTCAAGAAGAAGGGTTATTGCCGCCGGGGTTGCCGGGTATTTGGCATTAAATATCGCAGCCGGTCTGACGGGTTTTATTTTTGGTATTCAGCCTTTACTGCATAAAACCGTAGATGGCCGGGCTCTCTATTGCCCGTATGGTTTAAATGTCGCACTGCCTGTTATGTTAGGAGAGCATTTGTTGGTTTTTGGATGGGTAGAGGCTATTGTAACTGCGCTAGTAATAAAATATTTACAAAAGTATGATCCTCAGCTTTTGGCGGAAGGGAGGAGTATATAATGAAAACTATTTCTAAGCTTTGGTTTTTTATCGGGATATTGATCGTTTTGTCTCCTTTGGGGCTGCTATTGCCTGAATACTTTAAAGCAGGTTCAGCCTGGGGAGAATGGGGAGTTGATGAAATTCTTCAGATGGTTGGTTATCTCCCCGAAGGTTTAGGCAAAATCTCAAGGATTTGGAACGCGCCGATTCCCGATTATACTTTTAAGGGGCAGGAAGAGGCAGGGCTACTGTCTTTAAGCTTAGGGTATATCGCTTCGGCATTAATTGGTATCCTTGCGGTTGTGGTCTTAGTATTTTTAATTACTAAATTCTTAAGTAAAAAGGATAATTTGTGATATAATTTATGCAATTAACTTATACTGAAAAAAAAGAAAAATTCTTAAGTGTTAAAAACTCCGCTTTACGATATCCATCTAGCGCTTGGCGCAAAAATAGCTCCTTTTGGTGGCTGGTTCATGCCTATCCAGTATCAGGGTATTTTAGCCGAACATGCGCATACCCGCCGGGCAGTTTCGGTTTTTGATATCTGCCACATGGGCGAATTTCTGCTTGAGGCAGACCCTGTTTTAAGTGGCCTTGAGCGGGTTATTACTCAAAATATAACCTCTATGCTTTCTGGAAGCTGCCGTTACGGTTTTATGCTTAACGCGCAGGCGGGTATATTGGATGATTTGGTTGTATACCGCATTAATGAGAATAAGTGGATGTTGGTGGTCAATGCCGCTACTGCTTTAAATGACTATGAGCATTTAAAAATAAACCTTTCCGGGCAATACCTTCTTCAAAATGTTTCCGATAAGACAGGAAAACTTGATGTGCAGGGGCCGCAGTCGCTTGACGTGCTTAAGGATATTTTTGGTGTTCGCATAGAGGGCCTTGGTTATTACAGATTTTCCGATTTTGTTTTCGAAGGAGAACATTGTATAGTAAGCAGGACCGGTTATACCGGGGAACTTGGGTTTGAAATTTATATTTCAAGCGAACATGTGGCAAAGTTATGGGAAGTTTTACTGAAAGACGGTCGCGTCAGGCCTGCTGGTTTAGGCAGCCGGGATACTTTGCGCCTTGAAATGGGGTATCCTCTTTATGGTCAGGATCTGGATATAAACCATACTCCTCTATCCGCGGGTTTTGGCAGGTTTATTGATTTTTCTAAGGAATTTATCGGTAAAGATGTCTTGTTTAAGGAGCAAAAAAGCGGGCCAGAAGAACATTTGGTTTGTTTTAAGGCAGATTGCCGCCGCGCCCCACGCCACGGTTTTGCTATATTTGATAAAGACAGGCGGGTTGGAACTGTAACCAGTGGTTCTTTTTCTCCCAGCCTTTCGGTAGGTATCGGTATGGGGTATGTTGACTATAGTTATGATATCGGAGCTAATCTTGTTGTTAAAGACGGTTTAGCGGAAATTCCGGTAAAAATTGTAAAAAAACCGTTTTTAACCAAAACTTCATTATAATTAAAAGGAGAGCCTTGATGAGTATACCAAAAAATCTTTTATATACCAAAGACCATGAATGGGTGCGTATAGAAGGTAAAGTTGCCTATGTCGGCATTACTGATCATGCCCAGCATTCTTTGGGTGATATTACTTTTGTAGAGCTTCCCAAAATAGGCGAAGAAA
Organism: Candidatus Omnitrophota bacterium; assembly: GCA_028712175.1. Taxonomy (GTDB): domain Bacteria; phylum Omnitrophota; class Gorgyraeia; order Gygaellales; family Profunditerraquicolaceae; genus UBA6249. The sequence continues at coordinate 38,286 of JAQTQQ010000007.1, read as the reverse complement.
TTAAGCAGGCATCTTATTGCTCGACTGTAGAGTCGGTTAAGGCTGCCTCTGAAGTATTCGCGCCTTTATCGGGGAAAGTTTTATCAATTAATACGGAATTATCCGCGCATCCCGAATTGATCAATCAGTCACCCTATGAAAAGGGGTATTTCTTCACAATGGAATTTTCTAATGAAGCTGAAAAGGCAAATCTTATGGCTGCCGACGGATATGAAATTTACATAGAGGGGATTTCTAAATGAGTTTTGTTCCGCATACGCAGGAAGATATTAAACAGATGCTTGAGGCGATAGGGGTTAGCAGCATCGATGAACTTTTTAGAGACATCCCCTTGGGGCTTAGGGCCAAGTCGTTTAATATCCCCGCAGGCAGGCCGGAATTTGAAGTAACGCAGATTTTGCATAAACTCTCCCTAAAAAATGGCATAGGTTTGATTAATTTTGTAGGGGCCGGTTTCTATGATCATTTTATTCCTGCTGCAGTAGATGCAATTGCCGGCCGCTCAGAGTTTTATACTGCTTATACGCCATATCAGCCGGAATGTTCTCAAGGCTGGCTTCAGGCAATCTATGAATATCAAACAATTATCTGCCAGCTTACCGGTCTTGATGTTTCCAACGCTTCTTTATATGACGGCGGCACGGCTCTTTTTGAGGCGATGATGATGGCGATAAGAGAGACCGGACGCAATAAAATTATTCTTGATAGCGGGATAAATTTGATTTACCGCACTATGCTTTACACTTACACCTCAAATCTTTCTATTGAGTTTGTTGAGATCCCGGTTGTGCATGGCCAGTCAAGCCGTAAGGATTTATTTAAACATCTTGATAATAAAACTGCGGCGGTGATTTTCCAGAATCCCAATTTTTTCGGGGCTGTTGATGATTACAGCGATGCGGTCAATGAAGTGCATAAGTTTGGTGCTTTGGCGATTGCTTCGGTGTATCCTGTTTCATTGGGTTTATTAAAAACTCCCGGGGAGATGGGGTTTGATATCGCAACAGGAGAAGGCCAGAGCTTAGGGATACCTCTTTCTTTTGGTGGCCCCTATCTTGGATTTATGTCGGCAAAGAATGAATTGGTGCGCCAGATGCCCGGCAGGATTGTTGGTTTGACTGTTGATAGTCAAGGGAGCAGAGGTTTTGTCCTGACTCTTCAGACGCGCGAACAGCATATTCGCCGCCAAAGAGCTACTTCCAATATTTGTTCGAATGAAGCGCTTTGCGCTTTGCGCGCGGTGGTTTTTGTTTCGCTTTTAGGAAGAGACGGTTTGGTGGAGTTAGCAGAACATAATTATCAGAAAGCAGAGTTTGCCAAAGAGCAATTATTACGCCTTAAAAGTGTAGAGGTGAAACGGTCAAGTGCGACTTTTAATGAATTTACGGTGTTTTTACCCTGTAATGCCGATAAGGTGGTCGAGCGTATGATTGAAAAAGGTTTTGCCTGCGGTTTTCCTTTGGGAAGGTTCTATAAGGGGATGGATAATTATTTATTGGTAGCGGTTACAGAAAAAAGGACTAAGGAAGAGATTATTGCTTTTATTGATAATCTTAAGAAAGTGTTATGAAATTAATTTTTGAGAAACATAAAGATGGCCGCAGAGGTTTTTCCTATGGCTCAAACTGTGTTTTGGAAGCAAAACTCCTGCCAAGAAAATATTGCAGGGCCAAGGCGGCTATTTTGCCTTCCTTAAGCGAGCTTGATGTGGTGCGCCATTATACGAATCTTTCACGCCTTAATTTTTCCGTTGATACGAATTTTTATCCGTTAGGTTCATGCACGATGAAATACAATCCGAAGTTTACGGAGAAGGTGGCAAGCTTTGAAGGATTTTTACAGTTGCATCCTCTTTTACCGCAGTTATCAGGCGGAGGGAAGCTTGCGCAAGGTTCCCTGGAAGTTTTATATGAAACGGAAAAGTTGCTTTGTGAGATTACTGCGATGAGTGCTTTTACTATGCAGCCTTTAGCAGGGGCGCATGGGGAGTTAACTGGTGTTATGCTTATTGCCGCGTATCATAAGGATAAAGGATCGCGGCGTAAATATGTAATTGTTCCGGATTCATCTCATGGCACTAATCCGGCCAGTGCCGCTATTGCCGGATATCAGGTTAAGGTCATTCCGACAGGGCCTGATGGCTATATGGATTTGGCTGAATTTAAAAAAGAATTAAGTGATGAGGTGGCTGCGGTAATGCTGACTTGTCCGGATACCTTGGGTATTTTTAATCCGCGTATTAAAGAGATCACGGATCTTGCGCATAAGGCAGGGGCTTTAATGTATTATGACGGAGCCAATCTTAATGCCATGCTGGGAAAATGCCGGCCGGGAGATATAGGTTTTGATGTGGTGCATCTAAATTTACATAAAACTTTCGCTACTCCGCATGGCGGAGGAGGCCCAGGCGCAGGCCCGGTGGGGGTTAGTGAAAAATTAGCTGAGTTTTTACCGATCTCCCGGGTGGTTAAGCGTAGCGACGGTTCATATGCCCTCGATTATAATTATCACAAATCAATCGGCTATATTGCGCCTTTTTATGGAAATTTCGGCGTGATACTTAAGGCTTACGCATATATGCTGATTTTAGGGAAGGAAGGTTTGACTAAGGTAGCGGAAATTGCGGTATTAAATGCCAATTATTGCCAAGCTAAGCTGAAAGATTGGTACGACCTGCCTTTTAGCAAAAATTGTATGCATGAATGTGTTTTTTCCGCAGCACGTCAGGTAAAATACGGGGTGCATGCAATAGATATTGCTAAGTATTTAATCGACAAAGGTTTTCATCCTCCGACAATATATTTTCCTTTAATTGTAAGTGAGGCTTTGATGATTGAGCCCACTGAAACAGAGTCGAAAGAAACTATCGATGCTTTTATTGATACGATGATCGAGATCGCCCGCCTTGCAAAGGAGAATCCTTCTTTAATTAAACAGGCACCTCTGAATATGCCGGTAAAGCGCCTTGATGAGGTAAGGGCGGCGCGAGATCCGGACTTGAGCTGGAAACCTAAAATTTAGTTTTGTATGAAATTATTTAAGCTTCTCCGTTCCTCCGCATCTAGTGCCAGTTATAATATGGCGGTGGATGCGGAAATTTTCAGGCAATATCTAGAAGATGGCATCGGCTTACTTCGCCTCTACCGCTGGGAGAGGCCTTCTTTTACCTATGGTTTCTCCCAGAACCCCGAAGAAGAAATTGATTTCTCCAGTTGCGCATCTGAAGGGGTAGGGGTTGCAAAAAGAATAACCGGCGGCGGAATTTTATTCCACCATGATGAGATAACTTATAGTTTTGTTTGCAGTAAAACTGATGTAGGCGAGCCGCAGGGGGTTTTTGTTTCTTACCGGAATATTTGCGCATTTCTGATGCAATTCTATAAATCGCTCGGCTTAGACCCTATTTTTGCCCTTCAGGCGGGAAATTTTAAAGACCGGATGCGGGGGCATCAACTTTGTAGCGCATCAAATGAAAAGTATGATATTACTATTGGTGCAAAAAAAATCGGCGGGAACGCACAAAAAAGGAAAAGGCAGGCGATTTTTCAGCATGGCTCTATCCCCTGCAGTATTGATTGGAATTTTGTGCGTCGGTACATTAAGTCACTGCCTTCGGATATAGCCGAGCATGTTACGACTCTTGGCGAGGAATTAAAAGTTGTTCCCGAAAAAGATATTTTGGAAGAAAAATTAATCGAAGCTTTTGAGTCTACATTCGGCGTACATTTCTATGAAACCTGCGTGGCTTAATAAAAAAATTAGCCTTCAAAGTTGTGCTGCGGTAAAAAAAGAATTGAGGGGGTTGTGCCTGAATACGGTTTGCGAGCAGGCTATGTGCCCGAATATCGGCGAATGTTTTTCGCGCAATATTGCGACTTTTTTAATTCTCGGCCGCCATTGTACGCGCATGTGCAGTTTTTGCAATATAGAGAAGAAAAAACCGCAAGAGGTGGATTTAGAGGAGCCTTCCAGGGTAGCAATTGCGGTTGAGAAGTTTTGTTTAAAACATGTAGTAGTTACCAGTGTTACCCGGGATGATTTAGAAGACGGAGGAGCCGGGGTTTTTGCAAAAACTGTCTTAAGTATTAAAGATAAATCTCCGAGTGTAACTATCGAGGTGCTCATTCCCGATTTTAAGCTCTCTCAGGAGGCCCTAAGGGAAGTTGTAGAATCCGGTCCGCATATTATTGCGCATAATATCGAAACAGTGCCGTCACTTTATCCTTTTGTGCGCCGTGGCGCAGATTATGCGCGCAGCGTGAGCCTGCTACGCATGGTTAAGAAGATCTCTTCGGGATTAAAGACAAAATCCGGCTTGATGCTTGGATTAGGAGAAAAGGAAGAAGAGGTAATCTCGGTGATGGAGGATTTGCGTTTGGTTAATTGTGATTTTTTAAGCATCGGGCAGTATCTTGCGCCAAGCCAAAAGCACTATCCGGTTAAGGAATATGTTGCTCCGGAGAAATTCGATTATTATAAAGAAAAAGGCAGGCGTTTGGGGTTTTTACATATTGAAAGCAGTCCTTATGTGCGCAGTTCATATATGGCTTCTGATTACCTGCATTAGATTTAAGGAGGTTTGATATTATGGCTAAAGTTGAATTGAATGTTAAATTATTGGAAATGAGTAAAGATGCAATCTCGCTTATTTATGTTGCCTGCAGGCAATGCTATTCCGAGAAATTTGCCGGAGAAGTTTTCTCTGATACTTCTATACCGCAAGAAAAGCAGGCGGAGTTTGTTAAAAAAATTGTTTCTTCCGGGCATCTTAGCCCGCTTGAACATGTTAAATTTACATTTGCTATAGAAGGGGTTAGCCGCGCGCTTACCCATCAGTTGGTGCGCCACCGCCTTGCCTCATATTCCCAGCAAAGCCAGCGCTATGTCAAAGAGAGGGATTTTGATTATATTATACCTCCTTCGATTGAACAAAACTCCGAGGCCAAAAGAGAATTTATGGGGTTGATGCAGGCAATCCAGCAAAGCTATACTAAATTGATTTCGCTGATGAACAAGGATGATATTAACGGAGAGGCGGCAAATCAGGATGCGCGTTTTGTGCTTCCGCAGGCAGCGGAAACTAAAATTGTAGTTACGATGAATTGCCGTGAACTGCTGCATTTTTTCGAGCATCGTTGTTGTGCGCGTGCGCAATGGGAAATTCGTAAGTTAGCCAACATAATGTTGGGGATTTGCAAAGAAAAATTGCCGGTGGTTTTTTCGAGGGCCGGGGCCAAATGCGAAGCATTAGAATATTGCCCGGAAGGCGAGAAATTTAATTGCGGAAGGTATCCAGTAAAGACTGAAATGTAAATGAAAAATACTAATTTTATCCAGCGTTCTATAATCGGCGCATTGTCATTTTTAAGGGACTCGATTTTTTCGCAGGAGCAAGCCATGCGCCCGGGTTTTCTGCAGTCCTTAGATCCAAGGATAAAATTAATCACTTTTTTAGTATTTATCGTTCAGGTTTTGTTTGCTCGCAGCCTTTGGGAGTTATCTTTTTTCTACTCGTTGTGTTTGATACTGGCGGTATTTTCAAAAATAAAATTGGGATTTTTCCTTCTTAGAACGTGGATCTTTATCCCGCTTTTCTCATTATTTATTGCCGTTCCTGCAATATTGAGTTTTTTCTCTCCGGGAGAAGTTTTATTTTCCCGCAATATCTTGGGGTTAGAGTTTATGGTTACGCGCCAGGGGGTTGATAGCGCATTGTTTTTTGTGTTACGCGTAGCCTCAAGCGTATCTTTTGCCGTCCTGTTAAGTATAACTACCAGGCATTTTGAGCTGCTTAGAGTGCTTAGGGTTTTTAAAATACCCCAGATTTTTGTAATGACTTTAGGAACTTCTTACCGCTATGTTTATCTGTTTGTGGAAATGACTCGGAATACTTATTTGGCAATTAAAAGCCGCGTCGGTATCCTGGCGCATTACAAAAGCGGCCAGAATATTGTAGCTTGGAATATTGCTTGTCTCTGGAGCCGTTCAGTGCACCTTAATGAAGAAGTATATAAAGCCATGCTTTCTCGCGGCTATCAGGGAGAGGCATTGGCCTGGGTTGATTTTAAAATCAGGACAAGGGATTTCTTCTGGCTTTTGGGAGTAGTTTTGTTAGGAATGACTAATTTAGTTATTAGGTCGTAGGTTTTAGATTGCAGGAAGCCTGTTCAGAGACGAAGTTAGAAAAATTGCTAAGTTTTTGCCTTCATGCCTCCGTGTTTCGGCGATTTTATAGACTTTTGGCTTTAGGTTATGAAGCAGTTTTCTAAGATTTAAAACCGAAATCCACGATCGAAGAGTTAACATGTTAATTCATTGAGGTAATTGAGTATATGGATAATATGATTTTTGAATTAAAGAATGTTTATTTTTCTTATCTGGGGAAATTTCCCGCACTAAACGGTATTGATATTAAGATTCAAAAGGGCCAGAAAATAAGCATTGTCGGCGCAAATGGCAGCGGTAAATCTAGTTTTTTGCAGATACTCGACGGGCTAATCTTTGCGGATTCCGGTAGCGTAAATTTTTACGGCAGAGAGTTAAATGAAAAAAATTTTAATGATGATAAATTCTGCCGTTCTTTTAGGCAAAAAGTAGGATTTGTTTTTCAGAATCCCGATGTGCAGCTTTTCTGTCCGACGGTCCAAGAGGATATTGTCTTTGGCCCGCTTCATCTGGGTGTCGAAAAGAAATTAATCGAAAGGCGCCTGGAAAGATTAGTTTCTATTTTGGGCCTTCAGGGGTTACTTGACCGCATTCCGCATCAATTAAGTATCGGAGAAAAGCGCAAGGTAGCTATCGCATCTACCCTGATTATCGAACCGGAAATTCTTATTTTGGATGAACCGACAGCCGGACTTGATCCTTTAACTACAAGGCATATAATTGATCTGTTGATTGATACCGGCGCTAGCGGCAAGACAATTATAACTGCTACGCATGATTTGCATATCGTCGAAGAGATATCGGACATAGTATATGTCTTTGGCTGCGAAAAGAAAATAGCCAGCTTCGGCAAGGCTAGTTGTATTTTGAATGATATGGAGCTGCTTAAAGCAAATAACCTGCTGCATATTCATAGCCATAGGCATAAAGATACAGTACATGTCCATTCTCATCGGCCTTCTGGCCAGGGGGGAGCGTCTTCTATTGGTTTAGATACACATATAGACCATCATTAGAGGGGAAAGTTAATATGAAAAAAGTTTTTTGTATAAAGCTTCAAGGCAAACGGAAGTTTTTGCGCTTATTTGGCAGCTCGAGCAAAGAAAAAGGTTTAGTTTCAGGGTTTGTGGCTTTGAAGCCCGGTAAAGCAGTAGGGTTGCATAACACCAAGAATAAGGAGGAGGCCTTGATAATCCTGAAAGGTAGGGCCCAAGTCTGTTGCGGGAAGAATCCGAATGTCCGTAAAGTAAAGGCCATCTCTTTTGTTTATATACCTTCCAAAACAGATCATGATATTAAAAACATAGGTAAGGGTGTTTTAAGGTATGTTTACCTGACAGCCAGCGTATAGAATGGGGGGAGGTTTCCTGTTTATGCCATTTTTGAGGTAAGGAAAATTCCCTATTTTTCTGCTTGACAAAATATTCATAACATGTTACATTTGATTGTGATACGTAAGGTGAGCTTTTGTTGAAAGCTTAGAAGTTAACCTCTTAAGGATTTAGTCTTAATATTGGATACAAGAATAAGAGTTATCTTTTAAGCCTTAAGCAAAAAGCCAATTTAACCTTAGGAAGGAGGTTATTTGTAATGAATAGAAAAGGCTTTACATTAGTCGAAATCATGATCGTAGTTGCAATTATTGCTTTATTAGCCGCTATTGCCGTACCTAACTTGCTTACTGCAAGAAGAACAGCTAATGAAGCAGCAGCTAAAGCAACTGTGCGCAGTTTATCTACCGCAGCTGAAACTTATTCAACCAGCCACAGCGGTGCATATCCTGCTGATGTAGCTGCTTTAACTGAATTTATTACTTCAGCTCCGAGCTATTGTGCTGCTGGAGGCGCCAACACCGCTGTTCAGGGTTATAACTATTCCTGCACATTAGCTGCAGGTGGTTATACCTTTGTAGCCGCCCCTGTTACTCCTGGGACAACCGGAACGATTACCTACACAGCTACAACAGGCGGAGTGCTTACACCATTATAAAAAGCTTAGTATTATAAAAAAAAGGGAGAGAAACAATGCTCTCCCTTTTTTTTATAAACTTATGATCTTATCTATACAAAAAATAAAGACTAATTTTCTAGTCCTATTTCTAATTACCGCAGTTTGTTTCCTGGCGTATTTTAACAGCCTGGGCAATCCTTTTATCTGGGATGACGATGCTTTGGTTGTTAAGAACACCCTGATCCGAAGCGTACAAAACATACCTTTAAGTTTTACCAATGACCTGTATTTTGGAGTAGCCATCGGGTCTAATTTTTGGCGCCCACTGCAGACGATATCTTACATATTTGATTATCATCTTTGGCAGCTTAATCCTTTTGGCTACCATTTAACCAACATCCTTTTACAGGTCGGGGTATCTTTTTTGGTTTTTTTGCTGTTAATCAGCCTCTCAATCAATTTTTCCATTTCTTTTGCTTGTGCGCTTCTGTTTGCTGCAAGCCCTATTCATACCGAAAGCGTAACTTATATCTCCGGAAGGGCAGAGATGCTTATGGGGATTTTTGTGATTGCTTCGCTTCTATGCTTTATAAGTAGCCAGAAGGAAGGGGCGAGGCGCCCGATTTTGTTTTATGTTTTTTCGTTATTCAGTTTTATATTGGCGTTGTTATCTAAAGAGGCAGCAGTAGTTTATCCGTTTATTATCTGCGGGTACATTTTTTATTTTTTACATGATCGGTTAAAAGAAAAATATTATTTTCTAAGAAACATTGCCCCTTTTGCCGCTATAGCCGTTATTTATCTTTTTTTAAGGGTATATTTATTTAATTTTGTTACCCTAAGGCCCCCTTCCTTAACTAGCGTCGTATGGTTTAAGAGGCTAATCGCTCTGCCGGAGATACTTTTCACTTATTTAAAATTGCTAATTTTACCAGTTGGCCTGCATATGTCCCGCCAATTGATTCGCCCGGAAAGCATTTTAACTATTTTTTCAGCAACATTAACTTTAGGTTTCGTTATTTTTATTTGTTTGCGCTATTTAAAGTATTCTTCTAATAATAAGGTTTTTTCCTTTATGTTATTTTGGTCGGTCGTTTTTTTTATTCCGCAATCGGGAATTTTTCCCATCAATGCATTTATTGCCGAACATTTTATTTATCTACCGTCAGTTAGTTTTTATTTGCTTATCGCTTATGTTTTATATAGTTTTTTAAGAAAGAAATTATTTATTTTTACGATCGGGTTATTCTGTGTGTTTTACATTCTGCTAACAGCCGGACGCAATTTCGAATGGAGAAACCCGGTTGTTTTTTACAAAAGTATCATGAAATATTCTCCTAATAGTTTTCAGGCCCATAGTAATTTGGGCGTTCAGTACGAATATCTCGGCCGGTTCAGCGAAGCTGAAGCCGAATATAGGCGGGCGCTTAAAATTAAACCGGATTTAATGGAGGCGCGTTTAAGTTTGGCCAATCTTTATTTTAAACAAAAACTTTACGCCCGTGCAAAACTTGAGTATGAACTTTTAGAAAATACTCCGCTTGGGGTAAAAGCAGGGGAGGTTGAGAATAACCTTGGTAATATCTATGAGGCTATGGGGGACATGCAGGCGGCAGTTGCAAAGTACACTCAGGCATTGAGGCTGGATCCTAACCTTAAATTCACGCATTTTAATCTAGCGCGCATTTATTTTCCCAAAGGCGATATGGAGCTGGTTGTTTTTCATCTATTGAGATCTTTGGGCGAGTCCGGCGATGAAGCGGATCCGCTTAAGCGCAAGCTTGTGGCTGATTTTATTAAAAATACAAGTTTTGTTGATAATGCCGCAGAGTTTTATAATAATCTGGGGATTAATTTGGCAAAAAGTAATTACTGGCAGTCAGCGATTAATTCATTTCATTGTGCCTCGGAGCTCTCTGCGGATTCTGCTGATTATCATTATAATTTAGCGCTTGCCTATTTAAATGTACAGGAAAGGGCAAAGTCTAAAGGTGCTTTAAAACAGGCCTTAAGGATTAATCCTAATCATATCAGGGCCAAGAGCTTAATGGCTAAAATTAATATTAAAAACTAATTGCCAAATAGCGCCATTATGTTATTATTAATATAATGTTTAAATTCAAACATGGCTTTACGCTTGTAGAGATAATGGTGGTTATGGCCATTGTTTCCTTGCTTGTTACAGTAGCTATTGTTGAAGGGGTGCAATTCAGGAAGCAGGCTAATGAATCTAATTGCGTGGCGAACCTTAAAGCCATTGCTTCAGGTTTTGAGGTTTACTCGGCACGCCATACCGGGCTTTATGCCCCGGGCAATGAAACAAATTTGCAGTTTCTTATTGACGATGGCTGTCTTTTTCAGGATTTAATTAGTATGAATAATATCGGGAATTTCCGTTATATCATTGTTTCAGCAAATGAAGCCGGTTATGATATAAGGGCGCTGGCGATTAACCCGGCATTAGCTGATCATAACTATCAGATTGTGACCGGAGGGATATTAAAACGCAGCGACACTTCAGTATCTAGTGATTTGGATTTTAAAAATTATTAATATGTTTGACAGAAAAGCCCGCAGTTTCGTTACTATTATGATTATCGTTGCTTTGTCTGCTTTATTGCTGCGCCTGGCGGTGCATAAGATAATTATATATAATATTGAGCAGAATCAGCTTTTGGCCCAGGTTAACCTGAAGCTTCTTTCTACCGCTTTGGAAAATTATGCTAAAGATAATAAGGGCGTATATCCAACAAATATAGACGTACTTACCAAGAATAACCCGCCGTATTTACAAAAGAACTATCTGTCAGAATCCAGCGTGCGCGGCTATGAATATGATTGTCAGCGGCTTGATTCACTGGGGTATAATTGTCTGGCGTCACCGTTAAATTGCAAGCTTACCGGCAAGATGGTTTATGCGGTGTCTACCGGAGGCATGATTATCACAGAGGCATGCGATAAAAAATAAGCTTATGAATATGAAGATTTTCTCAAAAATAAAATTACCCGGAGTTAAGGACAAGTTCAATATCGGTTTAGATATCGGCACTCAGTCGATTAAGTGCGTAAAGTTGAAAGTAAGCGGCAGCGATACAGAATTAGTCGGTTTTGATTTGGAGGAGAGCCAGCTTGACCCTACGGAAATACTCAAGAAGATTAAGCATACCGAAGATGCCGATCTGGTTAATATTTCTTTTTGCGGTTCATCTACGGTTATCCGCTATGTAAATTTCATGAAAATGAATAAAAATGAACTTAAGCAGGCGCTTAAGTTCGAAGCCCAAAAGCATATCCCTTTTGCCTTAAGCGAGGTCAGCCTGGATGCCGAGATACTAAGAGACGATTTGCCCGAGAATAAGATGTTTGTATTAATTGCTGCAGTTAAAAAAGAGCTGATTCAACAGAGGCTAAAAATTCTGGAAAATTCTTCTTTAAGGGCGAATGTTATCGATATTGATTCCTTGGCCTTAATCAATGCTTTTAATTTCAATTATCCTAAGGCGGAAGTCCTTGAAGATAAGTCAATTTGCCTTTTAAATATCGGTTCTACCATAAGCAATGTCAATATTATTAATAACGGAATTCCGGCTTTAAGCCGTGACATCCATTCAGGCGGGGCAAATTTCACCAAGAAGCTAATGGATATTTTTAACATTGATTTTAAAGAGGCCGAAAAATTAAAGATTACCCCCGATGCGGAGAACGCCAATAAGGTTAAAGCATCGGTCGAGAGCGTGCTTACAAATTTAGCCGCCGAGATCCGCACTTCTTTTGATTATTATGAAAGCCAGAATACTTCCAATGTGGTCAAGATATTTTTAAGCGGGGGGGCGGGAAAGATCCCTGGTTTAGGCGAAATGCTATCCGCCTGCCTGGGGATAGAGGTGGAATTTTGGGATCCTTTTAGGAAGATAAAAATTTCCGATAAATTAGATGCGGAAAAATTAAAGCAATGCGCTGCGCAATTTAATGTTGCCATGGGCTTAGCTTTACGCTGAATATGATCGAAATAAATTTATTACCGGAAGAATTAAGGGTTAAGGTCAGGGCTAAAAACCCGGAACAGGTATCTGTTAAAAGCAGTCTGGGGTTTAATCAGGATCAGTTGTTTATTTATGCTATTCCGGTATTATTAGGGATATTCGTTCTGGCGCATCTTTATTTTGCCGCCGCGGTCATTTTTAAAAACGGTAAACTTGTTTCGTTGAACAGGAAGTGGCTAGCGATGGAGCCGCAGAAAAAAGCATTTGATGAGTTTAATAAAGAATTTTCTGCCGTTTATCAGGAGGCCGGTATTACACAGGTTTTAAATAATCAGAGAGTCCTTTGGGCGCAGAAATTAAACAAATTAAGCCTTAACCTGCCTGCCGGTGTTTGGTTTAATGATATAACGGTTAATAGCAAGAACATAACCATACAGGGTTCAGTTGTTTCCTTGGAAAGGGAAGAGGTTGGCTTGATCCATAAGCTGTTGGATAATCTGAAAGCGGATACCGCATTCTCAAAAGACTTTTCCGGGTTTGAACTAAGTAACGTGCAAAAAAGAAATATTGAGGGGTATGATGTCGCAGATTTTGTTTTTACCGGGGTTTTAAAAAATAAATGAGCCTAGCAAATATACAATTAGATAATCAAAAGAAAATATTAATTGTGATTTTTTGCGTCTTGATTGTTTATGTTGATTTAAGTTTTATTTTAAAGGCCCAAGTATCCGGGTTAAAAAGCTTAGACCCAAAGATCGCACGCATAGAAAAAGATATCGCAAATTTAAACCGTGATTTGGAGAGTATGCGTGTTTCCAAGGATAAGCAGAGTGTACGCCTGGAGAAGGCTCCGGCAAAGTCTTCCAAGATTCTTTCAGAAAACCAGATTTCGGGGCTTCTCAAGGATATTTCAAGGCAGGCAAATAAATTTGATATCATGATTTCTCAAATACGCCCCAGCTATGAGGTAAAGACTGCAAAAACATCCGGGGTGTCGGATAAATTTATTCCGTATCTGATTAATTTGGATCTTGTATGTGATTACCATAACCTGGGCAAGTTTATTAATGCCCTTGAGCATTCTCAGGTCTTTATGGGGGTCAGCGAATTAAAGATTTCGACGCAGCTGTCGGATTATATGAAGCAAAAGGTTAGCCTGGTAATAAAAACTTATGTTACTAAATAGGAAAATTTTAATTATTTTGTTTTTAGTATTAACCTTGTCTCCGGCATTTTGTCAGAATGATTTTGCCTATAACCCAAGGGGCAGGCGTAATCCGTTTATCCCGCTGGTTACTCCTGAAGGCAGGCTGCTTAAACTTGACAAACAAGAGGAAGCCGCATCCGGAGCAGGGCTATCGATAGAAGGAATTATTTATGATAAATACGGGCGCTGTTTTGCCATTGTCAACTCCATGGTAGTTGGAATCGGAGACCCCGTTGGAGATTACCGTGTTTTAAAGATCCTTGAGAATAAAGTAATTTTCATCAAAAATGGAGAGCTTTCGGAGGTAGAGTTAACTAAGAAGGGAGCAGAATGAAAAAAATATTCTTTATATTTGTTTTTACTTTTTATGCTTTGGCTTTTGCAGGCCAGGAAGTATTGAGTTCCCCTGGCCAGATTGCCGCATCCGGCCAGCTTGCAGTGGATCCGGCAGGTATTAATTCTAAACCCCAGGAACTTTCTTCTATGGGGGTAGTTTCCAGCCAGGAAAATGTAACCTTTGATTTTAAAGAGGCGGATATTAATAATGTGCTTAAAATTATATCTTATAAGTCCGGAGTAAATATCGTAACTACCCCTGATGTAATAGGGAATATATCTGTGCGCCTTTCAGATGTTCCTTGGGAGATAGCGCTGGATGTAATTTTAAAGACTTATGGTTTTGGTTATCAGAAGCAAGGCAATGTGATTTTAGTGACTAAGATGGAAAATGTGGCGAAAATTGCCGCTGAAGAGCCGCTGCAGACAGATATTATTACCTTAAAGTTTTTAGATGCGCAGGACGCGCAGAAAATAATCATACCTTTGCTTTCTCCCCGCGGCAGGATATCGGTTCTTTATATGCGCGGGCAAAAGGGCTGGCAATTCGGGACATTTCAGATCGGTAAAGATACCAAGGCTTCAAGCTCTGCGTTGATAAGGGAACAAGCTGATGCTGTCAAGGCTGAAACTGTTTCTTATGAGAAGAACGCCGCAGGCGAGACGGTAATGAAGAAAGCGGAATTTGACCCTTCCGTAAAATCAAAGATGCTGGTTGTTACCGATACCGCAAGTACCCTTGATAAGATCCGGAATGTTATTTTGCCAAAGATCGATATTAAGCCTAGGCAGGTGTTGGTTGAGACCAAGTTTATGGAGGTCAACAAAACTAAACTAAAAGATTTGGGTGTTGACTGGGGGTTAGGTTCTTCTACTAATGCCGAATCTGCAGCGATTACTACGCAAACAATAAGGCAGGGTAAGCAGGCTATCGGCGGCCATGCTTTAGGCACGGCTTCCGGTGCCCTGCTTACTGCTGCAAATCCATATACCGCAGGAGGCGAGTTTGTTTTTAGGAAATTAACCGGGACGCAGTTTGAAGCAATTGTGCACGCTTTGGAAAGCGATTCGAGCACTAATACCTTGTCCGCTCCCAGCATTCTTACTCTTGATAATCAGGAAGCATCGATGTTGGTCGGATACCATACGCCTATATTACAATCTACGGTTACGGCGGGTAATGATACCAGCGGCCCGACTGTTACCCAGACGCTGGATTATTATCAGGAGATTGGTATACGCCTGAATGTTGTCCCGCAAATCAGTGAAGAAGGGTATATCAATATGATTGTCCACCCGAGTATTACTTCTTCAGATGCTACTGTTACGGCTACTTCTACTGCCGGAGAGGAACAGACGACAACAGAATATCCTATTATCGATGTGCGGGAGGCCCAGACCCAGGTATTGCTTAACGACGGAGAAACTATTGTTATAGGCGGACTGCTTAAAGATGTTAAAACCAAAACAAGGGTGGGAATTCCTTTTCTGGTTGATTTGCCATGGGTAGGAAAGTTTTTTGGCCGCGATGAAGATAGTGTTGAAAAAATAGACCTGCTCATATTTATTACCGCCCGGATTGTTAAGCCTAACGATTATTCTCCTGAGGAGTTGACTAAGCTTGAAGAAAGGTTGAATCAAAGACCTTCCGCGGAGCCAAATAAAGTACCCGCCGCCCGCAAGAAAAAGAGATAAGAAAGGTTTGTCGTGTATAAAGTTAATTTTATTTTTTCTAAGCAAGGCCTGATGCGTTTTATTTCGCATTTAGACCTTATGCGCCTATTTATGCGTGCTATGCGCCGGGCGGATTTGCCTTTAAAGATGTCGGAAGGCTTCAATCCCCATCCTAAATTAAGCTTAAAAAGAGCATTAAAATTAGGGGTTGAAAGCGATAGCGAAGAAGCTATAATCGTCTTAAAATTTCCGGTCGAACCGGATCATTTTAGAAATAGGCTGCAAAGACAATTACCAGAAGGGATCCGGATTAAAGATGTCCAAGGAAATTTTAATTAATTCTGAAGCGCAAGAAAAGCGCGTTGCTATAGTTAGCGACGGGCAGCTTTTGGAATTTCATATTGAGCGGCCGCAGGACCGTACTATCGTCGGTAATATTTATAAGGGAAGGATAGAGGCGGTCATGCCGTCTATTGGGGCAGCTTTTGTGGATATCGGCTTGCCTAAGAACGGTTTTCTGTATCTTTCGGAAATCGAGTCTGCTTATGAGTCAGTAGAGTCGCCGCAGCAAACCCCGATTAAAGAGGTAAAAAAGGGCCAAGAGGTTTTAGTCCAGGTGGTTAAAGAGTCTTTTGGTACTAAGGGCCCGCGGCTTTCTACGCAGATAGGACTCGCCGGAAGGTATTTAGTAATTATGCCCCTGGACAAACAGGGAGGAATATCGCGGCGTATTGAAGACGAAGGAGAAAGAAAGCGCCTGCGCGAAATTTTTAAAGGGCTTAAATTTCCTGATCAGGTAGGTTTTATTGTGCGCACTGCCGCTAGCGGCCGTTCCAGCCAGGAGCTAACCCGCGATGCACAGTTTCTTTATAAACTGTGGAAACGCCTGGAGAAAATTGCGCAGGATAAAAAAGCGCCGTCTTTGATTTATGAAGAGTATGACCTGCCTTTGCGCGCAATCCGGGATTCTTTCACCGAAGATATTACCAAGCTTATCGTTGATTCTAAGCCTGAATTTTACCGTATTCAGCATTTTATGCGCACATTCTTGAATTATCTGTGTAAAAAAGTAGAACTTTACAGAGGGGATGACCTTTTTGGCGCAAAAGACGTGGAAAAGCAGATTAATCACATCTTTGAAAGCCATGTCTATATGAAGTCCAAGGCTTATTTGATTATTGAGCCGACAGAGGGTTTAGTTGTAATCGACGTAAATAGCGGCGGTTTTAAGAAGAAGGTAAATCAAGAAGAAATGGCTTTTAAGGTTAATGCCGAAGCTGCCGTTGAGATTGCCCGCCAGCTGGTATTGCGTGATTTAGGAGGTATAATCGTAATTGATTTTATTGATATGGAGCGTGAAGGCCACCGTCGGGAGCTGCTTAATATTTTTAAAAAAGCTTTATCCGGAGACCGCGCTAAATATGATATTCTGGGAATATCTAAATTCGGAATACTGGAGATGACCCGGGAACGAATCCACAAAACCGTGCAGATGCTTTCCTTTCACCCCTGTCCGTATTGTAAGGGTAAAGGCAAGCTGCGTTCACCTCAAACTTTGGGAATTTTTGCCTTAAAAGAGCTTAAGCGCTATCTTAAGGGTAAATCCTTAAAACAGGCCTCACTTACTTTAGCTGCGCCTGTGGTCGATGAAATCTTAAAAGATAAGGAGGCCCTGCGCGCAATTGAGCACAAATATAGGGTAAAGATTAACCTGATCTCAAACCCAACTGCGCATTTAGAAGACATCAAAATAGCTTGACCCTCAGTTTCATCAGGTATATAATATCAAATTCAAGTTTAACTAATTTTATTTAAGGGCCATATTGCCTTATTTTATCCGGTAGGCATGCGGCAAGGTTGAGGAGGCAGTCAAATGTATGCAATAATTGAGGTTGGATCAAAGCAGTATAATGTAAAAAAAGACGATGTCATTGAAGTAAACAAGCAGGTAGTTGCTAAAGGAGACAGTATTACCATAGATAAGGTTTTATTGGTTTCAAAGGATAAAAAAGTTGAGGTCGGAACTCCTTATGTTAAAGGCGCCAAAGTCCAGGCCGCAGTTTTAAAACAGTTTCTAGGCGAAAAGACCATTGCTTTTAAATACCGCCGCAGAAAGGCCATGCATTGGACAAAAGGCCATCGTGCTCAACTTACCGAATTGAAGATTAAATCTATTGAATTAGGCATATAATCTTAAGTGTTTATTGATAGCGCTAAAATTAATGTGCGGGCCGGAAGCGGCGGCAGAGGTTGTCAAAGTTTATACCGCGATAAGTATCAGCGCCAGGGTAAGCCTGACGGAGGAGATGGAGGAAAAGGGGCGGATATAGTTTTCCAGGTGGACCATAACCTGCTTACGCTTCTTGATTTCCAACATCACAGGCATTTTTTCGGTTCAAACGGCGGACATGGTCAAAGTAACCATAAAAAGGGGAGAGGCGCAGAAGACGTAATTGTCCGTGTTCCATTAGGTACAATTATTCAGGACGAGGCAACAGGCTCTATCCTGCGTGATTTGGATGAAGATGGTGTATCAGTAATTGTTGCTCGAGGCGGTAAGGGCGGCATAGGCAGTTGGCATCGTAAAGAAGCCACTCCGGGTGAACCGGGAGAAGAAAAAACACTTATTCTGAATTTAAAGCTCCTTGCCGATGTAGGGGTAGTTGGATTTCCGAACGCGGGTAAATCTACTTTAATTTCTGCGATTTCCAACGCGCATCCAAAAATCGCTTCGTATCCGTTTACGACCACTGCCCCTGTTTTAGGGGTGGTAAATGCGGAACATAGAAGATTTGTTATTGCTGATATTCCCGGCTTAATTTCGGGTGCTTCAGAAGGCCGTGGTTTGGGGGATAAATTCCTAAAACATGTTGAGCGGGTAAAAGTTTTAATCCACCTATTGGATATGGCTGGTTTTGAGGGCAGAGATCCGGTAGATGATTATAAGAAGATAAATTCAGAGTTAAAAAAATACAGTAAGGAAGTTTACAGGAAGCCACAGGTTGTCTGCGCCAATAAAATGGACATTAGCGGCGCTGAAGAGAATTTAAAACGGTTTAAGAAGTTAATTAAAAAGCCGGTTTATGCAATTTCGGCGCTGGAGAAAAATAATTTAGAGGAGTTAGTCAATGCGGTCGCAAAAAAAATATAAAAGGATTGTTGTCAAAATCGGCTCCAGCCTTTTTAGCCCTGTTAAAAATAAGCTGGATACGGCTTTAGTGCATGGTATCGCCCGTCAGGTATCCGGTTTGATTAATGAAGGTAAGGAGGTAGTGCTTGTTTCAAGCGGGGCAATCGCTTTAGGTATGTCAATCTTAAGGTTACGCAGCCGCCCTAAAGAGCTTGCGCGCCTGCAGGCTGCCGCTGCCATAGGCCAGCACGAGTTGATGCACGTTTATAAGCTCGCGTTAAATAAACACCGTTTAAATTGCGCTCAGCTTCTTTTAACCTGGGATGATTTTCTTGGCTTGCGCTACCATAATGCTAAAAACACATTAAATACTTTGTTAAAATTAAAATGTGTTCCGATTATAAATGAAAATGATACAGTCGCTACGGAAGAAATCAAGCTGGGGGATAATGACCGGCTTTCAGCCTTAGTTTCTATTCTTGTCGGTGCTGATTTATTGATTATTCTCTCTGATGTTGACGGTCTTATGGATAGGGATAGAAATATTATACGAAGGGTAAATAAAATTACCGGTGAAATTAAATCTCTTGCCTGTCCGACCAGTAAAAATACTTGTGTCGGGGGCATGGTGACAAAAATAGAGGCGGCGCGTATCGCTGTTGAGGAGGGCCTTCCTTGCGTGATTGCTAACGGAGCTGAGAAGGGTGTTATTGCCAGGTTAGCGGAAAATCCTTTTTCTGAGGGGACAATATTCTTGCCTAAATAAAATGCGGAAAGATCTAAGTAAAAATTTAGAAAATGTTGCTAAACTTGCTCAAATCTCATCGCGTAAGTTAGCCATACTTCCGGCAGAGGCAAAGAATGCGGTGTTAGAGGACATGGCCTCTGCGTTATTGGCCAATACCGAACGCATTTTAAGTGCCAACAAAAAAGATATTTCTGCCTGTAAGGGGAAGAATAAAGTTTTTATCGACCGCCTAACCCTGTCCGATTCAAGGATAAAGCAGATGGCCGATTCTTTGCTTGAAGTGGCAAGGCTTAAGGATCCTGCCGGAGAGATTATCCGTTCATGGGAAGTTTCTAGCGGGTTAAAGATTAATAAAGTGCGTACGCCTATCGGTGTAGTTGCTATAATTTATGAATCCCGGCCGAATGTTACCTCGGATTGTATCGGGTTGTGTTTTAAAGCCGCCAACAGCGTTATTTTGCGCGGTGGAAGCGAATCCCTGAATTCAAACCTGGCCATTTTTAATATTTTAAACAAGGTTGTGCTCGGAGCAGGCCTGCCAAAAGGGACAATTAATTTGATTGATACTGTTGAGCATGAGGCGGTAGATGTTTTGCTTAAGCTGAATAATTATATTGATTTGGTTATTCCCCGGGGAGGTGAGCAGTTGATTAATAGGGTGGTTAACTCTTCGCGCATACCGGTGATTAAACATTATAAGGGTATCTGTCATGTTTATGTGGATGAACAGGCAGATTTGAATATGGCCGAAAATATTTGTTTTAATGCTAAGGTACAAAGACCGGGAGTCTGTAATGCCATGGAAAGCATGCTTGTGCATCGGGATGTTGCCGCAAGGTTTCTACCCGGGATGCTTAAGATTTTCAAAGAGTCACAAGTTGAGATACGCGGGTGCGCCTTAACCAAAAGAATTGCCAAATGGACAAAATTAGCAAGTGAAAAGGATTACCGTAGTGAGTACCTGGATTTAATCCTTTCAGTTAAGGTGGTTGATAGTTTGGACAGTGCGATAGCGCACATAAATGAATATGGCTCGCATCATTCAGACAGCATTGTTACGGATAGCCATGAGAGTGCAGAAAAGTTTTTAAAAGAGGTGGATTCAGCCTGTGTTTATGTGAATGCCTCTACCCGTTTTACCGACGGTAATCAGTTCGGTATGGGGGCCGAGATCGGTATTTCAACCGATAAGCTGCATGCCCGGGGGCCCATGGCCTTAGAAGAACTGACCACTTATAAATATACGGTTTATGGCTCTGGCCAGGTTCGGCAATGAAAATCGGTATTCTCGGCGGGACCTTTAACCCGGTGCACATTGGCCATTTGATTTTAGCAGAAGAGGTAAGGGAAAAATTAAGGTTAGATAAGATCATCTTTATTCCTACAGCTCTTCCTCCGCATAAGGATAATATAAATATTGCTCCGGCCTATGACCGCTTAAAAATGCTTAAGCTGGCAATTAAGAGCAACAAATTCTTTGCGGTATCCGATATTGAGATTAAGCGCCAGGGCCGGTCTTATACAATTGATACTTTAAAGGAATTGAAATCGAAATTTCCCCGGGATGAGCTTTATTTCATTATCGGCTCTGACCTGCTTAAATATTTGAACGAATGGAAGGATTTAAGCCAAATAATCAAAATGGTAAATTTTGTGGTAGCCACAAGGCCCGGGTTCCCGCTTGAGAAAATACCTCATTATATCCAGACTTTAGCTATCCGGGCGGTGGATGTTTCGGGTTTTGAAGTGCGCGCTTGTATTCAGGAGAGTAAGTCGTTTGGTTATCTTGTCCCGGATAAAGTTTTTGATTACATAAAGAAAAGGAAGCTGTATAAATGAACATAAGGATTGCCCCGTCAATATTATCGGCAGATTTTAGCAAGCTCGGTTCTGAACTTAAGAAGGTTGAGAATGCGGGGGCAGATTTAATTCACGTTGATGTGATGGACGGGCATTTTGTCCCTAATATAACCATCGGGCCCGTAGTTGTAAAATATATGCGCAAGGCGACAAAATTAGACCTGGATGTGCATTTAATGATTGAAAATCCCGCTAAATACGTGGATGCTTTTGTTAAAGCCGGAAGCGATATGATTACGGTGCATATTGAAACCGTTACTTTTAAAGAATTGGTGGCTATCGCCAGAAAATTAAAAAGTAAAGGTATAAAATTGGGGATATCTTTAAATCCGGCAACCCCTTTGGTTAGTATCAAAAAAACCTTAGGAATAGTGGATTTTGTCCTGATTATGTCTGTCAATCCCGGTTTTGGCGGTCAAGCTTTTATGCCGCAAGCAATAGATAAGATAAGGCAGCTGCGTTTATTGTTTAATAAGGATATTTTTGTTGACGGCGGGATTAATGATATTACTGCGAAAATCGTAAAAGATGCCGGCGCCAATGTTTTAGTTGCCGGCTCGTATATATTTGGGGCAAAAAATACAAAAAGTGCAATCAACAACTTAAGAAGAGGAGAAACATAAAATGAGTAATACGGCTTCTCAGATTAAATTCGGAACTGACGGATGGCGTGCGATTATTGCAGATACTTATACTTTTGAAAACGTTAAGATTTTAAGCCAAGCGGTGGCTGATTATTTGGGCAGCGGGAAAAGAGTAGCAGTGGGTTATGATACGCGTTTTATGTCTGCTAACTTTGCGGAAGCTGCCTCTGTGGTTTTAAAGAGTAACGGCATAGAGGCGTATCTCTCGGACCGGCCTACGCCTACTCCTGCTTTAAGCTTTGCGGTGAAATCGCTTAAGCTTGATTTAGGGATTATGATTACTGCATCCCATAATCCGGCAGAATATAATGGTTTTAAAATCAAGAATTCAAGCGGCGGCGGGGCGAGCCAGGAGATAACCCGTGAAGTTGAAGGCCTTATCGGTAAGAGTCCCTTAAAAGATAACGCTAGCGCCGATTCAATTAAGAAGGTAGATATCATTAAGGATTATATAAAGTTTATCCGTAACTATATTGATTTAAAGAAAATTAAAAACAAAAAATTCAGAGTCCTTGTCGATTCGATGTATGGTTCGGGGGATAGTTTTATTGCAGAAGTGCTCAAAGGTACAAACATAAGATTAGAGTTTATGCGTAATACAATTAATCCTTCTTTCGCAGGAGGAAGGCCTGAGCCGGTTGAAGAGAACTTAAAGGAATTAAAGGAGCGCGTGAGGAAAGAAAAGTTTGATTTAGGTATTGCCCTTGATGGTGATGCCGATAGGATTGCCGCCGTTGCCTGCGGCGGAGTATTCATTCATCCTCAGAAGATTTTAGGTTTACTCGCGCTACATCTGAATCAGGATCGGCATTTTAGCGGCGGTTTGGTTAAAACAATTTGCGGCTCAACAATGATGGATAATATTGCTGAATTCTTGGGTATAAAACTTTATGAAACCCCCGTAGGTTTTAAGTATATTTCCAATCTTATGGAGACTGAAGATATCGTTGCCGGCGGGGAGGAAGCAGGCGGTATGGGGGTAAAAGGTTATATACCTGAACGCGATGGGACTATGGCCGGATTGCTTTTAATTGAAATGATGGTTTACCGTAATAAAAATATGCTTAAGATTTTAAATGAAACCGAAGCTAAATTTGGTAAATATTATTATGTGCGCCAGGATTTTCATTTGAAGAAGCGCGTTGAGCCAAA
The DNA here is from genome assembly GCA_028712175.1 of Candidatus Omnitrophota bacterium. Lineage (GTDB taxonomy): Bacteria > Omnitrophota > Gorgyraeia > Gygaellales > Profunditerraquicolaceae > UBA6249. The sequence goes on along the minus strand of JAQTQQ010000007.1, from coordinate 15,437 downwards.
GAAAGAAAATCTTCCTAACCAATTATTAGGCAAACAGGTTGTAGATATTAAAGATTACGACGGAATAAAGCTTATTTGTGAAGATCAAAGCTGGCTGATGTTTCGTGGTTCAGGCACTGAGCCGATTATGCGCACTTATGCCGAAGCTAAAAGCCTCGCTCGGGCAAAGAAGCTGCTTGTTTTGGCAAAGGCAATAATTTTAAAGGATGGCGTATAGGTTTAGCAGGCTTATACTGTTGGCTTTTTTAAAAATCTTTTTCAGGCTTAAAGTAGAGGGTAGAGAATATTTACCGAGCCAGGGAGGCTTTATTCTTGCCTGTAATCATGTAAGTTATCTGGACCCCATTGTTTTGGGGTCAGGCTGCCTGCGTAGCGTGCATTTTATGGCCAGAGACACCTTATTTAATAACCGGTTTCTTGCATTTTGGATGAGTTCCGTGGGTGTGATACCGGTGAGAAGAAACACTGTGGATTTCTCCGCATTAAAGAATTCGCTGCGCATTGCCCGGAGCGGAGAGGGCCTGGCGATTTTTCCGGAGGGAACACGCCGCACAGTTGATAAAGCATTTATTAACCCTGAACCCGGAGTAGGATTCCTTGCGGATAAGGCGAATGTCCCGGTTATTCCGGCCTTTGTTTCAGGGACATATGAGGCTATGCCAAAGGGGACACGTAAAAAAATTAATTTTGGCAGAAAGATAGTTTTACGTTTTGGGAAAGAAATTCATATAGAAAGGGGGAAGCCTTATCAGGAAATTGCGAATATGATAATGGCTGAGATTAAACAATTATCGGGTAACTAATTATAATAAAATAATAATTTAAGAAAGGGAGTTATTAACAATGTCAGATACCAGAGCAGAATTAGAGCAATTGTATAATCAGAGTATTAAAGTTTTAAAAGAAGGCCAGGTTGTCAGCGGCAAGATTGTGGGAATAAAAAGTAAAGAAGTTTTAGTTGATGTTGGTTTTAAATCCGAAGGTATTGTTCCTATTGCCGAGTTTAGCCCAGGTGATCTTGTAATTGGACGGGAGATGGAATTTTTGCTGGAAACCATGGAAAATGACGCAGGGGTTATGACCTTATCGCGCGAAAAAGCAATGCGTATGCAGGGTTGGGATAAAATAGTCAAATTATCCAATGAGGGTACTTTAGTTGAAGGCAGGCCGGTCAAGAAAGTAAAAGGAGGGTTCCTTGTCGATATTATGGGAATCGAAGGTTTCTTGCCCAGTTCCCTCTCTTCTTTTCGCAATATCCCGGACAAGGATATTTTATACAAGGTATTTAAGTTTAAGATCGTCAAAGTAAACAATTTGCGCCGCAGTATTATTGTCAGCCGCCGTGAAGCAGTTCAGGCAGACAGGGATGTGGCTAAAAGTAAGATTTGGGGGGAGTTAAAAATCGGAAATATCTATCCGGGTTTAGTTAAAGCGATTACCGATTTTGGGGCTTTTATCGACTTAGGCGGGGTTGACGGGCTTTTGCATATTACCGATATGTCATGGTCAAAGATCAGCCATCCCTCGGAGATTGTCGCTATCGGAGACAAGATAGAAGTAATGGTTTTAAATCTCGATCAGGCTTCAGGTAAAGTTTCTTTAGGCCTAAAGCAGAGGCTCTCTGATCCATGGAAAGATATCGAAGGAAAATTCAGCGTAGGGGCAAAGGTGAAGGGCAAAGTTGTAAATATCCTTCCTTACGGAGTTTTTGTAGAATTGGAAAAAGGCATTGAAGGCCTGATTCATGTTTCTGAAATTTCCTGGACTAAGCGGGTTAATAATCCCGGCGAGATGTTTGCTGTCGGAGATATGGTGGAAACACAGATATTAAGCGTGGAAAAAGATTCGCGCAGAATATCTCTCAGCCTTAAACAGCTAGAGCAGAATCCGTGGCTGGAAGCAGAATCAAAGTACCCGGTTGGCTCAACCGTATCCGGCAAGGTCCGCGGATTTACTGAATACGGGGCGTTTGTGGAGCTGGATTCTAATCTTGAAGGGATGATCCATGTTTCTGATATTTCCTGGACTAAGAGAATCGGCCACCCGCAGGATGTTTTGAAAAAAGGGCAAAAAGTTGATGTTTCTGTACTTTCCGTTGATTCGGCTAACCGCAGGATTGCTTTAGGGTTAAAGCAGCTGCAGGCAAATCCATGGCCGGATATCGCAGAGAAATACCCTCTTGACACTCAGATAGAAGTCGAGGTCTCAAGCCTGACTGAATTCGGGGTATTTGCCAAAATTGAAGAGGAGCTTGAGGGTTTGATTTACTCCAGCGAAATTAACAAAGAAACAGTTGCTAATTTAAAGCCGGGAGATAAAATAAACGTGAAGATAATTAAGGTAGATGTTGAGCAGGCTAAGATAGGATTAACCGCCAGATTATAATGGAGTTAGACAAGCAATTAGCGATAATTAAAAGGGGCGCTATAGATTTAATCTCTGAGGAGGAGTTATCTAAAAAACTCCAGATGAGCATTAAATCCGGGCGCCCCTTAAAAATTAAAGCAGGTTTTGACCCAACGGCCCCTGACCTGCATTTAGGCCACACTGTTCTTTTGCGTAAACTGCGTCAATTTCAGGATTTAGGCCATGAAGTTTACTTTCTTATTGGAGATTTTACCGGCCAAATCGGGGATCCTAGCGGCCGCTCTGAAATTAGAAAGCAGCTTACTAAACAGGAAGTAGTAAAAAATGCCCAAACTTATAAATCCCAAGTGGCAAAAATTCTTGATATGCGCAAGCTAAAAATTGTTTTTAACAGTAAATGGTTTGAGAAGATGTCCGGTGTCCAGATACTTGAACTTACTACTCATGCTTCAGTTTCCCAGATGCTTACCCGGGATGATTTCAAAAAGCGTTATACCAGTGGTGCTAATATCTCTATCTTAGAGTTTGTTTATCCGCTTATGCAGGGATATGATTCGGTTATGCTCGAGGCTGATCTGGAGATCGGCGGTACCGACCAGATATTTAATTTGCTTGTAGGCCGGCAATTCCAAAAAGACTTTGGCCAGCCGCAGCAGGTTGTTTTAACTATGCCGTTACTGGAAGGCACCGACGGTGTTCTAAAGATGAGTAAAAGCTACGGCAACTATATCGGTATTAATGAGCCGGCCAAAGATATGTTTGGTAAGATTATGTCAATTTCCGATGAGCTGATGCTTAAATATTATGAATATTTAACTGATGAATGCCCGGGGCAGGTTAAATCAATGCACCCTAAAGATGCTAAGGTCAATTTGGCAAAGATCGTTATTGCACAGTATCATTCTAAACAAGCCGCCGAATATGAAGCTAAGGAATTTAACCGCGTATTTTCTCAGAAAGAAATTCCATCCGGATTGCCGGTGGTTCAAACCAACGGAACATTAACGATAAAAACAATACTTATTGAAAATAAACTTGTTTCAAGCGGAAATGAAGTGCGCCGGCTGATTAGAGAAGGGGCTGTTAGTTTTGATAACAAGAAAATTGAAAATGAAACTTTTATGCCGAAATCCGAAGGTATTTTAAAGGTTGGTTCACGCCGTTTTCTTAGAATAAAATTTAAGCAATAAAAATAGAAGTATCATTAATTATGGTTTGGACATTTATCGGCGCAATAGCAGCAATACTTACCTCGCTTTCATTTATTCCTCAAATAGCCAGGGCCTTAAGAACTAAATCCGTAAAAGATGTGAGCCTTGTTACCGTTTATCAGCTTTCTTTAGGGGTAACTTTATGGATAATCTATGGTTTTTATCGCAGGGACCCTATAATTATCTGCGCAAATTCAATATCTTTAATTACCTTGATCATACTTATATATTTATATTTTAATTACAGCTTGCCGCAAAAGCAGGAAAAGGGGGCCAAGTGAAGGGGATTGTCCTTGCCGGAGGTAAAGCTACCCGTCTTTATCCAATAACTAAAGGTGTCTGTAAGCAGATGCTGCCTGTTTACGATAAGCCAATGATTTATTATCCATTGTCGGTTTTGATGCTCGCCGGAATTAAAGATATATTAGTGATTTCAACGCCGCAAGACACCCCGAGATTTAAGGATTTACTTGGTGATGGATGCAGCTTAGGAATTAAGCTTTCTTACGCAGTCCAGCCTGAACCAAAAGGGATAGCACAAAGTTTTATTATTGCCGAAGATTTTATCGCTAAAGACAGTGTAAGCCTTATCTTGGGGGATAATATCTTTTATGGCTATAATCTGGGGCATCTTCTTAAGGAGTCCGCTAAGCTAAAGAATGGGGCAATTATTTTCGGTTACTATATAAAAGACCCTGTCCGATATGGCGTGCTTGAATTTGATAAAAGATGTAAAGTTATTTCGATTACAGAGAAACCAAAAGAACCAAAATCTAATTGGGTAGTTTCAGGGCTGTATTTCTACGACAATAAGGTAGTTGAGATTGCAAAGAAAATTAAGCTTTCGAAAAGAGGAGAACTGGAGATTACCGCTGTTAATAATGAATATATAAAGAAGAAACAGCTTAAAATTCAGCTTCTTGGGCGAGGGCATGCCTGGCTTGATACCGGAACCTATGAGTCATTAATCGACGCCTCAATTTTTATTAAAACAATTGAGGACCGGCAAGGGTTAAAAATCGGCTGCGTTGAAGAGGTGGCTTATCGCATGGGCTATATTGATAAAATTCAATTGTTAAAGTTAGCCCGCGCCATACCTACGGGTTATGGCCAATACTTAAAAGATTTGCTGAAAAATGAATAAAAATATTCTGATTTTAGGGAAAGGTTTTATCGGCCGCAGGCTGCAAAAAGAGTTTAATTGCAATATTAGCGGCTCGATTATAAATCGTTTTAACGACGCTGATAGGCTTGTTAAAAGGTATAAGCCTAAAATAATTATTAATTGTATCGGTTCAATCGGCAGGCGTAATGTAGATGATTGTGAGTTTGACAAAGATAGTACGCTCTTAGCCAATAGTTTTATTCCGGTCATGCTGGCAGAAGCGGCCTTACGAAACAATATAAAACTGGTGCATATAAGCAGCGGATGTATTTTTAACTTTGATTATAAGAAAGATAGGCCGATAAATGAAGACAGCGAGGATTACTTCTTTAAATTATTTTATAGCCGAAGTAAAATTTATTCGGAGAGGGTTCTCCAGCCGCTGGCGAAGAAGTATAATATTCTCATCGTAAGGACCAGGATTCCCTTGCTTAATGCTAAGCACCCTAAAAACGTATTGGATAAGCTTATAAAATACAAAAAAATTATCGATATCCCCAATTCCGTGACCTATATCCCCGATTTTATTCAAGCAATTAAGCATTTGATAAAGATTGATGCCCGGGGGATTTATAATGTGGTAAATAAAGGAGGCCTGCGTTATCCGCTGCTTATGAAAATTTACCAGAAATATATTCCGGAATTTAAATATACTATTGTCGATTACCGCAATCTTGGATTGGTGCGGACCAATTTACTTCTTTCCGTGCGTAAGCTTGAAAGAAGCGGTTTTAAGGTCCGGAATATTAACTCGGTACTTGAAGAATGCGTAAAAGAATACCTAAAATCCTAGTTACCGGAGGAGCCGGATTTATCGGGAGCGCCTTTGTCCGGTTTTTAATTAAACAGGGGGTTTTACCCGTTATTTTGGATAAGCTCACCTATGCCGGAGACTTAAGGCGCCTGCATGAAGTAAAAGGCAGGTTTAAACTTTATAAAACAGATATCTGCAATAAGCGCGGGGTTGAAGATATTTTTGCAAAGGAAAAACCGGATATTATCGTGCATTTTGCCGCCGAAAGCCATGTTGACCGCAGTATTAATGATGCGACCCCGTTTATTGAAACTAACATTCAGGGCACGCAAATTCTTATGGATGCCGGGCGTAAACACAATATAAATAGATTTATTTTCATAAGCACCGATGAAGTTTATGGAGAGATTGCCCGAGGAAAATTTAACGAGAATTCTCCGGTTAAACCGAATAGCCCTTATGCTGCCTCTAAAGCAGCTGCAGATTTTTTAGTGCAGGTATATGTGAGGACATATAATTTTCCGGCTATTATTGTGCGGCCTTCCAATAACTATGGGCCTTGGCAGTACCCTGAAAAGTTAATTCCGTTGGCCATTCTTAGAGTGTTAGATGGCGCAAAGATTCCGGTTTATGGAAAGGGCCTAAACGTGCGTGAATGGCTTTATGTTGATGACTGCGTGGCGGGTATTTCGAAGATTATGAGCAAGGGAAAAATTGGAGAGGTTTATAATTTAGGAAGCGCTCAGGAGAGTAAAAATATAGATACAGTCAGGCTGCTATTAGAAGCTTTAGGAGCTAACGGAGATAGATTTGAATTTGTAAAAGACCGCCTTGGCCATGATATAAGGTACAGCCTTAATTCTAAGAAACTCTGCCATGAACTTGGCTGGAAACCTGGTGTTTTGCTCGCGCAAGGCCTTAAATTTACCGTCGAATGGTCTTTTAAACATCAACGATGGCTTAAGAGCAAGCTTAAAGATATCAATAAGTTTTATAATAAATAAGTGGCGCTGGCCCCCTAACCAAGAGGGAGGGATATGGCTGTTGTTATTGTCACCGGTTCTTCCGGGCTAATCGGTTCAGAAACTGTCAGTTTCTTTGCGCAAAAAGGGTTCGATGTTGTAGGAATTGACAACAATATGCGTAAAAGTTTCTTTGGAGCGGACGGCTCAACTGTCTGGAATAGGAACCGCCTTAGAAAACTTCATAAAAACTTCCGTCATTATTCCGTCGATATCCGCAATCAGCGTAAAATAAATTTTATATTTGAAAGGTATAATAGTGGTATTGTTTTAATTGTGCATACCGCTGCCCAGCCTTCTCATGATTGGGCAGCTAAGGATCCTATTGTTGATTTTGGGGTTAATGCCGCAGGCACGCTGGTTTTGCTTGAGGGCTTGCGCCAGTTTTGCCCCCGGGCCGTGTTTGTCTTTACTTCGACCAATAAGGTTTACGGCGATACTCCAAATTGGCTTCCTTTGGTGGAAAAAGAAAAACGTTTTGAGATTGAAGAGGGCCACAAGTATTTTAAAGGCATCGATGAGTCCATGAGCATTGATAATTGCCTTCATTCTGTTTTTGGCGCCTCTAAGGTTGCCGCGGATATTATGGTGCAGGAGTATGGGAAGTATTTCCATCTGCGCACGGGTGTTTTCCGCTGCGGGTGTTTAACAGGCCCTGCGCATTCTGGTGCAGAGCTGCATGGTTTTTTGTCATATTTGGTTAAATGCGCAGTAACTAAGCGTAAATATAAGATTTACGGATATAAGGGCAAACAGGTCAGGGATAATATCCATTCTTTTGATATGGTCAATGCTTTTTATCAGTATTTCCAGAATCCTCGCTGCGGAGAAGTATATAATTTAGGCGGAGGCAGGTTCGCTAATGTTTCTGTGCTTGAGGCAATCCAGATGTGCGAAGAATTAGCCGGGGAAAAATTTAACTATGAATATATTGACCTTGCCCGTATCGGTGATCATATTTGGTGGGTAAGCGATGTTTCAAAATTCAAATCCCACTATCCCATGTGGGATTATAAATACGGCATAGAAGAAACGATCAAGCAAATTTATCATGTGCAAAAGGATTTAGTGCTTTAATTTTGCATACGTTCATATTTTATGTTAATATATATAAATAACCATAACCAAAGGAGGTGGGTATGTCTTTAATGTTTGTTTTAACCGCGATAATGTCTAGTTTTATGCTTTTCTTTGTCATTGATATTTCGTATAATTTACGCCGACTGAATAATACTATTAAAGAAGTTTTAGATAAACAAAAAAAGTAAATATATTACTTGACTAAAACAAGAAATATATTATAATAAATAAATACTTTTTAAAAGCATTTATTTAACGTTTGTCAGTTAATAACAAGTAAACAATTGATTAATCGCTAAAAGCGAAAGCGCGATTAACTTCAAAGCTGTAAGTGCTTGTACTGCAACGTTAATGCTGCTTATTTAAATGTAAAGGCCTGAGAATAACTACTTGAAACCGTTTACTTTTTGGGCCAAATTTTGCTTGACAAGCGGGCTAAGCAGTGCTATCCTTATTACACAAACCTAAGGTAATATATTCGGGATCCTCTGCTGGAGGGCGGAGGAGCCACGTGATTTAACCGGATAGACGAAGATTTGATCTGTCCGGTTTTTTATTTTTTTATTGTTTATGAAGTTAAATAATGGTAAAATTATGAAAATGCAAAGGGTAGTTAAAGTAATATTCTTGGGTTTTTTCCTTATTGCTGGTTGGGTTTTTTTGTCTCCCGCATATTCTGCCTTTGATCTAAGTTATACCTTTGAACAGGGAGGAAGCCGGCTTGAATTTGACCGTTCGAATTTTTCCCGCGCCATAACTTTTACAACATTTAATGATATAGCGAATAATCGTTATGAAATCCGACAGCGCATCGAAAGCCCCTTAAGGAACAGGGATAATCCTTCGCTTACTATCGGAAACAATTTTGTGGTCAGGGGTTTTCGTGGTTCGAATAAGTACGGAGATTTGCGAATTCCTACCGGAGATATTGTTGTAAGGAATGATGAACTGATCTATGTTTCTAATCCGGCGGGTACCGCTGATTCATTTACCCTTGTTTATGCAGTTGCTAATACTCAAGAAATTACCCCCGGTTATTATACTGGGCGTATCAGTTTAGTTTTAAATCCCATCGGTTCGGCGCAGTCTCCGATAACCAAAGTTATTGAAGTCTATGTCAGCATTCCCGATGATGGAGGGTCATTGTCAGTTTCTGTTGCTCCGGCAGAAGGAATAAACTCGCTTATTATTAATCCTTTGGGTAGTAATGGCTTGCGTTCTATGGCTAATGCCGTAGTTACGATTAACGGTTCTTTTAACGGCCCGTTTCGTATAATGCAGATGCTTCCTCAACCTATTCAATCTCAAGATGGCAGGCTTATTGACAGCGGTAAGATTCTCCTTACTGTTCCCGATGCGCAGAAAGGTGTGGCAGTCAATCAACCTACGCCTTTGTCTAATAATATTCAAACAATCTATTCTTCTCGGCCTGACGGCAGTTCAGACAAGGCATTTACAATCATCTATTCTTTAGCCGACCCCTTGAAGCTTATAGCCGGTAATTATCGTTCACGCATTCAATATCTTTTGGATTCATCGGGCAAGCAGATTAATTTAGGGGCATTGGATTTAGAGATAAGGCAGGATCGTATATTTGAAATCAGTATCTCTCCTGGGGACCAGCGTTATAATATCGATTTTGCCGACCTTAAGCCTAGTGATGGTCCGCGTATCAATGAGGTATTAATTGAGGTAAAAACTAACATTGGCAGGGCTTATCAGATTACTCAGAACATCCTTTCTGAGTTGGTTTCAGGTGACGGAAATAAAATTCCCTCTAAATATTTCTCTATGCAGACACTGCCGGTAAATGATACTAAGGGGAGTTTAAAAATTTCAAATAAAATTCCGGTTGAAAAGGGCGACCTGTTGCTTTTTATTTCTGATGCCAGCGGCTCAAGCGATAGATTCAAAGTTATTTACGAATTAATTTGCCCCGCAGATTTAAGGGCAGGAAATTATTCATCGCGCATAACATATACATTAACCGAAATTTAACAAGGAGGAAAGGGAGAATGTTCCAAAATATTAATTCTAAACAGAAACAGTTAATAAAGGAGGAGGTAAAAATGAAAAACATACTTATTTGTATGATTTTCGTTGTGGTTGCGCTTTGCGCAACAAATGCTTCAGCGGCTACAAGCCAGACTGTCAATGTCAATGCTACTGTCCCGACAATGACTGGAGGTTTATCCGTTACTGTAAGCAGGGTTACGGGCGATGTTTGGACATCAGCAACAGCGATTAGTTTCGGTACATTGGTCTGGGATACAGTAAACAAGATTTTTCTGCCTTCCAGCTATTTTGCCGTTGATATCGGTGTGACTGATAACTCTGGAACCGCATGGACCGTGACACACACACGCACATCGCTTGCGCGCAGCGCAGGAGGAAATCTGGATAACAAGGTCAATGTTTCTTTTGTTAAACAGACCAGCTCTACCGCAAGTACGGATTTACAGAAGGTTAGCTTCGGCAACAGCCAGAGTATTGGTTATACTAAGGCGCAGTTAGCCGGCGGTTGGTTACGTATCTACTATGGTATCGGAACCGGTGATCCAACAAAGCCTGATGCTCCTGGCGTAACACCGATTGGTTTAGATACAGCGGCAGGTACATATAACGGTACAGTAACAATTACGCTTACACCGTAATCAATTAAGGAAAAGTTTATTGCAGTAATATAACGGAGGAGGGTATTTTGTCTGCTCGAATACGTTTAATAGGTATTTCACTCTGTCTTCTAAGCAGTATTTTTGTTTCTAGTGCGCAAGCAGAGTCAAATAAGCTACCTTTTATGAATCAGTCAAAAATCCGAGTTGTTGTTTCTCCGGGAGAACGTGTCTTTGGAGAGATTACACTTGATAATCCGACTGAAGAGAGCAAGGATATGCGCCTTTATCTTGAGGATTGGTATTATATCCCCGGAGGTTCCGGCGCTAAAGAATTCCTGCCGGCAAATACCACTCCTGCCTCTGCCTGTCCATGGATAACTTTTTCCCCGGCAGAGGTAACTATTCCTCCATTTGGGAAGCAAAAGATAAGCTATTCAATTACCGCTCCCAAGGATGCAACTGGTTCCCGCTTTGCAACACTCTTTTTTGAGACATTAATTGGTAGAGGGGCAGTGGAGGATTCAGGCCGTTCTGCAGCCCTCAATGTTAATGTCAGGGTCGCTACTCTTTTCTACGTAGAAGTAAAGGGAACAATAAAAAGAAGTGCAAAAATTAGTAATTTAAAAATAGAATCTTCTAAGGAAAACAAAGGAACTTTGGATATTGGTTTGGACTTTGAAAATACCGGCAATACCGATATTACTACCTCCGGAAGTTTTAGCTTAATGAATGATAAGGGGATAGTAAAGGCCCGTGGAGCATTTAATAGCGTATATACTTTTCCGGGCGGCACAGGTACTCTCTTAGGGGTATGGAAAGATAAGATTCCAGCCGGTGTCTATGACCTGGTCATAACTGTTGATCTTGGGAAAGCGCTCACAGATGCAGGTATAGGAAGAGGTCCGGTAATTACCAAAGAGGCCTCTGTTACAGTAGGAGAGAACAATCAAATTGTTCAGATCGGCCAGCTTCAGTAATATGTCTCTTTTTGCTGGGAGATCAGCTAAAAAATCCCGCCATATTTTATGGGTTACCGGGAAACCGGCTTTTTTCCCGCGTATCTTATTGCTTTTTTGTATTTTATTCCTTTCTCTTACTCTGACCCCAAATTCAGTTTTTGCCCGCAGCCAGATCGCCGAGTACCTCTGTGAATATGGTATAAGCTATTTCAAGAATGGCGATCTTGAGCAGGCAGAGCATGAATTCAAGAAGGCCCTTATTGCTGAACCGGGATATCCTGCCGCAATTTATTATCTACAGCTTATTAGAGAAATGTCCGGACGGCCTGCGCCTGATGATGAATTTATTGCTACAGATTATCCTCCCGCTGCTAGCCTTGGCCGGCAGGCAGTTATGGAGAATACCCTCAACCGGGTTAATATTAAGGAAACACTTGGTAAAACTGAAGGTTTAAGTGAGTCGCAGATTTTTATCCCCGAATTGGAGCGCGGAATACCGACGGGTGAGAGCGTAAAAAGAAGGCTGCCGAGTAAATATTTTATCGCAGACCCTAACTTTACCCTTCAGCAGCCCATAGAAATCGAGGAAGGAAAATATGTTGTTATTAGCGGTAATAATATCCAGCGTTTTTTGGTGGTTCAGCCGGAACTGCTTTATGTGGAAAGAGTGAATAATAATGAAATTTCAGTTATGGCTAAGGGCAGGGGATTTGCTTCTATCGTTGTTTGGGATGATTCCGGCCGTACCAGTATAGAGTGCACAGGGATCTTGCCTATTCCTGAGACTCCGACCTTGGAAGAAGTAGCTCGCAAAGAAGAAGAGAGTATGGGGAATTTTAAATTACGCTATAATTTAGACTGGTATTCTTATTATACCGGTAACCGGATTCAAACGATTCATCGCAGCGGAAATTACTCTTGGATCCATAATTTACGTATGAACGGCGCTACTCCTTATGGGTTATTGGATTCATCGGTAACCATGCGCGTTTTACCCGGTACCACAGATATGACTTATGTATCTGCAGGCCTGACTAACGGGAATATAGGTGATTTTAAGGGATTTAATATTCGAGCAGGAGATTACAACCCATATTTTAATAATTTAGCAATACCCGCTCCGGATTTAAGAGGCGTATATTTTTATTCGCCTGCTTTTGATAATAAGCTCGATTATTCTGTATTCTGGGGCAGGGAGAACGGAGGGCGTTACGGTACGTTAGCTTTAACCGATTATAAGGCGCTGCATTCATTTATGAGCGGTTTTAATTTAAATTATTCTCCTTCTTCATGGCAGAATTATAAATTTAGCGTAGCCCATGGGTGGGGGCGCAATCGGCAAGAAAATCTTAAAGATTATGCTTATGACCTTATGGGGAGCTGGAATTTTGGAAATTATGGTTATAATTATGAGATTGCCAGTGACACTAAAAACCTGGCTCAATTATTTACTACCAGTTATAAAGGCAAAGAGCTTGATGCTAGGTTGCAGTTTAGGGATATAGACAAAGAATTTGTCAGTATTACCGGACCCGGTTGGAGGCAGGGGGAATTCGGCGCACTTCTAAACTTAAGTTATCTTCCGACAGATAAACTGACTTTGACCCAGCGCGTTGATATTTACCGTGACCGGTTATATCCGGCGGAGGATAATCAAAATCGTTTTAATGAAGATCTCGATACTACGATTAATTATAAGGTAGATCCGCTTACAAATGTAGAGGCAACCTATACCCTTCAGAATGACCTTGGTAAAATATCGCAGACAAGATATCAATCCGGAGGTTTGGGGGCGTCAAGGCTGTTTTCTGTATTTGGCAAGGAGGTCTCTACTTATTTAAAATATTCTCACCAAGACAACAAGAGCTATACCTCTCCAACATTAGACTATGAAAATGAAAAAATCTTCGCAGGGCTGCGTTTTAGCGTTATTGGCGCCTTGTATTATTATTATAACCGCGAATTGAACTGGCTTACCGAAAAATCTACAAGTAACCACGTCAGGCCCAATGTTACTGAAACCGGGCTTGATTGGTATGATCGTATCGGTAAAACGCCATTTTGGGGTTCATTGCGTTTTACTTACCGCGATGAAGAGCGCGCAAATTCTCCATTATCTTTTCTTGCAGGTGAAGATTATATTGAAGGCTACAGCGAGCTTTCATACCGGCCTTCCAGCGGACAGGAAATTTATGCTTCTGCCCGGGTTAGAAATATATGGAAGGAGAATTCAGCTACGGCGATTAGCCGGGTTGAGGCAAGTTTTAATGTAGGGATGAAGCTGCTTTGGGATACTGGGATACGCTGGGATGCGGTTTCTTCCGTATCAGGGTATGTTTTTAAAGATTACAACTCCAACGGCCTGCTTGACCGTGATGAGCCTCCAGTTTTTGGCATTAAAGTCTGGTTAGGGAAAAATAAGTACCAGATTACCGACGAACTTGGGTATTTTAAATTTGTTAATGTCCGGGGGAAGGTTGCTTATGTGACTCTTGACACCGGAAGTTTGCCTGCCGGATATGTCCTTACTGTTCCCGTAACGCAAGGCGTGCCTATTGCCAACGCATCATCAAACAAGGTTTATTTTGGAATAACTTCGCGTTCGGAGATTCGCGGTGTTGTCTTTGAAGATACAAATGGGGATGGTGTGTATTCAGTCGGAGAAAAAGGTGTCGCCGGGGTAGCTATAACCATGGATGGAACTAAAACGGTTATTTCCGGAATTGATGGCAGGTATACATATCCCCAGGCGCAAGCCGGAGAGCACGAGCTGGTTGCCGACTTAAACTCAATACCTGTTTATTATTTACCTCTAGTTTCCCTTAAAAAGAAATTCCCCCTTCAAGAGGGGGAATCTTCAGTTTGGAACATTCCTCTACGCAGAATAGAGAAATAGGAGGAGGGGGTTGTTACCGTGTGTAAATTGTTTTTACTTCTCTGGTAACTTTTTCTCCTTGGGCAAGAAGGGTAACTTTACTCTCCTCCTTTTCTATAAATTCTTCTCCTACCGTGGCAGTGGAGTTAATCTTCGCAACATCATCCCTTAATTGATTCCTGACTAAAGTTTCCGAAATATTAGGCGGTGCATTGACTCCCGGAATAGAGGGAATGGTGCAGGACATAGCGATAGTTACGCTATCTCCGGCCCAAACAGTTGAAACTATCAAAAGAACGAGAAAACCCGTTAAAATCCCCTTTTTCCCCATTTTACACCTCCTTGCCCATTAAAAAACCCCGGTTATTAATCGCGCCGGGGCCATAAAAAACCCTAAAAAGGATATTTTTAGGGTTTCATCCTTTTGGCAACGCAGCCCTCCGAAATCTCGGAGCTGTCATTTTGCGCCCCAGCATTACTGCTAGTTAGCCTTTTTCAAAAGCTGTTTCAGATTGTAATTAAATATAACATATTTTAAGCCAAATTTCAATAGTATGGAAAAATAATTATTTTGTCGTAATTGCTTAGAAATAAACAAGTTATGGCTATTAAAGTGATGTTCTGATTTTGCGATATAGCACCTTAATTTATTTACAAGTTAGAATGTTTGTGGTAACATATCTCTAATCAATAATCCATTATGAAATTGTTCAAGCCAAAGAAAATCCTGCAGAAGCGTTTTATCGCCGCTGAATTTGACACTCTTGTTATTGAAACAATTCAAACTGTAGCGAAACAGGGACTTTCCCCGAAGGGGACTGTCCCTGTTTCGCATTTGCGCATCCTTAAGCTTAAAGGCACTTGGCGCGCTAACGAATATAATGAACTTGTTTTTGAGGTAACAGGCCGCAAAGGCCCGCCGCAAACTTATACTTTTAAGGGGGCCTGGAAACTTAATAAGAACCAGCAGATTGAATATCTCTCTGAAGATGGCAGCGATAGGCTGATTTTCAGGGGCTATTGGCAATTAGCTTCAAAGGATAAGCTAGTTTATGTTTTTGAAGGCAGCTCTGTTTCGCGTTTTGAGTTTAAGGCCCAGTTTGAATCGCCTGCACTTTACCCTAAGAAAGGTCAGATTCGCTTTCGTCTTGGCGCAGGTATCCGTCAGAACCGTTTGAATAAAGGCAGGCGGCTGATTATTTTATATGGAGAATGGAAATTCGGCCGTAATTTAGGGCTATCTTTTAATATGAATTACGGCCAAGGCAGAGTGAAATCTATTGACTTCGGCGCAGAGGTAACTTTTGACCGTAACAAGGTTATGCTTGCGCTTAATAATGAGCTTGGCGAGCCCTTAGGAGTTACCATTACAATGACGCGTAAATTCCT
>JAQTQQ010000006.1:57225-92421 GCA_028712175.1 Candidatus Omnitrophota bacterium | reverse complement strand
GATTTTAAAATGATATTGGCGCCTATGGCAGAAGAAGGCAAGGAGCCTGTAGGGTCTATGGGCAATGATTGCCCGCATGCTTTTTTATCAAAAAAACCGCAGTTGCTCTATAGCTATTTCAAACAGCTTTTTGCGCAAGTTACTAATCCCGCGATAGATTCCATAAGGGAAAAAAACGTTATGAGCCTTGAGAGTTTTATCGGGCCTGAAAGAAATATTTTAAAGGAGTCTCCAGAGCACAGTCATAAACTTGAAATTAAGAATCCTATCCTGACTAATGAGGAGCTTGCCAGAATACGCGATATTAGTATAAATTCTTTTAGGGCACAAACCATCTATACTTTTTTTGATTCAAAAAACGCTAACGATGGTTTCCTGCGCACGATAGAAAGAATTTGTTCTGAGGCGGAATACGCCATTGAAAAAGGATATGCTTTTATTATACTTAGCGATCGCGGAGTTGATGAAAATAATATTGCACTGCCTGCGTTGCTTGCGGTTAGTGCGGTTCATCATTATCTTGTAAGAAAGAGTATCCGTTCGCAGGTAGCTTTGATTGTAGAAAGCGCCGAACCCAGGGAAGTGCATCATTTTGTTTTGCTCTTTGGTTACGGAGCTGATTGCCTGAACCCTTATTTGTCTTATGAGGCGGTAGAGTATTTAGTCCGCGAAAAACAAATTACCCTTGATTTTAAAGCAGCGATAAAGAATTACCGCAAAGCCTTAACAGACGGTGTATTAAAAATATTGTCAAAAATGGGGATATCTACTTTAAGGAGCTATCGCGGCGCCCAGATATTTGAGGCCTTGGGTTTGGAATCTGATTTTATCGGCCGTTATTTTACCGGTACCGCATCAAGAATAGGCGGGGTTGGCCTTGAGGGGATAATTGAGGAAACCATAGAGAGGCATCGGCTGGCCTATAATCAAAGCGGTATCGGTAATATCCTGCCCAGCGGGGGGGTTTACCAATGGAAAAAAGACGGTGAATTCCATCTTTGGCGCCCGGAAAGTATCGCTGCGCTTCAGGACGCGGCGCGTGATAATGATTATGAAAAATACAAAAAATTTGCGCGCTTGATCAATGATCAGTCGGTAAATCCGACTACCTTAAGGAGCCTTTTTAGGCTTAAGAAAGTAAATCCTATTGCTCTAGAGGAGGTTGAACCCGCAAAAGAGATTATGCGGCGTTTTGTTACCGGAGCGATGAGTTTTGGCTCGATAAGCGGTATTGCCCATGAAACTATTGCTATTGCCATGAATCGAATAGGCGGAAAATCCAATACCGGAGAGGGCGGAGAGGATCCCAATAGGTTTGTTACTTTACCCAACGGGGATTCAAGAAGGAGCGCCATAAAACAGGTTGCATCAGGAAGGTTTGGAGTTACTGCAAATTATCTTGTTAATGCTGACGAGATCCAGATAAAAATTGCCCAAGGGGCAAAGCCCGGAGAAGGAGGGCAGCTGCCCGGGCACAAGGTAAGCCAGATAATTGCGCGCACCAGGTATACAACCGCCGGAGTTACCTTAATATCTCCGCCGCCGCATCATGATATTTATTCAATAGAAGACCTGGCACAACTTATTTTTGATTTAAAAAATGTTAACCCGCACGCACGTATTAGCGTTAAGCTGGTTTCTGAGATTGGGGTGGGCACAATTGCCGTAGGTGTTGCCAAGGGGCATGCAGACATGGTCCTTATTTCAGGCGGAGACGGAGGCACCGGCGCTTCCCCGCGAAGCTCCATAAGGCATGCTGGGCTTCCCTGGGAATTGGGGCTTTCCGAGACACATCAGGCGCTGGTTCTTAATAACCTGCGTTCGAGAGTATGCTTGCAAACTGACGGGCAAATGCGTACCGGCCGCGACGTTGCAATAGCCGCTTTACTGGGAGCCGAGGAATTTGGGTTTTGCAGCGCGGTGCTCGTAGTAATCGGCTGTGTCATGTTAAGGCACTGTCATCTCAATAACTGTTCTGTCGGGGTAGCTACACAGGATGATATTCTGCAGAAGAGGTTTAGGGGGAAAGCGGAATTCATAGTGAATTATTTTAATTTTGTTACAGAGGAGCTGCGTTTGATTATGGCCGAACTTGGAATAAGAACGGTTGATGAATTAGTCGGCAGGGTGGACCTGTTGGAATTTAACGGCGATATCCTCCCTGCTAAATCCAGGGGGGTAAATTATTCCAATATTCTTTATGCCCCGGAAGGCTGCAAAGGTGCTGTTAAAATAGGCACCGTTAGAAAGAATGCTCAGTTAGAAAATGTTCTGGATGTGAAACTTCTAAAATTGTCCGAGAAGGCAATTTTAGAAAACAAACCGGTCGAAGTTTCATCTGAAATTAATAATACTGATAGGGCTGTAGGGGCAATGCTTAGTGGCCAGATCTGCAGAAAATGTGGGGATGGAATATTGTTAGAGGATACGATACGCGTGAAATTTACCGGTACCGCCGGTCAATCCTTCGGGGCCTTTTTGGTTAAAGGAGTAACTTTTGAGCTGGAAGGTATGGCTAATGATTATGTGGGTAAGGGTATTTCCGGAGGCAAGATTATAATTTATCCGCATAAAAGCTCGACATATGCTCCGGATAAAAATATTATTATGGGCAATACAACTTTTTATGGAGCTATTTCCGGGGAAGCCTATATTTGTGGCGTTGCCGGAGAGAGGTTTTGCGTAAGAAACTCCGGGTTATATGCGGTTGTAGAAGGCGTGGGTGATCATGGGTGCGAATATATGACCGGAGGAAGAGTATTGGTGTTGGGTAAAACAGGAGTAAATTTCGCAGCGGGAATGTCAGGAGGCATAGCTTATATTTATGATGTAGATAAAACATTTAGCAACAAATGTAATAAGGATATGGTTGAGCTTGAAGCTGCCAGAGAAGAAGACCGGGATACAATTTATCATCTGTTGCGTAATCATTTTAAATACACTAAAAGCGTAAAAGCAAAACAAATCATTGATAATATGCATGAAGAGTTTAAGAGGTTCATCCGGGTTATGCCGCTTGAATACAAACGTATTTTAGAAGGGGCAAAAATAGATGGGTGATATTAAGGGTTTCTTAAAAATAGCCAGAAAAGGTAATCAATACAGGCCGGTCTGCGAACGCATCCGTGATTTCAAGGAGGTAGGTAAGATTTTGCCGCCTGAACAGTCGCAAGAACAGGCTAGTAGATGTATGGATTGCTCAACTCCGTTTTGCCATTCAGCATGCCCGATAGGAAACTATATTCCGGAGTGGAATGACTATATGTTCCGGGGTAATTGGAAAGAGGCAGTCGAATTGCTGGAGAGCACGAATGGCCTTCCTGAGATTACCGGAAGGCTTTGCCCAGCGCCTTGTGAGCATGCCTGTGTTTTAGGCCTAAATGATGATGCTGTTTGTGTCCGTGAAAATGAACTGGCAATAGCCGAGTTTGGTTTTGGGAATGGTTTGATTAAGCCTAAAAATGTAAGTAAAAGAACGAAAAAGAAAGTAGCTATTGTAGGTTCCGGCCCTGCGGGATTGTCCTGTGCTAGCCAGCTTAATCAGGCAGGGCATCGCGTAATTGTGTTTGAACGCTCGCTTATGCCCGGAGGAATTTTGCGCTACGGGATCCCCGATTTTAAACTTGAGAAAGAAATTATCGACAGGCGTATTAATATATTTAAGAAAGAAGGAGTTGAATTTAAGACAAATATTAATGTCGGAGTTGATTATCCGGTTAAAAAACTTTTAAAAGATTTTGACGCGGTCTGCCTTGCTGGCGGCGCCGCTTTGCCCAGGGATATCAAAATAGAGGGAAGGGATGCCACAGGCATTTATTTTGCCATGGAATATTTGATTCAGGCAAACAAGCGCCTGTCAAAAGAGCTGAATCCTATAGACAAGCTGATTGATGCCAGGGGGAAGAAGGTCGTTGTGATCGGTGGAGGAGATACGGGAGCCGACTGTGTCGGTACGGCTAACAGGCAGGGGGCTTCTTGTATAACCCAGATAGAGGTATTACCGCAGCCGGCTGGCTGCAGAACAGAAGCATATCCTTGGCCGGCATATCCCTTGTTGTTAAAAACAACTTCCAGCCATGAAGAAGGCGCAGAGCGGCTCTGGACAGTGCTGACAAAAAGTTTTATTCAGAAGGGCGGCCGTTTAAAAGGAATTTCTTGTGTAAGGGTGGAATTTAACAGAATTCAAGGACAGGCTTGCTCTGTAATGAAGGAGATTCCGGGTAGCGAATTTGAAATTGATGCAGATCTGGCAATTATTGCTATCGGTTTTTTACAACCCGAACATTCAGGTTTGCTTAAGGAGATTAATGTTGAGTTTGACGAGCGCGGCAATGTCAAGACAAATGGATCCTATATGACTTCAGTTAAAAAAGTTTTTTCTGCCGGTGATATGAGGCGCGGGCAGTCATTGGTGGTTTGGGCTATTTCGGAAGGAAGGTCTGCCGCCTATTTTATAGACCAGTATTTAATGGGCAGCAGCAGTCTGCCGCTAATTTAAAGGAGCATAGAGATGATCTCGACGGGAATAAAAGGCTTGGATGAAATGATTACCGGTTTAAGGAGCGGGGATAATGTAGTTTGGCAGATAGATAAGATAATTGATTATATTGACCTTGTGGAACCTTTTGTTCAGCGGGCGCTTAAAGAAAACAAAAAGGTTGTATATATAAGGTTTGCCCAACATAAAGAGCTGCTTAAGCCTTCAAAGAATATAAAGCGGTATGAATTAAATGCTCATGCGGGATTTGAGACCTTCACCACTAAGGTAAACAATATTATTACTCAGGAAGGTGAGGGAGCCTATTATGTCTTTGACTGCCTTTCGGAGCTTCTTTTAGCCTGGGCTACGGACCTTATGATCGGGGATTTTTTCATGGTCACCTGCCCTTATCTTTTTGAACTTAAAACCGTCACTTACTTTTCAATATTACGCAACCACCATTCTTTTAAATCTATTGCCCGCATACGTGAAACTACCCAGCTATTACTTGATGTGTACCACTGTGGGGCTAGCTGTTATATCCATCCTTTAAAGGTCTGGAACCGTTATTCACCGACCATGTTTCTTCCCCACTTGAAAAAACTTGACCGCTGTACGCCCATTACGGATAGCGCAAACTCCGCAAGGTTGCTTAATTATATCAGCCAGAAAGGTTCGGAGAGCGTAAAGAGAAACCTTGATTATTGGGACCGTTTGTTTATTGAGGCCGAGGAGTTGTATAAAAAAGGCGCGTCACAAGAGAAAATAAAAGAAATGGTCAAAAAGCTAAGCGGCATCATGATCACTAAAAACAAGAAGATCCTTTCTCTGGCACTGGAGAATTTTTCGCTGGAGGAGCTGGTTGAGATCAAATCAAGGTTGATCGGTACAGGTTTTATCGGAGGCAAAGCCGTAGGCATGCTTTTAGCCAGGAAGATTCTTTCTAAAAAAATTCCCGATTGGCAGGATTTTTCAGAGTCGCATGATTCATTCTATATTGGTTCAGATATATTCTACTCATATATAGTGCATAACCGCTGGTGGAAATTGCATGTTCAGCATAAAACCGAAGAGGGGTATTTTAACATTGCTCAGGTTTTAAAAGAAAAAATGCTCTTCGGGGTGTTCCCGGAGGAGATAATGGAGTATTTCCAGCAGATTATAGAATACTTTGGATCCTCACCTATTATTATCCGTTCAAGCTCCCTATTAGAGGATGATTTTGGCAATGCCTTTGCCGGGAAATATGAGAGTATCTTCCTGGCGAATCAGGGCAGTCCGGAGCAGAGGTATATCCAATTTGCCGAAGCTGTTAAAAAGATTTATGCAAGCACAATGAGTAATGACGCCCTGGTCTATAGAAAGCAAAGAGGCTTGGATAAATTAGACGAACAGATGGCGCTGTTAGTTCAGCGTGTTTCAGGCGCCCACCATAAACATTATTTTTTCCCCGACCTTGCCGGAGTTGGTGTTTCTTACAATACCTATGTATGGAACAAGCAAATCGACCCTGAGGTTGGCATGCTTAGGGTGGTATTCGGATTAGGGACCAGGGCAGTTAACCGGGTGGAAGGTGATTATCCCAGGATGTTAGCATTAAGCGAGCCTTCCAGGCGGCCGTATGCCGAAAAAGACGATTTAAGAAAATACTCACAGCATGAGGTAGACATTATAAACACTAAAGACAATCTACTTGAAACCGTATCTTTTGAAAGAATCATCAGCGCAAAATTATATTCGCATGTCGAACGTGTAGCGGTTAAGGATACCGAATCTATGCAGCTGATGAGTGAAAAGGGCGTGTCAGAGAAGAGCTATTGGATATTAACTCTCGACGATGTTTTTAAAGACAATAAACTGGTGAATTATTTTAAAAGAATATTAAAATCACTCCAGGCAGCGTATCATTATCCGGTTGAGATAGAATTTACGATTAATTACGATCAAGCCGATAGATTTAAGATAAACCTTTTACAATGCCGGCCTTTGCAGACTCGCGGCCTGGGGCAAAAGGTCAGCCTGCCGGAAAAAACCGATAAGACAGCAACTTTGCTCGATTCCCGCGGCTATTTTCTGGGTGGAAATATTTCCCAGAAAATAAAATGGATAATCTACGTTAATCCGGAGAAATATAATAAACTTAATTTAACCGATAAATATGAAATTGCCCGGACAGTGGGTAAACTGAACGCGATCATTAAAAACAAAGAGGAAATCCCTGCTTTACTAATGGGGCCCGGCAGGTGGGGGACTACCACGCCATCTTTAGGGGTTCCGGTAAAGTTCGCCGAAATTAATAATGTGGCTGCGCTCTGTGAAATTGCTTTTTCAGCCGGCAACCTTATGCCCGAACTATCCTTCGGAACGCATTTCTTCCAGGATCTGGTAGAAACCAATATTTTTTACCTTGCCTTATTCCCTGAGAAAAAGGAAGTTCTATTTAATGATAAGTATCTTGAGCGTTTTGAGAACTTGTTTATCAAGCTCATACCAGAGTGTGCCAGATATGATGAAGTAATCGGAGTTTATGATGCAGGAGCTAAGAATTTGAGAATAATGTCGGATGTAATATCCCAGAAGGTGGTATGTTTTTCTGAAGCGATACGCTGAGAAATTACTTGCTATGGTGCGGGGAATAATATATAATCCTGTTTTTTAAGAGCAGTGCCCTAAAGGATAGTTTTAAATGAAAAAATTACTTAGCCTTATCATAACTACGCTAATTATCGCCTTCGGAGGCCCCCATCTCGGGCTTTCCGCCCATCAGGCGGTGGTTGCATCTATATTCTGCGCATCAATTATGGGTGTATTGCTTTACTGGGACCTTCGCCTGAGCTTTGTTTTCTTAGGCGGCGGTATTATGCTTTTGTCCCGCTCGATAGACCTGGAGAATTTTATAAAGTTTGCCTCTCTGGATGTAGTTTTGTTCTTAATCGGTACAATGATCCTGGTTGGCATGCTTAATGATGCCGGTTTTTTCTATTGGCTGATAACCCGGCTGTTAAGGATCAAGAAGATAACCGGTAAAAAACTCTTTTTTATGATCATGCTTTTATCCGGCGTATTATCAGGGTTAGTCGGCGAAGTTGCCTCTATAATTATAATGGCCAAGGTAATAATTGATATATGCCATCTTATAGATGTTGATCCTGTTCCCTTAATTATGGCCTCGGTTTTAGCCACCAATATTGGCTCTTCCGGAACATTGCTGGGTAATCCGGTGGGGGTTTTGATCGCTGCCCGGGCAAACTTAAGCTTTGAAGATTTTATGATTAATGCTTTTCCGGCAACTGCCATTGTTTTTACGGTCACCATAATGATTTTACTATTATGGTATAGAAAAACCATAAAAAAGATGAATGAACGGCTGATCCCCTTGAAAGAAAACTCCTTTTTTATCTCGCTTATTACAATCCCGACAGATAAGAAAACCAAAATAAGCATAAGTATCTTTTTTGGCATGCTCGTGACTATCTTCTTTCACCGCAGAATTGAAGCTGTTTTTGGGCTTGAGGAAAACAGTATCCTGATGATTACTCCTATAGTCTTTGCCGGCATTGCCCTGCTTTATCGCCGCGACAGAATGCGCCATTATGTCGAACGGGAAGTAGAATGGACATCAGTTTTATTCTTTTTATTCCTTTTTGCCCTTGCAGGGGCGGTAAAATTCAGCGGAATTTCCGATATTCTCGCAAATGGGTTATTAAAGAAGTTTAGCGATCCAGCAATGTTATCAGGGGTATTGATCTATTCAAGCAGCCTGCTTTCAGCCATGCTTGATAATACAGTAGTAGTAGCAACTTATATCCCGATCGTCCAAAGTTTAGGCAATCTCAATATTAATATAAATCCTCTCTGGTGGTCGATTTTATTCGGAGCATGCTACGGGGGCAATATTACCATTATCGGCTCTACCGCTAATATTGTGGCTATGGATATCCTGGATAAAAACTGCGGGTTAAAAATAAGTTTTTTTACCTGGCTTAAGGTCGGCCTGGTTGTAGGCATTATAACAACCACGGTTGCCTATCTTTCGGTAATTTTCCTGATTCACTAAAATATCAAAAATTTTCTTGACAAATAAAGCCGAGGTGTTATATTAACCTTGTTATTGTGAAAAATGGAACAATATGATTACAAATAAGAACTGCATCATTCGGCTTTCCCGATATAAAAACGCTCTTTATAGGTTGCAGGCACTGGGTTTTGTGAAAGTTTTCTCAGATAATCTTGCGGATGCCGTAAGCGGTACTGCTTCTCAAGTAAGGAAAGATTTCTCGATTTTTGGTATTTCCGGGAACAAAAAAGGGGGATACCAGATTGATTCGCTGCTTGAAAAGCTAAACAGTATTCTTGGTAAGGATCAACTACAGAAAGTTATTGTTGTAGGAGCCGGACATATCGGTAGCGCTCTTATGCGTTACCGCGGATTTGAAAAAGAGGGGATTAAAATTGTCGCCGGTTTTGATATAGACCCGGCCAAAATCAACCGCTCTAGTTTTGTTCCTGTCCTGCCTCTAGATGAAGCCAAGGCTTTTATTAAAACTCATAGTATCCGTATAGCTATCTTGGCTGTTCCGGATATCGCAGCCCAGCAGGCAACAGATATAATTTGCGCTTCGGGGATTAAGGGGATACTTAATTTTGCTCCTCTCGGGCTGAAGGGTACCGAGGGATGCATTATTAATAATGTTAATCTGGAAATTGAGTTAGAGAACTTGATTTATTTCGTCAACGTAACGGAGAAGACCAGGTAACAATATAGGACGAAAATGGCTAAAGCCGCAGAAAATAAAAGAAATCTTCCGCAGGTTGGTTTGGACAGGGGGGAATTAGATCAGATTATCTCTCGGTATATTGGCAAACCTGGAAGTATCCTGGGTATATTAGAAGATGCGCAGAAGTCTAACCAGCATAAATATCTTACTCAAGATTCCTTAGAGTATATTGCTAAGAGGGCCAATATTCCCCTCTCCCGAATATATAATATTATTACTTTTTATGCTTTTTTTAACCTCAAGCCCCAAGGCAAACATTCGATTATTGTCTGCCGGGGTACGGCCTGCCATACGCGGGGTTCAAAAAATCTCCTCGATTTCTTGATTAATTTATTCGGTTTTAAAGAGGATGATTTTAGCCAGGATGGCAAGTTATACCTGACTACAAAGGATAATAAATTTACGATAAAAACCGTTGCCTGTTTTGGGCAGTGTGCCCTGGCGCCGGTAGTTGAGATAGACGGCAATATTTATAGCCGTATGACTACGCAGAAATTGCAGAAAATTATTAAAAGTATCGCCTTGCGGGGAAACAAGAAATGAAAATAAAAACTGCTGAAGAGCTGAAGTTGATTAAAGACATTGGCTTGGCAAAGCTGTTGCCTAAAGAACCGCGTATAGCGGTTGGAACAGGCACCTGCGGCATCGGTAACGGCGCAGAGGAAGTTTTTAATGTTTTTAAAGCTTCGCTATCAAAAAAGAAAATACCTGCTTTGCTTACTAAGGTCGGTTGTTTCGGATTTTGTGCCGAGGAGCCGCTGGTAAATATTTCATTGCCCGGAAAACCTTTAGTTATTTTAAATTCTGTTTTACCCAGAGATGTAGATTCTATTGTCAGGGAGTTGGCAGGAGGCGATATCAATCCTAAAAGGGCGTTGTGTAAAATTGAATCCTGGGACCATATAACCGGACAAATTACTTATGGGCAGGGTTTTCAGAAGATACCGAATTGGTACGAAATTCCGTTTTTTAAATGGCAGAAGAAAATTGTGCTAAGGGACTGCGGGTTAATTAATCCGGAAGATATAGAGGAGTATATTGCCGTAGGAGGATATAGTGTCCTGCAGCGGGTTTTAAAAGAGGCAAAACCTGAAGCTGTTATTGCTGAAGTTAAAGATTCAAAGCTAAGAGGCAGGGGAGGTGCAGGTTTTCCTACTGGAGTAAAATGGGAATTAATGCGCAAGGAAATTTCAAATGAAAAATACGTTATCTGTAACGCGGACGAAGGAGACCCCGGAGCCTATATGAACCGTAATGAGAGCGAAAGCGACCCGCATATGCTCTTAGAGGGAATGGTTATCGGGGCCTATGCGATGGGCGCATCAAGAGGGATTATTTATGTGCGCGCGGAATATCCTTTGGCAGTAGAAAGGATACGAAAGGCAATCACTGAAGCCAGAGATTACGGTTTCTTGGGTGAAAATATATTTGACAGTGGTTTTTCTTTTGATCTGGATCTGGTAGAAGGCGCCGGCGCATTTGTATGCGGAGAGGAGACGGCTTTAATTTCTTCACTTCAGGGTAAATCAGGAAGGCCGCATACCCGTCCGCCGTTTCCTGCACAAAAAGGTTATTTAGATAAACCTACTAATATTAATAATGTCGAAACTTGGAGCAATATACCGGTTATTATGGCAAAAGGAGCCGGTTGGTTTATAAAAACGGGGACCAAAAATAGCTCCGGCACAAAAGTTTTTTCTCTCGTGGGCAAGATAAAGAATACCGGGTTGGTGGAGCTGCCTTTAGGGGCAACTTTACAAACGCTTATTTATAATGTCGGCTCTGGAACCGGTACAGATAAAAAGATCAAGGCAGTTCAAAGCGGAGGGCCTTCCGGAGGATGTATCCCGTCTTCATTGTTCGATACCCCTATTGATTATGAAACTTTGGCTTCATTGGGGGCGATCATGGGCAGCGGGGGGATGGTTGTTATGGACGATGATAACTGTATGGTTGATGTTGCGCGTTATTTTACGGAGTTTACAACCAGCGAGTCTTGCGGTAAATGTACGCCTTGCCGTGAAGGATTGAATCAAAATTTAAACATCCTGAATAATATTACAAGGGGTAAGGCTATCCTTAAAGATTTAGATGACCTGGAAAATCTGGGGGCGGTGATTAAAGACACGGCTCTTTGCGGTTTAGGGCAAACCGGGCCAAATCCCGTTTTGACTACGCTCAAATATTTTAAGCATGAATATGAAGAGCATATCAAAGAGCAGCGTTGCGACGGCGGGGTGTGTTCGGATCTTTTTGTTTCTCCCTGCGAAAACAGCTGTCCTTTGCATATGAACATCCCCGGATTCTTGCAGTTATTTAAAGAAGGCAGTCTCGAGGATGCTTTTGAATGTATTATCCGGGACAATCCTTTTCCGTCTTCAAGCGGCAGAATCTGTCATTTTCACTGTAAAATGCGTTGCCGCCGGGAGGATATCGATTATCCGGTGGCTCAAGGTGAAATTCACCGGTATGTAGCCGACAATATATATAAAGGCAAAAAAGAAACCAAAATTATTCAGCGGTTAGTTAAGGAAAAACTGCCAAAGACAGGAAAGAAAGTTGCGGTAATCGGCGCAGGGCCGAGCGGTTTGACAGCTGCATATTATCTGGCCCGGCTGGGCCATGAAGTTACTATTTATGAAGCTAACCTAGAAGCAGGAGGAGTCTTACGTTACGGTATTCCTGAATATAGGCTGCCCAAATCAGTCCTAAAGAAAGAAATTTCTTTTGTAGAAAAGATGGGTGTAAAGATTTTATACGGTAAAAAATTCGGAACAAAAGATTTACAAAATAAAATCAAAGCTGCCGACGCTGTATTTTTAGCAACCGGCGCTTATAAAGATATGAGCTTGGGTATCCCGGGAGAAGATCTAAAAGGAGTTTTATCCGGGACCGCTTTTTTGGAAGATGTGGCAGTCGGCAAAATTCCGTCTATTGGCAAGAAGGTAGTAATAATAGGGGCAGGAAATGTAGCAGTTGATGCTGCCCGCACAGCTTTAAGGTTAGACAGTGACGTTACTATTGTCTATCGCCGTCAAAAAGAAGATATGCCTGCCAATAAAGATGAAATTAAAGGCGCTGAGGCAGAAGGCGTAAAGTTCATATTTTTAGCCGGGCCTAAAGTTATTTTGGGGGATGCTAAAGGAAAGGTAAAAGGTTTAAGCGTAACTAAAATGACCTTGGGAGAATTTGATATTTCCGGACGGAGAAAACCGGTTGCTACGGATGAGTTTTCTGAAATTCCTTGCGATACGCTGCTTCTGGCGATTGGAGAAAGAGTAGACTCGAATTTTATCAAAGAGTGCGGGATTTTAGTAAATCAGGATGGTACAGTTAAAGTCGAAAGTTCTGATTTAAAAACAAGCTTGGATAAAGTTTATGCCGGAGGAGATTTAACCATGGGGCCGGCTACTGCTGTGGAAGCCATGGCTTGCGGTAAAAAGGCTGCTAAGTCGATTGATTTGGCTTTAAGTACAATTGACAGGTTCGACAGGCTGTTTCGTAAATTTTCCTATGAATTTAAGGCACCTCTGGAATCAAAAGCGGTACGAAAACAGGGAGGCCTTAAATTAGATATTAATAAACGAAAGAAGAACTTTAAAGAAGTTTCTTTAGGGCTTTCTTTAAAGCAGGCCCACGCTGAAGCTGGCAGATGCCTAAGATGCGATGTTAAAGAAGGTAAATAGATGGAAAAACCTCCCATATCTTTAAAAATTAACGGCAAGGCTTGTAAGTGCGGTCAATCTTTGACTGTATTGGAGGCTTGCGGGGAAAACGGTATTAATATCCCCACGCTTTGTTACTTAAAGGATATTAACAAAGAAGGCGCCTGTTCGATTTGTTTAGTCGAAATAAAAGGCGCCAAAAATCTTGCGCGTTCATGCGTTACTTACGTCAGGCAAGGCATGGAGATTTTTACCAATACTCCACGGGTAAGAAACGCAAGAAAGTTGAATTTAGAATTGCTCTTGGCGGGGCATCCTAAGGATTGTCTTTGCTGCGATAGGAGCCAAACTTGCGAATTAAGGAAACTTGCTTCCGATATGGGGATAAAAGAGGTGCGGTTTCCTAAGCTAACAAAAATAGAATTGCCTTTAGACTCTACCTCTGCGTCTTTAATCCGAGACCCCAATAAATGTATTTTATGCGGGCGCTGCGTTGCTGTTTGTTCGGTGATCCAAAGCGTTAAAGCGATTGATTTTACCGGCCGCGGCAAGGCAAGTAAAGTGACTACTTTTTTTGATTCCGGCCTGGCCAATAGCGTATGCGTTAACTGCGGCCAATGCCTTTTGGTCTGCCCCACGGGCGCAATTACCGAAAATATCGCTACAGAAAATGTATGGCAGGCGCTATCCGATCCTAAGAAATTTGTTGTTGTTGAAGTCGCTCCTGCAGTAAGGGCGGCAATCGGAGAAGAATTCGGCCTTCCGGCAGGCACCTTGGTTACGGCTAAATTAGCCGAAGGTCTGCGCAGGCTGGGTTTTGCTAAAGTTTTTGATACTCAGTTTTCCGCGGATCTGACAATTATGGAAGAAGGCTATGAGTTAATCGAGCGGATTAAAAATAAAGGACTTCTTCCTATGGTTACCTCTTGTTCGCCGGGATGGATAAAATTTGCCGAGCATTTTTTCCCGGGTATATTAGGGCATGTTTCAAGTTGTAAAAGCCCGCAGCAGATGTTTGGGGCAATTGCTAAGACCTATTATGCCGAGAAATATAATCTTGACCCAAGGGACATTGTAGTTGTTTCGGTTATGCCCTGTACTGCTAAAAAATTTGAGGCAAAGCGCCCTGAGATGAAAAGCGCATTTGATTACTGGAAAAATAAATTAGGCCTTAAAGACAATGAATCATTTTACGATGTGGATTATGTTTTAACTACGCGGGAAGCAGCCTCTATGATTAAAGAGGCGGGGATTGATTTTTTAAACCTTTCCGGAGAAGATTTTGATGAGCCTCTTGGTATTTCTACCGGAGCGGCTGTTATATTCGGAGCAAGCGGAGGGGTAATGGAGGCGGCATTAAGGACGGCTTATGAAGTGCTCACAGGCAGGCAGATAGAGAAATTGGACTTTATGGATTTAAGAGGGCTTAACGGAATCAAGGTCGCCGAAGTAGATATCGAGGGGTTAAAAGTTAAGGTTGCCGTGGCTAATAGCTTAAGCAATGCGCGTATATTGTTAGAAGAAGTTAAGGCCGGCTGTTCGCCTTATGCGTTTATTGAGATTATGACTTGTCCTGGAGGATGCCTCGGAGGTGCAGGCCAGCCAATACCGACAAATGATCAGGTTAGGTTAAAAAGGATGGAGGCGATTTATCGGGAGGATAAAAATAAAACCCTTAGAAAGTCGCATGAAAATCCTGCGGTGCAGGCGTTGTATAAAGAATTTTTAATCAAGCCTCTGGGAGAGAAATCGCATCATTTATTGCATACGCATTATACAGAACGCGCAGGGATTTAGTAAATAAGATTTTTCTTGTTTTTTAAACAAGATATGATAAAATTTTTACGCTGATTTTGAAGTTTCATGCCTTGGTCCCCCCTTAGGAAGACGAAGTAAGAACTTAAAAATCAAACTTAAAAATTAATCTTCTAAAGCCATGGAACATAAAAAACTCAATCCGGAATTAGTTAATCTTGTCCAGCAGTGGCAGGGCAAAAAAGGCAATTTAATCATGATTCTGCATGAGATTCAGAACCATCACGGTTATGTGCCTCGGGAATTGTCATTGGAATTATCTAGAATGCTGGATGTGCCGCTGGCCAGGATTTACGAGGTGATTACTTTTTATAATTTCTTTAAGTTGAGCCCTCCCGGTAAGCATCGTATTGCCCTATGCATGGGGACGGCTTGTTATTTAAGGGGCGCCGCGGTAATTTTGGATGAAATAAAAAATATCTTAGGTATTAAAGAAGGCCAGACAACCAAGGACGGGCTTTTTTATCTGGATGTGGTAAGGTGTTTAGGGTGCTGCGGTTTAGCCCCGGTTGTTATGATTGATGATAAAGTATACGGCAAGGTTAAAAAGAATGAGGTTGCCGATATCCTGTCCAAATATATTAAAGAGGAATAATTAGCTATGAATAAATTGACCCCGCATGATTTAGAAAAAATGCATCAGGCTTCCAGTGGTGCATCTAAAGACTGGATTAAGGTGGGTATGAGCAGCTGCGGTATTGCCGCAGGGGCAGATGATGTTTTTAACTTTTTTATTGAGGAAGTCAAAAAGAGAAATTTGCAGATTGAGATTAAAAAATGCGGTTGCGCGGGAGCTTGTTATGCCGAGCCTCTGGTTGAGGTAAGCGTTGCCGGCCTGCCTCCGGTAGTCTATGGCGCGGTAAATAAAGAAGTCGCGACCAAAATACTGGAGAAGCACGTTATTTCTAAAATGCTGGTCAATGACTGTATCTTTGAAGTATTAGGCTAAAATATAAGGAAAGCAGCTAACTTATGTATACCAAGGTTATTTTAGTAAAAGACACTGATTTAAAAAGAGAGGATAAAACGCGCGAGTTTTATACTCACCTTTTGGATTATCTTCGGGGAAGCAACCTGCATTCCCAGATTCAGGTAGTTAGGGTTGCTGATATAGGTGTATATGACAAGGGGTTGGTAATAAAGATTCTTCCGGATAAGATTATCTACTGCAATGTGCAGGACTCTGATATTAAGCGCATAGTCGATTCGACTTTAGATCAGGGGAAAATTATTGAAGACCTAGTTTTTAAGCTCAAAGCAAAACAGCACAGGCTTGTTTTACGCAATTGCGGAAAAATTAATCCCGAGAGCATAGAAGAATATATAGCCTGCGGCGGGTATTTGGGTTTAAAAAAAGTTCTTGGTGAATTAGGCCAGCAAAAACTAATCGAAGAGATAAAATTAAGCGGTATCAGGGGAAGGGGAGGTGCAGGGTATCCGACTTGGATGAAGTGGAATTTTGCCCGGGAGGCAGCTTCAACTGAGAAATTTGTAATATGTAATGCCGATGAAGGAGACCCAGGTGCTTATATGGACAGAAGCATTTTAGAGGGTGATCCCCATTCTGTTGTTGAGGGTTTGATTATAGCTGCTTTTGCCATTGGCGCTCCTAAAGGGTATTTTTATATCCGCGCGGAGTATCCTTTGGCAGTTGAAAGGATTCATAAGGCAATTAAGCAGGCTTATGATTTCGGTTTATTGGGCCAGAATATTCTCGGCAGTTCCTTTAATTTAGATATAGAAATAAGGCTGGGTGCCGGAGCTTTTGTTTGCGGAGAGGAAACTGCTTTGATTTCTTCTATCGAGGGCAAAAGAGGCACTCCGCATCCGCGTCCGCCGTATCCTTCTGTAAAGGGTTTATGGGGAAAGCCTACGGTTATAAATAATGTCGAAACTTTGGCGAATATACCGGTAATTATTTCAAATGGCGGTAAATGGTTTTCTCAAATCGGCACGCAAGCTTCAAAAGGGACAAAGGTTTTTGCGGTAACCGGAAAAGTTAAAAATTCAGGGTTGGTTGAGATTGCCATGGGCGCGACTTTAAGGGAGATCGTCATGGATATCTGCGGAGGGACATTATCCGGTAAGCCGATAAAAGCAGTGCAAACCGGCGGGCCCAGCGGCGGAGTAATTCCCGAAGCGCTTTTAGACACCCCGGTAGATTACGAAAATTTACAGAAATTAGGTTCGATCATGGGTTCAGGCGGAATGATTGTTATGGACGAGGATGACTGCATGGTTGATATTCCCAAGTTTTACCTCGGTTTTTGCGTGGAGGAATCCTGCGGAAAATGCGCTCCTTGCCGTATCGGAGGTTTTCAAATGCTGGGTTATCTGAAGAAGATATCTGAAGGAAAAGGCGTAGCGGATGATTTGGGGCAATTAAGAAGGCTGTCTCTGGCTATGCAGAAGGCATCTTTATGCGGGCTAGGCCAGACCGCTTCAAACCCGGTGCTTTCTACTTTAAAATACTTTGAACATGAATATAATGAGCATATTTTGAATAAGAGGTGCCCGGCAGGAAAATGCAGTAACCTTGTGACTTACGAAATTGTAGAAGATAAATGTAAGCGCTGCGGGCTTTGCGTAATTAACTGCCCGGTGCAGGCAATTAGCGGAGGTAAGGAGGAAGGGTATTTAATAGCGCAGGAGAAATGTATAAAATGCGGGCGCTGTTTTGATGTTTGTAAATTTAAAGCGATTTCTAAAAAATAAATATGAAAAAAATAATTCAAGCAAAAATTAACGGCATTTTATTAAGGGTTGAAGAAGGCACCACTATTTTAGAAGCAGCTAAGAGAGTGCAGATAAAAATTCCTACTCTTTGCAAGCATCCGGACCTGCCGCCTTCGGCTTCATGCGGAATTTGTATCGTCAAAAATAAAGGTTCTCATAAAATGTTGCGTTCCTGCTGCACTCCGCTTGAGGAGGGTATGGATATTATAACGCATGACCCTGAGATTGTTGAGATCAGAAGGACGGTAATCGAGCTTATCCTGTCTAATCATCCCAATGATTGCCTTAAGTGCGCAAGGAACAATGAATGTGAACTGCAAAAATTAACAGCGGATTTTGGGATTAAAGAAGAATCATTCCCGCAGTTTTTAAGGGATTTGCCGATAGACAGGTCTACCAAGGCTGTTGATCTTGACCCGAAAAAATGTATTCTTTGCGGGCGCTGTGTGCATGTATGTCAAGAGCTGCAGGATGTCTGGGCGTTATCATTTTTGGAAAGAGGCATGAAAACACGTATTTCTCCTGCCGGAGATATCCAATTGGCGGATTCTCCGTGCGTGCGCTGCGGGCAATGTTCAGCGCATTGTCCTACCGGAGCGTTCGTCGAGCAGGATCATACTGCGCAGGCTTGGAAGGCATTACAGGATCCTGATAAATACTGCGTGGTGCAGATTGCTCCTGCTGTCAGGGTCTCTATAGGCGAAGCCTTTGGTTATACGGGCAAAAATTTTACCAAAAAACTTTATGCATTATTAAGGCGTTTAGGGTTTAATGCAGTTTTTGATACTTCATTTGCCGCGGACGTTACGATTATGGAAGAGGCCAGCGAATTTGAGGACAGGCTCTTGCATGGCAGGCGGCCGTTACCTTTAATTACTACATGCTGCCCTTCTTGGGTAGATTTCATGGAAAAATTCTATACGGACATGATTGATCATTTTTCTTCCTGTAAATCTCCGCATGAAATATTAGGGGTGTTATCTAAGACTTATTATGCAGAAAAAAATAAAATTGACCCTTCCAAGATTTTTATGGTTTCGATTATGCCATGCACCTCCAAGAAATACGAAATTACCCGTAATGATGAGATGTTTGCTTCAGGGTATCAGGATATTGATACGGTTTTATGTACCAGGGAGCTGGTGCGCATGATTAAACAAGCTGGAATAGATTTCGACAGCCTTCCGGATGAGGAGTGCGATAGCATTTTAGGAGAATATGCCGGCTCGGGCGTAATCTTTGGCGCCACAGGAGGAGTCATGGAGGCAGCGCTTAGGACGGCGCATTATTTTGTTACCGGCAAAGAATTAAAAAAGGTAGAATTTGAGAATGTGCGCGGGCTAAAAGGGGTTAAGGAAACCGAAATCGAAATCGGCGCAAAGAAGCTTAAAATTGCTGTTGCCCATGGTTTAGGCAATGTTGAGTATATTTTAAATAAAGTTAGAGAGGCTAAAAATAACGGTAAAGAGATGCCTTACCATTTTATCGAAGTAATGGCTTGTCCTGGCGGTTGTGTTGGAGGAGGCGGACAGCCTTATATGGTTACGGATGAATTAAGAATTAAAAGGGCACAGGCGCTGTATCAGGACGACGACCAAAAGCAGGTCCGCTGCAGCCATCAGAATCCTTATATAAAAAGATTATACAAAGAATTTTTAGGCAAGCCTTTGGGGGAGAAGTCGGAAAAACTCCTGCATGTGCATTATAAGGCTCGTCCAGTTTACGTAAAATAAATAAATTACAATAGGAATCCTGCGGTAAGGATCATTAATGACTCTATACCCAAGGGAGGATAAAACAATGAATCCCAACCTCTCTGCAGGATTATGTGGGTAATGAGGCTGGGATTTTTTTCGCTACCAGGAGTACACCCGCGCAATACAGATTAGCGCGGGGTGCATTGCTAAATAAGGAGGCTGTATGGAAAAACGTTTAGGTTTTGTGGGGGTGATCGTTCATAACCGTAAAAAAACTGCGCCGCTAGTTAATAATATATTAACCGAATTCGGCGAATTGATTGTTGGGCGCATGGGAATTCCTCATATAAAAAGAGAATTAAGCGTAATTGTGCTGATCGTCAATGCCTCGACCGATGAATTAGGGGCATTAACCGGAAAGCTCGGAAAAATTACAGGGGTTTCGGTAAAATCCGGCTTAAGCAAGGCAGAATAAGCAAGAACAAGCTTAAGAAAGTTAAAATGATATATATAAATGAAGAGAAGATAAATAATTTATTAGTGGATACGGCTAAAGCTGACAGCCAGGCTTTGGATATAATCCTGGATAAGGCAAAATCCCTTAAACGTTTAAGCTTAGCTGAATCTGCGGCTTTACTTATGGTTACGGACCCCGAATATATCAAAAAAATATTTGCCGCGGCAAGTTTTGTCAAAGATGCAATATACGGAAGAAGGGTTGTACTTTTTGCTCCGCTTTATATCAGCAATCTTTGTGCCAATGCCTGTTTGTATTGCGCATTCAAATCCGATAACCGGCTGATTAAGCGTAAGGCTTTAACTGTTTCTGAAATCAAGGCGCAGACTGAATGGTTGTTGCGCCGGGGGCATAAAAGGATACTTATGGTCTGCGGTGAAGAAGCTCCTCTGGGCCAAACAAATATTGATTATTATGTTGATGCGGTTAACTCTATTTATGAGGCAGAGGTAGGAAAAAATAAAGTAAAAAGGGTAAATGTAAATTGCGCTCCGCTTAATGTTGAAGAGTTTAAAAAACTTAAAAATTCCGGTATCGGTACTTACCAGATATTTCAGGAGACCTATCATCAGGCCACTTATCTCCAGATGCATCCAAAAGGGCCGAAAAGCGATCCTGATAACAGGATCGAGGCGGTTGACCGCGCTTTTTTGGCAGGAATAGATGATATCGGAATAGGGGCGCTTTATGGTTTGTATGATTATAAGTTTGAAACTTTAGGCCTGCTTAGCCATGTTGAGCATATGGAAGAAAAGTTTAAGGTGGGCCCGCATACTATTTCTGTTCCGCGCATTGAGCCGGCAGAGGGCGCAGAGTTGTCTTTTAATCCGCCGTATAAAATATCAGACGAGGAGTTTAAAAAGATAGTTGCGGTTTTGAGGCTATCTGTGCCGTATACCGGGATAATTATGTCTACGCGTGAGACTGCCGAAATGCGGGATTTGCTTTTAAGCTTAGGCGTCTCCCAGATCAGCGCTGAATCAAGTACATCTCCCGGAGGATATTGCGCCGAAGACGCAAAAAAAGCAGGGGGGCAATTTTCTCTCGGCGACCACCGCAGTTTAGACCAGGTTGTCGGCAGCTTGATCGCCCATGATTATATTCCTAGCTTTTGCGCTGCATGTTACCGCATGGAAAGAACTGGCGAGGTTTTTATGCGGTTGGCTAAACCCGGAACAATCAAAGGTAAATGCAGTATGAATGCGCTGGTAACGCTTAAGGAGTATCTTGATGATTTTGCTTCTTTTAAGGTCAAAGAGGAAGGCTATAAAATGATTGCGCGTTATTTTAAGCAGCTGGATGCGCCTGACCAAAAGAGGCTAAAATTATTCTTTGCGCATGTCGATTCCGGGATAAGGGATGAATATGTTTAATTTGAGTAAACTTTTAAACAGAATTTATACCGCTCGGCTGCCCGAGTTAAAAGATTTAGAACAGGTGTTGTCTTTAAATGACCCCAAGCAGTTAAATGTTTTGTTTTCTTTTGCCGATACTGTCCGGAAAGAGTTTTGCGGGGATGGGATTCTTTTGCGGGGGATAATCGAGTTCTCCAGTTATTGTAGCCGGGAATGTTTCTATTGCGGATTGCACAAAAGCAACCATAAGCTTAAACGTTATCGCATGAGCGAAGATGAGTTGTTTAAAGCAGTTGAGTATCTGGCGTCTTGCAGGATTAAAACGCTGGTTTTGCAATCCGGCCAAGATGACAGCTTGGATGCCTTGTGGTTTAAAGATATTATTTCAAAAATCAAATCTAAATTTGATATGGCGGTTACTCTTTCCTTGGGCGAGAAGAGTATGGATGAATATGGGGTTTGGCGCCAAGCCGGAGCCGATCGGTATCTGCTTAAGATAGAGACCTTTGATAAAGAGCTTTATGAATCGGTCCATAGCGGCATGAGTTTAGATAATAGAATAAAATGCCTTAATTACCTTAGGGCCTTAGGCTACCAGCTGGGTTCGGGTAATATTATAGGTTTACCCGGCCAAACCTTGAAAATGATAGCACAGGATATTATATTCTTTAAACGCGGTGATTTTGATATGATCGGTATAGGGCCGTTTATTCCGCATCAGGATACCGCGTTTGCCAATAGGCAAAAAGGCGAGGTTAATCTTTGTTTAAAGGCAATCGCGCTTACCCGCATAGTAACGAAAAATGCGCATATCCCGGCGACAACTGCCCTTGGAAGTATGGATAAGGATTACAGGTTTGACGGTTTAAAATGCGGGGCAAATGTTTTGATGCCGAATTTTACCCCGCAGCCATATAGGAAGCTTTATGAAATATATCCGGGGAAAAGATGCGTTGATGAGCCGGTAGGTAGATGCAGCTTTTGTATGGACAATATGGCAAAAGAGATCGGAAGGTTTATTGATTACTCAAGGGGTGATTCTTTAAAAGAAAGAAAGGTAAGCGCTAATGTATAAAACACCTGCAAGCAACAGGCTGCATATCGGAATATTTGGAAAAAGAAATACGGGGAAATCAAGTTTGATTAATGCAATTACGGCCCAGGATACGGCGATTGTTTCTGCTGTTGCCGGGACGACCACGGATCCAGTGTATAAACCAATGGAGATTTTACCTATTGGGCCTTGTATGCTAATTGATACCGCGGGCATCGATGATGCAGGGCTCTTGGGTGATGAGCGGGTTAAGCGCACTTTGGTAGTTTTAAGAAAAACCGATATCGGCTTAATCGTTGTTTCTTGTGATACTAAAATTGATAATTTTGAAGAGGAATTGGTCAATACTTTTAGAAATAAGAAACTCCCGTTTTTATTTGTTGTTAATAAATGCGATTTATCCGCCTGTCTTGCGCAGAAGTGTTTAGAAGAGAATAAGCTGCCATATATTCTGGTGAGCGCCAAAACTAACCAGGGTATTGATGAGCTTAAGCAAAAGATTATGGCTTTGGCGCCCGGTCACTGGTCGCCTATCCCGCTAGTTGGGGATATAATTAAGCCTAAGGATGTGATAGTTTTAGTTTGTCCAATTGATAGCGCCATGCCGCAAGGCAGGCTTATCTTGCCGCAGGTGCAAGTCATGCGCGATTGCCTGGATAATAATGCCGTGGCCATGGTTACAAAGGAAACCGAACTATTAGATTCCCTTAAGGCGTTAAAAGCCAGGCCACGCCTTGTAATTACTGACTCTCAGGTTTTTGAGAGTGTGCGCGATATGCTGCCTTCCGATATGCCCTTAACGTCTTTCTCAACTGTTTTTGCCCGGCATAAAGGAGACCTAAATGTTTATATTAAAGGAGTTTATGCTTTAGAGAGCCTAAAGGATGGCGACGAAATCTTGGTCGCCGAAGCCTGTACGCATCATGTGCAGCCTGAAGATATCGGCCGCACAAAGATTCCCACTTGGCTCCTGGATTATACTAAAAAAGACCTTCATTATGAAGTTACCGCCGGAGGGGATTTTCCTGAGGAGCTAGGCCGCTATAAATTGATTATTTCTTGCGGTGGCTGCATGGTTAACCGCAGAGAGGTTATGCACCGCATTGAAAAAGCCAAAGCGGCAGGGGTTCCAATCACTAACTATGGGATATTAATGGCCTATCTTTCGGGAATTTTAGAGCGGGTAATCGCTCCTTTTAAGGATGGGTTGGTGGAATTAGATATTTAAATTAGCTCGTAGGTTTTAGCTCGTAGGTCGTAGAAAATCATATCTAATAAGGTAGTATGAAATGGTTTTGCTAAGAGCTAAGAGCTAAGAGCTAAGAGCTAAGAGCTAAATTGGACTTGACAACTATAGTATTTAGTAATATTATACGAAAGTTCGCTAAACAAGGACAGAGACGTCCGGAAATTCTTTCGGCCGTCTTTTTTTCTATTTTTATGCCTAAGAATTAGGCAAAGCCAGATATGAAAATAGTCAATAAGAAAATTATTAATGATGTAGGAGGCGTAAGGATCACGCAATTAGATATCGTATCCGCTGATATTGCTTCTAAGGCAATGCCGGGCCAGTTTGTAATGTTAATGGTAAGCCATGAGGGTGAACGCATTCCTTTAACTTTGGTTAATGCGGATAAGAAGACAGGAATAGTGAGCTTGATTTTTCAAGAAGCAGGTTTTACTACCAAAAGTCTGGGCAAATTAAGCCCCGGAGAATCCCTCTATTCTTTAGTTGGCCCGTTAGGGCATCCTACAGAAGTAAAAAAATTTGGAAAAGTAATTTTAGTAGGAGGCGGAGTAGGGATAGCCGAAATTCTCCCGGTTGCCCGCGCACTGAAAGAAGCAGGTAACGAGATTACTACTATTTTAGGCTCGCGGAATAAGGACCTGCTTATTTTAGAAGCCGAACTTAGAGAAACATCCGATCAGATTTATATTATGACCGATGACGGCTCTGCCGGTAAAAAAGGGTTTACTACCGATATGTTAGGCGAGCTTTTAAGTAAAGAAAAATACGATTTGATTTATTCAGTCGGCCCGATCCCCATGATGAAAAGGGTGGCGGCGGCGAGTAAGGAATATAATACCAAAACTTTAGTATCGCTTAATGCGCTTATGGTTGATGCAACCGGCATGTGCGGTTGCTGTAGGGTGAGTGTTTCCGGGCAGGTAAAGTTTAGCTGTGTTGACGGCCCTGATTTTGACGGCCACGGCGTAGATTGGGATGAACTTGAAAAAAGAAACAAGGTCTACAGCGAACAAGAAAAACATATTTGTCGCCTTCTAAAGCCTTAAATTATGAAAAAAGAGCCGGTAAAAGTCAAAGAAGTACCTGCGCAGCTTAGGGTAGGTAATTTCCAGGAGGTAGTCAAAGGGTATTCTGAAGAAGAAGCCCTGTTGGAAGCCGCACGATGCCTGCAGTGTAAAAACCCGGTTTGTTCCAGCGGATGCCCCGTAGGCATAGACATAAAGCAGTTTATTTACCATATCAGGCAAAAAGATTATAAGGCCGCATATTTTACGATTAGGGAGAAAAATAATTTTCCCTCTATATGCGGAAGGGTCTGTCCGGCTGAATATCAATGCCGCAAGGCGTGCGTACTTACCAAAAAAGGTTCGCCTTTTGCTTCTGAAGAGGCAATTAATATACATTTTTTGGAACGTTTTGTCGGAGACTACGGTAAAAATAATAAATTGGATGTTAAGACAGAAAAAGAAGAAAAATTTTCTAAATTTAAAGTAGCGGTGGTAGGAAGCGGCCCGGCGGGATTATGCTGTGCCGGGGAGCTAGCTCGTAAAGGCATAAAGGTCGATATCTTTGAGAGCTTACATAAGACTGGAGGAGTTTTAAGATATGGTATTCCGCCGTTTAGGTTGCCTTGGGACGTCTTAGATTTTGAAATAGATTACCTTAAGAAATCAGGGGTAAATATCATTACCAATTTTCTTGTTGGTAAAGCTAAGACCATTAAAGAATTGTTTAGCCAAGGCTATAGCGCTGTATTCCTCGGTCTTGGGGCGGGGGTGCCCTCATTCCTCGGGATTAAAGGAGAAAACCTTTGTAATATTTATTCAGTGAATGAATTCCTGACCCGGGTGAATCTTATGTCCGCGTATAAGTTTCCAGAATTCCATACCCCGGTTAATATCGGTAAGAATGTTTTGGTTGTTGGCGGCGGCAATACTGCTATGGATGCCGCAAGAGTTGCCTTGCGCATGCAGAAGATAAAGGGGCTGCCGCTTAATACTATGGTTATCTACCGCAGGACCGAAATTGAAATGCCCGCCCGCCGCCTTGAGATCGAACATGCCCGGGAAGAAGGAATAAAATTTGAGTTTTTGGTACAACCAAAAGAATTCATCGGCGACCAAGAGGGGTTTGTTAAAAAACTGATCTGTCTTAGATCTAAATTAGGGGAACCTGATAGTTCGGGCAGAAGAAGGCCCATAATTATAGAGGGAAGTGAATTTGAGCTTGATTGTGATCTATGCGTGATTGCCGTGGGCCTTAAAGCTAATCAGATCCTGATCAATGCCACTCCGGAACTAAAAACCGATAAATATTCAGATGTCATCGTGGACCCTGAAACCATGGAAAGTTCTATTAAAGAAGTTTTTGCCGGAGGGGATATTGTCGGAGGAGAGGGTACTGTCATTGAGGCTATGGGTATGGCGAAAAAAGCAGCCAGGGCAATAATAGATAGGTTGTCTAAAAAAGGAGAATAAGGATGTCAAAAAAAATTGAAGATTTTATGGATTTAGTGGCAAGAAGAAATCCCGGAGAAACGGAATTTCATCAGGCGGTAAGAGAGGTTGTCGAATCAGTAATGCCTTTTATCGAGAAAAACCCTAAATACCAGAAGGCCAAGATTCTGGAGAAGATGATCGAGCCTGAAAGGACAATAATATTCCGCGTTCCCTGGCTTGATGACCAAGGAGAAATTCAAATTAACCGTGGGTTTCGTATTGAAATGAATAGTGCCATTGGGCCATATAAAGGCGGTTTGCGTTTCCATCCCAGTGTGAATTTAGGTATATTAAAATTTTTAGCATTTGAGCAGGTTTTTAAAAATGCGCTCACCACTTTACCTATGGGTGGTGGAAAAGGCGGGTCAGATTTTGATCCTAAAGGAAAATCGGATAACGAGGTAATGAAGTTCTGCCAAAGTTTTATGACAGAGCTTTCCAGGCACATCGGCCAGAATACGGATGTCCCTGCCGGAGATATCGGTGTAGGCGGGCGTGAAATAGGGTACCTCTTTGGCCAGTATAAAAGGTTACGTAATGAATTTACCGGGGTTCTTACAGGCAAGGGGCTTAATTGGGGAGGAAGTTTAATCCGGCCCGAGGCTACCGGTTACGGCTGTGTATATTTCGTGGAAGAAATGCTTAAGACCAAAGGTGATTCATTAAAAGGAAAAATTTGTGCGGTATCCGGTTCGGGTAATGTTGCCCAATATACGGTTGAGAAACTTATTCAAATGGGCGCTAAGGTAGTCACGCTCTCTGATTCCGACGGTTATATTTATGATAAAGACGGTATTGATAGTAAAGAGTTGAACTGTGTACTGCAGTTAAAGAATGTCAAGCGCGGCAGGATTAAGGAATGCGCCAAGGAATTTAACTGTAAGTTTTTTGAGAAACAAAGGCCGTGGAATGTGAAATGCGATGTGGCGTTCCCTTCTGCTACTCAAAATGAGATAGATGAAAGTGATGCCAGGGCTTTAGTAAAAAATGGATGTATTGCAATCGGCGAAGGCGCAAATATGCCGACGACTCCTCAAGGGGTAGAGGTTTTTCAGAAGGCAAAAATACTTTATGCACCGGGCAAAGCTTCAAATGCCGGCGGCGTTGCCACATCAGGCCTTGAAATGAGCCAGAACAGCCTGAGGCTTTCTTGGACCCGTGAAGAGGTGGATAGAAGGCTGCACGATATAATGATTGCTATACATCAGCAATGCGTTAAATATGGTAAAGAGTCAGGGTATGTTAACTACGTTAACGGAGCCAATATCGCCGGTTTTGTCAAAGTAGCAGATGCCATGCTCGATCAGGGTTTGGTGTAATTTAAGCCGTTAAGTTTACCTTTAAGCGCCCCGGAATACGTCCGGGGCGCTGTTTATTTATAATACTAGTTGCAAGCTCCGCCGTTAGGTTGTAAAATAATATTTGTGAATAATAAAGAAGAGGTTATCGAAGATTTTTTCCGCAGCTTTAAGGTTGCCCTTACCAACTCATTTTCTTATTCCAAAGACCATCCCTATTTTATCAAATCAGTCGAAAATTTTAAGTCTAAATTGGAAAGTACGCTTATTAGTTTAAATCCGCTTAAGATCGGTGTAACTAACCTGGCCCTTGTTGTTGACGGGAAAAACCTGACCAAGGTCGGTTTTTATGATGAACTAGCCCGTTTGTTCCATCAGCGTAAAATCAAAAGCATTGAAATTAGAGATAATGCAACCATCGCGGAGTTAATTGGCTTTTTTTCCGTTATCTCCATGTCCCCGAAAGATATTTTTAAAAACGGTGGCGTTAACTCTATTCTTAAAAAACAGCAATCCCCGCATTTGATTATAGAGGAGCTGGATTATTCCGCTTTTTTAGAGGAGGCCGGCCAGGAATGTACGGATATTTGGAGCTATATGCTTAAAGAAGCAGTGCGTTCTAATAATACTTACGAGTTAAATAGGGCAGCCGATGATTTTGGAAATTTTATCAAGCGTTCCGCAGAACAAGATATTATCGGTAACGATGAGGCCCTTGCCAATATCGGCGAATTTTTGAGTTCTTTAAAAGAGAAAGGCAGCGAAAAATTTTCAAAATGCTCAAAAGAGACATTTCAGTGGCTTTTACATCATAGAAAATCACTTGGTGGGGATAAAATTGAAAAATTTAAACCGGTTTTTAAAGACTTAAGCAATGAAGATCTTAGTGCCATTCTCTGGGAGGGGTTAACGCATGAGGATGATTTTGACGCCTTAAGTTTACAGCTTTTCTCGAA
The DNA here is from genome assembly GCA_028712175.1 of Candidatus Omnitrophota bacterium. Lineage (GTDB taxonomy): Bacteria > Omnitrophota > Gorgyraeia > Gygaellales > Profunditerraquicolaceae > UBA6249. Next base: position 64,323 of record JAQTQQ010000006.1, on the reverse strand, counting down.
AATCTCTGAGCAGAAAGACCAGCCTAAGATTGCCGAAGGCCTGTTGAATCAGGCAGGCCAATCGCAGCAGTTAACGGAGAATCCTCATCTGGCAAAGAAAATCCAGGATTTAGTGAAAACCAGCCAAAACGATCAGGCTTCGGCTGTATATCGCAATATACTTGAATCCTTGATTAAAAACGTTTCTTCAAGCGGGGTGTTGTCTTTTGACCAGGAAACGCTTAAGGAAAATTACCGCTATATAATCTTAAGCATGCTTTCGATCGAAAAAGAGGAAGATAGCTTGAAGCTGGTTTCGCAGATGATAGAAAAAGAATTTGTTCCTGCGTTTGAAAGCAATGACAACGCTTTTCTAAAAGACTTATATGATCAGCTGGTTAAAAGCAAGAAAGAAGGGGTAGGTGCGTGCATTGAACTTGAAAACAAGTTCTCTGCTTTTGTTGAAAATATTATTTTCAACAAATCCCTTTCTTTCGAGCAGGAGTTTTTAACCGAGATGATTTCTCAGTCTGCGTATGATCTTAATTATTATTTGGATAAGATATTTAATTATGGAAAAATCAATAAACAGGTGTTAACTTTATTCTTTAAACTTTTCCCGGGTAACTTGGGCATCTTTCATGAAAGATTGTCCCAGAAGTTGCAGGATATGGAGTTTCTCTCAAATTTGGTTAAGGCGCTCAGCCAGTTTGATATACCTGAAAGCTTAGAACTTCTTGAACATATCTATTCCTCCGCTAACGAATTGATTAAATTGGATGCTTTGAATGTTATGCGCAGGCTGAAAAAAGCCGATACCGCTTTTCTTATACAACAATTAAATACGGATTCATTTGCGCTTAGAAAGGCTATCTATTCCGTTCTTATGCTGGACCCTCAAGCCAAAGGAACAGTTTTAAATTTATTATTTAAAATTCCCAGTCCTTTCGGCACAAAAAACAAGTTTCTTATTGAAAATATGCAGATAGTTTACGAATTAGGTTTTACTGAGGCCGCAGAAGGTATCCGGGATTTAAGCGGCAAGAGGTTTTTCTGGAATATCCAATTACGCAACAAAGCAAAACAAATCCTAAAGGAGTGGAATGTTCTCTAAAGTCGAAACTGCTTTTCAGAGTCTGCTTAATTGCTTGCAGAGTGTTAAGATGTATGGCCCGGCCCACCCGATGTTTGAGAAATCTCTGGACAACGCTTATATTGTTTTTAGCGATGCTTTAGTGGACCGCCAAGAGATAGTTGTCGGGATAATCGGAGAGGAACTGGCATTTGAAAAAGAAATCCTCTTTGATTTGGGAAAGCTTTTGCGCCCGGCAATTCTTTATTTAAAGGAAAGGAATATCGAAAGGTTGGCATTCTACCGTGGGCTGAATAAAGAGGAACTACGGTTATTCATGGATTTTATTGCCCGGCCCAAAGAAGATTTTAAAACTGACCCGCAGGATGCGTTTAGCCTTGTGCAGGTTGAACATATCAGCGTAGGAAAACTTAAAATTAATGACAATAAAGAGACTAAAGGCTCTCTTTCTTCCGGACAGATAGATCTTTACGATTCTTCCGCTAAAAAGATTGACCAGGCTTTAAACGGGGTGCTTAATGCCGAGAAGATTGACCATTTGGCGCTTAGGTTTTCTTTAAGCAACATTTTGGAAAACTTAAGTACACAGCGTTATGAGCTGCTTAAATTGGCTACAATGAAGAGGTATGACATGGAAACTTATATGCACATGCTTAACGTGGCTATTTTTTCTATGTTTTTTTCTTCCCGCCTCGGTTTTGATAAGACAAATGTTTTAAATATCGGCATGGCTGCGATATTCCATGATATCGGTAAATTGTTCATTTCGCGTAAATTATTGCATAAAGCCGGGAAGCTTACGGAGCAGGAATTTAGCCGTATTAAAAGCCATACATTTTTGGGCGCAGAGATTATGCTTAAGTATGTTGACACCATGGGTATTTTGCCGGTCGTGACCAGTTTTGAACATCATTTGAAATATGATTCTTCCGGATATCCCCGCTTGCCTCTTTTAAAAAAACAGCATATAGCCTCGGAAATTGTTTCTATCTGCGATGTTTATGATGCCCTTTCACAAAGGCGCGGCTATAAACAGGATTATTCCCCGGATGTAGTGTATAACATAATGAATAAAGAAAAAGGCAGTTCTTTTGACCAGGGTCTCTTGGATAAATTCTTCCGGTATATGGGCCTTTGGCCGGTTGGTTCAGTAGTTGAATTAAGTGACGGAAGTATTGCATTGGTTACCGGACAGAATGAATCTGATATTCAGCGGCCGATAGTTGAAATAGTTGCCCCTGCGGAAAAAAGACGTTCGGTTAATCTGTTGAAAGAAGAGATAAACATTGAACGTTATCTTAATCCCTGGAAGGAGGGTAAAGAATATCTTGCTCTTGGCCGTTAAAACGCCAGGCAAAAATAGGTTGACATTTCCATGTGGTATGGTATATTTATTCAAACAAAGGCGTTTAGAGGCCAGATAGTCGGCACTAAGCGCCTTTTCTATGTAAAAAATGGCAAAATACATATTCATAACTGGTGGCGTAATTTCAAGCCTGGGTAAGGGGATAGCTTCTGCTTCTATCGGTAAAATACTGGAATCCCGCGGCCTTAAGATTACATTGATGAAGTTAGACCCTTACATTAATGTTGATCCGGGCACAATGAATCCCTATCAGCATGGGGAGGTTTATGTCACTGATGACGGTGCAGAAACCGACCTAGATTTGGGCCATTACGAGAGGTTTACGAAAGCCGCAATGACCAAATTTAATAACGCTACTACCGGCCAGGTTTATAATGCGGTAATTTTGCGCGAGCGTAAAGGTGATTATCTAGGCAAGACTATTCAGGTTATTCCCCATATTACAGGTGAAATAAAAGATAGGGTCAAGAAAGTCGCTCTAGTTAGCGGTGCGGATATCGTATTGATTGAGGTGGGGGGAACGGTGGGCGATATCGAAAGCCTCCCGTTCTTAGAGGCTGCACGCCAATTTGAATTAGATGCCGGAGAGAAAAATGTTCTCTATATCCATCTTACATTGGTTCCCTATATTAAAGTTGCAGATGAAATTAAAACCAAGCCAACACAGCACAGCGTACAGACTTTGCGTGAAATTGGCATTCAGCCTGATATATTGATCTGTCGTACTGAGAAAACTCTTTCCGATGATGTTAAAGAAAAGATATCTTTATTCTGCAATGTGAGGAAGGAAGCGGTTATTGAGTCGCGCGATGTAGAGTCGATTTATCAGGTGCCGCTGGTTTTTAAGGGGCAGATTTTGGATGAAATAATCTTAAGCCATTTCGGGCTTATCTCCAAGCCATCAGACCTGAAAGATTGGGAAAAGAATGTAGTAGAGCGTATGTTTAGTCCTAAGAAAGCTGTTCAGGTTGCTGTGGTAGGCAAATATATCGGCTTGCAGGATGCTTATAAGTCTATTTATGAGGCAATTACCCATGGAGGTATTAGTAACCAGGTCAAAGTAGATGTTAAAAAGATTGATTCCGAAGATATTGAAAAATTCGGCTCTGAAAAGCTGCTTAAGGGGGTTGATGCGGTTTTAGTCCCCGGAGGGTTTGGTACCCGCGGCATTGAGGGTAAGATCAAGGCGATTGGTTTTGCCCGCAAGAATAAAATTCCTTTTTTAGGTATTTGCCTGGGGATGCAGTGTGCGGTCGTTGATTTTGCGCGCTCTATATGCGCCTTAAAAGAAGCCAATTCTACCGAGTTTAATCCTAAGGTTAAAAGCCCGGTGATCAGCCTTTTGAGCGAGCAGAAAGATGTTAAGGATATGGGTGGGACTATGCGGCTGGGTGCTTATCCTTGTGAAATAAAAAAGAATACTCTGGCTTCAAGAGTTTATCAGAAAAACTTAATTTTTGAGCGGCACCGCCACAGGTATGAGTTTAATAATAAATTCCGCAGTAAGCTTGAGGCTAAAGGAATTGTTTTTTCAGGGATTTATAAGAAGAAAAATTTGGTTGAGATTGTCGAGCTAAAAAATCATCCTTTTTTTATTGCTGTTCAATTTCACCCCGAATTTAAATCCAGACCCGATGCGGCGCATCCTTTGTTCAGGGAGTTTATCCGCGCTGCGGCTGAAAAAAAATAATTATGCAGGCACATCTTGTTTTAGAAGACGGCGTGGTATTTCAGGGAACCTCTTTTGGCGCAAGCACGGAGGCATACGGCGAGATTGTCTTTAATACCAGTATGGCCGGGTACCAGGAAATTATTACTGACCCTTCATATAAGGGCCAGATTGTGGCAATGACCTATCCTTTAATCGGTAATTACGGTATTAATTCAGAGGATGCGGAGAGCCGTAAACCCTTTTTAGAAGGTTTTGTGGTTAAGGAGTACAGTAAGCTTGCAAGCAACTGGAGGCATGACCGGGAGCTGGGTGAATATTTAAAGGAAAATAATATCCCGGCAATTGAAGGAATAGATACCCGCAGATTGACCCTTCATATTAGGGAAAAAGGCGCGATGAAAGCGGTTTTATCTACGCAGGATTCAAGCGTTCAAAGCCTGCTTAATAAAGTAAGAAAAAGCAGGGGGCTCATTGGTTTGGATCTGGTTAGAGAGGTTACTGTCGAAAAACAATATGTTTACGCAAAGGTAAAAGGCAATAGATTTAAAGTAATAATTTTAGATTGCGGTGTTAAGTTGAATTCATTAAGAGAATTAGCGCGCAAAAAGTGCGATATTATAGTTGTGCCTGCTTATGCAACCGCAGAGGAAATACTTAAGCTTAATCCCGACGGAGTATTGCTTTCTAACGGTCCCGGCGATCCATCGGCTCTAGATTATCTGGTTAAGACGGTTGCCTCTTTAATCGGAAAGGTGCCGATTTTTGGGATCTGTCTTGGGCATCAGATAGCCGGACTTGCCTTAGGAGGTAAAACCTATAAGCTTAAATTCGGACACCATGGGGCAAATCACCCGGTAAAAGACCTAAGGACGCAAAAAGTTGTTATAACCAGCCAGAACCATGGGTTTTGCGTAGATATTGCTTCATTAAATAAAAAAGATATTGAACTTACCCATGTAAATTTAAATGACGGGACTGCGGAGGGCCTGCGCCACAAAAAATTCCCTTTATTTTCCGTCCAGTTTCATCCCGAGGCTTCTCCCGGACCGCATGATGCCGTTTATTTATTCGATGAATTTATAGAAATGATGAGAAGGTCGAAAAAGTAATTAGTTCTTGGCTCTTAGGTCTTAGTCCGTAGAAAATTTATCAATATAGCCTTAAGGGATTACAGTGAACACTAAGAGCTAAGAGCTAAGAGCTAAGAGCTAAATAGATTCTATCGGTAAACAGGGCTTAGTTCATGTAACTATTAACATTACACAATAATGCCTAAAAGGACGGACATTAAAAAAATATTGATTATTGGTTCCGGGCCTATTGTTATAGGCCAGGCCTGTGAATTTGATTACTCTGGTACCCAGGCTTGCAAGGTTTTAAAGCAGGAGGGTTATAAGGTAATCTTGGTAAATTCTAATCCCGCAACAATCATGACGGATCCGGATGTTGCCGACAGGACCTATCTTGAGCCGATAACCTCCGAAATAGTGGAAGATATTATTGCCAGAGAAAAACCGGATGCGCTTCTGCCTACTCTTGGGGGGCAGACTGCGTTAAATACGACTGTAGAGCTTGCGAAAAAAGGCGTATTGAAAAAATATAAAGTTGAAACAATCGGAGCCAACATAGAAGCGATTAAAAAAGGAGAGGACCGTAAGCAGTTTAAAACAGCGATGAAAAAGATCGGGCTTGATTTGCCTAAGAGCGAGCAGGCTTATAATCTAGCTGATGCGGTTAATGCTGCAGGAAAGATCAAATTCCCTTTAATTATTCGTCCCAGTTTTACTATGGGCGGAGCCGGCGGGTCAATTGCCTACAATATGGAAGAATTTAAAGTTTTGGCCAAGCGCGGCCTGGAATCTAGCCCGATTAATGAGATTCTGATCGAGGAATCTGTAATTGGCTGGAAGGAATTTGAGCTCGAGGTTATGCGCGATTTAAAAGATAACGTGGTGATTATTTGCAGTATTGAGAATTTTGACCCTATGGGTATACATACAGGAGATAGTATTACTGTTGCCCCTATCCAGACATTGACAGACAGGGAGTATCAACGGATGCGCGATGCCGCTATTGCCTGTATCCGCGAGATCGGCGTTGAAACAGGTGGTTCTAATATCCAGTTTGCTGTTAATCCGAAGACAGGAAGAATGGTAGTTATCGAAATGAATCCGCGGGTCTCCCGCAGTTCCGCATTAGCTTCCAAAGCTACGGGTTTTCCTATCGCTAAGATTGCCGCTAAGCTTGCCGTGGGTTATACGCTGGATGAGATCCCGAATGATATTACCCGTTCGACCCCTGCTTGTTTTGAGCCGGCAATTGATTATTGCGTGGTTAAGATCCCACGTTTTACTTTTGAGAAGTTTGCGTTAGCGGATAATACCCTTGGGGTCTCCATGAAATCAGTAGGCGAGGCGATGTCTATTGGGCGCACATTCAAAGAGTCTTTGCAGAAAGGCCTGCGTTCCTTAGAGATTAAGAAATTTGGACTTGAAAGCATAGTTTTTAGCTCTTCAGATATTAAACTCAACGGTGAGGTTTTAGATAAAATTTACAAGAAATTAAAACAACCTAACGCTGAGAGAATTTTTTATATCGGTGATGCCTTCCGCGCAGGGGTTGATATCGAAAAAATTTATGAATTAACTAAAATTGACCGATGGTTTTTACGCAATATTCAAGAGATTATTGATTGCGAAAAGGAATTGCTCGGCACAAAAGGGGATGTTTCAAAAGAGTTGCTTAAGCGCGCCAAAGAATATGGGTTTAGTGACAGGCAGTTAGGCAAACTTTTATCTTTAGGGGAAAGTGAAGTTTGTAATTTGAGAAAAACGTATGATTTAGCCGCGGATTTTAAGTTGGTTGATACATGCGCCGCAGAGTTTATGGCGCACACTCCTTATTTCTATTCTACCTACGAAAAATAGGCTAATTTAGTTTTTAGCTCGTAGCTCTTAGCTTGTAGTTTGTTTTTTCGGTTATAAAATA
>JAQTQQ010000006.1:26685-57125 GCA_028712175.1 Candidatus Omnitrophota bacterium | reverse complement strand
CTAAGAGCTAAGAGCTTTACAAGGGTAATAAACTATAATATAATATGCCCAATAATCAGGCACCCGATGATTAAAAAAACAGGTTTCGATAACGAAAAATACCTTAAAGACCAGACCGCTGCCATTCTTGATAGAGTAAAAAAGTTTGATAACAAACTTTATCTGGAATTCGGAGGGAAACTTTGTTTTGATTTTCATGCCGCGCGCGTACTTCCGGGTTATGACCCTAATGTAAAAATAAGGTTATTGCAGAGTCTAAAGGATAAAATAGATATCGTTTTATCCATATATGCTTCAGATATTGAGCGTGGCCGGGTACGCGGGGATTTCGGTATTACCTATGATGCGGCTACTTTTAAGCTGATCGATGACCTTAGGAAATGGGGGCTGGATATTCTGGCGGTTGTAATTACGCGTTTTGCCAGTCAGCCGTCAGCTGTTATCTTTAAGAATAAACTGGAGCGGCGCGGGGTAAAGGTTTATTTGCATTATTCCATTGAGGGCTATCCTGCCGATGTAAATGCTATCGTCGGAGAAAGTGGCTTCGGTAAAAACGATTATATCGAAACGAAAAATCCTATTGTTGTGGTCACTGCTCCCGGCCCCAATAGCGGTAAGCTCTCGACATGCCTTTCCCAATTATATTTGGAACATAAGCGCGGTATAAACGCCGGTTACGCAAAATTTGAGACATTCCCCATATGGAATTTACCCCTTAAACATCCGGTCAATGTTGCATATGAGGCAGCTACCGCGGATATTCAGGATTTTAATCTGGTAGATCCGTTCCACCTGAACAAATACAATAAAACCTCTATTAATTATAACCGAGACGTAGAAAGTTTTCCTATTTTGAAACTAATCTTAAGCAAAATTTTTGCTCAAAATAATAATCTTCCCATGTATAATTCCCCTACCGATATGGGGGTTAACCGTGTAGGTTTTGGAATAGTTGACGATAAAATAGTTCAAGATGCGGCCAGACAGGAGCTTATCCGCAGGTATTTTAGGTATAACAGCGAATATCTTTTGGGTATTGAGAAAAAAGAAACCGTAGACCGGGTAACTTTACTTATGGAGGAAATGGGGGTAAAAGTTACTGATCGCTTGGTTGTGGGAGTAGCCAGGTCTACTGCAGAAGAGGCCGAGGCTGCCGATAAAGGCAATGATGGAATATATTGCGCAGCGGCAATTCAGCTGGAAGACGGTTCTATTATTACAGGTAAAAATTCTAAGCTTATGCATGCGGCGTCCAGTTTAGTCATGAATGCGGTTAAAGTTCTGGCGCATATCCCGGACGAGATACTTTTATTAAGCCCGCATGTAATAAGTCAAATTGCCAGATTAAAAGAAGATATTTTGAAAGCGGATTCGGAGAGCCTTGATTTAGAGGAGTGTTTAATTGCTTTATCTATAAGCGCAGCTACTAATCATACCGCGGAACTGGCAATGAAGAAACTCGGCCAGCTTAGGGGTTGTGAAATGCATATGACGCATATTCCTACGCCGGGAGATGAGGTGGGCCTTAAGCGTTTAGGCGTAAATCTTACCACTGACGGTAAATTTTCTTCCCGCAATCTATTCGTAACTTAAAGGATTTTAATATGCCTGTAAAAATAAAATTTCTTGGAGGCGCGAAAACCGTTACCGGTTCCAGCCATCTGGTTTCTGCCGGCAATACTGAAGTCCTTCTTGACGGCGGTCTTTTCCAGGGGCATCGCGACGCCTTTTATAAAATCAATACTACTTTCCATTATAATCCGCGGACAATTAAAGCCATGGTTTTGTCGCATGCGCATATTGATCATTGCGGCAATATTCCGAATTTAATCAAACAGGGTTTGCGATGTAAAATTTATACTACTTCAGCGACCAAGGATCTGGCTGACCTTATGCTTGTTGATTCAGGGAAGATTCAGGAAGAAGATGTGCGTTATGTAAACAAAATAAACCGCCGCATGAACCTTCCTTTGCGCAAAGCATTATATACGGCAAAAGAGGCGTCCCGGGCAACTAAGATTTTTCGCTCTATTTCTTACAATCAGAAGTTTTGTGTTGCTAAAGATGTTTACGCTACGATTGTTGATGCCGGGCATATTTTGGGTTCGGGGCTGGTTATTTTAGATATTAAAACCCCTGAAAAAATATTGCGTTTAGGCTATGCCGTGGATTTAGGAAGGAAAAACCTGCCTCTTTTAGGCGACCCGGTGGTTCCTAAGGGGCTGGATTATTTAATTTTAGAATCTACTTATGGCGGCAGGTTACACCGGCCTATTGATGAGGCGCAATCAAAATTAAGGGAGGCAATTTCACGCGCGGTCAACCGGGGCGGCAAGGTGCTTATCCCGTCTTTTACTCTTGAGCGCACACAGGAGGTAATTTACTTTCTGAATGAACTATTAAAAGAAAAGCTGATTCCATCCGTGCCTATTTATGTAGATAGCCCGCTTGCTACCAGCATCACGGATTTATTTAAATACCATTTAGACTTTTTAAATGAAAAAACCCGCCAGGCAATTAGCAGGGGGGATAATCCATTTGAATTATTAAACTTACGATTTATCCGCGAGCAGAAAGAATCAAAGGCATTAAATACCGATAAACGGCCGATGATAATTATCGCAGGTAGCGGTATGTGTGAATCAGGGAGAATACTGCATCATCTGCAGAATAATATTGAAGACACGCGCAATATGATTTTAGTCGTAGGTTACATGGCGCAGGATACGTTAGGTAGGAAAATCGTCGAGAAAGCACCTTTTGTAAAGATATTCGGGGTAGAATATGAGCTTAACTCCGAAGTTGTGGTAATTAATGCTTTCTCCGGGCATGCCGACCAGACGGAATTATTGGAATTTGTCTCAGGTTGTCTTTCTGTCTCGCCGTTAGGCGGCCCGCTTAAGCGTATATTTCTTGTGCACGGAGAACTTGAACAGTCAAAGACCCTTGCCGATATATTGACTCAAAGGGGTTTAGATGTGTATATACCGGATAAGGACGAAGAGGTATTGCTTAATTGATAGTTTTGTGATATTATTAATTTCCACTTATACTAGTCGATAAGAAATTTAAGGAGGAATTAAAAATGATAGGCGGTTTTTCTACTCCCAAAAAAGATAAGGCGTTAAAAGCAAGCGGCGGAAAATTAGTTAAGACCGGCGAAATTCTTGTACGCGGTGTCGATACCTATAAAGCAGGGATAAATGTGCGCGGCCCGGGTACGTTGTTTGCCCTTTGCGCGGGGAAAGTCTATTTTACCCGTAAAAAGACCAGCCATGGACGCGTGCGTTCATTTGTTAATGTTGCGCCGCTGGCAAATTCAGCTAAGAAGTAAAATGGCTAATTCAGCCAAAAGTTATTCTCACTGGAAATACACATTAAGCATAATAGATACAGTTTATAGTATAGCCCTGATTCTTATTTTTTTAGGATCAGGGCTTTCTTTATCCCTAGAAGTTTTTCTTAAAAGCCTGGGTATTAACGGTTATTTTTTGACTGCGGTATTTCTTTTGGCGGTGTTTCTTCTTTATTACCTGTTTAACTTGCCGTTTAGTCTTTATTCCGGTTTTATACTGGAGCATAGATTTAATCTTACCAAGCAAAGGATAGGGGATTGGTGGTTGGACCAGCTTAAGTCTTCGGTATTAGGGTATGTATTTTCTTTAATACTTATTTTAACTTTTTATTGGGTTTTATCCAAGTTTAGCCAATGGTGGTTTATGATTTCCGTATTTTGGATAATTTTCAGCATAATTTTGGCTAAATTGACCCCCGTTTTTATAATCCCGCTTTTTTTTAAATACAAACAATTAGAAGATCAGCTGCTGCGGCAGAGAATTTTCGGACTGGCCCAAAAGATGCAGATTAATATTTTAGATGTTTTTGAAATTGATTTCAGCAAAAAAACACTTAAGGCGAATGCTGCTTTTACCGGAATGGGTAAAACTAAGCGGGTGATTTTAGCCGATACTTTGAAGGATAAGTATACTAATGACGAGGTTGAGGTAATTCTGGCGCATGAATTCGCGCATTATCAGCTTAGGCATATTATAAAACTGATCGCCATCAATTCTTTAATAACCCTGGGGTTGTTTTACTTAATTTTTAAGACTAACAGCTATTTCCTTGAGGTATTTAAATTGGATTCACTGGCGCAGCTTGCAGGATTGCCCCTGGTTTTCTTATATTTTATTGTTTTTGGAATAGTAACACGTCCACTGGAGGCGTTTATCAGCCGGTCATTTGAAAAAGAGGCGGATAATTTAGCGCTTAAAGTTACTAACTCAAAAGAAGCTTTTATTTCCCTGATGGAGAAGTTAGCAGGCCAGAATCTTGCCGATAGGTCTCCGCATCCTTTGATCAAATTGTTCTTTTTTGATCACCCGCCAATAGATGAGCGTATTGCATTAGCCAGGGAGTATCTTAGCTCTTAGTTCATATATTGATACCTAAGAGCTACGAGCTAAGAGCTAACAGCTAACAACCAGACATCGCTTTATCGACTATCGACTATTAAGGAACTCAAGGATTAGCTTTGCGGCTCGTTCGGAAGCGCCAGGTTGCCCTAGGCTTGCCTTAACCGTTTCCAGTTCCTGCTTCATTTGATTGGCTTTTCCGGAATTTTGCATAAGATTGATGATTGAATCTGCAATTCTTCTAGGCTGGGCTCCGAACTGAATGAACTCCGGGATTATTTTTCTGCCCGCAACAATATTAACCATACCGATGTAAGGAATTTTAATTTGCGGACGGTAAAGCAGGTAATTAAGCAGGTTAGTTTTATATACGATTACAAAAGGTTTTCCTATAATTGCTGCCTCTAGAGTTGCCGTCCCCGAACAAATTATGCTCGTTTCAGCCGCATTCAGGCAGTCGCTGGTCAACCCGTCAATAATTTTGAAATCCAGAGTAAACTTTTTGCATTCATTTCGATATATCTGCGTATCCAGATTAGGTGATTTTGCGATAATAAATTGGGTTAGGGGTATTTTATCGTGAATTAATTGCGCAGATTTAAGCATTAATGGAAGAATTTGCCTGACTTCTTGTTTGCGCGAACCGGGCAAGAGGGCGATTATTTTCTTAGCGGAAGTAATCCGGAAGTTCTCCAGGAAATTCTTTGTTATAAATGTAGGTTTTACTAGGTCTGTCAACGGATGCCCTAAACAGGAGGCTGCAATCCCGTGTTGCCTATAGAAATCCTCTTCAAATTTAAAAAGCACGATCATTTTAGATATGAATTTTCTTATATTGTTTATTCGTCCTTCTCTTGAGGCCCAAACCTGCGGGCTGACGTAATAAATACAAGGTATTAGTTTATTGATTGCACGGGCCAGCCGCAGGTTGAAACCGGAGAAATCGACCAAAATTATTGCGTCCGGTTTATCCGTATTTATTTTTTGTAGGATCAGATCTTTTAGTTTCAGGAATTTCGGAAGTTTTCTTAGGGCATCAATGATACCCATAACAGAGAGACCTTTGATATTATAAAATATTTGGTCTGCGTTTTTAGCCAGATATGCTCCTCCGACAGCGGAAACCTTTATATCAGGGTTGCTTTTTTTGATTGCTTCGATGAGATTTCCTGCCAAGAGATCACCGGAAGGCTCACCGCAGACTATAAAAAGATTTTTTATTTTTCCCATATTTGATTTTGAATTTTTAAGGCAACTTCCAGGGCTTCTCTGGCGACGATCCCCGAAACAAGGGGCTCCGTATTATTAATGACGCAGTCGACAAATGATGCCAGCTCTTTTTGCAAGGGTTGCTCTTTTTCAATGGGCAGGCGTTCTTTGGTTATCTTATCCTGTATCTTACGGTATACCGAGGCCTCGGCATTTTTATAGTCTAAGGATATGTAAGTATTTTCCTGGAATATACGAATTTTACGCATTATTTCATCGGATACTCGGCTAGCGGTAAGATTGGCGATACAGCCGTTTTTAAAAGTCAAACGGGCATTAGCAATATCTTCAAAAGACGTGATTACATTTATGCCGACTGATTCAATTTTATCTATAGGGGAATTTACCAGTCCTAAGACAATATCAATGTCGTGGATCATGATATCTAAAACTGTCCCTACATCAAGGGAGCGGTTAGGAAAAGAAGATAGGCGGTGGCATTCGATAAACTTCGGGTTTTTAATTATTTTTTGGGTGGCGTTGAACGCGGAATTAAACCTTTCAATATGCCCTACCTGCAGGATAAGCCCCTGTTTTTTTGCTAAATCTATCAATTGGTCGGCTTCCTCTAAATTAACCGTAAAAGGTTTTTCAACCAGAAGATGTACGTTATGCGCAAGCAGTTCTTCGGCTATTTTCTTGTGCAGCCGTGTGGGGACGGCGACACTGGCAGCGTCAATTTTACCAAAAAGCTCGGCGATATTAGAATATCCGGGTACCCTTAAAGATCCGGACACTTCTTTTAGCCTTTTTGGGTCAGAGTCGCATACGCCGGCTAAACTGCATCCGGGAATTTGTTTGTAAATTTTAGCGTGGATGCTTCCTAAGTGCCCTACTCCGACTACCGCAACCCTGAGTTTGTCCATGCCCAAAATGATAGCAGAGTAAGGGGTTGCTTGCAACTATTATCTTAAATTTCGGTTCTAGCTCTTAGTTCGTAGCTCCTAGGTCTTAGAAAACCATATGTTTATAGTTATAATATGTTAAATAGAAAAATTGCCCTGCTAAATCGGGATACGGCTTTCTACGAGCTACGAGCCACGAGCCAAGAGCTAATAAAAAGAGTTTGCTAAGGATTAATTATATGTTAAAATACCTTTTCCTAAAGAAAGGTCAAAGATGCGGGATTATCTGAAGTTACTGAAATTTGTGCTGCCTTACAGGTGGACTTTTTTTCTTGCCATAGTCTGTATGGGGTTTTCGGCTGTATTTGATGGGGTTTCATTGGCTATGATGGTACCTTTGGCGGATAAGGTGCTCACAAACAAGAAAATTATCATTCCTACCAAATTACCTGATTTTTTAGCCGTTTTTGTGGATAAAATAAATAATACCTCTCCGGAGCTCCTGCTCAACTATATGGTTATCACCGTTTTACTTCTCTTTTTGTTAAAAGGTATTTTTGGGTTTTTTCAGAGCTATTTTATGTCGGATATCGGCCAGCGCGTGGTCAGGGATATAAAAAGCCAGCTTTATGCCAAAATACAATCTTTGTCACTGAATTATTTTACACATAAGCGTGGCGGCGAGTTAATGTCGCGTATAACTAACGACGTTAAAATTGTGGAAAATGCGGTATCGTACGGATCAACCGACCTGATTTATCAAAGTCTGCAGGTAGTTATTTTTGCTATAGTTATTTTCTTCATTTATTTTAAAATGGCCCTGATTTCATTCGTTTTTCTTCCTTTAATCAGCTTTCCGATTATAAAGGTGGGAAAAGCCTTGAGAAAGCTCTCCAAACGTTCTCAAGAGAAAATTGCCGATACAAACTCCTTGCTTTATGAGACGATTATGGGCGCTAGGATTGTTAAGGCCTTTAATATGGAAGAATATGAAGTTAATAAATTTAATAAAGTGAACACGGATTATTACAAACTTTCTATGAAATCGATAAAACGCACGCTCTTACTCAATCCTTCTACGGAGTTCTTAGGGGTGGTTATAGGCGTTCTAGTTTTTTTCTGGGGCGGCCGCGAAGTTATCGCCGGAAGATTGTCTTTTGGAGTTTTCGGACTTTTCTTGGGGTCTCTGTTGTCTTTAATCAGGCCGTTTAAGAAAATAAGCCAAGTTAACGCCTTAAATCAACAGGCTATGGCAGCCAGTGAGCGCATACATGAAGTATTAGAAACGGAGCCAAGCGTAAAGGAAGCGCCTTATGCCAGGGCCTTAGAAGCTTTTAAGGAGGGCCTAAGGTTTAGCGATGTTTGGTTTAGTTACTCCGGCACGCAAATCCTAAAAGGAATTAATTTAGATGTAGGATACGGGCAGATGTTAGCCATTGTTGGGCCTAGTGGTTCGGGAAAAAGCACTTTAGTGGATTTAATCCCGCGTTTTTATGATCCTCAAGAGGGATCGGTATTTATTGACGGTATAGATTTACGGGAATTTACTTTAAAATCATTGCGGGATCAGATTGGCATAGTTAACCAGGAGACAATGCTTTTTAATGATTCAATACGCGCCAATATCGCCTATGGTAAGCTTAATGCTTCTTTTTGTGAAATAGAGGAAGCGGCAAAAGCAGCTCATGCGCATGATTTTATAATGAAATGCCCCCAAGGGTATGATACAGTTATAGGAGATAGGGGGGTAAAAATTTCCGGAGGGGAGCGTCAACGGATCGCCATAGCCCGTGCCCTGTTAAAAAATGCACCGATATTAATACTGGATGAAGCTACCTCGCAGCTCGATTCAACATCGGAGCGCATCGTGCAGGATGCCTTGGACCGCTTAGTCTGCGGTAGGACGGTATTCATGATCGCGCACCGGCTTTCTACGGTAAGAAATGCCGATAGAATTGTAGTTATAGATAAAGGAATGATTGTTGAGCAGGGGACGCATAACCAGCTATTGGAAAACAACGGCTTATATAAGCGGCTCTATGAGGCCCAAGAACTACAAAAATAGTTGCAAATAAGTAAAATTTTGCTATAATTACCCGATTAACTTTTTGCCGCAATAAACGCAAAAAATGCATATTAACCAATGAAGAAAGATAACCATGGTTTGGTTCGTATGGCCAAACCAAAAGAAGGGGGAGTAGAGACGTGCCATCAGAATTAATCAAGCAACTTTTAGAAGCAGGAGTGCATTTCGGGCACCAGACTAAACGCTGGAATCCCAAAATGAAGAAGTTTATTTTTGGATCAAGAAGCGGTATATATATCATTGATTTAGAAAAGACCGAGGCGTGTATTAATGCCGCCCGGGATTTTTTAATGGATATAACCTCAAAAGGCGAATTTGTACTTTTTGTTGGGACTAAAAAGCAGGCGCAGGATGTCATTAAAAAAGAGGCTATGCGTAGCGGGATGTATTATGTAACTGACCGTTGGCCGGGAGGGATGCTTACTAATTTCTCCACGATTAAGAAAAGTATCAATCGCCTGAAGGATATTGAAAAGATGCGTATTGATGGCACGTTCGAGAAGCTGACTAAAAAAGAAGTAGCCCTGCTTGAAAAAGAGCTGGCCAAGTTAAATAAAAATTTCTTGGGGATTGTTCCTATGGAGCGTATGCCTAAAGCGGCATTTATTGTGGATACCAAAAAAGAGGAAACTGCCGTGCGTGAGGCCCGGCGTTTAGGGATTCCCATAATCGGGTTAATTGATACTAACTCCAATCCCGACCTAGTAGATTACCCTATTCCCGGCAACGATGATGCTACTAAATCTATTAGTGCGGTTGCCACAATTATCGCCGATACTATTATTGAGGGTAGGAAAAAATTCTTGTCTTATCTTTCTCAGGATGGTGTAAAGCTAGAAGAGGCCAAGCAAGATATTTTTCCTGAGGTGCTTCCGGAGGAAGAGATCAAGATTAAAGAGATCGAAGAGATTGTTGAGGAAAGCCAACCGCTTACCGATAGTACTGCAGCGGCAAAAAGGGCGCACGTCAAGCCAACAGCTGAAATAAAGCCCAAATTAAGGAAAAAGAATTAACCCCCGCTACTTTTAAGTATCCGTTATTTAATGCTTAATGTTTTGGGAATTAACATATAAAATGATATTGAATAAAAAGGAAGGTGTGGTGTGAAGAATTCAGTTGATGCAATTAAGGAATTAAGGGATCTAACCAGCGCAAGCGTTGCGCATTGTAAGAAGGCCTTAGAAGAGACCAAGGGCGATATAAAGCAGGCAGTGGTTTTATTGCGTAAGCAGGGCCTGGAGATTGCCGCTAAAAAACAGGGCAGGGCTGCTAAAGAAGGCAGGGTTGACTGTTATATACATCATGGCAATAAAATCGGGGTTTTATTGGAAGTTGATTGTGAATCTGATTTCGTCGCCAGGAATGAGGAATTTATACAATTTACTAAAGACTTAGCTATGCATATAGCCGCAACTGACCCGGAGTACATTAAGAAAGAAGATGTTCCCGAAGATGTCTTGAAGCACGAAAAGAGCAGAGATGATTACTATAAAAATAATTGTTTGTTAGAACAGGTGTTTGTAAAAGATCCAAGTTTGACAATTAAAGATTATTTAGGCAGTATAGTAGCAAAAATCGGCGAAAATGTAATTATCCGCAGGTTTATCCGTTACAAGATCGGCGCATAAATGTCCAAACCGGTTTATAAAAGAATTGTTCTAAAAGTCAGCGGTGAGGCGCTTCAGGGAAAGAAAACACATGGTATAGACCCTGATGTCCTTATTGTTATATCGCGCCAGATCAAAGAAATCAGGGATCTAGATGTTGATGTTGCCGTTGTTTTAGGCGCGGGAAATATTTTACGCGGCCAGGAGAATACCTCTTCTCGCGGGTTAAATATGGACCGTAGCGTAGCCGATTATATGGGTATGTTGGCTACCGTAATTAATGGGCTTTCCCTGCAGGATGCTCTGGAAAAAACAGGGGTGCCCACCAGAGTTTTAACGGCTATAGAAATGCAGAGGATTGCCGAGCCATATATCAGAAGACGGGCTATACGGCATTTAGAAAAAGGCAGAGTAGTTATTTTTGTAGCAGGTACGGGAAATCCTTATTTTACTACCGATACTGCCGCGGCTTTGCGCGCGATGGAGATTAATGCGGACGCTATTCTTAAGGCCACTAAGGTGGACGGTGTTTATTCCGCCGATCCGGTTAAAGTAAAAAATGCCAAAAAGTTTACTCAGTTAAAATATATTGATGTGCTTAAAAAAGGCCTAAAGGTTATGGATGCAACGGCAATCAGCCTGTGTATGGATAATAAATTGCCCATTGTCGTTTTTAATCTTAACCGCCTTGGTAATATCAAGCGTGTAGTTTTGGGTGAGAAGATTGGCACAATAGTCCGCTAAACGGAGGTAAAGGTATGTCTGTTAAAGAGGTATTGTCTAATACAGAAGAAAAGATGAAGAAGGCTTTTGAATCGATGAACCGCCAGTTCCATGAAGTAAGAACCGGCCGCGCTTCGCCGAGTTTAGTTGAAGGCCTGCATATTGATTATTATGGAACTCCGACGATGTTAAAGCAGCTGGCGGCAATATCTGCCCCTGATGCGCATCTGATTGTTATCCAGCCTTGGGATATTACTGCGATAGTTGAAATTGAGAAAGCGATATTAAAATCTAATCTTGGAGTCAATCCTTCTAATGACGGAAAGATTATTAGGGTCGCTGTGCCGCAGCTTTCTAAAGAGAGGCGCCAGGAAATGGCTAAATTGGTTCATAAGATGTCTGAAGACGGCAGGGTATCTATGCGTACGATTAGAAGGGATGCTAAGGAAATGGTTGAGAAGATGGAAAAAGATAAAATTATTTCCGAAGACGAAAAATTCCGCGGGGTTGATGAATTGCAGAAGATAGTCGATAAGTATATCGCTAAGATTGACGAGTTGCTTAAGGTTAAAGAGAAAGAAATACTGGAGTTTTAAGTTGCGTATTTAGGGTTTATATAGATTTGGGCCTCTAGCTCATCAGGTAGAGCACCACACTTTTAATGTGGTTGTGCCGCGTTCGAGTCGCGGGAGGCTCATAAATGTATTCCGGCGACGAGAACGCAAAGGGGCGTGGGGAAAAATTTTTCCTCCGAGCGATACAAAAAATGCGCCTATTCAACCGTATTATATAGGTTTGAGCGGGGAGTAAAACTTATTGCGCGGTGAATTTTAGTTTAAAAGCGTAAGAGGGATAAAAGGGCGGATGGCGAAATTGGCAGACGCGATAGCCTTAGGAGCTATTGGGGCAACCCTTGGAGGTTCAAATCCTCTTCCGCCCAAATGGTCTATAGACGAGGGTCAATGGCCGATGAAAAACTGACGTTTTTATCGACTGTTGAGTTATAGTTTATCGACCATAGGCAATCGTCCAATACGCGGGAGTAGCTCAGCTGGCTAGAGCGCAACCTTGCCAAGGTTGATGTCGCGGGTTCGAATCCCGTCTCCCGCTTAATGTATTTTTTATAAATTATTATTTGAAAGGAGAAACAAATGCAGATCATGGATTTTCTTTCCAAAAAAGCAATTCTTACCGATATAAAATCCACCAAGAAAGAAGATGTAATTAAAGAAATGGTAGATCTTCTGATTGATTCCGGTGACGTAGAAAAACGTAACCGCAATAAGTTAATAGAAGCCCTTATGTCAAGGGAGGCTTTAGGCTCCACTGCTATTGGCCAAGGTATAGCCATACCGCATGCAAAGTGCGATTGTGTGGATAAGCTGGTCGCTTCTTTTGGCCTTTCCAAAAAAGGCGTAGACTTTGATTCTCTGGACGGAGAATTGGCTTATATTTTCTTTTTGCTTGTTGCCCCACAGGATTCCGCCGGCCCGCATCTCAAGGCATTAGCCAGAATCTCGCGCCTCTTAAAAGATAAATATTTTCGTGATACCCTGCGTACTTGTATGGATGATAAATCCGTGATTAAAATTATCACGCAGGAAGACGAAAAAAAGATTTAGCCTTTTAATTATATAAATAAAACGAATAATTTAATCAGATGAAGGCGATGTCTACAGGTATCTTAAAATGGTTTTATCCGGGCATAGGAATTAAGCGCTGGGTTGTTTTGAGCGCTTTTGGGGTGGCGCTTTTAATTTTAGGAACGGCTAACCTGCGCAGCGAAGAGTTTTGGTTGATCCAATTTTTAGATGCCTTAGTTGTAATCTCAGGAATTATTATTTTAATTTTAGGCATTAAACGCTTGATGCGTTCTTTTATTGCCGCATTTGTCCCGTCTGCTTCTAGGGGGGATGAATTAATTGATATTTTGTATCAAAAGAAACAGCTAAGCCGCGGCCCGCGCATCGTTACCGTGGGAGGCGGGACAGGTTTATCCGTCATACTAAGCGGGCTAAAAAATTATACTTCAAATATCTCAGCCATTGTTACTGTGGCTGACAGCGGAGGCTCAAGCGGAAGGCTTAGGCAGCAATTTGATGTTTTGCCGCCGGGAGATATACGCAACTGCTTAGTCGCCCTCGCTGATGCTCCGACATTGATGCGTGATCTTTTTCAATTCCGCTTTGACGGAAATTCGGAATTCTCCGGCCATTCTTTTGGAAATCTTTTTCTTATGGTAATGAGCCGCTTGACCGGCGATTTTGAGAAGGCGATCAAGGAAACCAGTAAGGTTCTAGCTTTGCGTGGGCAGGTTATTCCTTCGACTTTAGGGGATGTGACGCTTGTAGCCTATTATTCTGACGGTTCCACAGTAGTAGGAGAGGACCAGATCCCCAAGGCGAGAAAAGTAATTAATCGGGTCAGCCTGACTCCCGAATACCCGGCTGCAACTCCGGATGCCCTAAAGGCGATCAGAGAAGCGCAGATTATTGTTTTGGGCCCGGGTTCTTTGTATACGAGCATAATACCCAATTTATTAATTAAAGAAATATCCCGGGAGATTGCCAAATCCGAAGCAATAAAAGTTTATGTCTGTAATGTGATGACGCAGCCGGGTGAAACTGACGGCTATAGTGTTTGTGACCATATTAAGGCTTTGGTTAGCCATAGCCATCCTCATATACTGGATTATTGTGTGATAAATAACGGAGAAGTTCCGAAAGAGGTCTTGAAGCGTTATTCTCAGGATAGTTCGGTTCTTGTAACCAATGACCGTAAAAAAGTCGAGAGTATCGGTTATCGGGTAATAGAAGAAGATTTCAGTACGATTGCCGATGGGGTTATACGGCATGACCCGGAGAAATTAGCAAAAATTATTTTAAGCTTTATTGAAGAAATATAAAAATGAGCTTGATTAAAAAAGAACTGATTGTAAAAAATAAACAGGGGTTGCATGCCCGGCCTGCGGCTATATTTGTCCAGGTGGCTAATAAATTTGATAGCCGTATTACCGTTCGGCGGGACGCCGAGGAGGTTAACGGAAAATCAATAATGGGTATCCTTATGCTCGGGGCGGAACAAGGCAGCGCGATTGTTATTGAAGCTGACGGTTCGGATGCCCTGGCGGCTTTAGAAGAATTAGAGAAGATAATTAACAGCGAGGAAGAATTATGATTCAGTTAAAAGGAATTGCTGCAGCAGGCGGTATAAGTATCGGGCCGGCCTATAAGCTTGGAAGCGAGGAGTTTATTGTCCTGCGTGAAGCAATTTCCTGGGATGATATTCCGGTACAAATTCAGCTTTTTGAAGAAGCGCTGATTAAGACCCGTCGCGAAATTATCGAGCTGCAAAAAAGAATCAGCTTGGATATGGGGCAAGAGGAAGCCCAGATTTTTGATGCGCATTTGTTGGTTTTGGAAGACCGCATGCTCATTGAAGAGGTTATATCAAGGCTTAAGAAAGAACAACTAAATGTTGCCTATATATTTTCGGAGGTTTTAAAAAAATATATCAGTGTATTTTTGAAGATAGAGGATGAGTATCTCAAAGAGCGCATCGCTGATATAAATGATGTCGGGAAAAGGATATTAAGAAACCTCCTGGGCAAGGAGAAGAAGGGTTTGGGGGAGATTAAGGAAAAGGCGATTATTGTCGCCCATGATTTGTCTCCTTCTGATACCGTGGCAATGCATACCAAGAATGTCGCCGCTTTTGTTACCGACATCGGAGGTAAGACTTCGCACACGGCAATTATGGCCAAATCCCTCGAGATACCTGCGGTTGTCGGTTTAGAGATTGTGACAAGTAAGGTTAATCCGGGGGATGTGCTTATTGTTGATGGAACCAGCGGCGTAGTTATTATTAATCCCGACGAAGAAACGCTTAATAATTACCGGCAGAAACTTGAAAACTTAAAAGGTATTGCAGAGAAATTTTTATCGGTTAAAGACCTTGCAGCTGTTACGACTGATGGAAGGGAAGTAATGATAAATGCTAACATCGAATTTCCCGATGAGGTCCCTTCGGTTAAATTGCATGGCAGCCAGGGTATAGGGCTTTACCGCACGGAGTTTTTCTACATGAACCGTAAAGACTCTCCTACCGAAGAGGAGCATTATCAGGCCTATAAATATGTTGCCGAAGAGATGAACCCTCATCCAGTAATTATCCGCACCCTTGATATAGGAGGGGATAAGTTTTTGTCTCAATTTAGGATTCCGCATGAAATGCAGCCGTTCTTAGGGTGGAGGGCGATCAGGTTTTGTTTGGCGCGGCCGGATATATTTAAATTACAACTGCGCGCTATTCTTAGGGCATCGGTGCACGGAAATCTTAAACTTATGTATCCTATGATTTCGGGCGTAGAAGAATTAAAACAGGCAAATCTCCTGCTTGCTGAAGCTAAAGAAGAATTGCGCAAAAAAGGCATGCCTTTTAATGACCAGATCGAAGTAGGGGTGATGATCGAGGTACCTTCGGCGGCCGTGACCTCTGATATTTTAGCTAAGGAAGCTGATTTCTTTAGTATCGGGACTAATGATTTGATTCAATACTCTTTAGCCGTTGACCGTAGCAATGAAAAAGTCGCCTATCTTTATGAGCCTGCGCATCCTGCGGTTCTAAGGCTTGTTAAGAATATTATTGATGCGGCCCATCAAGCTAAGATTAAAGTAGCTATGTGCGGGGAGATGGCCGGGGACCCGTCTCTTGCGCTTATTTTATTGGGGCTTGGCCTTGATGAGTTTAGTATGCCGCCGCAGGTGATCCCGGAGTTAAAATATATAATCCGGGCTATGGGGTATAAAGAAGCGCAAGAGCTTGCAAGCCAGGCAATGAAACTTTCTACCGGGACAGAAGTTGAAAAGTTTGCACAAGCCAGTCTTGCGCAAATTATAAAATAAGATGAATTCCGTATCCTCTTTTTTAACTCATTCATTAAGCCGTATGGTTGCAATAATTAAATTTTTAGAAGGTGCAGAATGAAAGCATTGATTTTAGCTGCCGGATATGCTACGCGGCTCTATCCTTTAACCAAAGAATACCCTAAGCCGCTTTTAGAGGTGAAAGGTAAAGCGATCATAAATTACATAATCGAGAAATTTAAACCGGTTTCTGCTATTGATGAAATTTACATTGTTACCAACAGTAAATTTATCTCTACCTTCCGTAAATGGGTAAAATCTGTAAAGTTACCGAAGAAAATTACACTGATAGATGATCTGACTAAAAATAATCAGGATAGGCTCGGAGCTATCGGAGACATAAATTTTGTAATAAAAAAACAAAAGGTTAAAGATGACCTTCTGGTGGTTGGAGGGGATAATTTATTCAGCGGGTCACTCAAGGATTTTTTAAGATTTTCCAGCCAAAACAGGCCTGCTGCAACTATCGGTTTATATAGGTTAAAGCAAAGAAAAGATGCCTGCCGCTATGGTGTGGTTAAATTAAATCGCCGTAAAAAAATAACCAGCTTTCAGGAGAAGCCCAAAGACCCGGGATCAAATATAGTGGCAATGTGCCTGTATTATATACCAAAAAATTATTTGTATCTGATAGAGGAATATGTTGAAAACAGGGATAAAAAGGTGGATGCTACGGGAAACTATATCTCTTGGCTTAAAGATAAAACAGAGGTTTATGGATACGTGTTTAGCGGTTCATGGTTTGATATTGGCGATTACAAATATTTAAACGCAGCAAAGAATAATTTTACTAATAATTAAAAGGAGGAGTCATGTCTGCACGTAAGGTTTATTTTACCTCAGAATCGGTAACTGAAGGCCATCCGGACAAGTTATGCGATCAGATTTCAGACGGAGTTTTAGATGCTTGTTTAAAAATAGATCCTTATTCCCGGGTCGCCTGTGAAACTTATGTAACTATGGGGCTTTTGATTGTAGGCGGGGAAATAACTACCCGCGGTTTTATTCACGTGCATGATATAAGCAGGGGTATAATTGAAGAGATAGGTTATAATGACCCAAAATATGGTTTTGACTATCATACCTGCGCCATACTAAACGCAATTCACTCTCAGTCTCCGGATATATCTCAAGGGGTGGATGTCGGGGGAGCCGGAGATCAGGGTATAATGTTTGGTTATGCCTGCAATGAGACTAAAGAATTGATGCCGCTTGCCCTTATGCTGGCGCAGAAGCTTTCTATGCGCCTTTCGGAAGTCCGTAAAAGTAAAATCTTGAAGTATCTGGGCCCGGACGGTAAGACCCAAGTAACTGTAGAATATGACGGGGACAAGCCGATGCGGGTTGATTCGGTAGTATTGGCTTCTCAACATACCGATGATATATTGGATAAAAGCGGCAAACGTATTACGGAAAAGGCCCGCCAGGAGATTATCCGTTACGTTGCCGGTCCTATTCTTAAGGGTTGGGCGGATAAGTCTACTAAGTATTACGTTAATCAGACGGGTAAATTTGTAGTTGGCGGTCCGCAGTCTGATACGGGTATGACCGGAAGAAAGATAATCGTAGATACTTACGGCGGGGCAGTTGCACACGGCGGTGGCGCCTTCTCCGGTAAAGACCCTACCAAAGTTGATCGTTCAGCCGCCTATATGTGTCGTTATATCGCCAAGAATATTGTTGCCGCCGGGCTTGCCGAGAAGTGCCTTATTCAACTTTCTTATGTAATCGGACACGCAGAGCCTTTGTCGGTTATGGTAAAAACTGAAGGCACATCTGTTATTTCAGAGGATGCATTGGTAAAATTAATCAGGCAGAATTTCCAGCTTACCCCTAAGGGTATTATTGAATCCTTAAAGTTACGCCGTCCTATATATAGAAAGACAGCCAGCTATGGCCATTTTGGAAGGTTGCTTCCGGAGTTTCTCTGGGAGAAGACGGATAAAGCAGAAATATTAAAAAAACAAGCTAGCCGCTTATAATTAAATCAGGAAAGGATAACATGCATTACGATATTAAAGATATAAAATTAGCTAAAAAGGGTGCGTTAAGGATTGAGTGGGCCTCAAAAAACATGCCCGTGCTTAGTTTAATCAGGCAAAGGTTTTCTAAAGAGAGGCCATTAAAAGGCCTAAAGATTGCTTGTTGTTTGCATGTCACTACTGAAACTGCAGTGCTCGCCGAAGTTTTGAAATCAGGAGGCGCGGATGTATATGTTTGCGCATCCAATCCGCTTTCAACCCAGGATGATGTCGCAGCTTCTTTAGTAAAAGATTTAAAAGTAGGTATTTTTGCGATCAAGGGCGAAAATACAAAAACTTATTATGAGCATATGAAATCCGCTTTAGATGTTAAACCGGATATTACCATGGATGACGGCGCAGACCTGGTGAGTACCATTCATCAACGCCCGGTTTCGGCTCACGCCAATATTATCGGCGGCACGGAAGAAACCACTACCGGTGTAATCCGCCTGCGCGCTTTAGCCGGCGAAGGAAAATTGCGTTATCCGATAATTGCGGTCAATGATGCATTGACTAAACACATGTTCGATAATCGTTATGGCACTGGACAATCTACTTTAGACGGAGTTATACGCTCAACAAATAAATTGATTGCCGGGGCTAATTTCGTAGTTTGCGGTTATGGCTGGTGCGGGAAGGGTACGGCTATGCGGGCAAAAGGTATGGGCGCAAAGGTAGTTGTGATTGAAGTTGATCCTTTGAGGGCGCTTGAAGCGACCATGGAAGGTTTCGATGTCATGCCGATTAAGGACGCAGCTAAGGTCGGGGATATTTTTGTTACGGTTACCGGAGATATTAATGTTATTCGCAGAGAGCACTTTGCTCTAATGAAGGACGGCGCAATTGTAGCTAACTCCGGGCATTTTAATGTTGAAATAGATATTCCGGGTTTGGAGAAAATAGCTAAGTTTAAACGGGCAACGCGGGATTTTGTCGAAGAGTATACCTTAAATAACGGTAACAAGATATATATCTTGGGCCAAGGCAGGCTGATTAATTTGGCTGCAGCAGAAGGCCATCCGGCCAGTGTTATGGATATGTCTTTTGCTAACCAGGCTTTGTCAGCGGAACATATGGTGAAAAATTACCGTAAATTAAGAAAGCAGGTTTATACGGTTCCCGAAGACATCGATAAGAATATTGCCAGGTTAAAACTTAAATCCATGGGTATTAAGATAGACGTATTGACGCCTGAGCAGAAGAAATATCTTGCCAGCTGGGAGATGGGGACGTAATAGTAGCTTGAGGGGGGATATATGCGAAAAACCAAATTCTTGATTTTTCTGCTATTTTCCGCTGTTTTTTTATACAGTTCGCTTTATGCGGAAGAGATCCAGGCGCAATCGCGCATTCAAGATGTCACCATCTTTTCAGGCAATGCCTTAATTGGCAGGGTAGCTTCATTAAAGCTGAATACCGGAGAACACCAAGTTATTTTCTCAGGGCTTATCCCGGATATTGACGATAATTCGCTTAAGGCCTCCGGAGCCGGAAGTGCGGATGTGAGGATCCTGGGTGCCCAGGTAGTTACTCAGTTTTTAGAAGGTCCCGCCGACGAAAAAGTTAAATATCTCCAGGATGCACTTCAGCAGGTTCGCGATGAAATAAGAAAACTGGAAGATAAGAAAAATGTCCTTAAAGAGGAAAAGGTTTTTCTGGATTCAATAAAATTATTCTCTCAAGCCCAGCTGCCCAAAGACTTAGTGACAAAAATGCCGCAGGCCAATGAATTAGAGAATACCTTAAAATTTTTAAGCGCAAAACTCATCGATAACTTTTCTCAAAACTTAGAAGCTGATATCAAGATCCGTCAATTAAATAAAAAGGGCCAGGCCTTAAGTGAAGAGCTTTCCGGGTTAATAGGGGCACAGAGAAAGCAGAAAAAATCGATTATTGTAAGCCTTGAGGTTTTAAAACCCGGCGACTTACAATTAGTGTTATCTTATGTGGCCAGGGGCGCTTATTGGTACCCTATTTATGACGCCCGTGTGAATTTTGATAGATCCGAAGTAGAGCTTATTTCTCAAGCGGTGGCCAAGCAGAATACCGGGGAAAACTGGCAGGATGTAGCTGTAACTTTGTCTACGGCAAAAGTTAATCTGTCAGCCCGCATGCCGGAAATTAAAAGTTGGTTTATCCGGCCAGTCTCACCGCGTTTTTATGGCCAAGAACGAAGCAAAAAATTGGAAAGTAAAGTTGTTCCGATGGCTGCGGATCAGGAGCTGTTTTTAGAGAGCGGCCAATTAGGTAGTACCTCCGGAGTCCAGGAGGCAGGATATGAGTATGCTCAAGCTCAAGAGCAGGGAGTATCGGTAGTTTATCAAATTAAGCGGCCGGCAAACATTAAATCCGACGGTTCGGAATATAAACTTCCGGTATCTTCGCAGGCGCTTAAAAGCAAGTTTGAATATTCTTGTTATCCGCGCCTGTCAAACTATGCTTATTTGCGCAGTAAAGTCTCTAATGCTGCGGACCTTCAGCTTATTGCGGGAAGGGTAAATATATTCCTGGATGGTGGTTTTGTAGGTTTTTCTAACATTGACAATATCGCCCCAGGCGAAGAGTTTGATTTATACTTGGGCATTGATGAAAATGTAAAAGTAAAAAGGGAATTAGTTGAAAAGAAAACCGATGATATCCTGATTGCCGGCATCCCTTCACCTACTAAAAAAACCACTTTTAAATATAAGATTAGCGTAGAGAATTATAAAAACAAAAAGATAAAAATGAGTATTTTTGATAATATCCCGGTTTCGCAGGATGAAAAAATCAGGGTTAACTTAGGCAAGGTGAGCCTTGAGCCTAAGGAGAAAGACTGGAAAGATAAAACAGGCCTCTGGCGTTGGGAGTTGGAGCTTGAACCTAAAGCAAAACAGGAAATCTTTATTGCTTATTCAATAGAACAACCGCGTAATTTGGAAATTGAGGGTATTTAAAAATGGCGATCAATAAAATTGCGGTTTTAACAACCGGCGGAGATGCTCCGGGGATGAATCCGGCAATTCGCTCTGTGGTGCGTTATGGAATTAACCAGAAATTGGAGGTAATGGGGGTTTTCCGCGGATGGTGGGGACTGATTAACGAGGAGTTAAAGATTTTAAGTTCTCGTTCTGTTTCGGGAATCATCAATCAGGGGGGCACAATTTTAAAAACCGCACGCTGCGCAGAATTCAGGACTGAAGAAGGGCAGAAGCGCGCTTTTGAAGCAGTTAAGAAAAATAATATTGATGGTTTGATTGTTATCGGCGGTAATGGTTCTTTTGCCGGCGCCCATGAGTTTTATAAAAGATACAATATCCCTTGTGTCGGCATAGCCGCTTCTATTGATAATGATGTTAACGGGATAGATTATACTATCGGTACGGATACCGCAGTTAATACCGCCTTAGAGGCGATTGATAAAATCCGTGATACCGCAACCAGCATGGAGAGGATTTTTGTGGTTGAGGTGATGGGCAGGGAGTCGGGTTTTATCGCTTTGACCGTTGCCCTTGCCGGAGGGTGTGAAGATGTGCTTATCCCGGAAAGAGAAGTAAACCTTAATGCTGTCTGCCATGACATAGTGCATGGTAATCTTGTCGGGAAAATGAGCTGGATTATTATACTTGCCGAGGGAGCAGGCAAAGCCGATGATATTGCCAGGCAGATTACTGACATGACAGGGCTGGAAACGCGTACCGTAGTTTTGGGCCATGTGCAAAGAGGCGGCAGGCCGACAGCATTTAGCCGTGATTTAGCTTTACATCTTGGCAAAGCGGCAGTCGATTGCTTGATCGAAGGGAAAAAGGACCTTGTCGTAGGTATTGCCGCAGGCAGGATAACCGAGGTTAATTTTGAAGTTGCGATAAAGAAAAAAGAATTAAAGATCGATAATTTTTACAGATTAGTTAAAACTTTAACTTGATAAGGAGATAAGTAAAATGGGAAGACATGCGCTTGAAATTGACAAAATAGTAATGGATTTAATTTTAACCGATGATATCCAGCTTAAGAAAAAAATAGCCAAGAAAATCACGGATTTGGCTTATAAAAAAGGAATTTATTCATCGAGCATACATGAGCTTTATATGGCAAGAGGTAGGGGCGAGTTTAGCGGTTTTACCGTACCGGCGATGAATCTGCGCAGTATGACTTATGATTTGGCGCGTGCGATATTTAGAACGGCAAAAAAGAATAATTCCGGCGCATTTATTTTTGAGATTGCAAAATCCGAGATGGGTTATACTGCCCAGGCCCCGGTTGAATATACCTCGGTTGTTTTGGCCGCGGCGATAAAAGAAGAATATTGCGGGCCTGTGTTTATTCAGGCAGACCATTGCCAGGTTAATGCCAAAAAATTTCAGGAGAATTCCGACAAGGAGGTTGAGGCGCTGAAAAATATGATTGCCGACAGTATCGCCGAAGGATTCTATAATATCGATATTGATTCTTCGACGCTGGTAGATTTATCCAAGAAAGATATAAAGAAACAGCAGAAAGATAATTATGAGGTTTGTGCGAAATTAACGCAATTTATCCGCAGGCTCGAGCCAAAAGGGATTACTATCTCAGTGGGCGGGGAAATCGGAGAGGTTGGACATCAGAATTCTACTCCTGATGATTTACGCGCGTTCATGGAAGGTTATAAAGAAAGATTGCGTAAAGGTTTAATCGGTATTAGTAAAATTTCCGTTCAAACTGGCACCTCTCATGGCGGGGTAGTTAAATCTGACGGTTCTATTGCTGAAGTAAAGTTAGATTTCGGTACGTTAAGCACCCTTTCCGGTATTGCCCAAAAAGAATTTTCACTTGGCGGAGCAGTACAGCATGGTGCTTCTACTTTACCCGAGGAGATGTTCCATAAATTTCCGGAAAATAATACACTGGAGGTTCATTTAGCCACAGGTTTTCAAAATATGATGTTTGACAGTAAATTTTTTCCCGAGGGTCTAAAGAAAAAGATTTATGAATGGTTAAAGATTAATGCCGCGGGAGAAAGAAAAGAGGGTGAAACTGACGAGCAATTTTTTTACAAGGCGCGCAAGAAGGCGTTGGGGCCATTTAAGAAAGAGATTATGGGTCTGCCGCAAGATATACGCGACAAAATTGCCTCAGAGATTGAAGCTAAATTCGATTTTCTTTTTAAACAGCTCGGTGCGATAAATAACCGTGCGCTTGTTGATAAATATGTTACTTTAAAAAGGGTGATTGTCCGCAGGCACAAGGGTGCACCCGGGGTTGTCCACGACGGAGAAGGCGCCGACTAGCCCATAGAATAAAAAGTTCTTTATATAAGGCCGGGCAAGATTATAAAAGTGCGTCTTGCCCGGTTTTTTTAAAAAAGCGCCACCTTAAAGTTATTTAAGACTTAGGGAAAATACATATTTTTTAAAATGTCAGCTTCTCCTTTTAGCAATAATTCCAAAACCTTAAAGTTTATTTTTTCTTACCGCAGACAAATACTCATCCTGTTTCTATTCAGCCTGATTTCTTCAAGTTTCCCTTTAGTTGCCCCGTATATTTCCAAGTTATTTATCGATAAGGTATTTGTCGATAAAGATTTTAGCAAATTCTGGAATTTATCTATTTTGGGGGTTGGTTTATTTGTTTTGACCATGTTCGTTAAGGGTATAAGCGATATCGTAAAAAACAGGATTGCCATAAAATTGAGGTTTAATTTATCCAACAAATTTATAAAGAAGCTCTATTCCCTGGATTTAGGTTTTTTCCAAAGCCGCTCTGTCGGAGAGAATATCTACCGTCTTTCGGATACGGAGTCAATAATAAATTTTTCAACCGAACAATGCCCTGCACTTTTGGTGGATATTATTAAGTTGCCAATAATTTTGGGGATTGCTTTTTTGATCAATCTTCCGATGACTGTATCCTTATTGATTTTAAGCCCGCTGTTTATTCTGCAAAGCGTCTATTTACAAAAGAAACTTAAACCTATCTATGCGCAGATTTGGGATTACTCCAGCCGTCTTTCTAAAGAGGTTGCTGAGGCCTTCTCAAGGATCTCTGTGATTAAACTTCTCGGTTTGGAGACTTATAAGAAACATAGCTACTTAAGGAGTTTAATAAAGAATATACGCTGGAAAATAAAAAGCTTCCGTTGGTTCGTTATCGGCAGCTTGAGTGCTTCTTTTTTGTCCCAGGTAGTATACGGGGCAATAACTTTATATGGAGGCTGGCTGATAATTAATAGCAGGTTGACTTTGGGGAGCTATACCGCAGTGATGCTTTATCTTACTCAATTAGGCGGCCTCCTGCAATCGCTTGGGCACAGATTTGAGTATATTACTCAGGATATTGTGTCTATAGAAAAATTTGTTGAGGTAATGGAAAATAGTCCGAAGATAAAAGATGCCCCTGAGGCAAAAAGCCTAAGCTGTATAAAAGGCGGGATTGCTTTTAAGGGTGTCTGGTTCGGGTATCAAAAGGAAAACCCCGTTTTTGAAGGGGTAAATTTTAATATACCGCCTGCTTCGTGGGTCAGCATAGCTGGGCCTTCGGGGAGCGGAAAAAGCACTCTGGCCAATCTTATGCTTAGGTTGTATGAGCCTTGGCAGGGGAGCGTGCTTTTCGATGGCATAGATTTAAAATCTATAAAATTAAAATCCTTGTGGGCACTAGTGAGTATCGCTACCCAACAGCCGTTTCTTTTTGATCAGTCTATCGGGGAAAATATTGCTTACGGCCTAAAAAATAAAGGCAAGAATTGTATTGAAGAAGCGGCTAAAGCCGCGGCAATTCATAATATTGTCATCGCCCTGCCGCATGGTTATGATACGCGTATCGGAGAGGATGCCTGTTTTTTATCTTATGGGATGAAGCAGAAAATTGCAATCGCCAGGGCAATTATGAGAAGACCGGATATCCTGATTTTGGATGAAGCGTTCGCTTCGGTAGATTCTCTCGCCGAAGAAGAGATAATTTCGCGATTAAAGAAAATATCCGATATTAAAACCGTTATTCTTGTTTCTCACAGGCTTTCTACTGTTTTATCCGCGGATTTTACGCTTTTTATCAAAGGGCCTCGGGAAATTATTATGGATAGCCCGGGCCAGCTTCTTAAAAAAGAAGAGGGTTTTCGCAGCCTGTTTGCCGAGCAATTGCAGGCAAAGATTTCTTAAAATCTCTATGCCGATTTGCACTACATTTTATAAATGAGACCGCGTATACGATTAACAACTTATTGTAACCGTGCTTGCGCCTATTGTTCCGCTTATGATTTTTTGTCCAAAGACAACATTCAGGAATTTAATCTTGAAGAGTACCATTTTTTTCTTGAATGCGCTAAAAAAGAAGGCATAAGTCAAATTGCATGGCAGGGAGGAGAGCCAACCTGCCATTCGCAGATAAACAGGATAGCTAAAATTACCTCCGACTACGGAATTAATATCCATCTTTTTACAAATGGAATATTTGATACGTCCCTTATCAAGCCCTTTAAAAGAATAGTTTCGCGATGTTTAGTAAATTTGAACCACCCTGATACTTATACAGCCTCACAACTTAGCTTAGTCCGAAAGAATTTAAAGCGGATGAGCAGCTCTGGTATCGGTTTTCATATAGGGTATAATTTATTTCAGAAAAATCCTGATTATGGCTTCATCCTTAAGGCGATCGAAGAATATAAAATTGCTAACGTGCGTTTTGATATCGCCCGGCCTTCCAAATACGGCAGTAACAGGCATTTTTCTTTTGATGATTTTTTCGGCCTTAAGGAGCAGGTGTTAAAGTTTATCGCTTTGTGCCGTTTTCTTGGAGCAAGGGCCTATCTTGATTGTTGTTGGCCTCGCTGTGTTTTTAATGATGAGGAGATTAATTTTCTTAAAAAAGCCAAAGCTGAACTTTCCTTTCGCTGCGCGACCACTGTAGATGTGCTTCCGGGCCTGCGTATAGACAGCTGTTATTGTTCTGTCGAGGTAAAAGACAAATTTTTGGGGGAATCTTTTGGATTTAAGGATGCGCTTAATTTCTTAAAAAAGGAAGAAGACCGTTTGCGTTGGGAAGTAGCTACGGATTTAAAATGCGTAAGCTGTCGTTGGAGAAAGAATAAAGTTTGCCAGGGTGGGTGCCTTGGCCATGCTAAACTTAAAAACACCAAAAGGAGCCTGTGAATACCTATTTAAAAATAGCAAATATTGGTATTAGCGTGCGGCATCCTGGAGCCTGCGAGCTTTGGAATAGCCGGAATGGCACCTCAGAGAGATATAAACCGTTCTTAGTTTCTTCCGGAGCAGGTTCAGGGGTCAGTATCAATATTCTCAGAAAAAATAAGCTTACGTTGCCTAAGGGTAAAAAAATTTTTGATTCCGGCGGGCTGTGGAGCATTTATGCCGAAGGCAGTTTTTTGGCAATCGTGATTGCTGACCCTTTAAGTGGAAGTGCGCCCGATGAAATTATTTCGTCTGCGGCGGATTTTTCTTCCTGGGATATCTACTTCCCGCCCGCATTAATAAAAAAAGGAAGGAATCCTCTTGATTATCCGGTTCTTGAGGTAATTATGATGAATGTATTTTCGCGCAGTAAGGGAGTGCTTGTTCATGCAAGCGGCGTAGTTTCTTTGGCCCAGGGTTTACTTTTTTCCGGTAATTCCGGAGCAGGCAAATCTACCCTTTCGCAGCTTTGGAAGAGCTCGAGGCCGCAAGACCTGCTTCTTACCGACGACAGGGCGGCAATAATAAACAAGGGCGGCCGTTATATGGTTTATGGAACTCCATGGAGCGGCTCAGCAAATGTTTATTCTTCCGAATGCGGCGTTCTTAAAAAAATATTTTTTATTTCTCATAGTAAAAATAATTTTGTACGAAAGATGAGCAGTATTGAGGCGGCTTCGGCTCTTATCAGACATTCCTCATTGGCGTACTGGGACCAGGCAGGGTTGAATTTCGCCGTTGCCTTTTGCGCGCGGCTATGTGAAAAAATAAAATGTTACCGTTTAGGATTTATGCCGGATAAAGGCGCAGTTGAGTTTATAACAAAACTACCGGGTAAAAAATGAATAGCAGGGTAAAGGTTTCGCTTGTTTATCCCCCCTTTTCCACCCCCACCTCGGTGCCTTTTGCTTTGGCCTGCCTCAAGGGCTATCTTAAAAGGCGCGATGCGTCTTTTGATGTTAATACTTTTGATTTTAACCTGGATCTTTACGAACGGTTTATCACAGCCAGAGAGGACCTTAAATTATCTTACTTTTGCCGTAAATTAAATCTTCCTTGCCTTGGAGGAAAAATATACCAGCCAGTTAGTGCAGGTGAATTTAATGCCATTCTCCTGGCCAGGAGGTATTTCCGCTCTACGGGCAAATTTACTGATAGCCGACATTACTCCATGCACCTGCGTAATTTCTACACGTTTTTTATCGATCGAATCAGGGTGCTCTATAACCGTATCCTCGAGAATTTTTTGGTAGATAGGCGCAACAATAGGTTGATGCTGAGTTTCTTTAAAGATGAAATTGCCCGGATAAATTCCTGCAATCCGGATATAATCGGCATATCGCTGCACAATCTGGTCGCAGAAACCTTTTCTTTTTACCCCTTTGCTTTGGCAAAGGCTCTTAAAATTTCCTCTAAGGCACCGATAGTTATGGGAGGCTCGGCATTTTCTCACGTTGAAGCAGGGGATTTTTTGCGGGAATTTGATTCTATAGATTACATAATTAAAGGACCCGGGGCAGAGAGCTTGTACCTGTTGGCCCGGAATCTCAAAAGAAACAGAATTAAAGCGATTCCCAATCTTATTTATCGCCAAGGCGGACGGATTATAAGGAATAAAGAAGCCGCAGGCGGGATTGGTGAATTTTCTTATCCGGATTTTTCCGGATTTAAACTTAAGAAGTATTATAATCCCAAGTTGATTCTGCCGGTTATGTTTTCGAAAGGCTGCAGCTGGGGAGCTTGTGTTTTTTGTAAATATTACGGAGACCATAAAGGAAAACCTCTTTTTAAAGATCCTGATGAATTTGCTAAAGAGCTGGAATTCTTGCAGAAGAAGTATGCGGCAAAATATTTTTTGATAGTGGATAATTGTATCCCCCAGGCCAAACTTTTAAGGCTAAGCCGCGCAATATTATCCAGAGGACTTAAGCTCAATTATTCTATTTATGCTCGTCCTAGCAGAAAATTCACTCCTTGCGTTTTAAGGAGCTTAAGCAGTTCCGGTTGCAAGCTAATACACTGGGGGGTAGAGGCGGCTTCTTCCCGTATTCTTAACCTAATGAACAAGGGCACAAAAATAGAAGAGGTAGAGCGCCTTCTTAAAAATTCAAAAGCCGCCCGGATAAAAAACTTGATTTATATGATCTTTGATTTTCCCCTGCAGAATAAAGAGGAATACAGAAAAAACTTGGAGTTCCTTAGGCGCATGCAGCCTTATGTGAGTTTTATCGGGCTGCATTTTTTCAGGCTTCAGGAAGGCACTGTTATGTCTAGAAATCCCCTTAAGTATAATATCCGTATTGAATCCCGCCAGCCGCTATTTAGTCTTGGCGCAAAGAAGATTAATTCCAGCGTTTATCATATAAGCCCGCTTAAAGAAATAGTTGACCCTGTAAGTTATCAGGCGGAAAAGCTCCTTTTTATTTCTTACGTAAAAAAGTTTTCTATGAACGGATATTTTGAAGAGCATATGTTTTTCCAGGAGAATAAGCACAAAAAAGGCTAGCGGAAAAACCCTTGATTTAGAAAAAAGAGGATGTTAAGATAAAAAACAGGTAATGCCCCTCAAGGGTTTTATAAGCCTTGCTTTGATTAAAAAGGATAAGGAGAGCCTAGCAATGAAAATTCAGGATAAATGCTACCGCAAGAACCCCAAAGTTGTTACCCGCCTGATAGACGATGAAATAATATTAGTCCCATTAAAGCAGGACGCCCAGAACATGGAAAGTATTTATACCATAAGCGGTTCCGGTGTGGATGCATGGAATATGGTCAACGGAAAAAACAGTGTTTCGGATATTGAAAAGGCAATTCTAAAAAAATACGAAGTTAAGCCCGAAAAGGCAAGAAGCGACTTAGAAAAATTCTTTTTGCAGCTTGAAAAGATCGAGATGTTGGCATAATGCGTTTATTTCCGGAGAATAAGTAATGGGTTGTTTTTCTTCTCCCCTAATACCCCGGGAGGGATATTCCAAGTTTAGCCGCAGGGTGCACGATAAATTTTTAAGGAGCCGTATACCTGTCAATGCCGGCATAGAGGTTACCCGTAAGTGCAACTTGCACTGCATACATTGTTACGAAAATGGGGTTTCTGGAAACGGCAGAGAAGAATTAACTGCTCTTAAGCTCTATGATATCCTGGATCAGATTGCTGAACTAGGTTCGCTCTGGCTTATGCTTACCGGAGGAGAGGTTTTTGCCCGGGAAGATTTTCTCGACGTCTATATTTACGCCAAGAAAAAGGGCTTTATTATCAGCGTGCTTACTAACGGTACCCTGATTACTTCTGAGATTGCGGATACCTTTAGAAAATGGAAGCCTTTTACTGTTGAAATACCTCTTTATGGCGCTGATGCAGCTACCCATGAAAAGGTAACGCAAGTTGAAGGATCTTTTAATGCCGTCTTAGCGGGAATAGAGCTTCTTAAGAGAAAAAATGTCCAGCTTAACCTTAAGACTTTCGTAACGAAGGCTAATTACGCGGGTTTAAAACAGTTATATAAATTTGCCGAGTATCTTGGGTGTGAATTGAGTCTTGATTGTGCGATGTTTCCGTGTATTGACCGTTCGCAGGAGCCTTATAAATACCGGCTTGAGCCAGAAGAGATATTTGAAGTTTTGTTCGATACCTTAAAGAACAAGCAGGGCTATCTAAGGACGGTAAAAGAGTCGATAAAGAATTTTTCCTGTAATGAAGAGTCGGATTATCTTTATAACTGTTACGCCGGCAAAGGCATATTTTTTATAGATGCCTTTGGTTATCTTGATATCTGTATTTTCTCTAAAACCCTGCATTATGATCTTTTAAAAGGTACTGTAAAAGAGGCCGCGGAAAAATATTTTCCTCTTATTTGGAAAAAGAAACTCGGAAGCGACTCAAGATGCAGGCCTTGTTCGATGCGCAATTTTTGTAATTATTGCCCGGCAATAGCCGATCTAGAGGGGGATAAACTTAACCTTGATTATTACTGTCAAACCGCAAACTTTCTTAAGGACCTGGCGGAGAAGGTAGTTTGATAGAATGGAGGTGTTTTTATGAGGGTAATTAATAAATCTATAAAGAGCGGCGTAAAAAAAAAGAAATATTCCTGCCCGAAGGTAAAAGAAGTAAAGCTTTCGATGCAAGAAGCTATGCTCGCCAGCTGTAAATGGGGGCAAGGAAGTTTCCAGTGCTGCAATTGGACATGTCCTCATTGCACCAGTTCAAGCAGCTCTGCAGGCAGCTAAAGTTCGGGGTTATTAGTAAACTTTAATAAGTAGTTGCGTAGGAATGCGGTTTGATAGAATGGAGGTGTTTTTATGAGGGTAATTAATAAATCTATAAAGAGCGGCGTAAAAAAAAAGAAATATTCCTGCCCGAAGGTAAAAGAAGTAAAGCTTTCGATGCAAGAAGCTATGCTCG
>JAQTQQ010000006.1:0-26585 GCA_028712175.1 Candidatus Omnitrophota bacterium | reverse complement strand
AAAGAAGTAAAGCTTTCGATGCAAGAAGCTATGCTCGCCAGCTGTAAATGGGGGCAAGGAAGTTTCCAGTGCTGCAATTGGACATGTCCTCATTGCACCAGTTCAAGCAGCTCTGCAGGCAGCTAAAATCCTGTGTTATGCCTCCATCTGACAAAGAAAAAACCCGCCTTGTTTTAAAAAGAATTAAAAACCTTAAAAAAGCCATCCTTGAGGGTTGTTTTCTGCGCAGGCATGCCAGCGGCTCTTTTCATTGCCAGGCAAAAGGGAGCTTGTGTTATACTGCGATTACCGGGGATTTCTTTACCAATGGAAGAGGAGCTTCTCGATACCAGGCGCGCATTGGCTGCTTGATGGAAATGGCAGAGAGATATTCTGCCTTTAAGCATTTAATTGACCCCTCTAAAATTATAATAAGTTCTTCCGGAAGATTTAAGAATAACCCTTTTTCTATAGAGTCTCTGATGGCCAATTCTCCGGATGACCCTTCATTTAATCTGGTAAGCCATAAGGAGTTTTCCGGGTTAAGGCTTGGTTGGCACAAATGTTTTGACCTCGACGGTTTAACCGCGTATCTTCCATTACGCATGATTGCGGATTTTTTGGAGGGTTCAAACGGTATGGCAGCAGGGTTTTCACTTAAAGAAGCTATCCTGAAAGGATTGCTCGAGTCAATCGAGCGCGACCGCGCGGTAAGGATAAGGTCAGGGGGGCTGGATACTCCTCTTATTGAGGGAAAAAGCATAAAAGACAGCCGGGCAAAGAAACTTATTAGAGGATTTAATCTGCTCGGCCACCATGTTTTTATCCGGGATTTTTCTTTGAAACTGCCTATTCCGGTAATAGGGGTTGCCCGCAGGGTAAATTGCAAAGATTTTCTTCTTACTGTTTCAACCGGTTTAACCGCAGATGAGGCGCTTATCCGCGCGCTTAGCGAAAACTCTCAAATAGAACCCGGAAGGTTTAACTTCTTAAAGGTAAGAGAAAATCCGCAATATTTCCGCGCTACCCCAAAGATAAATATGAGAGATATCCCCGATATGAATGGGGGGTCAGTCAGCCGGTCTTTGGATATTCTAAAAGACATTATTAATAAGTCCGGTATGGTTGCTTTTTTCTGCGACGCTACCGATAAGGAGTTACGCATACCGGTTGCTATAACTTATATTGCCGCAGCAAAAGTAAATTCCCAGAAGGAGGAAGGTAAGGATTTTCTTTTTGGGCTGATAGCGGAATTATTTAGGGCTGGCGAAGATAAAGCCGCTGGTTTATTTCTTAAGAGAGCTAAACAAAAAGACAAAGAGAGGTATTTATTTTACATGGGAAATAAATTCATTGCAGAAGGCAGGCAAATTCAGGCGCTTGGTTATTTTAGAAGGCTTCTTAAGAAAAGCAGTATAGACAGATTTAAAGAGGTTTCTTTATAC
The DNA here is from genome assembly GCA_028712175.1 of Candidatus Omnitrophota bacterium. Taxonomy (GTDB): domain Bacteria; phylum Omnitrophota; class Gorgyraeia; order Gygaellales; family Profunditerraquicolaceae; genus UBA6249. Next base: position 25,161 of record JAQTQQ010000006.1, on the reverse strand, counting down.
TGGCTTGGGCTGGATGCGCTTTCTCGTAAAGACAACCGCAAGGCGCTTAATTATTTTTCTGCTTTAGTAAAACAAAGGCCGGGGAGTTTTTATCCTGCTTTTCTTACCTCTGCTTGTAGGCATAAGGCTTTTGCTAACGCGCAGCAACTTTACCTCAAATTGTGGCTAGCGGATAATTCCAGCTATCTTAAGAAAGAAAACCTTGCCATTTAGCGAATTTGCTGATAAAATTAGTTTTCATAAGAAAATCCCTTAAAAAGAGCAGAATAATCGGTGTTTGTTGGTATAGTGGGTAGTGATTGTTGGCTAAAAATCACCAAATTTCTGCAGGTTTTCCCTAAAAACTAAGAGGAGAGAGTATGCGATCCGATATGATTAAAAAAGGCTTGGAACGTGTTCCTCACCGCGCACTTTTGCATGCAACGGGCTTAAGCAGGAAGGATTTAGGCAGGCCGTTTATTGGTGTGGCCACTTCATTTACCGATCTTATTCCCGGCCATGTCGGGATGCGTGATCTGGAAAGGTTTATTGAGCGTGGAGTTTGTTATGGAGGCGGCGCACCGTTTTTATTCGGGGTGCCCGGAATTTGCGACGGGATTGCGATGGGGCACTTGGGAATGTGTTATCCTTTGGCTCTTCGAGAGATTGTCGCAGACACGATTGAAACCGTCTGTAACGCGCATCAGTTAGACGGGATTATTTGTTTGACTAATTGCGATAAAATCACTCCCGGCATGCTTATGGGGGTTGCCCGTTTGAATATTCCGGCGATTATTGTTACCGCAGGCCCGATGGTTTCCGGCAGGTTTAATAAAAGGAAATTAGCTTTCGTGCATGACACATATGAGGCGATGGCGCGGGCAAAAAAAGGCGATATCTCTGCTAAGGAGTTATCATGTTTAGAGATTGAGGCTTGCCCCGGCCAAGGATCATGCCAGGGATTATATACCGCAAACACAATGGCTTGTTTAACTGAAGTTATGGGCATGTCTATTACCGGCTGCGGGACAGCCTTGGCGGGTTCGGCTAAAAAACGCAGGATCGCCGAAGCTAGCGGAGAGCGGATTGTGGAGTTGGTCAAAAAAAATATCCGGCCGCGCGATATTATTACTAAGAAATCGCTGGAAAATGCTATTGTAGTGGATATGGCTTTAGGCGGTTCAAGTAATACGGTTTTACACTTAATGAGCATTGCCCATGAAGCAGGTATTGATTTGGATCTGAAAACTTTTGATAAAATCAGCAAAAGCGTGCCGCACATTGCTGCCATCGAGCCGGCAGGCGAACATTTTATGGAAGATGTTGAATATGCCGGAGGGATACCTGCGGTATTAAAGAGGTTAAAATCTAAATTGAATAATGTCCTAAACGCAGACGGACAGAAAACTTTTGAAATCGCGGATAATACCGCTATTTTTGATGATCAGGTAATTCGTCCTCTAGATAAGGCATATCATAAGCAAGGGGGGATCGCGGTATTACACGGCAATCTCGCCCCTAAAGGGGCTGTGGTTAAGCAATCCGGGGTAAGCGCGAAGATGATGAAATTTATCGGGCGTGCCTGCGTATTTAACCGCGAAGAAGAGGCGATGCAGGCAATTATGAATAATAAGATCAAAAAAGGAGATTGTGTTGTTATCCGTTATGAAGGGCCATCGGGAGGCCCGGGTATGCGCGAGATGCTTGCGCCTACGGCAGCAATTGTCGGTTTGGGCTTAAGTGACTCTGTGGCCTTGGTTACTGACGGCCGTTTTTCAGGCGGGACCAAGGGGCCTTGTATCGGCCATGTCTCTCCGGAGGCTTCGGCCGGCGGGGTCATTGCGGTAATTAAAAACGGGGACAGAATAAGTATTGATATTCCTAATCGTAAGATTGAAGTTAAATTAAGCAAGACTGAAATTGAAAATAGATTTAAGCATTGGAAGCCGGTTGCGCCAAAAATCAAAACCGGGTATTTATCGCGTTATTCAAGAATGGTCAGCTCTGCTGATGAAGGGGCAGTGTTAAAATGAAAATGACAGGTTCGCAAATACTTTTAGAGTGCTTAAAGCGCGAAGGAGTGGAGGTGGTTTTTGGGTATCCCGGAGGCCAGGTCCTTCCTACCTTTGATGCGCTTTATGATTTTAAGGGGTTTAAATTTATACTGACCCGCCATGAACAGGGGGCTGCGCATGCAGCAGACGGTTACGCTCGCGTAACAGGAAAAGTCGGAGTTTGCCTTGCTACTAGCGGCCCGGGCGCAACAAACCTGGTTACCGGGATCGCCAATGCGTTTATGGATTCAATTCCCATGGTCGCTATTACAGGGCAAGTCCCAACAGCCCTTATCGGCAACGATGCTTTTCAGGAAGCGGATATTACCGGGATTACCCGTCCGATCACTAAGCACAATTATCTGGTTAAAGATATTGGGGATTTGGCCGGCATAATCCGGGAAGCTTTTTATATCGCTTCAACCGGACGACCCGGGCCTGTACTTATTGATTTACCTAAAGATGTGCAGGTTGCCCAGACTGAATTTAACTGGCCGGAAGAGATAAAATTAAGGAGTTATAGCCCGAGTTATTCGGGCCATCCCGGCCAGATCAAGCGTGCGGCTAAAATGATTATGGAAGCCAAAAAGCCGATACTCTATATCGGCGGAGGCGTTATTACTTCGGGCGCATCACTTGAACTATTGGAACTGGCGGAAAAAATTGGCTGTCCTGTAACATGGACATTGATGGGTATCGGAGGCTTTCCTTCTAGGCACAAACAGTCTTTAGGTATGCTCGGGATGCATGGGACGGCATACGCCAATCACAGCATTATGGATGCAGACCTTATTATTGCTTTGGGCGCACGTTTTGATGACCGGGTGACCGGCCGGCTTGATGTTTTTGCTCCCAATGCCAAGGTGATCCATGTTGATATAGACCCTTCATCAATAAGTAAAAATGTGCATGTGCATGTTCCGATAGTCGGCGACCTTAGGCAGGTGCTTATCGAGCTTCTGCAGGAGATTAAGCATGCCTTTTCGATAGAGGATTGGCTTAAGCATGTTGAGGTTTTAAAGAAAAAATATCCTATGGGGTATAAAGATACTGGCAAGGTACTGCCACAGTATGTCATTCAGGAGATAGATGAAGCAACAAGAGGGGACGCAATTATTTGTACTGAAGTCGGCCAACATCAGATGTGGGCCGCGCAGTGGTATAATTATATCAAACCGCGAACATTTGTCTCAAGTGGCGGGTTGGGTACCATGGGTTTTGGTTTTCCTGCTTCAATCGGGGCCAAGCTTGGACGCCCTGAGAAAATTGTTTTTAATATCGCGGGAGACGGCTCAATACAGATGAATATTCAGGAACTCGGAACTTGCGTGGCAAATAAAATCAATGTGAAGGTAGCTATTTTAAATAACGGATATCTCGGCATGGTGCGGCAATGGCAGGAGCTTTTTTATAAGCGCCGTTATTCTTATACTCCGATATCCAGCCCCGATTTTGTGAAGCTTGCGGAGAGTTATGGCGCAGTCGGGATACGCGTTACCAAAAAAGAGGAAGTCAGGCCTGCGCTTGAGCGTGCGATTAAAACGGATAATACTGTTTTTATCGATTTTCATGTTGAAGAAGAAGAGAATGTTTATCCGATGGTTCCGGCGGGTGAGGCAATTAACAATATCATCGGCGGCCTTGCATAATCGTCCCGCGCCCTATTCTATTAAATAAAAGAATATGGGATTGTTTTAATAAGCGGATTAAGGAGAAGCTGCGGAATGAAACATACAATTTCAGTTTTGGTCGAAAATAAATTCGGGGTCCTTGCGCGGGTGGCGGGTTTATTCAGCGCCCGTGGATATAATATCGCTTCTTTAGCTGTCAGCGAAACCCTTGACCCGAAAATATCCTACATGACTATTGTAGTGGATGCCAAAGATGAAAAGGTTTTAGAGCAGATTAATAAGCAGCTGAATAAATTGATTGACGTAATTACGGTTACGGATTTTACGAAAAAAGGATATATCGACCGCGAGTTGATTCTGGCAAAAATAAATTATACGCCTAAGGATAAAACCAAGCTTGATGCGATTTTTAACAAGTTTGTAGGTAAAATTGTCTTGCGTAAAGATGATACCGCGATCATTGAGGCAGTAGGCGACCAACAGCAAATCAAATTGCTTCTGGAAGAGCTGAATAAGTTTGGGATTAAAGAATTAGTTAAAACAGGTAAATTAGCAATCAGTAATTAATTAGATAAAAGGAGGATTCAATAAATGGCAAAGATTTATTATGACGCGGACGCGGACCTTAATTTATTAAAAGATAAAACAGTAGCAATAATTGGCTATGGAATACAGGGCCGCGGCCAGTCTTTATGTTTACGTGATTCAGGGGTGAGGGTGGTTGTCTCAGAAATGCAGGGGACCCCTAATTATGAGCAGGCAAAAAGAGACGGTTTTACTCCGGTAAGCGCCTCCGAAGCAGCCAAGGCAGCGGATATTATTCAAATTCTTACTCAGGATCATGTGCAGGCAAAAGTTTATAACGAATCGATTAAGCCGAACCTGAAAAAAGGCAAAGCCCTTTGTTTTTCCCACGGGTTTAATATCAGGTTTAAGCAGATTAAACCTCCTAAGAATACGGATGTATTTATGGTTGCCCCTAAAGGCCCGGGAGCTTTGGTTAGAAAGATGTATGAAGAAGGCAAAGGCGTCCCTTCGTTAATCGCTATTTATCAGAATGCAACCGGACAGGCGAAAAATTTAGCATTGGCTTATGCAAAAGCGATAAAAGCCACGACCGCAGGTGTAATCGAGACAACTTTTGATGAAGAAACAGAGACTGATCTTTTTGGAGAGCAGGCAGTTCTTTGCGGCGGCGTCAGTGAATTGATTAAGGCAGGTTTTGATACCTTGATTGATGCCGGTTATCAGCCGGAGATCGCTTATTTCGAAGTTTTACACGAGTTAAAACTAATTACCGATCTTATCCAGGAACGCGGTATTTCCGGAATGCGCAGGGGGGTGTCTAATACTGCCTGTTATGGCGATTTAACGCGTGGCCCGAGGATAATTACGCAAAAGACACGCAAAGAAATGCAGAAGATATTAAAAGAGATTAAAACCGGGAAATTCGCCAGGGAGTGGATCAAAGAGAATGAAACCGGGCGTAAGAATTTCGACAGTTTGATTAAAGCCGGGGATGATCACTTAATTGAAAAAGTTGGTAAGCAATTAAGGGAAATGATGCCCTGGATGAAAAAGTGATATAGGGCTTTTTAGTTCTTAGTTCGCAGCTTTTAGGTTTTAGAAAACCTATGCAATGATACCTAAGAGCCAATAGCCAATAGCTAAGAGCCAAGAGCTAAACATAAATTACACCCGTGGTTTTATCGACCATAGGCTATCGACTATCGACAAAAAATATGGAAAAGATAATAATATTTGATACAACTTTAAGAGATGGAGAACAAGCTCCGCATGCTTCCTTAACCAGCTTTCAGAAAATGGAAGTGGCTATTCAGCTTGAGAAGCTGGGAGTTGATATTATCGAGGCCGGGTTTCCGGTTGCTTCTCCCGGAGATTTTGAGGCGGTCAACGAGATATCTAAGAGGGTCAAAAAAAGCGCTGTTTGCGGTTTGGCTCGCTGTATACCTTTGGATATTACGCTTGCGGCCAAGGCGGTAAAACCAGCAAAGCACCCGCGTGTCCATATATTTCTGGCTACCTCTAAAATTCATCTGCAGTATAAATTTAAAAAGGCGGAAGAAGAAGTCTTTGGGATTGCTAAAGCCGCAATCCGTCTTGCGCGTAAGCATTGCGCCGACATTGAATTTTCTCCCGAAGATGCTACGCGTTCGGAGAGAGGGTTTATTTACCGCATGGTTGAGATGGCTATTAGTGAAGGCGCCGCTACGATCAATATTCCTGATACCGTAGGATATAGCTATCCTCAGGAGATCCATTCTCTGATTACGGATATCCGCAATAATGTCTCCAATATTAATAAGGCGGTGATTGCTATTCACTGCCACGATGATTTGGGTTTATCAACCGCCAACTCGTTGTCCGCCGTATTAGCCGGCGCCCGCCAAGTGCATTGTACGATTAACGGGATCGGTGAGCGTGCAGGAAATGCCTCGCTTGAAGAAGTAGTTATGGCGATGAAAACGCGCAAGGATGTTTTTGGTAATTTTTATACCAATATCAACACCAAAGAAATATACCGTACATCGCGCCTGGTAAGTAAATTGACTAATTTTGTAGTTCCTCCGAATAAGGCAATTGTCGGAAAGAATGCTTTTGCCCATGAATCCGGCATTCATCAGGATGCAATTTTAAAGAAGCGGATTACTTATGAAATTATGAATCCGCATGATGTCGGTATCGCCGATAGCCAGCTTATCCTTGGGAAACACTCAGGCAGGCATGCTTTCAGGGACAGGTTAAAGGCGCTTGGAGTTATCCTTAATGAGAAGCAGTTAAATAAGGCGTTCCTGCGTTTTAAGGAAGTCGCTGATAAAAAGAAAGATATTTTTGATGATGATTTAAGGATTATTGTCGAAGATGAGGTTAGGACATCTAAGCCTGTTTGGGTCTTGGATGGTTTTGAAATTAATTCCGGTACCAGGATCAAACCTTTGGCTCAGGTTGTACTGGTTAAAGCTGGCAAAAAAATATTCGGTGCCTCTAGCGGTGACGGCCCGGTAGATGCCTGTTTTAAGGCCATTGATAAGATTACCGGCTATAAAGTTAAATTGGAGGATTTCCGCCTTGAGGCAGTTACTTCCGGCAAGGATGCTTTGGGCCAGGTTAACCTCAAGCTGAAGGTAAAGGGTTCTGTTATCAGCGGCCGCGGCGCAAGTACAGATATTATAGAAGCGGCGGTCAAGGCTTATATTGACGCCGCTAACAAGCTAGGAAATAAATGACCTTAAAACCGAAGCTCTACGGTTTAGTAGGTTTTCCCATCAAACACAGCCTCTCTCCCAGCATGCATAACGCTGCGTTTTCTAAACTCAAGATAAACGCCAGGTATAAACTATTTGAATTAAAGCCCAATGAGCTTAAAGGTTTTCTGGGGAATTTGAGAAAAAGAAATATCTCTGGTTTTAATGTTACCTATCCCTATAAAGAAGAGATCCTTGGATACTTGAATAGTCAATCTCTAAGCGTAAAACAAATTGGCGCAGTTAATACCGTAATAGTGGAAAGTAACGGCGAGTTAAAAGGTTTTAATACCGATTATCTTGGATTTAGCGCGCACCTTAAGGAGTTGAAGGTTAAGCCTAAAAAGGCGGCAATAATCGGTTCAGGGGGCGCATCTAGGGCGATTTCCTTTGCTTTAGCTAAAATGAAAATCGATGAGCTCTGTATTTACGATATTGATAAATTTAAAAGTATTAACCTCTTTAAGAAGTTAAAATCCTCTTTTGAAAAAATAAAATTCAGCGTTGCCGACTCCATCGAGGGCTTGGAAATACCTAAAAAGGATTTGTTGGTTAATGCCTCGCCTGTTGGGATGCATGATCTTGATCCGTGTTTGCTTCGAAGCCAAGATTTGGCAGGAGGCGTATTTGTTTATGATTTAATCTACAAACCGGCCGAAACAAAATTAATTTTATTGGCCAAGCAACTTAATTTAAATTGTTCTAATGGCTTAGGGATGCTTTTATATCAGGGGGTTTTTGCTTTCAGGCATTTTTGTAAAAGGATGCCCCCGATTGAAATTATGAGAGAAGCGCTTTTGAAAGGAGTAAAGAAAACATGATTGCCAAAATAATTGTTTTTATTTTTGGGGCCATCGTAGGAAGCTTCTTAAATGTGTGCATTCATCGTATGCCTAAGGGTGAATCCGTAGTCTGGCCGCGTTCACATTGCCCGAAATGCAAAAAGAGGATCCCCGGCTATGATAATATTCCTTTCTTAAGCTTTATTCTTTTGGGAGGTAAGTGCCGATTCTGCAAAGAGAAAATTTCATGGCGGTATCCTTTGGTTGAATTATTGACTGCATCCTTAATGGTTGCGCTTTTCCACCGTTTTGGCCTGGGGTATTCCTTCTTTTTATATATGGTTATGGTCTGGGGTTTAATTATCGCGACATTCGTGGATATCGACCACCGTATTATTCCCGACGAAGTTTCGGTGGGGGGCTTGATCATCGGTTTTATTATGGTTTCCATAAAGGGTTTTACCCTTAATCCGTTAAGCTTCACTTTTATCCCCATGATACGTTCCCTTTTAGGCATAATTGTCGGAGGCGCAACTATTTATCTGACAGGGACTCTTTTTGACCTGATTTATTTTAAATTACTTAAGCGTCCGCCAATCAACGGAGAAACCGAATCTATGGGTGGAGGGGATGTAAAACTTTTAGCCATGATCGGGGCGTTTCTCGGCTGGAAATTGACATTGTTTACTTTTTTTCTCGCTCCATATCTGGGGATAGTTCTCGGTGTTATAAACTTAGCTACAAAAAAGGACCATACCATCCCATACGGGCCGTTTCTTTCTATAGGAGCATTGGTAGCTTTATTTTGGGGTCATAGAATAATTCAATTAATCCTTCCTGCTTAGTTAAATAAATATGCCTGCATTGGACCTAACAGAATACCTTTCTAAGACTATATCCAAAGATAATTGGGAGAACTCCGGTTTTAAAAAACGGGCCGGAGTATTATTTCCTTTATTTACCGCCTATTCAAAGAACAGTTTTGGCATCGGCGACTTTGGTGATTTAAAACTTATTATCGATTGGGCAAAATCGACCTCTAACTCAATTATTCAGCTTTTGCCGATGAATGAGGTCGGCCCGGTGTTTTGCCCTTATGATGCCTTGAGTTCTTTTGCTTTGGAACCGGCTTATGTTTGTTTAAAAGATTTTCCCGCTTTGGCCGGGAAAAAGTTTAACTCTGTTTTGGGTAATTCCGGCCATGTTGATTATGCCGTAAAGGCCGAGAAAATAAAGCTGCTTTGGGATGTCTATCTGGCCTTAGATTTAAGCGAGGCTTTTGATTTCGAAGATTTCCAGCGTAAAAATGCATATTGGTTGGCGGATTTTGTCCTTTTTAAGGAGCTTAAAGATTTTCATCAAGGCAAGCCTTGGTATGAGTGGGAGGATAAGTTTAAAAACCGTAATAGGGATGCTTTAGAAAAGTTTAAGCAGGAAAATATCGAGAAAATAACCTTTTGGATGTGGCTGCAGTGGATCATTTTTAAACAATTTAAAGAAGCAAGCAGTTACGCCTTAAAGAACAATATTCTTATAAAAGGGGATTTACCGGTTTTAGTTTCCCGGGATAGTTCCGATGTCTGGAGCCATCCGGAATTTTTTAACCTTGAATTTGCCGCAGGAGCGCCTCCGGACATGTATTGCGCTAAAGGCCAACGTTGGGGTATGCCTACTTATAACTGGAAGAATATTGCAGCGGATGGTTATCGTTACGTAAATGAGAAATTAGAATATGCGCAGGAATTTTATAACATTTTACGTATTGACCATGTGGTCGGGCTTTTTCGTATTTGGAGTATTCCTTATGGAGATTTGGAAGAAAATCAGGGGCTAAACGGGGTGTTTGATCCTGTTGATGAGGGGCTTTGGTGCCGGCATGGGCGGGAGATCTTAAGCATCCTTCTGAAAAATTCAAATATGTTGCTTTGTGCCGAAGATTTGGGGGTTATTCCTAAGTGTTGCACGGATACTTTGCTTGAACTTGGTGTTTGCGGTAATGATGTCCAGCGCTGGGTAAAGGATTGGAATAACCGGCATGATTTTCTTTTGCCCGGCGAATACCGTCAGCTTGCTGTAACCATGCTCTCTACACATGATACGACTAACTGGAGGGCTTGGTGGCAATATGAGGTAGGCACGGTAGATGAGGGTTTATTTGCCAGGAAGTGTAATGAGCGTAAAATAAATTTTGCTAAAATTCGCGCAAAACTTTTTAATATAGACCTTTCTTTTTACGGACGCCTGCGCTGGAGGCATGAGATTGATTCCGTAGATAAACTGCTTTGGGAGCTGGGTAAGCAAAAAGAAGAAGTGGGCGATTTTATCGATATTTATAAAAATACTTACGGAGAAAAAGAAAAACTCTGGAAGATCTTGAATTGCTGCGGAGCAATGACAGAAGAAGCAAGCGCAGAATTATTGGCTAAGGCGGTTGAGTTTATCTTAAAATCTCAGGCAATATTCTGTATTAATGACATAAGGGATTATTTAGGTATAGCAGGTATATTTAAGGGTGATCCTTACCAGTACAGGATCAATGTGCCCGGGACAGTCAGCCCGAAGAACTGGTCACTTAAGCTTCCGCTTAGCCTTGAGGAATTGCTTGCTCATCCGCTAAATCAGCAAATCCGCAAAATGATTATCGATTCAGGCAGATTTAGTTGTTAGCTCTTGGCTCTTAGGTCTTGGCTCTTAGTTATCAGTGTTTAGGTTTTCTAAGAGCTAAGACCTAAGAGCTAAAAGCTAAAAGGGATATTATGAGTAGATTGCAGGGTGTAGAATATTATATTTCTAAAGGTATGGGCAGGGCGATTATGGATTATAAAATGCTTGCCGATGGCGATAAGGTTGGGGTGGCTGTTTCTGGAGGCAAGGATAGCCTCGCATTATTACGTCTGTTGCTTGAACGCAAGGCATTTGTGCCTATAAAATATGAAGTTATAGCGTTGCATATCGATATGGGGTTCCCTAAGTCAATTTCCGCTAAGCTTGAAAAATATTTTAAAAAACTAAAAATAGAATATCAAATTATAAAATCCGATGTGCTGAAAAGAACGGAAAAAACCAGGATAAACTGTTTTTGGTGTTCTTGGAACAGGAGAAAGGAATTATTTATTGCGGCTGATAAATTAGGCTGTACTAAGATCGCCTTGGGCCACCATATGGATGATATTATTGAGACAATATTACTGAATTTATTTTTTCAGGGTGAGATTTCAAGTATGGCGCCTAAACAGGAATTATTTAACGGCAAGATTACGATTATCCGGCCTTTGGCTTATGTCGAGGAATATTTGATAGAGCGTTTTGCTAAGCAATCAAAATTAGGCCATGATTCCTGTATCTGCCCGCATTCTCTTGCCTCTAATCGTAATAAGGTAGGGCGTATTATCCGGGATCTTGAAAAGGTCTGCCCGGATGTTAAAAAGAATATCTTCCGTTCCCTAAAAAGGGTAAAAAAGGATTATTTACTTTAATCATAAGGTTTAGGGTGGTATAATAAAAATATGATTATACTTATCGCTGCACCCTTTTTGATATTGGCCGGATTTATCGTGGTTATGGTTTTAAAAATATCCTCTCAGGTCAATGATCGCTTGAATCAAATGAACCAGTCTATCCAGGAGGCCAATAAGATTATCGGAGCGAATTTAGGCAGCGCAACCAGCGCCTTTGGCAATGTAAAAGAGCAATTGGGCAAGCTGGAACAGACTAACCAGCAAATTATCGCAATCAGCCGCGATATCTCAAGCCTTCAGGAGCTCCTGCGTGCACCAAAATTCCGCGGTTCAATGGGTGAAACATTCCTGGAGAATCTACTCTCGCAGGTGCTGCCTAAAAACCATTACCAGGTGCAGTACCGTTTTAAAACCAGTGACGTGGTAGATGCGGTTATAAAATTAGGAGAAAGGCTTGTACCCGTAGATGCCAAGTTTACTTTGGAGAATTTCCAGAAAATGCAGGAATCCTCCGAAGACCCCATAAAAGAATCTTTTCGTAAAAAATTTATTCAGGACATTAAAAACCGGATCAATGAGATTTCCGCAAAATATATTTTGCCGGCGGAGAATACCTATGATTTTGCTTTGATGTATATACCGGCTGAAAACGTTTATTATGAAGTAATAATTAAAGAAGATATATTTTCTTACAGCATGTCTAGAAAGGTTATTCCTGTTTCTCCGAATACTTTTTATGCGTATTTACAGGTAATATGTTTAGGCCTGCGCGGGCTTAAAGTTGAAGAGAATGCCAAGATGATCCTAAAGAGTTTAAGTGCTTTGTCCGTTGAGACGGATAAATTCAAAGAGGATTTTAATATCTTGGGCAGCCATTTGGTAAATGCTAGCACAAAATATACCGATGCGCAGAAACGTTTTGATAAGTTTAACCAGCGGTTAGTTGATATTCATGACTCCAAACAGCTGGAAATTAAATAGGGTTAGTTTATGATTTTCAAAGTCCGCGTCAACCCCGGGGCGAGCCGTAATTATATCGAAGAAAAAGAAGGTGCATTTAAAGTTTATCTGACTAAGCCCGCTTGCGATGGGCTTGCTAATAAGCAGCTTGTTAGCTTATTAAGCGGGCATCTAAAAATAAAAAAATATAACATCATAATTAAAAGCGGCGAAAGATCCCGCAATAAACTTATTGAGGTAAATGATGGTTCCGTATAATCCTATGGAAAAATATGGCATAAGCGTAGTTACTGCTGCGTTTAGCAGGAGGCAGGATGGCAATATGTCTTTGTGTTACGGAGACACTAAACATTCTCTGGAAAACCGTAAAACTTTCCTTTCTTCTATAGGAGTGGATTATCGTTCTCTTGTTTGTGCCAAGCAGGTGCATGGGAAAAACGTTAGATATGTAAAAGAAGAGCATAAAGGCAGCGGGGCCTTGATTTATGAGAACTCTATTGCCGATACCGACGGTTTTATGACTGATAAAAAAGGCGTGCCTATCGCGATTTTAACCGCAGACTGCCTGTCAATTTTTATTTATGATCCCAAGCGCCCTGCGGTCGTAATTCTGCATGCCGGCTGGAGAAGTACGGAAAAAAATATTGCCGCAGAGGGAGTCAGGATGCTGCAGGAGAAATTTGGCAGCTCTCCGCAAAGGCTCTTCATTGGTTTTGGCCCCTCCATCCGTTCCTGTTGTTTTGAAGTAGAGAAGGATTTTAGGAGCAATTTCCCCTTTGGAATAACAACCCGGGAGGGAAGGAATTTTATGGATATCTCTTTAATGAATAAACAGCAGTTGATCAACTGCGGGGTTAAGGAAAAGAATATTTTTGACCCCGGGATTTGTACGTTTTCCGATAATCAGGATTACTTTTCTTTTCGCAAAGAAGCAGACTCAAGCGGCAGGCTTATTTCAGTTATAATGCTTAAATGATTACTAAGTTTGAATTGGAATTTACCTTGCATGCTAAAGACAGCTCTCCGGAGTTAATTAAAAGTTCTTTGGCGGAATTCGGCAATCAACTTGTTGTGAGCCATATCCAGGGAGAAGAGGAAAACGATAATTATAAAGTAAATATGGTTACCGAGGATCCAACTCTGGTTTTTGACCTTTGTTCGCAGCTTGGAAGAATCAGGTCTGTTAAAGTCAAGGAAAGCCTGCTATAATTATTTCTATGCATATTATTATTTTTGTTACCGCAAAAAACAAGCAAGAGGCCCAAAGGATAGCCAGCTCTCTTGTTAAAAGTAAATTAGCCGCCTGCGTAAATATCGTAGATAAAATTGATTCTTTGTTCTTTTGGGAATCTAAAATCCAGCGGACTAAAGAGTCCTTATTGATTATAAAATCAAAAAAAGGAAAATTCTCAAAAATTATTAAGTTGGTTAAATTAATGCACAGTTATGAAGTGCCTGAGATTATCGCTCTGCCGATAACCTCAGGCGATAAAACATATTTAAGGTGGATTGATGCAGCTCTCCGGTAGCCCGTTTGATTTTATTTTTGCTTTTTTTGGGGGGTTGCTTGCCAGCCTTACTCCTTGCGTGTATCCGCTTGTTCCGATTAGTGTCGGGTACATAGTGGGTAATGCGCAAAATTCTAAAAGCAAAGGTTTTTTATTAAGTTTGTTTTATGTCACCGGCATTGCCATTACCTATTCTTCTCTAGGAATGTTAGCAGCTTTAACCGGCAGAGTATTTGGGGAGTTCAGCGTAAACCCCGTAGTCAATCTTATATCCGGGGTGCTTATATTGATTTTTGGGCTTTCCATGTTTGATTTATTTCATTTTAATTTTACTTTAAATCTAAAGCTTCCCGTTCATATAAAAAGAAGCTATTTTCTGGCTTTATTATTAGGGCTTGTTTCCGGATTAATGATTTCACCCTGCCTTACACCGATACTCGGCACAATTTTAGCGTATATATCGACTAAGAAAAATATATTCTATGGCGGATTTTTGTTGTTTAGTTTTTCTTACGGCATGGGGTTGATTTTTATTTTAGTAGGCACCCTTGGTACAGAGTTTAGCGGGCTGCCTAAACCCGGCAAATGGATGGAGGTTATTAAAAAAATTTGCGCTTCATTAGTTATTTTGTCCGGCGTATATTTCATTTTTACAGCGATAAGGAGATTCTAATGGGGATTTTTATAAAAAGCCGGATATTCTTGCCTTTAGTTTTAATTTTTTTGATTTTAGGCTGCAGCAAAACAGAGGCGGCGGGAGATATCATATTAAGAGACTTAAACGGTAGGCAGGTAAATCTATCCGGGCAAAAAGGAAGGCCGGCAATTCTTCTTTTTTGGACTACTTGGTGCCGTTTTTGCCGCGATGAAATAAAGGCCTTAAATCAGAATTATACCCAGATTGAACGGGAAGGGATAACGGTTTTAGCTGTTAATGTAAGCGAGTCGGAAGATAAAGTCAGAAAGTTTTTTAAGGGGTACCCGCTTAACTTTAGGCTGCTCTTGGATGAAAACGGATTAGCTTCTGGTAAATATCATATTTTCGGCGTTCCTACCTATATTTTATTGGATGAAAACGGGAAGGTAATTGCCAGCGAAAACAGGTTTCCTTCCAATTATAAGGCCCTGCTTTTAAGATAGATTAATGAATAATGAATAAATTCCGTGATTTAGTGGAAGATATCTGTAAGAATGATAGAAGGTACAAGCCGGATGCTTATGAATTTGTCCTGCAGGGATTAAATTTTACCCAGGAGAAACTAAAGAAGCAGCCTTTATATAAAGCCAAGGTTGCCGCGGGCCAGACGCATGTTTCCGGGCATGAGCTTGTTTTAGGGCTTAAGGATTATGCGATTTGCCAGTATGGTGCTTTTGCAAACAGGGTCCTGTCATATTGGGGGATAAATCAGACGCAGGATTTTGGAAATATAGTTTTTAATATGATTGAAAGTAAGCTTTTATCCAAAGCCGAAGAAGATTCTTTAGCTGATTTCAACGATGTTTATGATTTTAAAGCGGTTTTTTCCAATGTTTTGGCTGACAGCGTAATTGAAGGATTGGGGGAAAAGAATGATTAACCTAAAAGGCCTGGCAACAGGTATCGGCAGTCTGCCTTTGGCAGATGTGCATGAAGCGGTTGATTTGATCTTTCGTTCTGTGCCCGGTGCGCCTTTTTGGCCGCAGCTGCCTAAGGTTGACAGGCGCGAGTCAATGATTGCGCAGTTTAGCGAGAATTTGCCGGGGATTACAATCGGCGATAACGGATTGATTTTTTCTGCCCCTGACAAAGAACATGCGCTTGAATTATTTTACGAGAAGTTTATCGCCCGGGACCTAGAGTATTTTAGGATAAGCAATGATTTTTCCCGCGGGCTGCACGCATTCTATCGGTATCTTAATAATACAAATTTATCGGGTATAGAATTTATTAAATGCCAGGTTACCGGGCCTTTTACTTTTTGCGCCGGAATAAATAATTCCGAAGGAAAAGCTATTTTACACGATAAGGTGCTTATGCAGGCGATGGTGCAGGGCTTAGGCATGAAAGCACTATGGCAGCTTGATTTATTTGATAAGTTTGCAAAAAAGATAATTATGTTTTTTGATGAGCCGTATCTGTCTGCTGTAGGCTCTGCTTATACCCCGGTCAATCGAAATGATGTAATTGATGTTTTCTCCGAGCTTGCCTCCAGCCTTAAAAGGGGCAATTGCCTTATTGGCATACATTGTTGCGGCAATACGGATTGGTCGATGCTTACGGATACAGAAGGTATAGATATAATTAACTTTGATGCTTTTAGTTTTCAGGAGAGGTTTGTGCTTTATGCGGATAACCTGAACCGTTTTCTTAAAAGAGGAGGCATTATTTGCTGGGGGATTGTGCCAACAAGCGATTTTAATGTAAATCAGACCTGCGAATTGTTGACAGAAAAGATAAAATCAGGATTGGATATACTGGCTAAGAAAGGTATTGATCGTGATCTTTTGCTGGAGAGGTTGATGATCAGTCCTGCTTGCGGTTTAGGAGCTTTGGATACGCCAAAAGCAGAAGGGGTATTAAAACTGCTTAACCAAACTTCCACATTTATCCGTAAAAACCTCTAAAAATAAACTATTTGACAAAGCAGAGCTTAGGCTATATAATTAAAAAACTTTATTTGTCTTTTTGGGAGCGCTATGAAAGAAATCAGGATCCACGCCCGCGCAGGCCAAGGCGCAATTACCACCGCTGCTTTATTAGGGTTTAGCTACTTTAATGAAGGAAAATACCCTTATGCCTTCCCCAACTTCGGTGCAGCAAGGATGGGTGCCCCGATGAATGCCTTTGTGCGCGTCGATGCCGACCCAGTGCGCTTGCGCAGCCAAATTTATGAACCGGATTACGTAATTATTGTCGATCCTACGCTTTTGCGCGGATTTAACTGTTTTTCCGGGTTAAAGGAAGATGGGGTGGCGATTATTAATGGCACAAAAGATACTGAATTGCCTAAGTTAAAGGCGAAACAGAAGGTTTTTCTTGTGCCTGCCAATGAAATTGCTATGAAAAATATCGGCCGTCCTTTAGGGAATACTGCTTTAATCGGCGCTTTCGCCGCAGCTACGGGTGAATTAAAACTTGAGAACCTTGTCGCTGTAGTAAAAAATCGCTTTAGCGGCAAGGCTCAGGAAGGCAATGTCCGGGCGGTTAGCGAAGGCTTTGAATTTATTAAGAATAAATTAAAGGAATAATATGTTTGGCCCATTAAATGTAAATCCATCAAAAGCGAAAAGCGGCAAAACCGGCAGCTGGAGGACTTTGCTGCGTCCGCATTATCTGCATAAAAATTGTATCGCTTGCAGAATGTGTTTGATGATCTGCCCGGAAGGCTGTGTGCAAGGGAAAGAGAAGAATGCGTTTTCGGTAGATTATAATTATTGTAAGGGCTGCGGATTATGCGCGGATATATGCCCGAAAAAAGATATCACCATGGTTCCTGAAGAAGCGAAAGCTGAGGATAAATGAAAGAGTTTGTAGAAGGATCACATGCGATAGCTGAAATTATAAAAGCAACGTCTCCGGGGGTAATCTCCGCTTACCCGATAACGCCCCAGACGCATATAGTTGAAGACCTTGCGCAGATGGTTGCAAACGGCGAGATTAAAAGCCAGTTTGTAAACGTAGAAAGCGAGCATTCCGCAGCGAGCGTAGTGTTAGGGGCTTCAGCAACCGGTGTACGCGTTTACACCGCGACAAGTTCTCAAGGGCTATTTTATATGCAAGAGGTAGTTTTTAATATTGCCGGGATGCGCCTGCCAGTTGTGATGACCTGTGCTAATCGCGCCGTAAGCGCTCCGATAAATATCTGGAATGACCAGCAGGATTCTATATCCTTGCGTGATGCCGGATGGGTACAGATTTACGCCGAAAATAATCAGGAAGCGGTAGATTTTCATCTTATTGCTTACCGGCTTGCCGAAGATAAGCGGGTGATGCTGCCGGTAATGGTTTGCATGGATGGTTTTATTTTAACCCACGGCATGGAAATGGTGGATATGCCTGAGCAGGAAAAAGTAAATAAATTCCTGCCCGGCTATAATCCTTTGTATAAATTAGATACGGCCAATCCTATTTCAATGGGATTATTGGCTGACCCTGATTATTATATGGAAACGCGTTTTGCTATTCAGGAAACAATGAAATCATCAATTGATTATTTGTCCGAGATAAGCGTTGAGTTTAACAGCGTATTCGGCAGGGATTATAAAGATTTACTGGTTGAAGAATATCATACTAAAGATGCTGAAAAAGTGATTGTGGCTATGGGTTCGGTCTGCGGTACAATTAAGGAAGTAGTTGATCAACAGCGCGCAAAAGGAAAAAAAGTCGGCTTATTGCGCCTTATTTCTTATCGCCCTTTCCCATATGCGCGTGTTTATGAAGCCTTAAAGGATGTGCCTAAGGTGGCAGTTTTAGATAAAGCGGTATCTTTGGGCGCTTATGCGCCGATTGCCGTTGAATTGAAAGCTGCATTTTATGGAAAAAAGAAAGGGCCGAAAGTAATCAGCAGTTTTGTTGCGGGCCTCGGCGGAAGGGATATTACGTTGGAATCTATAGATGAGGTATTTAGAAGGTTGACTGTTAAGGAAGTTAATTCTGATTTTATTGATTTAAAACCAGAGTTACTCAAAGAAGAATATGGAGAATAGTCCTTTATTTAGATCTGGGCATACTGCTTGTGCCGGCTGCGGGCAGGCAATCGCAGCGCGTTTAGTAATTGAAGCTGCCGGAGCAAACACGATTATTGCCAATAGCACGGGGTGCCTTGAAGTTTTTACTACCAAATATCCGGAAACCGCATGGGGTGTTCCTTGGATACATTCATTATTCGAAAATTCATCCGCGGTTGCCTCAGGTATTGAAGCGGCACTGATATATTTAGGTAAAAAAGATTCGACCAATGTTATCGCCCAGGGCGGAGACGGTTCCACCGGGGATATCGGTATACAGGCTTTAAGCGGTATGCTTGAGCGCGGGCACGATATTTTATATGTTTGTTATGATAATGAGGCTTATATGAATACCGGAGTACAGCGTAGTGGGCTGACCCCGTTTGACACAAATACTACAACCAGCCCTCAAGGCGCGCAGTCTACGGGAAATCTTCGTCCTAAAAAACCTGTTCCGGAGATTTGTGCGGCCCATGGGATTCCTTATGTTGCTACTGCCTCTGCCGGTTTTGCCCAGGATTTAACCCGCAAAGTAAAAAAAGCCATTTCCATAAAAGGCCCAAAATATATCCAGATACATGTACCTTGTCCTTTAGGCTGGCGCTATGAGACAAATCAGATGCTATCGGTGGCAAAGTTAGCGGTTGAAACCGGGCTTTATCCTTTATTTGAATATGAATTTGGTGTTTTAGCCGGAGCAAGACAGATTACGCCTAAACCGGTGGAGGAATACCTAAAGACCCAGGGAAGATTTAAACATCTCCTTAATAGTCCTGAAGAGATCAAGAAAGTTCAGGCTGTTGCGGATAATAATATAAAGAAGTACAATTTGAAGGCAGAGGTATAAGGAGAGGGAGGAAAAATGGGAAAACAGGCAAGAGCAATAGTTGATTTAAGCTTAAAAGACCTGATTAAAGATTTAAATAAGGCATATTGCGATGAATGGTTGGCATTTTATCTTTATTGGTATATGGCACAGACTGTTTCCGGCCGCGCCTATGAGGATATTCAGGAGATGCTTGAAAAATTGGCCAAAGATGAATTAGAGCACGCAGGGGAACTTGCGGATTTGATTACAAAGCTGGGAGATGTTCCTCCGGCTAATCCGATGGATTTAGAGAAAGGTGCTAATTCTCCGTATCTGGCGCCTCCGAAGAATACCGCTGATATTAACCGTATTATCCGTATTGTAGCTGAAGCAGAATCAGGGGCAATAGAAGTTTATAATAAGATTGCCAAGAAGACATTCGGCAAGGATAATGTTACATATCAGTTAGTTACACATATATTGAGCGAAGAAGTAACTCACGAAGAGATTTTCGAAAATCTTTTGGAAAGGTAAGAAGGAGAGTAAATATGGCAAAGGTTACGATTGATGCTACTACATGCGTAGGTTGCGGTTTATGTGAGCAGTCATGCCCCGAAGTTTTTGAGGTCCAGGGGGATGGTATTGCTCATGTTAAAACTCAAGTGTGCACCACCTGCAATCTGCAGGAAGTCGCAGATTCTTGCCCGGTCAACTCAATAAAAGTAAGCTAAAGATCAACGGGATAATAAAAAATGGGGTCAGAGCTAATTTATTTGGATGCGAGATAAGATAAATTAGCTCTGACCCCATTTTTTATGTCTTTTATTTATGTTGGGCTGTTTTATTCAGCTCTGCGGCAAAATCATTAAAAGTTTCGTTTCTTTTGGCCGATAACAGTCTTTGGCTAAACTCCGGCTTTTCCTTTAAAAACTTATTTTCATCAAGAGGTTTAATCCCCTCAAGCCTGATAATATAGTATCCTTTGTCGTTAAAGATCGTATCGCTGAGCTGGTTCTTATCAAGCTTTTTGGCGGTTAGCCAGAAGACCTCCGCATTACCCAGTTCTTTAATCTGGTCGTTTGATTTAAAAAAATCAGTTGATCCGCTTTTTAAGCCGCACGCCTTTGCTGCTTTACTAAAGCTTGTTTTCTTTATTTTCTCCGCACATTCCCTAATTTTGTTCCTAACAGTTTCCTGTGAGGTCTCTTTTATAAATGTCTCT
The DNA here is from genome assembly GCA_028712175.1 of Candidatus Omnitrophota bacterium. GTDB lineage: Bacteria > Omnitrophota > Gorgyraeia > Gygaellales > Profunditerraquicolaceae > UBA6249. Next base: position 4,786 of record JAQTQQ010000006.1, on the reverse strand, counting down.
TTGACCTTGTCTTTTACTTGAGCAAATTCAGGGATATATGCTTCTTTATCTTTAGTTGGGGGGATTTTGAACATAGCCTTGTTCTTTTCGAAGAAAACAGCTAACTCTTTGTCTTTTGGTTTGATTTTTTTAGCAAACTCAAGATAAAATCCGGCAATATAGTCGATCTTTAATTCTTCGTTTAACTTTAAATATTCCTGCCGGATCTGCTCTTCGCTTAAATTTATTTTCTCGGTTACCTGTTTATAAAGTTTGTCTAAGATCAGGCTTTGGCGCATCTGTTCTTCGAAAGTTCGCGTCTGCAGTCGGAAAACATAACGCAAGGTTTCCTGGTAAATCTTATTATTAAAGCCGGATTTATCCCGGAAATAAGGCGCGTTTTGGATTAAGTCAACTACTTCTTTATCGCTTACTGCGATCTTACGGCGTTTTGCTTCATAGAGCAGGATTAACCTTTCCCATGCCTGCGCCTCTAAATTCAGGTACTTCTCTACCTCTGGGAGTTTATCCCCGAATTGCAGGATAGCCGAAGTTCTTACCGCAGCCAGGGACTCTTTAAATTCTAAGCCTGAAATACTATGTCCAGATATTTTTCCTATTGGCGTGTTTTCATTTTTGTCGTCTGTTCCTCCGCCAAACCCCCAAAGGGTAAAAGCAGGGATAATGATTATGGCAAGTCCGATCCAAACTTTTTTTGCAGTTTTCTTATCGCGCAATATTTTTAACATGTTCTCATCTCCTGTTATATTCATTAATTATAAGCCAAAATCCCCAGATTGCAAGATACAATATAAATAAAATAAGCTTATTTTGTTTGCTAAAATGACTTCTTTTTGCTATAATTAATTTCTCAAATGACAAAGGAGCGCCTTCCATGATAGATCGGTACAGCCTTGGTAAAATGAAAAGTATTTGGCAGGAAGAGTTTAAGTTTGAAACTATGCTTTCCATTGAAATACTTGCACTTAAGGCTTACGCCAGCAGAAAAGTTGTTCCAGCCGACGCAGTAAAACGCATCGAAAAAAAAGCCAAATTTAACCTTAAAGAAATCCAAAGAATTGAAGAGAAGACACAACATGATGTTGTGGCATTTGTTTCTAATGTAGCCCAATATATAGGCAAGGATGCCCGGTATCTGCATATGGGTTTGACTTCTTCCGACATTTTGGATACTACCCTGGGCGTTCAGCTAAAAGCTGCCTCTAGAATATTAATTGACGATTTAGAAAAGCTGCTTAAGGTTTTAGCGAAAAAAGCTATAAGCTATAAAGACATGGTTTGTATAGGCCGTACGCACGGGGTGCATGCCGAACCTACTACATTTGGCTTAAAGCTTGCGCTTTGGTTTGATGAAACTAAACGTAATTTAGCCCGCATGAAAACAGCTAGAAATGAAGTTTGTTTAGGGAAGCTCTCCGGAGCAGTGGGTACATATTCTAATATCGCGCCTTATGTGGAGGCTTATGTTTGTAAGAAACTCGGACTTAAGCCGGTTGCTATCGCAACACAGGTAATACAGCGGGATGTATACGCACAATATATGGCTACTCTTGCGGTAATCGGGGCATCTTTAGAAAAATTTGCAACCGAGATCAGGCATCTTCAGAAGACAGAGGTTTTAGAGGCAGAGGAGCCGTTTGGCAAGGGGCAGAAGGGTTCAAGCGCTATGCCGCATAAACGTAATCCGGTAATTTGTGAGCGCGTTTGCGGTTTGGCACGTCTTTTGCGTGGTAATTCGGTTGCGGCAATTGAAAATGTCGCGCTTTGGCATGAGCGGGATATCAGCCATTCTTCGGTCGAGCGTGTGATATTGCCGGATTCAACTTTAGCCCTTGATTACATGCTGAATAAATTTATTGAAGTTATCACAGGTTTAAAGGTCTATCCGGAGAATATGTTTAGTAATCTGTCTAAAACGCGCGGTTTGATTTTTTCACAGCGGGTTTTGATCGCTTTAATGAATAAGGGGCTTTCCAGAACCAAAGCTTATGATTTGGTTCAGGCTTCTGCGATGCAAACCTGGCGCGGTGAGGGTGATTTTAAAAGCAACTTACTTTCCTTGCCCGGAGTAGCAAAATATCTAAGCGCCAAAGAACTCGATAAAATATTTGATCTGGATTTTTACTTGCGTAATGTAAATAAGATTTTTGCTAAGGTCGGATTATAATTTAACCCTGCCTTTTTAAACCTCGTTAATAGATATGCAGTATAAAATCGAAGTAGTGGATAAGCCCGGTATTTTTGACGCCAGCGGCGCGGGTGTAGCCAGGGATATTTTTGATCTTGGCATAGCCGGCGTCGAAAAAGTAAGGTTTATCCAAGTTTATACCTTAGGTGGTAATTTAGCCGAAGGACAGATTATAAATATTTGTGAAGAACTTCTAACGGATAAAGTCGCGCAGGATTACAAGATTTTATCCGGCCAGCCGGATAACTCTCTGAAAGCCAATCAACATATTGTAGAAGTAGCCTACAACCCCGGAGTGATGGACCCTGTCGAATCTTCAGTCTTAAAAGGTATCCGGGACCTGGGGATAAAAAACGTAGAATCGGTCAAAACCGCCAAGAAGTACATTATCTCTGGCAAGCTTACCGCTTCAGAATTAAAAACCATCTCAGAGAAACTTCTTCACAACAAGCTTATTCAGTATGTGGTTAGTCAAGGTTTAGCCGCGGCTGATTTAAAACATCTTCCCGGATACAGTTTTAATCTTATAACAGTAGATCTCTTAGGTGCATCTAGCGTTAAGCTTTTAGAAATAAGCAAAAAAGGCCAGCTCTTTTTAAATTTGAATGAAATGCGCCAGGTCAGAGATTATTTCCGTAAAATTAAACGCAATCCCACTGACTGCGAGTTGGAAACAATTGCCCAGACCTGGAGCGAGCATTGTTATCACAAAACCTTTCGTGGTAATATTAGTTATAAAGAAAATAAAGCTACCCCTAAGCTAGGCAATAAATATATCAAGAATTTACTTAAAAATACGATCATGAAGGCCACAAAAGAATTAAATAAAAGCTGGTGTGTTTCCGTTTTTAAGGACAACTCCGGGGTAATCAGGTTTGACAAAAATTTTAATATTTGTTTTAAGGTTGAAACGCACAATCACCCTTCGGCGCTTGAACCGTTCGGCGGAGCAAATACCGGTATCGGCGGAGTGATCCGTGATTCTATGGGCACTGGCCTAGGTGCCAAACCGATATTAAACAGCGATATTTTTTGTTTTGCCCCGCCTGATCTGGCACAGAGTAAAGTCCCCGCAGGATCTTTACATCCTAAGCGCCTGATGAAGGGTGTGGTAAGCGGTGTGCGCGATTATGGTAATAAAATGGGAATTCCCACGGTAAATGGAGCGATATTGTTCCATGAACATTTTTCCGGCAATCCTCTTGTGTATTGCGGCACAGTCGGGATTATTCCCAAGGATAAATCTTTTAAACAAACCAATAAGGGTGATTTAATCGTGGTAGTAGGGGGCGCTACCGGACGTGACGGCATTCATGGGGCAACTTTTTCATCCGGCGAGCTTACCCATGAATCTGAAACTATTTCAAGCGGCGCGGTACAAATCGGCAATCCGATTGAAGAAAAAAAAGTGTTAGATACAATGTTGCAGGCACGTGACCTGAATTTATATACCGCGGTCACGGATTGCGGAGCCGGAGGCTTGTCCAGCGCAGTAGGGGAGATGGGCTCGGAGTTAGGCGCCAAAGTTTATCTGGATCGTGTGCCCTTAAAATATTCGGGTTTAAGTTACATGGAGATCTGGATTTCTGAATCGCAGGAAAGAATGGTTTTGTCCGTGTCTCCTAAAAATATCGATAAATTAACCGCTATATTCGCCAATGAAAATGTCGAGGCGGCTGTAATCGGAGAGTTCACCGGGACAAACAGATTAGAACTTTATTATCAGGATAATCTGGTTTGTGACTTGGATATGCATTTTCTGCATAAAGGCATTCCACAGATCGCTAAAAAAGCAGTTTATATTCAAACTAAACACAGAGAGCCAAGGATCCCCGAAAAAAAAGATCTTACTGCGGATTTATTAAGGCTGCTTGGACATTATGATATTTGTTCTAAGGAATGGGTTATCCGGCAGTATGACCATGAAGTGCAGGCTGGTTCGGTGATCAAGCCTTGTGTTGGGGCCAAAAATGACGGGCCTTCTGATGCCAGCGTAAGTAAGCCGTTATATGATTCCAATAAAGGGATTATTCTTTCTAACGGCATAAATTTCCGTTTTGGTTTTATTGATCCTTATTGGATGGCAGCCAGTTGTATTGATGAAGCCCTGCGCCAGATTATCAGTGTAGGCGGTTCTTTAAGGGAGGTAGCGATTTTAGATAATTTCTGTTGGGGCAATCCGGATAAAGCCGATCGCTTAGGAGCTCTTGTGCGTGCAGCATATGGCTGTTATGATACGGCTAAGGCTTACGGTGTACCGTTTATTTCAGGAAAAGACAGTTTTTATAATGAGTTTAGCGTGCATGGTAAATCTACGCCTATTCCAGGCACATTACTTATTTCGGCAATCAGCGTAATGGAGGATATAAATAAAGCGGTTTCCATGTACGCAAAAGAATCCGGTAATTTGATTTATATTATAGGAAAAACTCGTGATGAATTAGGCGGTTCGCATTATTATGATTTATACGGCGCTATAGGGAATTGTGTTCCTAAAGTATATCATAAAGATGCAATGAAAACTTTTACTGCGCTAAGCAGAGTTACGGAAAAAGGTTTAGTTGAAGCAATGCATGATTGTTCTGACGGAGGCCTGGC
>JAQTQQ010000014.1:3663-23857 GCA_028712175.1 Candidatus Omnitrophota bacterium | reverse complement strand
CTATCACTCTTGGTGGAGCTGGGGAGAATCGAACTCCCGACCCCCTCGTTGCGAACGAGGTGCTCTCCCAACTGAGCTACAGCCCCAAACTGCCTAATTTATTTTCTTTTAAGCCTAACAGTTAGAAAACGAATAAACCTCAAGGAGTAATGAAAGAGATTTAATTATACCTGTGTTCTTTAATCCAGTAAAGAAAGATTTCAAACCATGGGACAAAGATTCGAACACCAAAACCTACCCTTAAAAAATGCTAAAACTAAAAAAAGAACATCATGCCTAAAACCAAATACCCCAATTGCGGATTGAATAACCCTCCTATTACAATCAAAGGCAACAACCATATCATTATAAACTGAGACTTTTTTATCACTTATTCCTCAACGTTTTAACCGACCAGAGAATAAACCGGATCAAGCTGACCATAGGATAACCAAATACAGATATATTCAGGCCAAAAGACATAATCCTTATATAGGGGGTATAGCCTAACAACGAATATTTCATGTTCTGTATAACTTTGAATTTATCCTCCTGATGGTGCATCAAATAAATATTATTTAAATACCTGCCAATAAAATAAACAGCCAAACCTAAAACTAGAATACCCAAAAGTATCAAGCTTTCTCTGGCTATAATTCTTTTTATACGCATCTTATTGTCCATAAATGAGTTATTAAATAAAAGTTAAATTATAATGAATTATAAGGATAGTGAGATAAAAGATTAATTATAAGAGCAACTATTGCAGATTAGTTTAGTCCTGACCTCTACCTGTGGATTTCTTAGGCTGACAGCCGCAGCAGGAGTATAGCGGCCAACCAGATTAACATAAACAGAAGTCCCATTATCAGCTGGTGTCGAATCAAAAGTCATCACCCTAGAGCTTAATGTTTCTCCGGTAAACGAACCGCAGGTCCCTGAACCAGTAGTAGAGCAGCTTACAATCAGGTTATTCCCGGCTCTCCTGTAACGAATCCAAGCTTTATTATTTAAGGAAAAAGGGTTTTGCGGAATATTAAAATCAACACGCACACGGAAGCCTCCCGCAAAAGTCTGAATAGCCTGATTATCCGAAGCTAAATTATTGCCTACACCCTGCTGCACATATTTACCCATATGCTCCAAGGCATAAGAAAGCTCATTTTGCACCTTAGCCCTTCGGTCCGAATTAAGCACCTGATTACGGCTAAAGGTATCAATACTATAAAAACTCAAGATCATTATAGAAACCACCGCAACGCTAATAAGCAATTCAACTAAACTTATTGATCTATTGTTTTTTCTCATGATTTTTAAGAAGACGGCTCAGTCCAGCTTACCCTCGTAGTCACGCGGCGTAAGTTATCATTAGCATCTCCGGTATTATCGGCAACCAATGAAGTGACGTATGTTGCGGTAAAAGGCCTGTCATTAACCCTACGCTGGGCTGCCGGAGGGCAATTTTTATTTTGGGTATGGCCAACAATACCATCGCAATAGGTAGTCCCTAAAGCAAGGGCGTTTCCCGCTGCGCCAGAATTCCAAGTGCTCCAATTCACATCCATTTGCAGGGGATCAACAAAGAGCTTACCTAATTCAGCGCTGGTCATGCGCTCGCGGGTATGTATAACATGCTTATTCCCCGCGAGAAAAATACTAAGCATCCCTAAAATAACCAGTGAAAGAATTATTGTCGCCACAATTATTTCAACTAGAGTAAATCCCGCTAAAGACAAATCCCAAGGTGCAATCCTAAAGCATCCCTGATCTTTTGCCTTTGGCGGGATAAAAAAAAGTCTCTTAATAATTACGGGCATCCGGCTCCAGAGCAAGAAGGATCTCCCCCGGTAAAAGTCGCAGTCCAAGTCCTGCCGCTACGAGTAGCTGTGGCTGTTTGTGCAGCGGAATTAACAGTATAGGTCCATGCGCTGCTGCTTACAGGCAAACTAAGCCGTAAATTAGCATTTATATTGGCAATATTGCTGGTAGAACCGGCAGGAGAAGGATAATACGGCCCCTCTTCCATTTTATAAATCTTTTCGGCTGCCTGAATAAGCGCAATAGTAGCTTTTGCTTCTCTATCCAGCGCGCGCTCTTTGGTAACTGCGAACTGAGGAGAGGCAAAAGCTACCAATATGCCAATTACAGTTATTACTATAATTAATTCAACAAGCGTAAAACCCTTATGCATAAGTTTTGATTACGGCGTAAATGTGCCTGCCCAAACACCATTTTGGTTTAAGGTTAAAGTTTCCCCGTTGTTAGCGCCACCGACTCTTGTTGCCGTAACGGTAAATGCGCTAGCAGAAGCACCTGAAACCGCATAGTTCCAATCAGCATCAGCATCAACATCAGCCAGTTCTACATAGCTTCCCAAAACCGTATTGGAAGTATCACTCGGCACGTTTATATATGTATCTCTTTCAGCACGATAAAGCTTTTCGCCTTGGGCAATCAATGCCATAGCTGACCTAGCTTTTCCGCCTTTTGCTCTTTCAGTAGCCTTTAAATACTGCGGTACTGCCACTGTGGCCAGAATCCCGATTACGATAACCACAATAATCAACTCAACTAACGTAAAACCTCTCCTGGATAACTTAAACCATTTCCCCATTTTTCCTCCCTGTTAATAAGGATACATGAACAACATTTATACAAGAAAATCTCTGGAATTACGGAGTAAAATTACCGCCCCAAACACCATTTTGGTTTAAGGTTAAAGTTTCCCCGTTGTTAGCGCCTCCATTTCTTGTTGCCGTAAGGGTAAATGCGCTAGCAGTAGCACCTGAAACCACATAACGCCAGTCAGCATCGGCATCAACATCAGCCAGTTCTACATAGTCTCCTAAAACCGTATTAGCTGCACCAGCTGCTACGTTTATATATGTATCTCTTTCAGCACGATAAAGCTTTTCGCCTTGGGCAATCAATGCCATAGCTGACCTAGCTTTTCCGCCTTTTGCTCTTTCAGTAGCCTTTAAATACTGCGGTACTGCCACTGTGGCCAGAATCCCGATTACGATAACCACAATAATCAACTCAACTAACGTAAAACCTCTCCTGGATAACTTAAACCATTTCCCCATTTTTCCTCCCTGTTAATTGTATCCTTATTATTTTATCTTAATGCTAAAAAGTTGTCAATCTTAATTTACGCCCCAATATTAGAAATCTTAAATATAGGCAAGAACATGCCTACTACCATGATTCCTATCAGCGAGCCGATAAAAACCAAAACAAACGGCTCAAACATAGCAACAAACCTAGTAAGGAAGGTTTCACATTGTTCCTGATAAAAAACATTCACCTTCTTAAACATTTGAGGAAGCTCTCCAATCTCTTCGCCGATACTTACCATCTGAATAAACATAGGCTCAAAAAAATTGCTGCGCTCAAGAGACTCCCGGAAGGACTTGCCCTCGCGTACATCCTCCTTAATTTTCCGGATGACTTCAGCCATCACTAAATTATCCACGCTGCGTTCGGCGATTTCTAAAGAATAAAGTATAGGCACCCCTGATTCCAAAAGCGTGGACATCTCCGAAGAAAACTTCTCGATAATTAACGCCAAAAAGAAATCACCGAATACCGGCAGTTTAAATTTAAAGCTCTCAACATTCTTCCTTCCTGCCTTAGTCTTAACATACTTTTTAAACATAAAAAACAGGCCGGCAAAAACTAAAACTAATACGATAAAACTCTTCCTCAAGAAATCACTGATTGTGACAAGAATCTGGGTAAGTAGAGGCAGGGTAATATTGAAACCTTTAAAAATCTCGGCAAATGTCGGAATAATCTTTATAGCCATAAAAAAAAGCGCGCCGACTCCTGCAAAGGTTAAGATGCCAGGGTAAATTAAAGCCGAAATTATCTTTCTTTTAAACTCTGCATTTTTTTCAAGATAAGTCGCAAGACGGCTCAAGACAACCGCCAAATTTCCGCTTGCCTCGCCGCTTTCAACAAGATTGACCCACAAATCGGAAAATATTTTAGGATGCGCGGCCATTGCCTCATGAAAACTTAATCCCGCTTCCATATTTTTATTTAATTCGATGATTACTGAATAAAGTTTCCTGCTTGCTACCTGATTAGAAATAATGTCCAAACTTTTCAGTATGGTAACGCCTGCGCCAATCAAAGTAGATAGCTGACGGCAAAAAAGCATAAGGTCTTCACCGGTGACCCTGCCATGTTTAGGTTTGAGTTTGACTTTTTTTATAGTCCCGTTATTAATACTGCCGGCAGAACCCAAAATTTCGGGAATAATATTAACGAGGACCAGCCCCTTAGATTGAATCTTATTCACTACGTCTTCCTGGCTTACCCCCTCTTCCGTCCCAGTTTCCTTGATTCCCGAACGGTTTCTGGCAATATAATAAAATTTAGGCATTATTCAGCTCCCAAGGTAATAGAAAGAACCTCTTCCAGGGAAGTTATCCCACTTTCAACCTTTTTAATTCCTGACTCATAAAGCGTCTGCATTCCGCCTTTGCGGGCAATCTCACGTATTTTCTGAAAATTAGATCTTTGGTTAATTAAATCCTGTATCTCCATTGTTACCGGCATAACTTCAACAATACAAGTCCTGCCCTTATATCCGGCATTGTTACATTTTGCGCAGCCTTTAGCCTTATAAATCAATTCCGCCTTAATATCCGCGCCTTTAAGCTGGGCTGGTGTAGGCTCATACGCTTCTTTACAGTCCGGGCAAAGTTTGCGAATGAGCCTTTGAGCGATAACAACAAGCAATGAAGGAGCCAGCATATACGGCTCAATACCGATATCCATAAGCCGGCTCACAGCCGATGGAGCATCATTAGTGTGAAGCGTAGTTAAAACCAAATGCCCTGTGAGCGCGGAACGAATACAAATTTGGGCAGTCTCTAAATCTCTGACTTCTCCGACAAGCATAATATCGGGATCCTGGCGCAAAAAACTGCGCAAAGCAGCTGCAAAAGTAAGCCCAACTTCAGGTTTAATCTGCACCTGATTAATCCCGTCCATTTTATATTCTACCGGGTCCTCAACTGTAACAATGTTTTTTGTAGGGCTTTTTATTTCATTTAAAATAGCATAAAGTGAGGTAGATTTACCGCTCCCGGTAGGCCCGGTAATAAAAACCAGCCCGTAGGGAGAGAAGATTGCTTTGCGTACCTGCTCAAGCTGGATTGAATCAAAACCCATGGTGCTCAAATCCAGCATAACCCCGCCCCGGTCTAAAATCCTCAAAACAGCTTTTTCTCCGTAAATAGTCGGAATAATAGAAACTCGGATATCAATGGGCCGTTCGTCAATACGCACTAAAATTGCGCCGTCCTGAGGAAGCCGTTTCTCGGCGATATCAAGCTTAGCTAATATTTTTACGCGCGATACAAGCGGTAAATGCAAGTGCCTTGCCGGCGGCGGTATTTCATAAAGCTTGCCGTCAATCCTATAACGCAACGAGATCCTATCCTTAAAAGGTTCAATATGTATGTCTGAAGCGCGTTCGTTAATTGCCTGGCGGATTATTAAATCTACCAACTTTATGACCGGGGCCTCTTCTGCCCTGGCTATTAATTTATCAAGGCTAAGCTCCTGGCCCATTTCTTCGCGGGTCTGCACCAGCGTGGCATTTATATCGTAACTGGAATCTACGGCATCCTTAAGCATTGAAGTCTTGCCGTAAAATTCCTCAATTGCTTTTATAATATCGCTGCGCGTAGCAATTATGGGGTTGATTTCATTACCGGTAAGTTTTCTAAGGCTATCAATAAGGAGGAGGTCTAACGGATCGCTCATCGCGACAGTCAAAGATTTGAGCATACGCGAAAGAGGTAAAACGGAATTCTTATAGGCAAACTCTTGGGGCACTAAATGCTCAAGACCCTGGTCCTTAGCCGGCTTAAGCATACCAGTGCCAAGAGAGAAATAAGGCATATTTAACTGCTTGCCTAAAGCAGCCACCACCTGGTCTTCTTTGACGATCCCCAGCTTGACCAAAATCTCACCCAACCGGCCGCCTTCCTGTCTTTGGACGCTTATAGCTTTATCAAGTTGGCTGGGAGTGATATAACCTTCTTTAACAAGGAATTCACCAAGTCTTAAATATTTATCTTTTGCCATTAATGTTCTTTTCGAATTTATTCATATTTGAATTTATAATATAATCACGGGCCGTATTAACCGCAACACCTTGCTCTCTTACGGGTAATTGCAGATTTTTAACTTCGCTCAGCCTGCTGATATCCGCCTTTTCCCTGACAATACGCGGAGTAATAAAAACTATCATTTCACGTTCAAGCCCGTCGGGCTGTTCCTTATGCCTAAATAACATTCCAAGAATTGGGATATCCCCTAAAATCGGAAGTTTAGTAATAATAACTTTTTTATCGTGATGAATGAGCCCGCCTAAAACCACCGTTTCTCCGTCTTTAACTTTCACTATTGACCTTGTGCTCCTTACTTCAATATCTGACTGCGGATTGCTTGCGCTGCTTAATTCGCTTATACTTGAAACGCTTGATTTTGGATTAACTACCATGGTGATTTCATTTGTTTCAAGGTTGATCTGCGGGGTTACCCGAAGAAAGATACCCGTTCCTTCTTTCGTAAGCGCAAGGTCCGTGGATCTTTTATATACGCTGGTAGTTGTAGGGGAACCTTGGTCAAAGGTCGTTGTATCTTCCCTGCCCACTATTTCATCTTTGGTAATGGCAATTTCTGCGGTTTCATTATTTAAAGTAAGGAGTTTTGGCCGGGCCAAGAATTTTGTATCGGTTGCAGTCCTTAAATAATCCAGCTGCATCTGATAAGTGCTCCCTGCAGGATTAATCGATAATTCACCGGCACCTTTATCCAAAAGCTTGCCCCAGCTATGATAAGGAAAACCCATACCTGCGGTAGCTCCGGTCACTATTGCCGTAAACGGAGTTTCTCCGAATTCAAACCCGATTTTATCTACCAGGTCTTTGCTGACATCCAGCATTTCAACCTCAAGCATGACTTGAGCCACTGGGACATCCAAAGAAGCAATAACCTGGCTGATCATCTGTATCTTCATAGGAGTATCCGTAACAATAAGGCTGTTGGTACGAAAATCCTCGATTACCGAGCCGTGAGTAGAGAGCAGCTTCCTTACAGAATAAGTAATCCCGCTTTCTTCTTCAACTTTCCATTTTCCCCCAGTGGGGCCTGAGCTGGAAGTAGACGTTGAGGTAGAAGCAGAATCTGAAGAGGAAGAACTCAAACTGCTATCACTTGCATTTTTAGACATATCCGCTTTTAAGGCCGAAGTAGAAACAGAGGCGTTCTTTAAATAAAAAACTTTGGTTATTGTTTGGGTTTCCATCTTGCCCCATTCATTAACCACAAAAATATTAGCCTTGGGATCTAGCTCATAAGAAAGATTGTTGGCGCTAAATATCTTGTCTACGACCTGAGTCAATGGAACTTTGTCAAAATAAAGCGTTACCTTCCTATCCTGAACCGCTTCGGAGGCGATAAAATTCATCCCCGACTGCATGGAAAGCGCCTTTAAAATATCCTTAAGGCTTGCATCTTTAAAATCCATGGAGATAGTCGGCTCTAATGAGCCTGTCAAATCAGGCTTATCTTGCGCATTCAAATGAGCAATGAAAAAAGCAAAGAATAAATAAAAAGCAACGGCGGTAGTTAGGAATATTTTTTTCATTTAACCTCCTTATTATCATAATTATCTTTATTTAAGGCAGTGTTTTTCCCCGGAGCCGGCAAATTGACTATTCCAATAGGAGAACTTAAATTGACCCCTCCCTTATCAATACTTACAATTTCGGAATCTTCAATTTTGTCACCGACAATATAAATTTTGTTATTAATGATTGCCTGAGGGACTTTTGCTCCCCAGATTATTCCTTGTACTATCAATTCGTTAAAATTAGTTTGCGATTTGGGAAGTTCCCCAGACTGCGGCTGCGCTATTGGAATTAATGCCTTATCTTTTATTATATACGTCTGAAACGGATCACGCATGCCGGAAGATTTATATTCAGGAAGCGGACGGTTAGCTATGGGGTCATCCGCAGCCCCCTGCGCCAAAAGAGGCGGGCAGAAACATATTAATCCGCACAAAAAAACCATAAATAGTATCAACCTGTCAGCTCTGTTCATCATTAATAAGATATAGTGCTAACTCTAAGATTAAGGAGCAAATCAGAACCATCTCCTTCCATTGCATAACTAGAATCCGAAGAAGTAATGCTTACTTCTCCTACTAAATATATATCCGTACTTGCCTCGATCTGGCTTATAAAATCACCTAAATAATGATAAGTAGGGGAGCTTACTGTTATCAAAAATGAGGACCTTACATAATCAGAGCTTGTTTCTTCATCAATAGGTTTGATGGAGATAAATTTTACACCGCTAGTTTTAGCAATTTTTGAGATAGCATCAAGGACATAACTTATATCTTTTTTTGTGAAAACTTCTTTATATCTTTGTATTTTAACCTCCAATGCCGCAATCTCATCCGTAGCCTCATTTTTCTTCAGCTCATTGTTTTTGGCATTGTTTAAGGCCTCCACCTGTTCATTGGCCCCTTTATAAAACTGAAAGGCAATAAATAAAGCAACGAAGATAATCCCAAAATTTAGAATTTTGTTTTTGTTTTTCTCCGACAGCTCAATTCTATCCATACTAGTTTCTCTCCGGGGTATTCCTGCAAATTATCGTAAATACCAGCACGCTTTTATCCTGTTCGCTCAAACGGTCAATAGAATTAATATTTATCTCATTGAAGTGTTTGGCAAATACAGGGTCTTTTTTTAAATTCATTGTGAAGACATTAACCGCTTCGACCTCTTTTTCGCTATCTGCTAAATAAACTTTTCCGTTCAGGACAAGCTCGGGTCCGGAGGCACCCTTTTGGTTAAAATTAAAGCTATTAAGCCATACCCCTCTAGGCAAAGCCGGGGGCACTGCATTAAGCGGATAAGTAGCGTACATCTGGTTTTTAACCAAACTGTTTAAGGCTGCGATTTTCTTACTATACTGAGCTCCTATTTCAGAAAGCTGTTCGATACTATCATCCTGGGGCACAGAGGCTATTTTCACACGGCTATTTTTTATACTAGTGATTTCTTCTTTTATCGGACGAATACGCATCAAACCATACCCAAACACAGCTACACATATAAAAATCCCCATAATTATAAACCTAAAATCTAATTTTAATCCCTCGAGCAAAGAAACCTGCGGCCTGCCCGGAACTAAAACTGCTTTAGCCGCTTTCAGCTTTGCCTCAACAAGGTTAATTTTAATCTTTAAAGGAGCTAATTTGAATAATGAGGCGGCAAAACTTTTAACCAGCACTGCAGAATAAACAGTATCTTTACCCAACACTTTCTGGATTTCCACAAATTTAGCGGGGATAGACGATTCTGCAAAAAATCCGCCTAATTCTTGCTGGCTCTCTTTATCAGATACTGCAATGATCTCCTTAATATCCTTCTCTGGGAATTTACGCTTATAATAATCCAGGGAAATCTTAATTTCATTCTTTAATTTCTCCAATCTTTGAATACGGTCACCTTCAGCCATCTGCTCAAAACCTGTAGGTTCACCCGTAAGCATAAAATCGCGGCTAAACAGCGAAAAACCATTTTCAAAAACTGTGAAATTTGCTTCATCTTCATGAGCCAAATCAAAACAAAGGCTTCCCTTTACCCCTCCATCGTTTATACCCGATAGCTTCAAGAAACGTAAAACGCTAAAAGCCGAATATTCTAATACACTGACTTTAAGGTTAAGCTGCTTGAAAATAGAGATATAATTGTTAAGGATTTCCTTTTTGATCCCGACAAAAAGAACTAAACTTGTTTTGTTTTTACTGTTGTATAAAACCTGAAAATCATAATCCAGCTCTTCAAGCTTAAAGGGTATATATTTCTTAACCTCAAAACTGACTACCCCTTTTAATTCATTTTGCGGTATTAACGGTATCTCAAAAGTTCGGATAACTAAATCCTGCCCGGCAATACAAATAGCAGCTTCATCCGCTTTTATTCGATAAGTACGGAAGGTATCTTTCAGAAGAGCGATTAATTTTATATCCGCGGGCACTTTTTCTTCTAATTCAGCCATGCCCGAATTAGTAGGATGAGGAAGGCGGATATTATTTACAATCTTTTTCCCGCTGGTTTCTACAAGATTAATATCCTTGATCCCAAAATAAATACCTAAAGAGTTCATTGGCTATCTCCTGAGGTTGTTTCGCGTTTCTTAGACCTTAACCAATTATCAATATCTTTACGGTCAAACCTCCAAACCCCGCCAACCTTAATCCCGGAGATCTTACGCTGGTTAAGCCAGTTATAGATAGTCTGTTTTTTTAATTTTAAATAATCTGCTAACTCGTCAATATCTATTAGCCTTGACATATGCACCATTTTCCTTATTATCTCGTTATTCTGGGCTACTGTGAATTACTATGTTGTTCATTAAAACATAACCTACTTAATTTGTCAAGTGTTTTTTTATGTATACTTACTTATACTTACTTGATGAGATTGTGCTCGACGGAAAAACGGGATTACGCAAACTATCATTAATTATAATAAACTTACTTGCATTATAATGATTTACTAAACGGGTTTATTACGGTGTGTAGGTATAGATAGCTCTTGCGCTTATCTTGCGGGTATTCGTACCGGGGATTCCTGTATTAATATTAAAAACTGTGATATCAACCCTCTGAATGGAATTAGGCAGGTTTGGTTCATTAATATCGCAACCGCTCCTGCACATTCTTTTGGTATATTGGCCGGTAGCAGGCCAAGAGGCATCATCATTTCTGCGCAGCTTATCTAATGTATAAACAAGCGCGGCTTTAGCGGCATACTGGGCTTGAATACGGCTCACTTGATGATGAGTCAGGCGTGACTGGTGAGATATAATTCTTAACATTACAGTGGCTAAAACCGAAACCACCATAATTATTCCTACGGAGATAAAAAGTATAGACCCCACTTTACTGCGATTAGGCATCTTTTCTAAGAGAAATGCGATAGCCATCCCCTGCTTGAGCCAAAATAACATGCCCTTCGCGGGCCAACCACCCCAGACTCATAAGGATGTTTTCGGGCGTCCGGTCAAGGCTCTTGGTCAAATCACTCAAGCTAACCTCCCCGTGTTGATCCAAAAAATGCCAAATCTCACCAGCAACTATACCGATTTCAATAATCATCATTACCCCCTGTTTGTTTTATTTTATAAACATTCCGAAATATGTCAACTACTTTTTTGCATTCACCCTTATCCATTCAATCCTTTGTTTGACAAAATCTCTTTCCTCGGCTCCCTGCGGGGCAATTCTACTATAGATCTTCAAAGCCTCCTGAAACTCCTCCTTGTCTTCATAAAGTTTGGCAGCCCGTATCAATGAACGCGAAGATAATTCCGGAGACAGGGTACAGAGGTCAGCAGCTAAAAGATACTGCCGAATAGCCGGATCAAACTCACCTCTTGCCTCAAGCACTTCACCAAGGCTAAAACGTATATTGGCAATTTCTTTATCTTCAACCAGATCAAGGCTCTTTGAGTAAAACAATTTTGCATTCGCATAATCCCCGGCTGCATAATAAGCTCCGG
Organism: Candidatus Omnitrophota bacterium; assembly: GCA_028712175.1. Taxonomy (GTDB): domain Bacteria; phylum Omnitrophota; class Gorgyraeia; order Gygaellales; family Profunditerraquicolaceae; genus UBA6249. The sequence goes on along the minus strand of JAQTQQ010000014.1, from coordinate 12,268 downwards.
CAATCCTGGGAAAAAGCAGCTTGGCTAAATCTGGGTTATCCTTAGCTGTGTCCTGGTATAAAACAAGCGCTTCATCAGCCATACCCTTACGCATATAAATATCTCCTAGAGATATTTTCCCCCGCACCTTCAATTCAGCCCTTCCAGTGTTTATAACTTTTTTAAAATTATCAACAGCTTGCTCGAATTTATCTTCATCGCTAAAACTTAAACCTATAACATAAAACGCATCTACGGCTAGATTGCTATTTGAATAATCCCTGGCCAATGCAGCAAAATACCTGCGCGCAAGATCCAGTTCATTACGCCGATAATGATATTGGCCAAGCCACCAAAGAATATCGGGAGTAAGTTTCGAATCGGGGTACTTAGTCCGAAGAATTTTAAACCTGCTGGCAGCCTCATTCTCCTGGCCAAGCTTATAATAACAATCCGCGATCTGATATTCCGCTTTTTGCAATAATTCAATATCCTGAGGATAAAGCCTGGGGATGTCTTTAAAAATACCCAAAGCTTCATTGACTTTTGCTAAACCAAGATAAGCTTCCCCGAGCATATAATATGCATGGGGACGCAATTGGCTGTCCCGAAATTCATTTTTAAATTTAGCAAAAATCTCGCTGCACTTTGCATAATCCCCTTTTTGAAAATAGGTTACTCCCAGCGAATAAACCGCATCGGGCAAAATTTTTGATTGGGGATATTGTTTAAAAAAAACTTCAAAAGAAAAAACTGCCCTTTCATAATTTCCTTGTTTTAACTGCGATAACCCTATCTGGTATTGCGCATAATCTGCATAAGGTGAACCCGGATAAACCTTTAAAATTTCTGAATAAGATTCTTCTGCTTTGCTATATTCCCCCGCCGCCGCGTAAGCATCGCCAATCTGAAGGAATAAATTTGCCCCTCTCTCCTTGTTGTGTATTTTTCTAACTGACCCCTTGAGTATCCGGGCCCCGGATTCAACTTTACCCTGCTTAATATAGGATAGGCCCAGATTATACTGTAATTTATCAATCAGTTCTTCAGGTATGCCGGACTTTACGCTATTATTTATTTTCTCTAATGCCTCTTCATAGCTAGCCGAGGCCTGGGCATATTCAGCTAAATTATAAAATGCGTCAGCACGGCCCAAATAAGCCTGAATAAGTATTAACGGATCGCCGCTTGTAGCAATAAGCTGATCGTAAAGCTTTTTTGCTTCATATATACGGTTAGTCGTAGAGTTTAACGCAGCCTGCCCCAGTATAAAGATATCCAGGCTTTTTTTATCCAAAAGGTTTTGTTTGATATCGGAAAAAATATCTTCGGCCTCTTTATATTTAGCAAGCTTAAGGTAAGACCAGCCCAAGCCTAACCTCGCCAATGCCTGAACTTTTTGGTCTCCAAATGTCTGCGCGCTCTTAAGATAATTCCTGGCTGCTTCATTAAAATTATTTAAATAATACTCTGACTCTGCAAGATAAAAAAACAGGTAAGGCAGGCGCAGGGTATCATTAGCATAAAGCTTAAAAATAGGATTAACCTTATTCTTTAACTCGGAGTACTCTTTAAGATTATACAGGCACTCGATTAATTTAAATGCTGCGTCTTTACTTTGTGGCTCCTGCGGAAACTTTTCCAGAAGCCTCTTAAAGGCATCTAAGGCATGTTTGTACTGCCCGCTTTGCGAAAAAGACCAGCCAAGCGAATAATACGCCGCCGGGCAATAAGATGACTGAGGAAATTCATCAATTAACTTCTGGTAGAGCCCGGCAGACCTCTGAAAGTTACCGCCCTTAAAATGGACTTCTGCCATCCAGAAATAAACGGCATCCTTAAGGCTTTTGGCTTGCGCATTATTAAGTAGAGTTTCGAAAATATTTAACGCTTCAAGATAACGGCCTTGATTAAAATAACATTGGCCGCTTAATAACCGCGCTTGTGCGAGCTTGGATGAATTTCTAAAATCTTTCTGAAATCTTTCCAGCATCCCAAGGCTTACTTCATAAAAGCCATCTTCATAGGCTTTTTTGGCCATAAAAAGAAGTTCAACTTCTTTGAGGTCTTCAAAAGCAAAACAAAAAGAAGAACAAAATAAAATCAGGATCAAAATAAGTACGGCTGTTTTTTTCATTTAGCTGTCAGGACTGTTTTAAGAAATTTAGCAGTATAAGAACTTTCTATTTTAACAAGTTCCTCCGGGCTGCAGGCAGCAATAACCCTGCCGCCGTTATCTCCTCCCTCAGGGCCCAAATCGACGATATAATCGGCGCACTTAATTACCTCCAAGTTATGCTCAACTACTATAACCGTATTTCCACGCTCGACTAACCTTTGTAATACGGATATTAACTTGGCAACGTCGGCAAAATGTAAACCGGTAGTAGGTTCATCCAAAAGATAAAGCGTCCTGACCCCTGAACGCTTGCATAGTTCGCTTGAAAGCTTGAGCCGCTGCGCCTCCCCGCCTGAAAGAGTAGTCGCGCTCTGGCCCAGCTGAAGATACCCCAAACCAACATCGAATAAATACCCCAAGGTATTCTTTATCCTAGGAATATTATTAAAAAGTTCTAAGGATTCTTCGATGGTCATCTCTAAAACATCAGCGATGGATCTACCCTTATATTTTACTTCCAAAGTAGCTGCATTAAATCTTTGCCCCTTACACACATCACACTTTACATATACATCAGGTAAAAAATGCATCTCAATCTTCTTAATACCATCGCCGCCGCAAGCCTCACAGCGACCGCCTTTAACATTAAACGAAAACCTTCCCGGCTTATAACCACGCACGCCTGACTCCGGAAGCCGCGTAAATATCTCTCTTATATGCGCAAATACTCCTGTATAAGTAGCAGGGTTTGAACGCGGGGTCCTGCCGATAGGAGACTGATCTACCACAATAACATTGTCAATCTCCGAAATACCGCTTATTGATTTAAATAAACCGGGCTTTTCTTTGGAGTTGTATAATTTCTGGGCAATGGCCGGATAAAGAATATCACTTATCAAGCTGGACTTACCGGATCCGGACACTCCGGTTACGCAAATAAATGTGCCCAAAGGAAAACGCAAATCTATATTCTTAAGGTTATGCTCGCTTGCACCTTTTATTTCGATATATTTGTTTTTAAGCCAATTACGCCTCTTTAGCGGCGGCTCAATCGTAAGGTCCCCCCGCAGGTATTTCGCGGTTAAAGAAACGGGGTCTTTTAATAGCTGCTCCCTGGCTCCTGAAAAAACCACCTCTCCTCCGTGCCTGCCTGCTTTTGGGCCTAAATCTACGATATGATCAGCGGCAAGGATCGTAGAAGCATCATGCTCTACAACTATCAAAGTATTGCCTAAATTCCTAAGCGATTTTAATGTAGCAAGCAATTTTTCATTGTCCCGCTGGTGCAGGCCTATGCTAGGCTCATCTAAAACATATAAAACCCCGACTAGGCCTGAACCGACCTGCGTAGCAAGGCGGATCCTCTGGGCTTCTCCTCCGGAAAGACTGGAGCTCTTGCGATCCAAAGTAAGATAATCCAATCCCACATCCGCACAAAATTTCAATTTTTGCGTTATTTCTTTTAACGCCTGATAAGCGATCAATTTTTCTTTCTCGGTGAACTTAAGGTTAGCAAAAAAATCTAACCCGTTTTTTATGGACATCTGTGTAACCTGCCAGATATTTTTATTATTAATTAATACGGATAAACTTTCCGGTTTAAGCCGGGCGCCATTACAAGCCGGGCACCGGAGGCTGGACATAAACTTGCTAATTTCTTCTTTTAAATAATCACTGTCTGTCTGGCGGAATAACCTTTCTAAGTGAGGAATAATACCTTCAAAAGGCTTGTTGCCTATAACTTTGTCCGTACCGTAAAGAATAGCTTTTTGTACATTCTTAGACAGCTTTTTAAAAGGGGTATCCAGCTCAAACTTTAGGCTATAACTCAATTCCCTTATAAGCCAACGATAGTAAAGAATGTAACCTCTGCCTCCGCGTTTCCACGGCGCAATAGCCCCTGCGTTTATACTTTTACCCCTATCCGGAATGATCAGATCCGGATCAAATTCCAGTTTAGTGCCTAAGCCGTTACATTCTGGACATGCGCCAAAAGGAGAATTAAATGAAAAATTACGCGGGCTAACCTCTGGATAACTTATGCCGCAGTTTAAACAAGCATATTGTTCACTAAAAACCTGGTCCTTATCCCCGTGGCGGCTAATGATAACCGTGCCTTTGCCTGCCTTAAGCGCTGTCTCAATAGAATCCGTAAGCCGTTTTTTTATATCCGGATTAATATTTAGACGGTCAACAACAACCTCAATGTTATGAACCTTATATCTGGCCAATTTTATTTTAGGCCCAAGCTCATATAGCTTTCCGTCAACCCGGACGCGGACAAATCCTGATTTCTGGATCTGCGTAAAAATATCTTTATGCTGGCCTTTTTTACCCTGGATAACCGGAGCAAGGATTTGCACATGGCCCTGTGGCATCGAATTTATGATTGCCTCGACTATTTCCTGGGCATTCTGGCTCCGGATCAGTTCGCCGCATTTATAGCAATGCACCTTTCCTATTCTGGCAAATAATAACCTCAAGTAGTCATAAATTTCAGTTTGGGTGGCGACTGTCGAACGAGGATTGCCTCCGGCGGAACGCTGCTCGATAGCAATCGCAGGAGAAAGTCCGGAAATAAAATCAATATCCGGTTTCTGCAGCTGCTCCAGGAATTGCCGGGCATAGCTTGAAAGACTTTCAACAAACCTGCGCTGGCCCTCGGCATAAATAGTATCAAAAGCAAGGCTGGATTTGCCCGAGCCGGAGAGCCCGGTTATAACAATCAATTTATTGCGCGGTAGCTCAAGATTAATATTCTTTAAATTATGCTCGCGAGCCCCGCGGATAATTATATTTTCGCTTTTTGCAATATTCTCGTTCATCTGTTACCTAAGCTTAAAATGTAAAAATAAGGCAGGGAATTCATTATAGCAAAAAAGCAAGCCCCCGTAAACCAATAGAAATTAAATTGATTATACAGGGGCTATACTTTTTAAAAATTGTTCAGTTACCTCTTTTTTTTCTTCTTTCCGCCTCTTTTCATCTTAGCGCAAGAGATATCGCCGCTCTTGTCCAAGAAATAAAGGTACCCTACTTTTCTTTTGATGCCGCATTTGGCTACCTTCTTAGGATTACCTCCCTTTTTAGACCCTCTTGCCATCTTTGCGCAAGATACATCACCCTGCTTGTCTATATAGTAGAGATAACCTTTGTCTCTCTTTACTCCCACTTTCATTACTTTTTCTGCCATCTTTATACTCACCCCCTTTCGCTTTGTTTAATTACGTGCCGATCTTTACCGGCTGTAAAATTTGCTTGAGTACCGCTATCGCGGATAATACCGCCAAAAAACTGGTCTTGGGATTATGCGGATGCAAAATATTCTCGGTGCGCGTAAAAATCTTTGCCGCCTTAGATACAATCAGAATCTCATGAATATTTTTCCTAACCTTGGGGCTGGCGATAATACGTACCTGCGTTTTATCTATACCTATCCCTGCTAGCCCCAAAACTGCAGCAACATTTACATTTTGAGGGAAATATTTCACGGCCAAACTTGCGCTGCCATTAAACAAAACCTTATTTGTCTTTATACCAGAAAGCCTAAAGTTTTTAGTAACATAATCTACGCCTTTAAATGCATTTGGGTGCTTTCGCGTAGTCAGAATGACCTTATTTATTCCTGCGATACTTGCTGCCTTCAATGCATCAACCCCTGAAATCGCGCCGCTTGGAAAATACGCTTGAGTATTATTTTTAGCAGCCAGCACGAATAAGCTATCCAGATGCCCGACTATGCCTCCTACGCTCATAGCCATAACTTTGCACCCTGCGCATACGGATTTACGCACAACGCCCCATGCCGCTTTTGCGGATGAAGCCTCAATTACAAGCTCTGATTTTCTAATCAAGGCATCCAGGCTAGTAACAGATAACTTAGTGCTTTTTACTATCTTACGTGAAAGCGACTCTGCTTTTTCAGGCCTTATATCATACAAAGCCGACAATACTGCGTAAGCACGGAAATTAACGGCTATCTCTTTAGCTAAAGAACTGCCGATTGCCCCGCAGCCGACGATACCTATTTTAAGCTTATTCTTCTTAGGCATAATTAATTACCGTATTATCAATAAGGCGGGTATTTCCAAATCTCACTGCCAAGGCAACTAAACAATCCCGGTTTATTTTCTTAACTTTTTCTAATCTTTCTAAATCCACTATTGAAATGTAGTCGACTTTTGCCTGTTGTTTTTTGTTAATAAGCTTTCTCATCCTGCTTATAATCCGTGCGCTATCGCGAGCCCCGCTTTCAAATAATGACCTGGCCATGGATAATGCCTTAGACAAGACTACTGCATCAGAAGCCTGCTTTTTATCTAAATAGGCATTGCGCGAGCTAAGCGCCAACCCGTTTTTTTGACGCACAGTAGGAATAACCTTTACATCTGTAGGAAAATTCAAGTCCTTAACCATTTTTTTAAGGATAATTGCCTGCTGAGCATCTTTCTGCCCCAAGTAAAGCGCATCGGGGCAAATAATGTTAAGTAACTTAGCTACGATCGTAGCGACCCCGCGGAAATGCCCTGGCCGCGATGCTCCGCAGAGCACAGCGCTTAATCCTTCCACATTGACAAAGGTCGAATAACCTTCCGGATACATCATTTTATCGGAAGGCAGGAAAACAAAATCAACGGCTGATGCTCGGCAAAACGCAAGGTCTTTTTTTAGCTGACGGGGATATTTTTTAAAATCTTCTTTGGGCCCGAACTGCTTTGGATTGACAAAAATACTTACGACAACTATATTATTCTCTTTATTTGCTTTTTTGATTAAACTCAAATGCCCGAGGTGCAAAGCTCCCATTGTCGGGACAAAACCAATACTTCTTCTTTTATGGCGGGTTACTGCGAGGATTTTACTTAATTTTTGAGGATTACGGATAACTCTCATAGCACCTCTTTTAACGGCTTGATCACAAAATCCCGGAGAAACATACGCGGATGCGGAATGGTCAATTTTTTGTTTTTGATAACCTTGTCTGCGTAAAGCAGAATATCTAGATCAATGGTCCTCGGCCCAAACCGCAAAGAAGGACCCCTGCCTAATTCTTTTTCAATTCTTTTAAGCTTCTTAAGCAGGATCAAAGGAGGAACTTTAGTTTGAATTTTCAATACGGAATTAAAATAATTAGGCTGGCCAGCAGGGCCTCCAACAGGCAAAGTTTCAAAAACACTTGATTCTTTTATTATACAGGTATCTTTTAATGCGCCAACCTTTTTAACTGCCAATTTTATATTCTTTCTGCGATTGCCCAAATTCGAGCCAATGCCAAGGTAACAAGTTGCCATTAAGAGATATTTTTTATACGCCCTAAAGCTTCTTTAATTCTTTCCTTAGATACGGTTAAAGCCATGCGGATATAGCCTTCTCCGTATTTACCGAAACCTACGCCGGGAGTTGCAACAATATCAGCCTCTTTTAAGAGCCGCGCCGCAAAATTGATAGAATCTGACTTTAGAGGAATCCTTATCCAAACATAAAATGTTGCCTTTGGTTTTTCTACTTTCCAGCCTAAAGAATTAAGCCCGTTAACTAAAACATCCCGCCTTTCCTGATAAAGCCGGCACATTGATCGTAAATGTTCTTCCGGGCCTTTAAGAGCCGCAACCGAAGCCACCTGTATTGCCGAAAATATCCCTGAATCAATATTAGACTTCACCTTAGCCAAGGCGCCAACCAGTTCAGAATTACCCGCCGCCCAACCGCTGCGCCAGCCGGTCATATTATAAGTTTTAGACAAAGAATGAAACTCAATTACTGACTCCTTTGCGCCCTCAAACTCCAAAAGGCTGCGCGGCTTGTAACCATCATAAGCCATCTCTGAATAAGCTAGGTCTGAAATAATAATAATTTTATTTTTTACGGCAAATTTAATAAGCTGCTTATAGAAATCATCACTGGCACAGGCATTAGTCGGATTATTCGGATAGTTGATAAATATAATCTTTGCTTTTTTAAGCACAGAAGGCGGAATTTTATTTAAATCCGGGAGGTAATGGTTTGATTCCAATAAAGGCATGAGGTAAGGCCTTCCTCCAGCTAAAATTGTTCCGCCTTTATACGGAGGATAGCACGGGTCAGGGACAAGCGACAGATCCCCCTGATTTAAGAAAGCCAAAGGAAAATGTGCAATACCCTCCTTTGAACCTATTAACGGCAATATTTCGATGTCCGGATTTAAATTGACATTAAACCTGCGCTTATACCAACCTGAAATTGCATTCCGTAATACCGGCATACCTTGATCAAGGGCATAACGGTGATTTGCGGCTTCCTTTGCAGCAATATTTAAAGCTTTGATGATAAAATCAGGAGTAGGTTGGTCAGGGTCGCCTATTCCCAGGTCAATGATGTCCCTTCCTTCGGAGCGGGCTTTTCTTTTTGCTTTATCGATCTCTAGAAACAAATATGGGGGCAGTGATTCTAATTTTTTTGAATACTTAAACATATATCTCCTTAATTTCTTCCTATCGGATTTTTGGCTTAATATGCCTTTTAGCTCTT
>JAQTQQ010000014.1:0-3563 GCA_028712175.1 Candidatus Omnitrophota bacterium | reverse complement strand
CGACCTAAGAACTAAACAGCACATCCTGCATTGAATATAAGCCAGCAGGCTTTCCAACCACCCATTTAGCCGCCTTTAGCGCTCCTACGGCAAATAAATCGCGCGAATGAGCTTGATGCTTAACTTCAATACGCTCGGAATTCCCGCAGAAAACTACCAGATGGTCTCCAAAAATATCGCCCAAGCGTATAGAGTGCATAGGTATATCTTTTTTAGTAACCTGATTGATAACCTCTGCCAGCCTCTTCGCTGTCCCGCTGGGCGCATCTTTTTTTGCTTTGTGGTGCGCCTCTATAATTTCCACGCTGTAATCCGGACCCAGTTTTCTTGCTATATCCGCAAGAGTCGAGAATAAAATATTCATCCCTATGGACATATTCGGAGAAAAAACAACCGGGATAACCTTAGAAACCTCTCCTACTTTGGTTTTCTGCGCATCGGTCAAACCGGTAGTCCCTAAAACAATGGCCTTTTTGTATTTAGCGGCGTATTCCAAGTGTTCATCGGCGGCCTGCGCATCGGTAAAATCCACCAATACATCAACAAGGAATAAACCATCCAGGTTAGAGGAAACTTTTAACTTTCCAAGTTCGCGGCCGATTAAAGGAGTGCCTTTCTTTTCAAGGACCAAAGCAACTTCTATTTCTTTATCAAATCCTGCAAGCTCAAAAATGCGCCTGCCCATTTTCCCGCATGAGCCAGTAATCCCAAGCTTTATCATGAAACTCTCCTTTATTTAAGCAATCCGTAATCTTTCAATGCTTTTTTAAGTTTTTCTAAATTATCGGGCATCATACTGCACATCGGAAGGCGCAGGTCCGGCTCACACATACCTAATAACCCCATAGCAGTTTTAATAGGCACAGGATTGGTCTCCAGAAACACAGCCTTGATTAAAGGCAGTAATTTATAATGTAATTCTTTAGCTTTTTTAAAATCACCTTTTTCATAAGCGGAAACTAAATTTGCAACATCCGCGGGGACTATATTGGAGACTACGGAAATTACCCCTTTACCTCCTATACTTAAAACCGGAAGAGTTAAAGAGTCGTCTCCGGAAATCAATTCAAATTCTTCCGGGCAAAGCTGTTTAATTCTCGACATCTGATCAAGGCTTCCGGAAGCCTCTTTTACCGCAACTATATTTCTGCAGTCATGCGCTAATTTTGCGATTGTATCCGGCTCAATATTCACGCCTGTTCGACCTGCAATATTATAAAGAATGATCGGAATTTTCACCGACTCTGCAATTGCCTTAAAATGTTCATACAGCCCTTTCTGCGTAGGCCGGTTATAATAGGGAGAAACCTGTAAAGATGCGTCAGCTCCGGCTGAGGCCGCCTGCTTAGTAAGCATAATTGCCTCTTCGGTGGAATTTGAACCTGTACCGGCAATTACCGGCACCCTTTTATTGACCTGATCAATAGTAATTTCTATTACTTTTTCGTGTTCATCAAAATTTAAAGTCGCAGACTCTCCGGTTGTCCCGCAAGGCACAATACCAGCCGTCCCGTTTTTTATTTGAAAATCGATAAGCTGGCGTAATTTATTCTCGTCAATTGCTGAATGTCCGCCGGAATTCTTGCCGCTCTTTGCAGCGGAAAAAGGCGTAACTATGGCTGTAATTGAGCCTTTAAACATAATATTCTCCTTTGTAAACTATTTTTGCACCGCCCTCCAGCCAGACATTTTTTAGCAGGCCGTGAATATTTTGAAAATAAACTTTTAAAATTTCCCCGCTTTGCGTAAAGACTTTTACTAAATTATCTGAGTTATTTTTTAAAGCAAAGATTAAAGCTGAGGCGGTGCTTCCTGTACCGCAGGCAAGAGTTTCACCCTCAACCCCTCTTTCATAAGTACGCACTCTAATTAAATTATTCTTCCCTGTTTCAACAAAATTGACATTTGTTCCGGCTGGCGCAAACTCTCTATGAAACCTGATCAGGCGTCCGATTTGCCCTACACTAATATCCTCCAGACCGCTTACAAAAATTACGGCATGCGGAACTCCGGTATTAATAAAATTTACTTTTATCTTTCTTCCGTTTACCATCAAAGGAATGTCGAGTCTTACGCATTTAGGTGAAGTAATACGGATTTTTACGCGGCTGCCTGAAACCTCGGCATCAACGATGCCCGCCAAAGTAAGCATCTTATTTTCTTTCTTGGCGGAAAACAAAGCAGCGCAACGGGCGCCATTACCGCACATTTCCGCCTCAGAGCCATCAGCATTAAAAATGCGCATGCGAAAATCAGCATTTTTGCATTTAGAAAGCAAAAGCAGGCCGTCTGCGCCAATACCGAATTTTCTATCACACATTCTCCTTGCCAATAGGGGTAAATTACCGCTAATTTTATCCTTAATGACAACAAAGTCGTTGCCGGCTGCAACCATTTTGGTAAAATTAATTTTTCTCATTGCGTATTAAATCCGCCAGTGTTTCCCTTTTACGAATTACGGTTGTTTTATTCCCTGAAACCATTACCTCAATAGGCCTGGGCCTTGAATTATAATTACTGGACATGCTGAATCCATAAGCCCCTGCACTCATAACGGCCAGATAATCACCTTTTTTAACTCTGGGAATATTGCGTTCTTTTGCGAAAAAATCACCGCTTTCGCAGATCGGCCCGACAACATCGGCTTTTTCATTGCCTTTCGTTTTTTGTAAAGCCAGAATGTTATGGTAGGCAGAATACAATGAAGGCCTGATCAAATCGTTCATTCCAGCGTCTACGATAATGAATTTTTTCTTAGGCGTAGTTTTTATATAGAGTACTTTAGCAACCAGTATCCCGGCATTACCGGCGATAAACCTGCCAGGCTCCATAATTATTTTTAAGCCGGTTTCCTCCAAAAGCGGGATAATTTTATCGGCGTAGATCTGGGCGGTCTGGGGGGTCTCCCGATCATAAACTATCCCCATTCCGCCGCCGATATTTAAATACTCTAAAACCACTCCTCTATTTTGCAGCCGTCGGATAAAATCAGAAACTTTTTTTATTGCCGCCACAAAAGGAGCACTCTCGGTTATCTGGGAACCAATATGAATATGTAAACCGCAGATATTAAGGTTGCTGAATTTCGGTCCGAGCATCAGGATCTTATATGCGCTATCCAAATCTATACCGAATTTATTGGTAATTTTTCCGGTAGTGATATATTTATGTGTTTTGGCTTCCACATCAGGATTTATCCGGATTGCCACCCGCACTTTTTTGCTAAGCCTTTTTGAAATGCGGTTAATATTTTCTAATTCCGACAAAGATTCGACATTAAAGAAAAGAATGCCTTTTGAGATCGCTGCGGTTATCTCTTCGTCGGTTTTACCTACCGAGGCATAAACGATCCGCTCCGGCGGACACCCTGCCCGGAGCGCGCGGAATAGTTCACCGCCTGAGACAATATCAAGCCCGGCTCCCTTTTCTACCAGAGATCTTAATATCGCAAGGTTAGAGTTAGCTTTAACCGAATAACAGATAAGCGGTGAAATCCTGGCAAACGCGGATTTTAATTTCAAATAATGGTCGATAAGCGTTTTACGGCTATAAACGTAAAGCGG
>JAQTQQ010000023.1 GCA_028712175.1 Candidatus Omnitrophota bacterium | reverse complement strand
ATCCCAGCCTCTCCGAAATTGATACCATTTCGAACCATCGGGGGTTTTTCCTGGTTCTTCCGGTTCGATTGTAAATGCGTCCGCCAGTTTTTTCCTGAATCCTCCTTCGGAGGGTATGTTTAAAAATGGGTTGAGTTGCCGGGGATTCGAACTCAATCTTCGTAAAAAGGGGGGTATCAATGAAGGCGTTCTTTAAATGGGTGCTTTATGTGATATTCTTAATTTTGCCTCTGATGCTTTTACGGTTTGTTAGCTTTCTAAGCCATCAGATGCGTTGGGAAATTGGAAGCCCCACAATGCCCGGTTACAATTGGTTTCGGTGGAGCCACGCGTATTTAATTTTAGGATCACTTTTTTGTTTAGCTTTGTACGTCCCTACGATAATTGCAATTATGAAAAAGAGCCTAAAGCCATTATTAATAACAACTGGGCTTATAGTTTTGTTGGTTGCGGGAAGTATCGCCTTAGCCATTATCGGTAGGAATTCCTACTATGATCAGCAAGTAAGAAATGCTGAAAAAGCTTTAGCGAAGAATCCAAAGGATTCTATGGCATTAGAAAGAATGGCGACTGCCTATTCAGAAAAGGGTGAATATGCTAAAGCAATTGAGCTTTTCAATAAGGCTCTGGAGATAACAAAAGACCCCGCTTATGTTATTCATGATCGTGGAAGTGCTTATGCAGGTGCCCGGTCATATGATTTAGCGATAGCTGATTTTACTAAAGCGATGGAAATGAAATCCGCTCAGAAGGAATTTGTGGCACAGTGTTACAATGATCGGGGTGTAGTTTATTTTAAGTATGGGAAGTATCAAAAAAGCCATAATGATGTTATGAAGGCTATCGAGATGGGTTATCGAGTCCATCCGGGATTCCTTGCTGCACTGGAGGAAAAAGGTTTTCAAGTTTCACAGTAGGATCTATGGCTTCGACTGGCGTTTACGACTACCCGTAAATTTCCATCAATCTAAGGAGTAAATCAATGAATATGTCGATCGGCTTAACATTCCCGGGCACTCTGCAGGATGAATCGATAATCTGTTATATCTGTAAGAAGTTCAATGTTACTCTGAATATCATTGAGGCGTCTTTTTCCATGGATGCCGGGTGGGCAATATTACAAATAGAAGGCGAAGAGCCGGAAGTAAAATGCGTTTTTGACTACTTAGCGGGAAAAGGCGTAAAAGTTCAGCAGATCCAGATAAATAAAAAGTAACCACTTTCTCTATTCCATGTCATATACTGTTTTTGCTTTAAAATGGCGTCCGCAGGAGTTTGAGAGCATTGTCGGGCAGGACCATATCGTCGGCACTTTAAAAAATGCCATCTCAAAAAACAGGCTTGCCCACGCCTATCTTTTTGCAGGGCCAAGAGGGGTAGGAAAAACCTCGACCGCAAGAATACTCGCCAAATCACTTAATTGTAAAGAGGGCCCGACCTTAAAACCATGCCAGAAATGCCCGTCGTGCCTTGAGATCAATCAGGGGCGTTCACTTGATGTTATTGAAATAGACGGCGCATCCAATCGCGGCATTGACGAAATCAGGGCGCTGCGCGAGAATGTAAAATTCTCTCCGACGAACGGTAAATTTAAAATCTATATTATTGATGAAGTCCACCAGATCACCCCGGATGGTTTTAATGCTTTGCTTAAAACCCTTGAAGAGCCTCCGGAGTTTGTAAAGTTTATTTTTGCTACGACCCATCCGCAGAAAGTCATGCCGACAATTATCTCGCGCTGCCAACGCATGGATTTCCGCAGGATTACGACAATTGAAATTATCTCACAGCTTGAAAAGATTATCCGCCAGGAGAAAATTGCCGTGGATAAAGAGGTGCTTTTCGCGGTAGCTAAAAGCAGCGACGGTTCCTTAAGGGATGCGGAGTCAGTTTTAGACCAGCTGGTATCATTTGCCAAAGGGAATGTGTCATTAAAAGACGCCATTTCTGTTTTAGGGATGGTCGAACAGGAAGTTTTATTCTCTCTGGCAGATAAAATAATCCATAAAGATCCTGCAGGGGCCTTAAAACTTTTTAATGATATTATAGATGATGGAAAAGATCCGGTGGTATTTTTAGTTAATTTGATCGAACATTTCCGTAATTTAATGGTTGCTAAAGTCTCAAAGGCCGATGCAAAATTGGTCGACCTTCCTCAGGAGATTTGCGACCGCCTGCTCGAACAAAGCCAGATGCTTAGCATGGAAGAGATTTTTACCGTTTTTAATATTTTAGTTGCTACTCAAGAAATGACTAAACGCCTGGATTCTCAGCGCATACCGCTTGAGATAAGCTTGGTAAGGCTGGCGCATAACAAATCAGAGGCTCGTTTTGGATCATCAACCGCCCGGCAGGCGCATCCTTCGGAAAAACTTGAGACGCCTTCTATTCCTCAAGCTCCCAAGGATAAGTCAAATTTACCGCCTAAGCAAGAGCCTGAAGGTAAACCGGCAGTTGCACCCATTGAGAAAAATGTCCCGCCGGCCCAACAAATCGCTTCAATTACTTTAGAGAGCGTGAAAAATGTTTGGGATAATATTATAAACAATTTGGCAAAGATTAAAATGTCGGTAGCTACTTATTTAAGCGAGGGGCAACCGACAAAAGTGGCCGGGAACATGGTAACCGTAGCATTTTCTAAAAGCTGTTCCTTGCATAAAGAATCCCTTGAGGCAAAAGACAATAAGGCAATAATTGAGAAAGCAGCTTCTGAATTATGCAATGCGGATTTAAGGGTGAATTTTGTTTTAGTTGCAGATATGCAGCAGAATACAGAAGCGCGCAGTACCCCGTTTATCAGGTCTGCGCTTGATATGTTCGGAGGAAGGGTGATTAAAGAAGAATAATGGCAAATTATACCGCTTCAATAGAAAAATTAATTGAATGTTTGATTAAGCTCCCCGGAGTCGGCAGGCGTAGTGCCGAACGCATTGTAGCCCATGTTTTAGGCGCCTCGAAGGATGAAATTAAAACATTATCTGCTGCTCTTGATAAAGTAAAGGAAAGCGTGCGCTCATGCCGGATCTGTAATAATTTAAGCGAGGAAGAGACCTGTAAAATCTGCCAGGACCTCAGGCGCCAAAAAGATATTGTCTGTGTGGTTGAAAAGCCAAGCGATGTTACGGCGATTGAAAAAGCAGGTAATTTCCACGGGCTTTACCATGTCCTCTTGGGTTCGATATCTCCGCTTGAAGGAAGGGGCCCCAGCGACTTAAAAATTGAAGGGCTAATCGAGAGGATAAAGCAGGGCAGCATCAAGGAAATAATTATTGCAACTGACGCCGATACTGAAGGGGAAACCACCGCTATGTATCTTACTAAATTGCTTAAGCCGACAGGCGTGTATTTGAGCCGCATCGGGCTGGGGATACCGGTAGGCTCCAATCTGGAATATGCTGACGCTACTACCCTCTCGAAGTCTTTAGAATCTCGCCGCACAATTTAACCGTTATGATTAATATTACCAATCTATCTAAAAATTACGGCCCTAAGGTGCTTTTTGAAAATATCTCCCTTAATATAAATAAAGGAGAGAAAATCGGCCTTATCGGGCCCAATGGCACGGGCAAGAGTACTTTATTTTCCCTGATTTTGGGGGAAACCGAAACCTCCAAAGGCGAGGTAAGGCTGAATAAAGGGGTGCATATCGGTTATCTCCCGCAGGAAGCAAGTTTTAAATCCGAGCATACCGTGCTTGCGGAGTTGACCGAGGGCGACGAAAGGATAATGCGCCTTAAAAAGGAAAAAGAATCGCTGGAATATAAAAATGAAGCGGGTTCAAAACGTTACGGCGAAGTATTGCATGAACTTGAAACTCTGGGTTTTTTTGAGCTTGAGCATAAAGCTAAGAAAATTCTTTCCGGGTTAGGTTTTAAGGAAAAAGATTTTATGAAGCCGATCTTAGAGATGAGCGGAGGATGGCAGATGCGCACCCTTTTAGCCAAACTGCTGACTTATCATTATGACCTCCTGCTTCTGGATGAGCCGACTAACTATTTGGATTTAAATGCTGCTATCTGGCTTAAAGATTATCTGTCCGGGTTTAGAGGCACATTTATTATGATCTCGCATGATAGGGCATTTTTGACCGATGTGACCAATTATACCCTGATTTTGGAAAATGGCTCGATTTTTAAAGTAGAAGGAAACTATGAGCATTATGAGGAAATAAAAGCGCAAAAACGCACGCATTTGATTAAACAGGCTAAAGAGCAAGACAAAAAAATCCAACAGTTAGAGAAATTTGTGGCGAGGTTTCATGCTCAGCCGAATAAGGCAGCCTCGGTGCGCGCCAAGAGGCGCGTTTTAGAAAAAATGGAGGATAATAAAACCGTCCTGCCTCCTGACCCGCGCCAAAGTATTCATGATTTTTGCTTTCCCCAGACCCGCCGCTCGGGCCATCGGGTGATAAATTTAAAAAATATTTCAAAATCCTACGCAGATATACAGGTTTATAAAGATTTGGATTTTGAAATAACCTGCGGAGAGAAAGCGGTTTTAGCGGGAGAAAACGGGGCAGGAAAGTCCACTTTGTTAAAGATGCTGGCGGGTATTGTGGAAATAGACAGCGGGGAAAGGGTTGTCGGGCATAATGTGGATATCGGTTATTTTTCGCAAACCCGCACAGATGTTTTAAATATTGAAAATACCGTTTTACAGGAAGCTTATTCGGCTGCGCCCGGATATATGGCGGAGGAATCAATACGGACAATTTTGGGAGCGTTTTTATTCAGCGGGGAGGATGCCGAAAAAAAAGTCAAAGTTCTTTCAGGGGGAGAAAAGAGCCGGCTTATTCTGGCAAAGCTTTTAATTGACCCACCGAACTTCCTGCTTCTGGATGAGCCGACTACGCATCTTGATGTTGATGCTGTGGATGCTTTAGCGCAGGCGTTAAAAAGTTATGAGGGGACGATCGTTTTTATAAGCCACGATATTTATTTTGTCAGGTCGGTAGCGAATAATGTTTTTGAGGTAAAAAACGGCAGGGTAAGAAAGTTCCCCGGCGCGTTTGATTATTACCTTGAGAAGCGCGATACTTTAAGCGATGTTATTATTGATAAGCCTAAAATTCAGGCACGTAAACAAGCCCAGGAAATAAGAGAAAGAGTAAAGGAAGAAGAGCGGCTAAGTAAAAGCGAGGAGAAAAAGCGCAAGGCCAACAACTCCTTTATCCGTGATAAAATTAATAAATTGATAAAGAAACAAGAGGATTTGAAGCTAGAGAGTTATGCTAAGGCGCGCGCTTTATCCAGCCCGCATTTCTATCGCGATGAAGAAACAGCTAAAGAGTATGGCCGTCGGATGAAGGAGATTGAAAAGTTGATTTTAGAGGCTGAAAGCCAGATAAAAGCGCTTGAAAACCAGATTATTTAGTGTTAAAATGCACCACAATTAGATTTATTCCTCCTTTCCGCCACAGTGCGTGGCGGACCCGCCAAGATTTTTGGCGGGAGCTCAGTTGGTAGAATATTTGAATATGTTTCATGCGTATGTTCTAAGGAGCCTTAGGAATAATAAGCGATACGTGGGATTTACCTCTAAGATTATAGAATTACGATTAAACGAACATAATGAAGGTAAAAATAGTTATACCCGGAATAACAGGCCACATAGATTAATATATTCTGAATCATTTTCTGATGAGGAAGTTGCTCGTCAGAGAAAAAATTCTTTAAAACTGGTAATGGCCGAAAATTTCTAGATAAA
>JAQTQQ010000005.1:54905-116091 GCA_028712175.1 Candidatus Omnitrophota bacterium | reverse complement strand
TTCGGTTGCCAGATGAATGTGCGTGATTCAGAAATAATCGGCGGGCTGCTCAAGAAAGCTGGTTATAAAATCAGCGCGGACGACAAAGACGCGGAAATCATCATTTTTAATACCTGCTCGGTTCGTAAACACGCTGAAGACAGGGTCTGGAGCCTTATTGGAAGCTACAAGGGTTCTAAAATTATCGGTTTGGTTGGATGTATGGCTCAAAGCTATAGGGATAAAGCTTTCGAGCGTGATGAAAATATTAGTTTTGTGGTTGGTCCCCAGGATATTCATAAACTTCCGGAAATTTTGGAAAAATTTCCCGGTAATAGCCTGTTCGAGCGCAGAATTTTGGAGGTTGATAATAAGCTTCGTCCGGAAGATATTTATCATTCCGGATTTTATCAAAATAAGCACCATGCTTATGTGGTTATCTCCGAAGGATGTTCTAATTATTGCAGCTATTGCATAGTTCCGTATGTGCGTGGTCCTTTACGGCACCGTAAAAATGAAAAGATTTTAATCGAGATCAAGGATGCCATTGCCCAGGGCGTAACGGAAGTCACTCTTTTAGGGCAGAATGTTAATGCGTACTCCGATAGAAATATTGATTTTACCAAGCTACTTGAGCAAGTTAATGAGCTTAAAGGCCTGAAAAAGTTTGATTTCTTTACTTCCCACCCTAAGGATGCTAATATAAATCACTTTAAGGCTATCCGTGATCTGGATAAACTGGCCAAGGCATTGCATCTACCTTTGCAATCCGGTTCGGATAGGGTCCTCAAGCTGATGAACAGGGGGTATACCGGAAAAGATTACTTAAGCCTAATCGATAGTTACCGTAAAATTGTAAAAGGCGGCTGGTTGACCACGGATATTATTGTGGGGTTTCCGACAGAGACGGATAAAGAGTTTAAGGAGACCTATAGTTTAATGAAAAAAATAGAATTTAACGCGGCTTATATTTTTAAATATTCTTTGCGTCCGTATACTGAAGCTGCAAAAATTGCTGATGATGTAGCAAGGGGCGAAAAAGAAAGACGGCACAAGAAGGTTCTTGATTTACAGAGGGGTATCTCCAATAAATTAAGAGGCAGTTGTAAAAATGCAAAAAACTAATATTTCTTTCGCGGTTTTGGCTATTTTTGCCGCTCCGGCTGTTTGTTTAGCTGCGGATTTGGAGGCCCTCAAAGTTGATTTCTTGCAGGGTAATTACCGCAGGGTAATCTTTGAAGGCCAGGCCCAGGTTGATAGAATTAACATTAGCAGTACTGATGAATTGAGCTATATCCTAGGTTTAAGTTACATTAAGGAAGGGAGATTAGATTTGGCGCAATCTTCCCTGAACAGGGTATTAAATAACCGGGATAGCAAGTTTAACTCCCGGGCATCTCTTGCTTTAGCCGACACATTCCTGCTCGGCGGGCGTTTTGAGGAAGCAGAAGAAATTTATAATAAATTAATTTCCGACAATCCCAACAGCAAGGATAAGGCGTCCGTGCTTTACCGCCTAAGCCAGTTAGAGCTTAAAAGAGGCAACAGCCAAAAGGGAAATGAATACCTGTCTAAATTAAGAAGGGATTTCCCGTTTAGCACAGAGTTAAGGCTAAGCAGGGGTATAGATGTTGTTGGCCGTTTACCCGGTACTCCAGTAAGCCAAACAGGCGTATATTCTGTTCAATTGGGTTTTTTCTCAAATCAATCTAATGCCTGCAACTTGAGGGATAAATTATTAGCCAAAGGTTTCCCTGCATATATAGAAAATTCCGCCAGAGGCTACCGGGTTAGAGCCGGAAAATTTAAAACAGAAAAAGAAGCATTGGATTTAGAAAACAAGCTTGCAATGGAAGGTTTTCAGACCAAGGTTTGTCAGTAGTATTTTATGCCGCTAGAAAAGAAGAAAATATTTTTCCTCGTTGGGCCCACCGGAATAGGTAAATCTTTAGCAGCAATTATTTTGGCAAAAAAAATCAAAGCCGAGATTATCTCTTGCGATTCCATGCAGGTTTACCGCAAGATGGACATTATTACCTCAAAAATCCGTCCAAAAGAAAGAACTAAGGTCAAGCACCATTTGCTTGATATTATTGCGCCTAAAGAAGAATACAATGTTGCTAAATACCGCCGTGATGCTTTAGCTGTTTGTGAGAAATTGTATTTAAAAGGCAGTCTCCCCCTTTTTGTAGGAGGGACAGGGCTTTATTATTCAATTATTATTGACGGGTTATTCCCGATGGTGCCGGAAGATAAAACAATCCGGGCTAAGTTGAACAGGCAGTTAGCATCTAAAGGGCCCAAATACCTTTATAAAAGGCTGGGAAGAATTGATCAGGCGGCGGCCAAAAAGATACATCCCAATGACTCAAGGAGAATCATTCGTGCGTTGGAGGTATACTTGAAAACAGGAGATAAGATTTCTGTTCTGCAAAAAAATAGAACCGGCCTTGGGAAAGAGTATCTGGTAAAAGTTTTCGGGCTGCATCTGCATAGAAGGCTGCTTTACGAAAGGATTAATGCTAGGGTGGATAAGATGTTTCGTTTGGGGTTAGTTTCTGAGGTTAGGGGCCTGCTTAAAACCAAATTAAGTAAAACTGCCGAAAGCGCTATAGGGATTAAGGAATTAAAAGGATATTTTGAAGGGAAATATACTTTAGAACAGGCTAAACGCCTTATTCAACGCAATAGCCGGCGTTATGCTAAACGGCAGCTTACTTGGTTTCGAAAAGACAGGCGCATTAAATGGATTAGTATCAATAAAACTGATTTACCGTCAAAGGTAGCCCTAAAAATATGGAAAAAGCTCTCTTAGTAAGTGTTCAGGTAAAAACAGATAAAGGCCATTGGCGCATTGAGGATATTTCTTCGGAATTAGAGGAATTAGTCTCTTCGACTTCTGTTGAAATTACCTCCAATATAATTTGCATTTGCGATAAACCTACGGCTAATTACCTTATCGGTAAAGGAAAAGTCGAGGAGATTAGTGCTATTGCCAATGACGAAAAAGTGGATACGGTAATTTTTAGCCATGATTTAAGCGGGACACAGCAGCGTAATCTGGAAAGAGCGATAGGTAAGAAGACAATTGACCGCACACAATTAATATTGGACATATTTGCTCAACGCGCCAGGAGCCCCGAAGGCAAGATGCAGGTGGAATTGGCCCAGCTGCAGTATTTGCTGCCGCGTTTGATCGGCAAAGGAATAATATTTTCAAACTTAGGCGGCGGTATAGGGACTCGCGGCCCGGGCGAAACTAAGCTTGAAGTTGACCGCCGGCAGATCAGAAGAAAAGTCGATAAATTAAAAGAAGACTTAAATAATTTCAGGCTCCACCGTCTTACAACACATAAGAGAAGAAAAAGCAATAACCTGCCTTCGGTTGTTTTGGTCGGTTATACCAGTGCTGGAAAATCAACCTTGCTTAACCGTCTGACTGATTCCAGCCAGCCAACCTCCGAAAAATTATTTACTACTCTTGACCCTCTTTCTAAAAGCTTATCTCTGCCGAACGGGCAAAACATAATTATCTCTGATACTGTAGGGTTTTTGCATGACTTACCGCACCACTTAGTCGAAGCTTTTAAGGCAACATTGGAAGAGGTGGTTGATGCGGACCTGTTAATACATGTATTAGACGTTTCGGACCACCGCCTATATCAGCATAATCAGGCAGTCCTTGAGGTTTTGGAAGAACTGGGTTCAGGGGACAAGCCTATGCTTACAGCGCTGAATAAGGTTGATTTGGCCGTAGACCGCGGTTGGCTTAATGTTACGCAAAAAGACTTTTCTGATTCGGTGCTCTTATCGGCAAAAACCGGGGAGAACATGGAAGCTTTAATTGCTAAAGTAAGTCAGTATTTTTCCGGCTTACTTTTAAATATAAAGGTAATCATTCCGCACAGCCGCATGGAGCTGGTTGATTTTTTCTATCGCCGGGCAAAAATAAATAAAATTGATTATTTGGATACGGGCGTAAGAGTAGAGTTAAGCATAGCCAAGGGGCTTTACGATAAAATAAGCGAAGATAAAGATATAAAAATTATCTGTTAGATTATCTAATAAAAATAATTATTTTACTTGACAAGTTCAGATAGAAATGGTAATATTAATCCGGATGGAGGCAAGATATGCCCATGTTCAGGCTGAAGATTTCTGCAGAAGAGCCGGTTTATGTAATCAGCGTGGTGTGCAAGCTGGTTAATATTCCGATATGGACTTTGCGCCAACTGGATAAGGCAGGCGTGGTCAAGCCAAAGCGTATAGGCAGAAAGAGCCGTCTTTATTCCTTGAAAGATTTAAAGAAGCTTGAATATGTTCATTATTTGATGGAAGAGAAACGGGTTAATATACACGGAATAAAAATTATTTTAGGAAAGGAGGATTAAAGGTATTTTTTTGGTTTCGAATTAGCACTCTGCTTATTTAAGTGCTAATTGTGTTGACAAAACAGTAAAATGTGTTAAAATTACGCCTTGGCATTAAAGCATTAAAAGATCATTCTTGGAGGCCAAGTAATGCGTACTGTTGATTATAATTCACGCAGGAAATCGGTATTACATTCGGCAATTAACCGCTATATTAAAAACGCGGTTCCTGTTGCTTCGGATGACATTGCCGATGAGTTTGACTTAAGCCCTGCAACGATAAGGAACATATTTTCAGAGCTCGATAAGTCGGGATACTTAAAGCATCCTTATACTTCCGGCGGAAGAGTTCCTACTGATAAAGGGTATCGTTATTACGTGGATTTTCTTATTCAACAGATGGAGCTTTTGGTTGAGGAAAAGCAGTGCATCCTTAGGGAGTGCAAGAGGAAACAGAAGCGTCTTGATGATGCCTTGGAAAATACCTCGGAGGTTATCTCGGAAATTACGCATTATGCGGGGATTGTCTCATTTTTGGAATGGCAGGATAAGATCTTTTACAAAGGGATCAGCC
Organism: Candidatus Omnitrophota bacterium; assembly: GCA_028712175.1. Classification (GTDB taxonomy): domain Bacteria; phylum Omnitrophota; class Gorgyraeia; order Gygaellales; family Profunditerraquicolaceae; genus UBA6249. The sequence goes on along the minus strand of JAQTQQ010000005.1, from coordinate 111,168 downwards.
GCATACTGGACCAGCCTGAATTTAGGGATGCTGATAAGATGCGCCTTCTGGTCAGATTAATTGAAGACAAGAAGCGCTTATTGGAGATTATTAACCGGGATTTTTCCGGTAAAGTAAAGGTTTATATCGGCAGCGAACTTGGGTTTCCCGAGATGGAGAATTGTTCTTTGGTTATCTCTAGTTTTAAGCTTAAAAATCAGCCTAGCGGCCGGCTTGCGGTATTAGGTCCTATGCGTATGGAATATAATCATATTATTCCTACTATGGAGTATATCGCTGATGTTTTAAGCCAAGTCTTGGAGGATTTCTAAAGGATTATGGAAGAGCATAAGAATAATTTAAAAAAAGAAGAAAAAGCAGAAAAAACAGTTACCTTAAAAGAGCCGGAATATTTAGCGCTCATGGAAGAGGTAAAAATCAGCAAAGAATATCACGATAAGATGCTTAGGCATCAAGCTGACCTTGAAAATACACGCAAGCGGATTGAACGCGAGAAACAGGAATTCATAAAATTCGCCAATGAAGGTTTGATATTAAATCTGCTGAATGTCCTTGATGACCTTGAGCGTACTGTTGATTTGGCGGAATCTACAAAGCAGGATTTACCTGCTTTTTTAAAAGGCATTGAAATGATCCTCGCGCATTTATATGAAATGCTAAAAGAGCATGGAGTAAAACCTATTGAGGCTGAGGGTAAAATCTTTGACCCGAACTATCATGAGGCTTTAATGCAGGTTGAGAATAAAGAATTACCGGAACATACTATAGTTGAGGTTTTGCAAAAAGGATATCTAATATATGAGCGGGTGCTTCGAACCGCCAAGGTAAAAGTTTCTAAAAAAATAGGAGGCTAATATGGCAAAAGTAATCGGTATTGATTTAGGGACATCCAATTCAGCGGCTGCGGTTATGGAGGGAGGCAGGCCGGTGATTATTCCTTCAGCGGAAGGAGCGGGAGTTGCTTCTGGTAAAGCGTTTCCCTCATATGTTGCATTTACCAAGGACGGACAGCGTCTAGTCGGAGAGCCGGCAAGGCGCCAGGCTGCTATTAATGCGGAGGGGACTATTCAGGCAGCAAAACGTAAGATGGGCACAGATTTTAAGTTTAAGGTCCACGGTACGGAGTACACTCCCCAACAAATTTCTGCGTTTATATTACAAAAAATCAAGCAGGATGCTGAGGCTTATTTGGGAGATAAAGTTGAGCAGGTAGTAATTACCTGTCCGGCTTACTTCAATGATAATCAGCGTCAGGCAACTAAAGACGCAGGAGAAATAGCCGGTTTAAAGGTTTTGCGTATCATTAATGAGCCTACTGCGGCTTGCCTTGCTTACGGCTTGGAGAAGTCAGATAAAGAGCAGAAGATCATGGTTTTTGACTTAGGGGGAGGTACGCTTGATGTTACGATTATGGAAATGGCACAAGGAGTGTTTCATGTACAGGCAACCAGCGGAGATACGCAGCTTGGCGGCACTGACATGGACAAGGTGCTTCTTGAGTATATTACCGGACAATTTAAGCGTGAAACAGGAATTGATTTGATGAACGACAAGATGGCGGTTCAAAGAGTGCGTGAGGCGGCTGAAAAGGCAAAGATTGAGCTCTCTTCTACCGTTAGCACCGATATTAATTTGCCTTTTATTACTGCTGATAGCTCTGGTCCGAAACATTTAACTATGACTATTACGCGTGCAAAATTAGAGGATCTGGTAGGCCCGATTATTGACAGATGCCGCCATCCTATGGAACAGGCGCTTAATGATGCCAAGCTTACCTCTAAAGAAATCGACAGGATTATTATGGTCGGCGGCCCTACGCGCATGCCTATTGTAGGAAAGTTCGTCGAAGATTTTGTGGGTAAGAAAATCGAACGCGGAGTTGATCCTATGGAATGTGTCGCCTTAGGCGCCGCTGTTCAAGCTGCGATAATTACCGGAGAAGTTAAAGATGTGCTTCTTCTGGATGTTACTCCGCTTTCCTTGGGGATTGAAACATTGGGCGGCGTTAGTACAAAGCTGATTGAAAGGAATGCATCTATTCCGACGCAGAAAAGCCAGGTTTTTTCGACTGCTGCGGATAATCAGACCGCAGTTACAATCCGGGTATTGCAAGGCGAGCGTCAAATGGCTGAAGACAACGTAGAGCTGGGCAGGTTTGATTTAGTGGGAATCCCCTCGGCTCCGCGCGGGGTGCCTCAGATCGAAGTAAAATTTGATATTGATCGCGATGGAATCGTGCATGTTTCAGCCAAAGATTTAGGTACCGGAAAAGAACAGTCTATACGTATTAGCGCTCCCAAAAAGCTTTCTAAAGATGAGATTGATAAAATGGTCAAGGATGCAGAAAAATTCGCGGCAGATGACGCTAAAAAGAGAGAAGAGATAGAGGTAATTAATCAGGCGGATAATTTGGTTTATGCCACTGAAAAATCCTTAAAGGATTACGGCGACAAAGTGGGGCAGTCTGAGCGTGCTGATATTGAAGCAAAGGCCAATGACTTAAAAGCTGCGGTAAAAGATAAAAATATTGACAGAATAAAGAAAGGCATGGAAGAATTAACGAAAGTTTCCCATAAGCTTGCGGAGGAGATCTATAAAGCTGCTAGCGCAAAACAGTCCCAGCAGGCTCAAGCCGGCCCGGATGCAAAAGCAAAAAATGCAGAAGAAGAGCCGAAGCAAGACGCCAAAAAAGAAGAGGATATTATCGACGCCGAATATAAGGAAGAAGGCCCTGAAGGGAAAAAATAATTCAAATGGGGACGCTCCTATTTAATAAATAAGGACGTCCCCGAATTACATATGTCTACTAAGCGCGACTATTATGAGATACTGGGGGTGCAGAAAAACGCCAGCCTTGATGATATAAAAAAGGCCTACCGGGAGTTGGCGCTTAAATTTCATCCCGATCGTGTACAGCCCGATCAAAAGAAAGAGGCGGAAACAAGATTTAAGGAAATTTCTGAAGCTTATGCCGTCATTTCTGACGAGCAGAAACGTTCCCTGTATGATAATTACGGGCATTCGGGGATAGACCAGAAATATGCCCAGGAGGATATTTTTAGAGGTGCTGATTTTAGCAGTATTTTCCGGGAGATGGGCGGAGCCTCCGGAGCGGGCAGTATTTTTGAAGAGATATTTGGCGACATGGGGTTTGATGTTTTTGGCTCAAGGCAAACAAGAGGCCAGTCTTTTCGCCGCCGGGGCAGGGATTTACAGGTTGCGGTTGATATTTCGTTAGAAGAGGCAGCAAAAGGATTAGAAAAGATAATAACCGTTCCGCGATATGAGCCATGCCAGAGCTGTTCTGGCACCGGGGCTAAGGCAGGAACCAAGAAAACCGTTTGCCCTCAATGCAGGGGAGCCGGAAAGACCGTGGTTTCCAACGGATTTTTCCAGCTGGCGCAAACTTGTTCGCGCTGCGGCGGAGAAGGATCAATTATTTCTACCCCCTGCCCGGATTGCCATGGCGAAGGCAGAGTTAAGGTCACTAAAAAGATAAAAGTTAAGATACCTGCGGGTGTTAATAATGATTCTCAACTTCGTGTACGCGGCGAGGGGGAGGCGGGTACAAACAGCCGCGGGGACTTATATGTGGTTATTGAGGTAAGGCAGCACGATATTTTTGAGCGGCATAACAATGATATTATTACTTCAATAAATATAAGTATGTCTAAGGCTGTTTTAGGCGGCGAGGTAGAGGTACCGGCTTTAGAAGGTAAATTATCGATGAAAGTGCCTCCGGGTACTCAACCCGGAAGGATTTTCCGGCTTAAGGGTAAAGGGGTGCCGGATTTGCATTCTCGGGACATTGGTGATGAATTAGTCAGGGTGAATGTCGATATTCCTATACGATTATCCTCCCAGCAGAGGAAAATAATGGAAGAGTTCTCCCGGGTTAGCGGGGAGGGGAGGTAATATGCCTACTTACGAATACCAATGTTTGGTTTGCAACTATAAATTTGAAGCTTTGCAGAGTATAAAAGAGAAACCGAAAACTAAATGCCCGAAATGCGGCCAAAAGTTAAAGAAGTTAATAAGCAGTACTGCAGGTTTTATTTTTAAAGGTTCGGGTTTCTATGCCACAGATTATAAGAAGCCGCCTAAGCCCGAAGCAAGCCATAAAGCTCCAGCCTGCCCTAAGGCAAAGCAAGGTTGTACCGGCTGTCTTTAATTTATTGTTTTTATTTCTTTTTATGCTAAAATATTTGCTTAATGGCTAAAATAAAAGCATTTAAGGCATTTGTTTATAATCAAGAGAAAATTACAGATCTTAAGCAGGTTGTCTGCCCTCCGTATGATGTAATTTCTCCTTCCTTTCAGGATAAGCTCCATGAGCGTTCTCCCTATAATTTTATTCACATACTTTTAGCAAAAGATACCTCTGATGACAAATACCAGAAGGCCGGAGTAATATTCCGCCAGTGGCTTAAAGAGGATATCCTTGTTCAGGATAAGCATCCTGCGGTCTATTTTTATAGCCAGCAGTATGTTATCCGTGGCGAGAAAAAAACACGTTTAGGTTTTATTTCTTTGCTTAGGCTCGGAGACGAAAAGAGCTCTCCCGTATTCGGACATGAAAATACGCATAGCGCAGCAAAGCTGGATAGGTTTAAGTTAATCAAACAGGTAAAAGCAAACCTTAGCCCCATATTTATAATTTTTCTGGATAAGCAGCGGATTATCCAGCGGGTGTTTGGGAAACACATTTCATCCAAGGATGCTTTTATTGAGGTTGTTGATGATGAAAAAACCGTGCATAAGTTATGGCGCCTCGATTCTCCGGACGTTGTAAGATTAATTGAATCCAGCATGAATGATGAGAATATGTTTATTGCAGACGGCCATCACCGTTATGAGGTTTCATGCGCCTGGAGAGATCTTATGCGCGATAAATTAGGCGCCCAGTTTACCGGAGACGAAGATTTTAATTATTGCCTGTCATATTTTACCAATACCGATCCGCGCGGTTTATCTATTCAGCCTATTCACCGCCTGCTTAAATTAGCCAATAAAATAGATATTGATGAGTTTATTTTAAAGGCCCGGGAATATTTTGATGTTGACCAGATTAAAGACAGGACACGCTTTTTTTTCCTTATGGAAAAAGCCGGATGCACGGAGCATTTAATCGGTTTATATAAAGATAAAAAGTATTTTCTTTTACGGCTGAAGAATGTCAAAATTTTAGATAAGTTGATATCGGATAAGCCCAAGGAATACAGGGTCCTGGATGTCGCCGTTCTTAACTATTTGGTATTAAGAAATATCTTAAAACTTGATCTGGAAAACCTGCCGAATATAAAATATAGCCCGGATCCGCTAGAATTTTTGGATGAAGTTGACGCGGACCCGCTGAAGATCGCCTTTTTTCTTAACCCTGTTAAAATTGAACAAATCATTAATCTTGCCCTTGTTGGCAGTAAAATGCCCCCTAAATCTACTTATTTTTATCCTAAGGTGCTTTCAGGGCTTCTGATTAATAAATTTGAAAAGGAATAGCAATGGCTTTGTTCGGTAAACCTAAATATACCATAGTCCGGTTAAAGAAAAAGGAAATTCCTGAAGGGCTATGGACTAGGTGCGAAGAGTGCTCTGAAACGCTTTATAATAAGACTTTGGAGGAAAACCTCAAGGTTTGCCCGAAGTGCAATTATCATTTCAGCTTGACTGCCCATGAAAGGATAAACCTGCTTTTTGATAAGGATACATTTGAGGAGTTTGACAAAGACATGGTTTCGGTTGACCCGCTTGATTTTAAGGGGCCAAAGACTTATAAGGACAAATTAAAACAGGATCAGGAAGCAACCGGATTAAAAGATGCGGCGGTATCCGGTTCGGGGCAGATAAATTCTAAAAAAGCTGTTTTGGCTGTGACCGACTCGCGTTTTATCATGGGGTCGATGGGTTCTGTTGTTGGTGAGAAAATCACGCGGGCTGTTGAATTTGCCACGAAAAATAAGCTTCCGGTAATTATTGTTTCTGGTTCGGGGGGAGGAGCGCGCATGTATGAGGGGATGTATAGCCTGATGCAGATGGCCAAAACCTGTGCCGCGTTATCTTACCATCAGAAGAAAGCGAAGCTGCCGTATATATCGGTTTTGACTAATCCGACTATGGCCGGTATTATGGCTTCATTTGCCGCCGTTGGCGATATAATTATGGCGGAGCCCAAAGCCTTGATTGGTTTTACCGGGCCCAGGGTCATTGAGCAGACGATAAGGCAGAAATTGCCCTGCGGATTTCAAAAGTCGGAATTTCTCTTAGAGCATGGGCTTATCGACATGATTGTCCACCGTAAAAATATGAAGAATATTTTAAGCCAATTGCTTGACTATTTTAGTTAATTTCGTATAATAATTAAAGTTTCTTTAATTCTTGCGTTTTTAAAAATGGAGCAGTTAAATGGCACAGGTAAGTTTAAGAAATGTTTGTAAAGTTTTTCCCGGTAATGTGACGGCGGTGAATAAAGTAAATTTAGGTATTGAAAACAAAGAATTCATGGTTTTGGTTGGCCCTTCTGGCTGTGGTAAATCCACTACCTTAAGGATGGTCGCAGGGCTTGAGGAAATAAGCTCTGGGGAGATCTACATCGGAGACAAGCTTGTTAATGATGTTCCTGCGAAAGACCGTGATATCGCTATGGTTTTTCAGAATTACGCCCTTTATCCGCATATGACTGTTGCTGAAAATTTGTCTTTTGGCCTTAGGCTGCGCCATCTTCCCAAACATGAAATAGCCCAAAGAGTTAATGAAGCTGCCGAGATATTGGGGATTAAACGGCTTCTAAATCGTAAACCGCGTGAGCTTTCCGGCGGCGAAAGGCAGAGGGTGGCAGTAGGAAGGGCGATTGTAAGAAAACCCATGGTTTTCTTATTTGATGAGCCATTGAGCAACCTTGATGCAAAAATGCGCGTACAGATGCGCACTGAAATTCATAAACTCCACATAAGGCTGCAAACTACTATTATTTATGTCACTCACGATCAAGTAGAAGCTATGACTATGGGTGATCGTATCGCAGTCATGAAAGACGGCCTGATCACTCAATTAGGAGAGCCAATCAGCGTTTATGACCACCCAAAAAATAAATTTGTCGCCGGTTTTATTGGTTCGCCTCCTATGAATTTTATGCAAGGCAGGATTATCAAAAAAGAAGGTAAAATTTATTTTGACGAAGGCAAGATCCAGGTCAAGTTAGTTGAGGACATGTATAAAAAAATGGCCAGCTATGTCGGCAGCGATGTGATATTCGGAATCCGTTCCGAGGATATCTATGATAAGCTTTTTGTTTCGGAAGCCCCGCCGGAAAATATCGTCCGGGTAAACTGTGAAGTATTTGAACCTATGGGTTCAGAGGTTTATCTCTATCTGAATACGGGTAAGCATACCTTTATTGCCCGGGTCAGCGCGCATGATCGGCCTCGCGTAAACCAGGAAATGGACGTAGTTTTTGATATGAGCAAAGTGCATTTTTTTGATAAAACTACCGAAGAAACCATAGCTTAAGTTTTTAAAGATCCATAATTCCGGCAAAAAAAAGCTCAATGCAGCAAAATTCCTACCAAAAGAGGTTTTGGCTGATTTTATTTTTATTTTCTCTTGCCTTCTTGCTGATACGTATTGCCTTTCTGCATCAAAAATTAAACTCAATTTTTTTCTTCCTGTTTATACCAGTCAACATCCTCATTCTTTTATATTTTCTAAAATTTTACTCGCATAGGGCATCTTTGATCAGGTCGCAGATTGAACGCACCGAAGAGGAGACGAATGTTGCTGGCGTAGAGGTCAAGAAAGCCAGTGATTATTCGTCCGGGCTTAAGTTTAAGATCATTCGTTATGATAATCTTGAAAAAATAATCGAAAACCTTAATCGGAGCTTAAAGCTTGATACGGTTATCCGCGTTTTAAGTTCGGCGGTATATTCATTGATATCAAACAGCTCCGGGACTGCGCTTTTGTATCTGGTTGATCATCAGCATCAGAAGTTAAATTTGGTCCATTCTATTAAGGATGATAGCGATTTGGTTATTTTGTCAAAAGAAGGGGATATTTTCGATCATTGGGTCCTTAGGCATTCCAGCCAGCTTATTATTGAAGACCTGAAAAATGATTTTCGTTTTGATTTAGATTCTGCCCGTTCCGGGCAAACGCGGCCTGTTTTCTCTTTGATCAGCTCGCCTCTAATCAGCCATAATTCATTGCTTGGAGTGTTGCGGCTTGAAAGTAAGCAAAGTGGTTCTTTTAATCAGGATGATTTACGGTTTCTTTCGTTAGTTTCCGACCTTGGGGCGGTTGCTCTGGAAAATAGCCTGCTTTTTCAAAAAACCCAGGATTTAGCTATTCATGACGACCTAACAGGGCTCTTTACAAAACATTATTTTCTCGGGAAACTTAAAGATGAAGCTAAGCGCTGCATGCGCCTTGATCAGCAGTTGTCTTTAATGATGATCGATATAGATTTCTTTAAGCAATATAACGATAAATTTGGGCATACTGCCGGAGATATTGTCTTAAAAAAAGTCGGTTCATTATTAAAAAATTCCCTGGGTGATTATAATTCTTTGTTGTGCCGTTTTGGCGGCGAGGAGTTTTTAGTAATGCTTTCAGGTTTAGGTAAGCAAAAAGCTAAAGAGATTGCTGAGAATTTACGTAAACGCGTCCAGGTTGAAAGCATTATTTTGCGCCGCCAGGATACACATGTAACAGTTTCTATCGGAGTCGCAAATATGCCGATTGACACAAAAGATGAGGATGAATTGGTGCAGAAAGCAGATAAAGCCATGTATGACGCCAAGGGGCAGGGTAGGAATAAAGTATGTTTAATTTAATAGCTCTCGCATTAATTACGCTATCCTGGTTTATGCTTGTGCGCAATATTACTTTGGGTTTTCTTAAGCGCCTTGAAGATGATAATAGCCGCCTCCTTGACAATTTTAAGGCCCTGGAAAAACTTCAAAAAAGCCTATATTTAGAAAATGAACAACTTAATAAAACCTTTGAGGATACCTTGGCGCTTTATGAATTAACTAAAGATATCTGCTCCAGCCTTGAGGAGGAAAAAGTTTTTTCGATTTTTAATTCAAGCCTGAAAAAATACATAGGCATAGGTGATTGCCGTTATATAAAGGATGATGCTGATTTAATTAAGTATAAGGATTATATGATCCTGCCGTTAAATATTGAAGAAGGCCAGGCGGCCGGATATTTGGCAGTGGATAGGATCTTGGAAGCTGATAAAGAAAAATTCGGCATTCTTACCCAGCAGTTTCTAATAGGTTTGCGCAGGGCTTTGCTTTACCAGAAGGTCCAGGGGCTTACTATTACGGATACCTTAACCCAAGTTTATTGCCGCAGGTATTTTCTGGAACGTTTTGCCGAAGAACTTAAGCGCTCAAAGAAAAATAAATTGCATTTGAGTTTTCTTATGATAGATATTGATAATTTTAAGAAATATAATGACCGTTATGGGCATTTGGTGGGGGATGTGATATTACGGCAAGTTTCTAAAATTATAACTGATAATATCAGGCAGATTGATTTTATCGGGCGCTACGGCGGCGAAGAGCTTTCAATTGTCCTGGCGGAAACCGGGAAAGAGCAGGCTAATTTTGCCGGACAGCGTATTCGTCAGGCGATAGAGGCGGCGGCGATCAGAGCTTATGATGAAGAATTAAGGGTGACTGTAAGTATTGGCGTTTCTACCTTTCCGGTTAATACGCAGAATATGAAGGATTTAATTGAAATGGCGGATCAGGCTTTGTATTTGGCCAAGGAAACCGGTAAAAACAGGGTTTGTTTTTCTCCTTCCTGATCTTTCAGGATTATCTCTTGAAAAAAAGCGTATTTTAATATAGAATACCACACATGATTAGAAGATTTATTATCGGTATAGATTTGGGAGGCACTAATTTGAAATGTGCCTTGCTTGATAACGGTTTAAAGATTAAAGCCAAAAACTCTTTTAGCACAAGGAGTTTTAACAGTAAACAAAAGCTGCTTCAGGGGATCGCTGATTTCATTACTACCTTTATTTTAGATCAAGGGTTAAAAAGGTCGGAAATTTTAGGCGTAGGCATAGGCCTGCCCGGCCCGGTAGATACTTTTAAGGGTATTGTGCATTTTTTGCCGAATATACCGGGCTGGAGAGAAGTAAACGTTAAGAAAAATCTGGATCTTAAAACTAAGCTGCCTGTCTTTATTGATAATGATGCCAAGCTTATGTGTTTGGCAGAGAGCAGCTCCGGAGCAGCAGCCGGATACAGTAATGTTTTATGCCTAACTTTGGGTACCGGGGTAGGTGGCGGATTGATTATTAATAACTCCCTTTACCGCGGGAAAGATAATGCTGCCGGAGAATTTGGGCATGTGCCGATTAATGAAACCGGGCCGCTTTGCGGCTGTGGTTCAAAAGCCTGCCTGGAGGCTTATATCGGGAATAATGCAATCCTTAAAGAGGCGCATAAGATCTTTGGCCCGGATATTTCTCTTGAAGAAATAAGCAAAATGGCTAATAATAACGATTTATTGTCCGTTAAATTCTGGAGAGATGTCGGTAAAAAACTGGGTTTAGCCTTAAGTGGCGTGATAAATTTACTTAATCTTGATGCTGTTGTTATTGGCGGAGGGGTAGCTTGTGCCGGTAGGCCTCTGTTTGAAAGCGTAAAGGAGACTATCCTCTTGCGTTCAATGAGGGTGCAGGCAAAGAGAGTAAGGGTATTTAAGGCTAAATTAGGGACCGATGCAGGAGTAATCGGGGCAGGATATTTGGTTAAAGAAAGGTTAGGGAAATGAAGATTTTTATTGATACGGCGAGTATTAAAGAAATCAAAGAAGCTTCTGCCCTCGGCCTTATTGATGGGGTTACTACAAACCCCACTTTAATGTCCAAAGAAGGGCGTAATCCTGAAGAGGTGCTTAAGGAAATATGTAATTTATGTACCGGCCCGGTGAGCGCAGAGGTTATCAGCCCCGATGCTAAAGGTATGGTTGAAGAAGCAGGGAGTTTAGTAAATATTGCTAAAAATATCGTAATCAAGGTCCCGCTTAATAAAGAAGGGTTAAAAGCAGTAAGGATATTTTCTGCTGAAGGAGTCAAAACTAACGTTACGCTTTGTTTCTCTGCTGCGCAGGCATTATTGGTGGCTAAGGCAGGCGCAACTTATGTTTCCCCGTTTATAGGCAGGTTAGACGATATTGCGCAGGAAGGAATGGATCTAATCAGAGATATAAAGAAAATTTACTCAAATTACAATTTTAGCACGCAGATAATTGTGGCGTCAGTGCGCAACCCTATGCACGTAGTTAATGCCGCCTTGGCCGGTGCAGATATTGCTACGGTCCCGTTTTCCGTGATTGAACAGTTAATCAAGCATCCTTTGACAGACATTGGAATCAATAAATTCTTAGAAGATTTTAAAAAAATCCCAAAAGGGAATAATGTCAAATAAATCAACTTTCCTTAACCGCTTTAAGCCGTCTGTCTTTATTTTAGTATCCTGGATTATTTTTGGTACCGGTTTATCATTTGCGGATGAGAGCAAAGAATCACCTATAATTATTAACGGCGATAATGTTGAATATTCTGCTGACAATAAAGAAGTTATTGCAACCGGTAACATCGAAGTTATCTATAAGGATTCAAAACTGACTTGTAATAAATTAAAGGTAAACATGCAAACAAAAGAGGCAGTTGCCGAAGGCAATGCGCGCCTTGATGATGCAAAGGGAGTAGTTACCGGAGAAAAGATTGTCTATGATTTTGCAAGTAAAACAGGGGTAATCTATAATGCTGATTTTCGAGCTAATCCTTATTACGGAAAAGCCAAAAGAATGGAAAAAGTAAGCGATACGGAATTTATGGCAAAATCCGGTTATTTTACCACTTGTAGCATGGATCATCCTCATTACCGGTTTGCTGCCAAGAAAATCAATATGTTCCCCGGAGATAAAATGCAGGCACAAAAAGCCACACTTTATCTTGGTGCTGTCCCGCTTCTTTACATCCCGCGTTTTAATTATTCAATGAAAGAGCCGATAATGCACGTGCAGGTTGAGCCGGGAAAAAGTAAAGAATGGGGTTATTTTCTTTTGAGCGTTTGGCGCATGAATCTTACTGATCATTTAAGCGGCAGGGCCTTTTTAGATTACCGCAGTAAATTAGGCTGGGCAGAGGGGCTTGGGCTTAATTATACGGATTCAGGGTTTGGTAAGGGTGACTTTAAATATTATTTTACAAGAGAAAAACAGCAGTTTAAGAATTTTATAAGCGGTGAATCCCTGAATAACACGCGTTATTTCTTGCGCTGGCGCCATAAATGGGATATTGACCAGAGGACAAATTTTAGCGCCGAACTCTATAAAATTACGGATGAAAGAAGAAAGAAAGACCTTAGCCGCAATATTTTAAAAGATTATTTCTTCCGTGAATATGAGAAAGATAGCCAGCCCTTAAGTTACGGCCTGTTCCATCACTCCTTTAATTATTCTTCGCTTGATATTCTTCTGCAGATGCGTACTAACCACTGGTTTGACCAGATCGAAAAGCGCCCGGAAATAAATTATAATTTGCCAAGCTTACAGCTATGGGACAGTTCTTTATATTTTGAGAATACAAGCCAGTTGGGAAATTACAATAAAAAGGGTTCGATGATGTCTCCTGCGACAGATGAAGATGTCATGGTCGCACGCCTGGACACTAAAAATACGTTGTCGCACCCGATGAAGATTTCTTTCGTACAGTTTAGGCCGTTTGTTTCAAGCCGCCAGACTCTTTATGATAAGGGCGCAAACGGCCAAAGCGCAATTGTGCGCACGATTTTCTACAGTGGGGCGGATTTAAGCACAAGGTTTTACCGTATTTTCGATGTCAAAACTAATTTTCTCAAGCTGGATATTAACGGACTTAGGCACATTATTACCCCCAGCGTCGCTTATTTGTATACACACCCGGGAACTATTCCTATAAGAAACATAAAACAGATTGATACCGTTGACGCGATAAACCGGGGCAATACCGCATCTTTGAGCCTTTCTAACAAATTGCAAACTAAGCGTAACGGGCAAAGCATAGATTTTCTGGATTTCTTAATTACTGCCGATTATGTGATTGACCCTAAAACCGGGGACAATGCTATTTTAACTAATACGGGAAAGAAGCTGAGCAGCCAGCTTGCAGACATTCTTTTTAAATTAAAGATACTACCTTATTCTTGGATGCGCCTTGAAAGCGATGCTACTTTTGAGCATTCAGACCGCGATAACGTCAACTATAACACCTTTTCTTTAATCAATTATGATTTAAGTTTTGATCTTGGCAGGGGGCGTTTCCTTACATTGGGGCAGCGTTATGAGCGGAAAGGTAAGAATGAAATCACCCTGGGTTTTGACTGGCGCTTAAGCCCTAAATGGAAATTCGGTATTTATCAGCGCTATAACTTGAAAAAGACGGACACGCTTACGGCTGGTTCGCAGGAACAGCAGTTTACTATAACCAGGGACCTTCATTGCTGGGAGCTGGAGGTCAGTTTAGGCAAAACGAAAAATGTTGGTTCAAGCGTGTATTTCACCTTCAGGCTCAAAGCCTTCCCTGAAAATGAATTTGGATTTGACCAGTCAACAAGCAAAAAGAAATCCGGTGCGCAGTAATATGCTTAAAATCTATTTCTAACGGCGGATAAATGAATATTTCCATAATTGGTGCGGGTTATGTGGGATTAGTTAGCGGTGCTTGTTTTGCCGAGCTGGGAAACCATGTTATTTGCGCCGATAATGATACAAAGAAAATCGTAAATTTAAAAAAAGGAGTTTTGCCGATCTATGAGCCGGGATTAGAGGAGTTGATTTCCGGCAACCTTAAAAACAAGAGGCTTAAATTTACCTCTAAGATAAAAGATGCGGTAAGGTCAAGCGACGTGATTTTTATTGCTGTAGGCACTCCTTCCCTTGAAAAAGGAGATGCTGATTTAACCGGCGTTGAAAATGTCGCCAGATTAATAGCGCAGAATATGGACGGTTACAGGCTTATTGTCGAGAAATCTACTGTGCCGGTTGAGACTTGCGCCCGGATTAAGAAAACCATTTCTACCTACATAAAAAACAAGTATAAGTTTGACGTTGTTTCCAATCCAGAATTTCTACGCGAAGGCTCTGCAATAAATGATTTTACTCATCCCGACCGGATTGTGGTAGGGGCTGAAAGCCAAAAGGCAAGACAGATAATGAGGCAATTATACCTTCCTCTTAACCGGCAGATACTGGTTACCGATATAAAATCAGCTGAATTGATTAAGCATGCTTCCAATGCCTTCTTAGCTACTAAGATTTCATTTATTAATGCGGTATCGCGCATATGCGATAAAGTCGGCGCGGACGTACAAGAGGTGGCTTGCGGCATGGGTTTAGATAATCGTATTGGCCGTTATTTCCTGCATGCGGGGATTGGCTATGGAGGTTCTTGTTTTCCCAAGGATCTTGATGCCTTTATAACAATTGCCGAAAACCTTGGTTATGATTTTAAGATTCTCAAGGCAGTTAGGGACACAAATCAGGAACAGAAGGATTTTGTTATACAAAAAGTAAAAGAAGCGCTTTGGATAATAAAAGATAAGACCATTGCTGTTTTAGGGCTCGCTTTTAAACCTAATACCGACGACTTAAGGAATTCGCCCAGCATAGATTTAATTAATGCTTTAATTCAGGAAGGAGCCAAAGTCAGGGTTTATGATCCCAAGGCAATGGGAAAAGCAAGGAGTATCCTAAAAAATGTAACTTTTTGCAAGAATTCATACCAGGTAGCAAGAGGCGCTGACTGCCTTATTGTTGCCACCGAGTGGAATGAATTTAAAGAGCTTGATTTCTTGAAGTTAAAAAATAAAATGCAGCGCGCTCTTGTAATTGATGGAAGGAATATTTATGACCCCAGGTACCTTAAAAAGATGGGTTTTACTTATATAGGGATTGGACATGTCAAAGAGTAAGCTCTTAAGAGATATACGAAAGAAAATAAAAAATAAAAAGCTGAAAATAGCCGTTATCGGTTTAGGGTATGTGGGTTTTCCTTTGGCTTTGGAATTCGCTAAAAAAGGCGTTAAGGTTGTGGGTATTGAAATAGACCGTGACCGCCTTAGCTCTATCGCAAGACGGTCTTCCTATATAAGTGATATTACTAATAATGAACTAAGGCATGTTTTAGCCGGCGGAAATTTTAGGGCTAGCGGTAATTTCGCCGGGATTAAGGATGCTGATGCTGTTTTGATTTGCGTCCCTACTCCGCTTAAAGGTAGAAATCTGCCGGATATTTCTTTTATAAGGAATGCGGTTAAAGAGGTAGCCCTTCATATAAAAAAGCAGGCGTTGGTTGTCTTAGAAAGTACCACTTTCCCCGGCACCACGGAGGAAGAGATCCTGCCGATCTTTGAAAAAAGCGGTTTTAGGCATGAAGAAGACTTTTTTCTTTGTTTCTCGCCCGAGAGGATTGATCCGGGCAATAAAAAATTTCCTGTTCAGAAAATCCCTAAAGTTATGGGTGGGCTTAGCCAGCAAGCCACGCAGCTTGCCATGGAGGTTTATCATATTATTATTAAGCAGGTGGTTCCTGTCTCTAGTGCCCGTGCCGCCGAAACAGTGAAGCTTCTTGAAAATACCTTTCGCCTGATCAACATCGGGTTAATTGATGAGTTATCTATGATGGCGCATAAAATGAAAATAGATATTTGGGAGGTAATCCAAGCTGCAAGCACAAAACCTTTTGGGTTTATGCCTTTTTATCCCGGCCCGGGAGTTGGAGGGCATTGTATTCCTAAGGACCCTTTATACTTGCATTGGAAGGCAAAAAGCTTTGGCTTTCATTCGCGTTTTATTAAATTAGCTTCGGACCTTATAAGCTATATGCCGCAGTATGTTGTAAAAAGGGTAAAGTGCGCTTTGTTGAGGCGTAGTGGCGGGCTTAAAGGATCAAAAATATTGGTTATTGGAGTAACTTATAAAAGGGATACCAAGGACCTGCGTAAATCACCGAGTATTGATGTAATTAACTGTTTAAAAAAGCAAGGAGCAATAGTCTCCTATTTTGACCCTATTATACCCTTCTTAAAGATTAAGGGGATTGATTTAGAATCAGTCAAGCTGAACGATAAAAAGATTAAAGAGTTTGATTGCGTGATAATTGCTACTGATCATTCCGCGGTAGATTACAGTAGATTATTAGAAAATGCCAGGTTTATTTTTGACACCCGGAATGTCTTTAAAGGAAAATACGCGCAAAAAGTAGAAAGGCTTTGATGCCTAAGCGGACAGTTTTAATTACCGGGGGGGCGGGATTTATCGGTTCACATCTTTGTCAGAAGCTGCTTGAGAAAGGTTATTCGGTAATCTGTATCGATAATTTCATAACCGGAAATTTAGAAAATATCAAACCGTTCTTAAAAGATAAGAATTTCCGCTTGGAAAACCGCAATGTTTCCTGTTATATTGATATCCCGGGCAAAATAGAGTATGTTTTGCATGGTGCTTCGCTGGCTTCTCCTAACGATTACCTTAATTTTCCGATACAAACTCTAAAAGTTGGTTCTTTGGGTACGCATAATGCTTTAGGTTTAGCTAAAAAGAAAAAAGCTGTTTTTATGCTTTTTTCAACTTCAGAAGTTTATGGCGATCCTTCTATCCATCCGCAAAAAGAAACTTATTGGGGCAATGTTAATCCTGTCGGCGTACGCGGCTGCTATGATGAATCCAAGCGTTTTGCCGAGGCAATCACAATGTCTTATCACCGGGTTCATAAAATGGACACAAAAATCGCGCGGATTTTTAATACGTATGGCCCCAAGATGCGCCAGAATGATGGCAGGGTGGTCCCTAATTTAATCGTTCAGGCTTTAAAAAATAAGCCTCTTACGGTCTATGGAAAGGGTCAGCAAACCAGGAGTTTTTGTTATATTGAAGATATGGTTGACGGCCTGCTGCGTTTAATGCTCTGTCGGGAAAATAACCCGGTGAATTTGGGTAACCCCAGTGAGTTTACCATCATGCAGCTTGTAAAATTAGTTTTAAATTTGTCTGGCAGTAAAAGTAAGGTACTATTTAAGAAATTGCCTCAAGATGATCCTAAAAGGCGCCGTCCTGATATTGGAAAAGCCAAAAAAATTCTCTCCTGGAACCCGAAGGTACCGTTAACTGAAGGCCTTAGGCGTACCATATCCTGGTTTAAAGAGAGGAATTAAACCGTTTTAATCTTTATCTCTTGGGATTGACAATCACTGTAAATATATGTTATACTTATAGATAAAATAAATAAATTTATTTTTAGTACTTGCCTTCATTAATTAACCCTGCAGGAGGAGAGCATGGTTTTTGATATTTTTCGTCAGACTAATTTTATAGACATACTTATTGTAATCCTTTTATTTAGAATATGTTACATTGCTGCAAAGCAGGGTTTGTCCGTAGAAATTTTTAAACTCTGCGGAATAATATTTGCGACATATTTATCCTGCCATTTTTATACCAGCTTATCGGATATTATTCAGCGCAGCCTGCCGACAAAACGCATGCCGCTGGAATTTGCTGATTTTATAGTTTTTATAACTTTAGCTTTAATTGGTTATCTTGCCTTTGTGCTTATCCGAAGTATTTTCTACCGTTTCTTGAAGCTGGAAGCCGTTCCTGAAATTAATAAATTCGGCGGGCTTATTCTGGGCGTAATAAGGGCATATTTTTTCATCGGGCTTTTGATTTTTACCTTAGGTATTTCGAGCGTAAACTATATCAGCGGTTCAGTTAAACATTCATATCTTGGCAGCAGGGTTTTTTTAGTCGCTCCGAATACTTACCGCTGGCTTTGGGACAATATTTTTTCCAAATTTTCCGCGAAAGAAGATTTTAATTCCACCATAAATGAAGTCATTGACAGGTTCAATAATAAATGAAATTAATCGACTTTTATAATCAGGTTCTTTATCACGGCCGTAAAAATGATCCGCGAAAAGATAAATCAAAGATAAAGAAGTTTACGGATTCAGCGGTCCTTTTCGGCAGTCCTGATACCGAAGTCAAAAAGATAATGGTGGGCATTGATATTGAGGTTGCTGAACTTTTGCTTGCTGACCGGCTTCGCCAGAGAGAAGGGCTTGATTTGGTAATTGCGCACCACCCCGAAGGTAAGGCCTATGTAGGGTTGTCAGAGGTCATGAGGCTGCAGATCGATCTATTAACCGGCATAGGAGTAGCTAAAAAAACAGCTTCTAGGCTTGTCGAAGAGAGGATGCAGGAGGTGGAACGCAGGGTTCTGCCTCAAAACCATACGCGGCCGGTGGACGCCGCACGCCTGCTGGGCATTCCTTTTATGAATATGCATACTCCGGCGGATAACCATGTATATAGTTATCTCAAGGGTATATTTGAACAAAAGAAACCACGCTTGGTTGAGGATATTCTAAGGATATTGAATAATATACCCGAATATCAGATTGCCGCTAAATTTAATACAGGGCCGCGCATAATCCTCGGTTCTGCGAAGAGGCAGGCCGGTAAGATCCTGCTTGAAATGACCGGAGGCACAGAAGGATCTAAGGATGTATTTAATAAATTATATAATGCCGGCATTAGGACGCTGGTTTCAATGCATTTAAGCGAGGAGCACCTTAAGAAAGCCAAGGACGCCAATCTTAATGTGGTTATCGCAGGACATATCTCTTCGGATACCCTGGGTTTAAACCTGCTTCTGGACAATATTGAAAAATCTTCAAAGGAGACCTTTAAGGTCATTGCCTGTTCCGGTTTTACCAGAATTAAAAGAAAATAAGTATGCCTGGAAAAATTCCCGAAAATTTGTTAGAAGATATCCTGGGCCGCCTCGATATTGTTGAGCTTATCTCAAGTTATCTGCCGCTTAAGAAAGCTGGGCGGAACTTTAAGGCTAACTGTCCTTTTCATCATGAGAAAACCGCGTCTTTTATGGTTTCTCCCGACCGGCAGATCTACCATTGTTTTGGCTGCGGTGAATCGGGTAACGCATTTAAGTTCCTTATGCGCCATGAAAGAATGGATTTTCCAGAGGCTGTTGAGATGCTGGCTAAAAAGACAGGAGTTGTTTTGCCGGATAGGGACAGGCCCGGGGCAGTAAGAGCTGCCAGTATTACTGCTCAAATATATAGAATTAACGAATTGGCTTTGAACTTTTACGAGAATAACCTTGGCTCATCCAGCGCTACCTTAAGCCGGGATTATCTTTTAAAAAGAGGGATTACTCTTGAAACAATAAAAGAATTTCGTCTGGGCTTGGCGACTTCGGGCTGGGACGGTTTAATTAATTTCTTAAGAAGCAAGAATGCCCCTCTTTCTCTTATGGAAACAGCGGGCTTGGTCTTGCCGAAAGAAGCGGGAGGTTATTACGACCGGTTTCGCAACCGTATTATTTTTCCGATTTTCGATATTCGTAACCGCGTAATCGGCTTCGGCGCCAGGGTTCAGGACAACACACTGCCTAAATATATAAACTCGCCCGAGACCCCGGTTTATACAAAAGGGAAAAATCTCTTTGGTTTGAATGTATCCAAGGATTCTATAAGGGATTCTGATTGCGTGGTGATAGTTGAAGGATATCTTGATTTTATAATTCCCTATCAGGAAGGGGTAAAAAATATCGTTGCTTCACAGGGGACAGCCCTTACTTTGGAGCAGATTAAATTATTTAAGCGTTATACGCATAATGCTGTAATGGTTTTTGACGGGGATACAGCGGGAGAACTGGCTACTTTAAGAAGCCTTGATATTCTTATTGAAGAGGGGATAAACGTAAAAATTGTTCCTCTTTTAAAAGGGATGGATCCCGATGTTTTAGTCCGCCAGCAGGGGGTTGCGGCTTTTAAGGAAAAAATCGAACATGCTATAAGTTTCTTTGATTATAAGCTTAAGCTGTTAAAAAGCCGCTACGATATGAAGGATGCGCACGGAAAAAGCAAGATTGCCTCTGAAATGCTTTCTACGATTAATAAGTTTGATAATGCAATTCTTAGGTGTGAATACATAAAAAGGCTTTCAGAAGAGATCAAAATTCCCGAGCATTATATTTTAGAGGAATTAAAGAAGATAAAGCCTAATTTCAAGCCGCAAGAAATCGAAAATGCGCCTCTACAAAAAAAACAGGCGCCGATTAATCCGGCTGAAAAGCTTCTAATTAAATTTATGCTTGAGGAAAAGGAACTTATTGAGAAAATTATGCAGGAATTATCACCCTCTGATTTTCAGGATCTGCGCACCGCAAAAATTGTTTCGGTTATGCAGGACCTGGTTGTTCAGGGAAAAAATATCCAGCCCAGCCTGTTGATGAATTATTTCAGTGAAGATGATGCCAGCCAGCTTGTGTGTGAAACTATGTTTATGCCTGAGTTGAGCAATCAGGAGAGGGAAAAAGCGCTCCACGACTGTATCAGCCGGATCAAGGTTAACAGGTTAAAATCAAGGCGTGAGCATCTTCATGCGCAAATAAATAATGCTCAGGCGCTTGGGGACGAACAAAAGTTAAACAGCCTTATTCAGGAATTTCATAATCTTATAAAGAAAGGCGATTAGTATGAAGAAGAAAGAGCAACAGCCGACTAAAGACATGGAAAAATTAATTGCCCTTGGCAAGCAAAAGGGTTTTTTGACTTATGACGAAGTAAACGACCTTTTGCCTGATGACCTTTCAAGCACGGTGGCAATTGACCATCTTTTTGAATTATTAGGCAATGAGGACATTCAGGTGGTTGAAGGGGAGGAGGATGCCGGGTTGTCTGCGAATAGGGCCCAGGCGGATAAGCAAAACTTATCTGCGCATAGGGAAGAATTGCTTGTGGAACAGTTAAAAAGCGAAGAGCGGTTTATGCCTTTAGACGATCCGGTAAAGATGTACCTCAAACAGATGGGTTCGATTTCTCTGCTTAGCCGCGAAAACGAGATTGAACTGGCTAAAAAAATAGAAGAAGCCGAAGATAAATTTAAACGGGCTGTGCTGGCAACTAAATTCTCCAGAAACGAAGTTTTAATCGTTGCCAATAATATACTGGAAGATAAGATCAATATGGAGGAAGTAGTCAAGGAGGATATCAGGATAAAGAAAACGAGCGTCTTAGGAAGGTTTAAGCGCCTGTTGACAAAGATTAAGCAAACCCGTAGCGATAGTAAGGCTATTAATTTAATACTACAGCTTAATTTTACCACTTCCGTCATTGAAGGGGCGGTGCGTAAATTAAGCCTTTTAATCCGCGAGCTTGAGCATATAAAACGTTCCGGTAAAGGCAATGCCGCTCGCCGCCGCCAAATACTGAAAGAAATCGCCGAACCTTATAAAAAAATTAAGGAACAGATCAAGTTAATTAAATCAGCGCATCTTAAGTTTAACCGCACAAAGAAAAAGTTAGTAGAAGCAAATTTACGCCTTGTGGTAAGTATCGCAAAGAAATACACTAACCGGGGATTGTCTTTTCTTGATTTGATCCAAGAAGGAAATATTGGTTTAATGCGTGCTGTTGAGAAATTTGAATATAAGCGCGGTTATAAATTTTCTACTTATGCCACGTGGTGGATCCGCCAGGCAATTACCCGTTCTATTGCCGATCAGGCGCGTACCATAAGGATACCCGTGCATATGACCGAAACAATCAATAAAATAATCCGTTTTTCAAGGGTATTCGTTCAGAAAAACGGCCGTGAGCCTACACCGGAGGAAATCGCCCATAAAATGCGTTTTCCGCAAGGGAAAATAAAATCCATACTTAAGATTGCTCAGGAACCCATATCTTTACAGATGCCCATAGGAGACGAAGGGGATACCCATTTTGGGGATTTTATTCAGGATAAAAAAGCGGTCTCGCCGGCAAACGAGACTGTGCGTTCAATGCTAAAAGAAGAGATGAATTCTGCATTAAGTACATTAACGGAAAGGGAGAAAAAAATTTTGGTCCTGCGTTTCGGAATCCTTGACGGCTCTGCGCGTACATTAGAAGAAGTAGGCAATGTTTTTAAGGTTACGCGCGAAAGAGTTAGGCAGATTGAAGCCAAAGCCTTAAAAAAACTTAGGCATCCATCGCGTTCTCGCAGATTACGCAGCTTTATGGATATGACGCTGGCGCACCAAAGGGAATATTAAGCCCCTCACTTTAATTTTAGAGGTATTATAATGACTTGTTTAAGAATAAGTCTCTATGGCCGCAGTTTCTTTATTTAAAAGGGGCTGCTTTTTTATTAACTATGGAAAACGAAAATAAAAATAAACTTACCATTGAACAATTGCGTAATATAGAGCTTCAGCAGAAGGCTATATTGGATAATATTCCGGATATGGCCTGGCTTAAAGATAGCCAGAGCCGGTTTATTATGGTCAATGATCGCTTTGCCAGAAGCTGCGGCTTTAAGCCTGAAGAAGTTATTGGTAAAACCGATTTGGAGCTTTGGCCAAGAGATTTAGCAGAAAGTTACCGCGCTGATGATCAGGAAGTAATGAAAAGTAAAAAACGTAAATGCGTGGAAGAAAGATTTTCCGATAATGAAGGTAAAATGCAGTGGATTGAAACTATTAAAACCCCGATTTTTGATGATCAGGGAAAAGTAATCGGCACAACCGGTATCGCCCGGGACATTACTTTAAGAAAAAAGGAGGATGAAAAAGTAAGGGATATTCGTGCCGAGTTAGAGTTGCGGGTCAAAGTCAGGACAGCGGAATTGACCAGCCTTAATGAAGAATTACGTAAAGAAATTTCAGAACGCAGGCAAATAGAGGCAGGTTTAAAAGAAACCGAGGCTAAATTTAGGAGCTTATTTGAGGAGATTACCGATGGGTTGGTTATAGCAGAGATTAATACCAAAAAGTTTCTTTTGTTTAATAAGGCATTCTGCCAAATGCTCGGATATTCTGCTAAAGAAATGAGTTTATTGGGTGTAAATGATATCCATAATGAAAAAGATATTCCTTACGTTTTGAAAGAATTTGACCGGCTTATAAAAAAAGAAACCTTTGCTTCTGCAAACGTACCGGTTAAAAGAAAAGATAACAGTATATTTTATGCCGATATCAATGTCTCGTTTATAAACTTTGAGGGAAGGCGCTGTGTTTTGGGTAATTTCAGGGATGTTACGCAGCGTAAGGAAGCTGAAAATAGCATATTGCAGCTGGTATCTTTGCAAAATGCCACTTTGGAGGCTACTGTTGATGGAATCCTTGTCGTAGGCAGCGAAGGAAAAGTCTCCAGTTTTAACCGAAAGTTCATGGAATTATGGAATATCCGGGAAGATTTGGTACAGACCAGAGATGATAAAAAACTATTAGCGTATGTCTTAGAGCAGTTGGAAAATCCCAGGGATTTCTTAAAAAAAGTCCAGAGGCTTTATGCCAACAAAGATGAGGTATCTTTTGATACCTTAATCTTTAAAAACGGGCGTATAGTTGAGAGGTACTCGCAGCCGCAGAAAATTGAAGGCAACATAGTGGGGCGGGTATGGAGTTTTAGGGATGTTACGGATTATAAGATTGCGCTTGAGAATTTACGAAAAAGCGAAGAAAAATTCCGCACTATAGCCGAATTTACCTATGATTGGGAATATTGGCAGGGTGTGGACGATTGTTTTATATATATCTCTCCTTCATGCGAAAGGATTACCGGCTACAGCCGGGATGACTTTATAAATGATCAGTCTCTAATTGAGAGAATCATACATCCTGATGATATCAGTTTATTCCGTAAGGAAGTTAAAAGGGCAGTTAGCGATACCGCTAAATTAGAGTTGGATTTTAGAATTATCGATAAAACCGGCAAACTGCATTGGATCAGCCACGTATCTATCCCCGTTTATAATGAACAAGGCAAGCTTACCGGCCGCAGGGCAAGTAATCGCGATGTTACCGAAAAAAAAGAATATGAATTCCAGCTGCAAATGTACCATGATAAATTGGAAAGCTTAGTCGAGCAGCGCACAAAATTATTGGAACAGGAGGTCCGGACCAGGCAAGCCGCTGAACTGCAGGCAGGCAGGTTAAATAAGCAAATTGAGTTTATTCTTGGTGCTACCAAGACAGGGTTAGATATTATAGATAAGGATTACAATATTCGTTACATAGATTCGGAATGGGCGCGCCTCTATGGAGATTGGCAGGGTAAGAAATGTTATGAGTATTTTATGAACCGCAAGAGCCCATGCTCAACTTGCGCCATTGAAGAGGCATTTAGGACAAAAAAAGTTGTAATTAGCGAGGAGGTTTTAGAAAAAGAAGGCATGCGTCCAGTTCAGGTTACTACAATACCTTTTCAGAACGAAAAAGGCGAATGGCTGGTGGCCGAAATAAACGTTGATATAACTCAAAAGAAAAAAATTGATCAGGAGTTGCAGCATTATAGGGATCATTTGGAGCAGTTGGTTACGGAGCGCACAGAAGAGCTTCTGCGGGAAACCGAGCGCTATAAAATAGCGGAATTAGAAAAAAGCAAGCTGAATACGGAGCTGATTAAAATCAATGATAAGTTAAAAAGTGTTTCGCTTATTGACCCGCATACCGGTTTATACAATTATCGTTATTTAGAGGAGATCATTGAGGCCGAATTCCATCAGGCAAGGAGATATGCCCAGAATTTGGCGATCATTATGCTTGATATAGATTATTTTAAATCCATAAATGATGTATATGGAATTGCTTTTGGAGATTTAGTTTTAAAGCAATTTGCAAAGCAGCTTAAACGAATGGTAAGAAGGTATGATATCCTTATCCGCTATAGCGGAGAGGAATTTATAGTTATATCGCCAAGGCTGGACCGTAATGTCGCTTTTAATATGGCTCAAAGGCTGCTTGAGTCTTTGAATTTCATTAATTTTGGGGATAAAAATCATTCGGTTAAATTGAAAACAAGCATATCGGTAGTCTCTTTCCCGGAGGACAGGGCGAAAAACGGAATGGACTTGGTTAATTTGGCAAATAAAGTGCTTAATAAGGTCAAGGAAAGCGGGGGCGACCGGGTTTATTCCTCCCTGGACGTTAAGAGCAAAATCAAAAAGGGTATAGAAAAAGTCTCTAAGGTCATCGGGGTAAAAACTTTAAAAAATACAATTGATAAGCTTAACAGGCAGTCAAAGCAGGGTTTAACCGAGTCTATTTTTGCTTTTGCTAAAACGCTGGAATTAAAGGACCATTATACCGGAGAGCATGTGGAAAACACGGTGCATTTTGCTACGGAAATTGCTAAAGGCCTGAATTTGCCTAAAGAAGATGTTGAACTTATTAAGCAGGCGGCAATGCTGCATGATTTAGGCAAAATAGGCATCAGTGAAACGATATTGCTTAAAAAAGGCAAGCTGAATAAAAAGGAGTTTGCGGAAATCAAAAAGCATCCGCAAATTGGAGCGGATATTATCAGGCCGATTCAGTTTTTGCACAGCCTTATCCCGTTTATTTTTTATCATCATGAGCGCTGGGATGGCAAAGGCTATCCTAGCGGAATAAAGGGCGAGGATATTCCTTTGGGCGCAAGGATAATTGCAATTGCCGATGTATATCAGGCTTTGATTAGCGATCGGCCGTACCACAAGGCGTTTAGCAAAAAGGAGGCAGTTGAGATTATCAAAAATGCTTCCGGAACCCAGTTCGACCCCCGTATTGCAAATACCTTTCTTAAAATTATCAGTAAGAAAGGTTGATCCCTTTTCTGATTAATTTAAACAAATTTCTTGCTAAAAATCGCTAAAAATAGTATGATATAGTATTATTTTTAGGGCCCATAGCTCAGTCGGTTAGAGCAGTTGACTCATAATCAATTGGTCCGGGGTTCGAGTCCCTGTGGGCCCAGTTGATAAATTAAATGCCCATAGTTTAAGCCCGGACCAAAAGGGGTGTGGGGAAAAATTTCCCCACGCTTTTGGGGTAACAGCGAAGCGCCAAAGGGGCAAAGCCCCTTTGGCAAGCGACGACGACGGTCCGGGGCTCGAGTCACTGTGGGCTTAAGTTTTTAATCGGGCCTTTGGGCGCATAGCTCAGTTGGTTAGAGCGCTACATTCACATTGTAGAGGTCATAGGTCCGAGTCCTATTGCGCCCACCATTTTTTATAGGAGACAATCGGTGATAAACAATTTGAAGGAGCAACTGGATGGCTTAATGAAACTGCAGGAAGTAGACAGCGAAATTTATACTTTAGGGATTGAAAAGGCATCTAAGCCTTTGGAAATCAAGGCATTTGAAGCTGCTTTTGAGTCCAAAAAACAAAATCTGGCCAATCTGGAGAATAAGTCGCTGGAAATAACGAAAAAACGCAAAGAAAAGGAACTTGAGCTGGCAACTAATGCCGAAGCCGTAAAGAAGCTGCAGGGGCAGTTGTATTCATTAAAGACAAATAAAGAGTTTCAAACTATGCAGCAGCAGATTGCAGATGCCAAGGCTGACGGATCGGTAATAGAAGAGAGCATCCTTATTTCTTATGAGGAATCAGATAAAATTAAGGCACAGATTGAAGCGGAGAATTTAAAAATAAAAGAAGAAGAGAAAATATTTCTTGGACAAAAAGCTAAAGTTCAGGAACGCATTAAAGAAATCGATAACCGTCTTGCGCAATTAGCTGCCGAGAGGGGGAAAATAGCCCCGGGCATAGAACAGAAGATGCTATCTGAATACGAGAGGATTCTAGAAAGCCGGGACGGATTAGCCATAGTTACGGTTAAGGATAACTCCTGTGGAGGCTGCCATATGTTAGTTCCGCCTCAGGTAATTAATTTAATTAAGATGTATGAAAAGGTCGTTACCTGTGAAGTTTGCAACCGGATTCTTTCTCTTAAAGAATGAATCATTTAGAAATTTATATTGACGGTGCTTCAAAAGGTAATCCCGGTAAAAGTGGCATAGGTGTTGCAATATACCAGAACAACCGCCTGGTTAAGAATATTGCAAGTTATATAGGTGTTGCTACAAATAACGTAGCTGAATATACCGCTCTCATTTATGCCCTTGAAGAAGCCTTATTATTGAAGGCCAGTAGTTTAAAGATTAATACGGACAGCCAGCTTTTAGCCCGGCAGCTTAATAAAATATATAAAGTCAGAAACGAAGGCATAATAAGTTTGTATAACCGGGCTGTGCATCTTTTATCGGGTTTTGATAATGTTTTAATCAGCCATATCCCGCGTGAAAAAAACACCGTCGCGGACAAATTAGCAACCCAGGCAATTAAAGAAAGCAGGTAGAATGCGGCTGCCCGCCAGGAGAACTGGCGGGAGGAAAGTCCGGGCTCCAGAGGATAACGCAACGGGTAACTCCCGTCTTTCGGTGAAAGCCGGAACGGACAAGAGCCACAGAGACGAGTCCCGAACGCGGCTTGCTGCGCTTGGGGGTGAAACGAGGCAATCTCTGCGTGGAGCAAGGTAGAATAGGGGATGAGTGCCGATCCGGCACGCTATTAATCCCGGGTAAGCTGCTAAAGTTTTCGCGGTAACGCGAAAATTGAGAGGAATAGTCGCTAATCGATACGCAAATTCGTATCAAGACAGAACCCGGCTTATTCTACCTGCTTTTTAATTTTGTTATGGGTAAGTTTTTGTTTTATTGTTCAATGTTCAATTAAAGGGGGAATAATATGTCAGGTCATTCAAAATGGAAGACAAATAAGGGGAAAAAAGGTGTAGCTGATGCAAAACGCGGCGCAACCTTTACTAAAATTATTAAAGAACTTGTTGTTGTCGCCAGGGATGGAGGAGGTAATCCTGATTCTAATCCCCGCCTGCGCGCGATAATGCAAAAGGCCAAAGAGGCAAATATGCCTTCAGATAATGTAAAGATGGCAATTAAGCGCGGGACAGGTGAACTTCCCGGGGTTGTTTATGAGGCGGTAATGTATGAGGCTTATGGCCCGGGCGGGGTGGCTATTTTAGTTGATTCCCTTACCGATAATAAAAACCGTACTACCGCTGAATTACGTAATCTTATGTCGAAAAGAGGCGGGAATATGGCGGGTGCCGGATCGGTCAGTTGGATCTTTACCCAGAAAGGCTATATTTCGGTATCTAAAGACAAGGTTAAAGAGGATGAACTTATGAATATTGTTTTAGATGCCGGAGCTGAAGACATGAAGCATGAAGATAATAGTTACGAAATTTATACTGCCGTTCAGGATTTAGAAAAAGTAAAGGCTGCACTTGTTGAAAAAGGTATTAAATGGGATGATGCTGAATTAACCATGGTGCCGTCTTCAACTATTAAGGTTACAGGAAACGAGGCAAAGCAGGTATTGGCTTTAGTTGAATCATTAGAAGACCATGATGATGTGCAGCAGGTTTATGCCAACTTTGATATTCCGGATGAGATCTTAAATGAGGCTGCCGGCGGAGAATGATTATCGTAGGTATTGACCCGGCTTTAGCTGTTACCGGTTATGGGGTTATTCAGGTAAAAGGGTCAATATTAACTTTGGTTGAGGCAGGAATAATCGAAACTAAGCCAAAGGACCCTGTTTCAAAAAGATTAGATAGTATTTACCGCGGTGTAATTAAATTAATTTCTGATACCGGCGCCGATTGTTTAGTGATTGAAAAAATATATTCGCACTATAAGCATCCAGCTACGGCCTGTATCCTGGGCCAGGCCAGAGGGGTTATTTGCCTTGCAGCTTCAACTTGCGGTGTGCCTCTTTTTGAATATGCTGCTACGCGCATAAAGAAAGCCATTGTAGGAAAAGGGCTGGCCTCTAAGGCTCAGGTGCAGAGAATGGTTAGCCACACATTGGGGGTAGCATCTGTGCCGGATTATACGGATGTTACCGATGCTTTAGCGCTTGCTATTGCGCATAGCTATATCGGGAAACCAAAGATATGATTAACCGTATCACCGGAAAAGTAGTTGAAAAAGGATTAAATTACCTTGTTTTAGATTTGAATGGTTTAAGCTATGAAGTTTTTATACCGGCTTGCGTTATGCAGGGGATTGACAAGGCAGCTCGTAGTGATGATAAAATTTCCCTGTTGACTTACCATTACCATCAGGTGGACCAGGCTAAAAGTATTCCGGTATTAATCGGTTTTTTAAATCAGGTTGAAAAGGATTTTTTTGAAATATTTATTACGGTTTCCGGTATCGGGCCGCGCGCAGCGCTTAAGGCATTGAATAAGCCCATTTCCTTAATCGCAAAAGCAATCGATGAGGGTGATCTGGCTTCGTTAAAATCGTTGCCGGGCATAGGAGAGCAAAGGGCGCGGGAGATAGTGGCTAAGCTGCAAAATAAAGTGGGTAAATTTGGCCTCATGCAAGACGGCAGCATTGAAGAAAAAAGCGCGTCTAAAGATATATCTGAAGAGGCTTTGGAGGTTTTACTGCAGCTGCAGTATAGAAGACCGGAGGCACTTAATATGATCAAGAAAGTTTTAGAGTCAAACTCACAGGTTAATACAACAGAGGAACTATTAAATTTAGTTTATAAGCAGAAGCGCTTAAGAAAGTAAAATGGAAGAAAGCAACCTGAAATCAGCGGTAGAAGCTTTGATTTTTGCCTCGGAAAAACCGATTACGGCCGATCAAATAAAAAAAGTACTGGGAAACCTTGATGCCTCAGAGGTAAAAAAAATCATTGATGAGTTAAGAAATGAATATGGATCCGCTAATCGAGGTATGCGCATAATAGAGATTGCTGGCGGATTTCAAATGATTACTTCTTCGGTATTTGCTCCTTTCTTGAAAAAACTTTTTAAGAACCGTTATAATGAGAAATTATCCAAACCCGCTCTGGAGAGCTTGGCGATTATTGCCTATAAACAGCCGTTGACTAAAGCCGAAATTGAATCTTTAAGAAATGTAAACGTTGACGGCGTAATGAAGAGTTTAATTGATAAGAATTTGATCCGTATTTGCGGCAGGAAAAAAGTCCCCGGCAGACCTTTTGTTTTTGGAACGACACGCGAATTTCTGGAGCATTTTGGTTTAAAGTCGCTGGATGACCTGCCAAAAATGGAGGATTTTACCGTTATGGCGGAAGAAAAAGAGCTTCAAGACAGCATTGAGCCGCTTATCCAAGAGGATGCCAAGGAGAAAGAAAATGAGCCTGAAAAAATTGCGTAATAAGATCGATATCATTGATTGTAAATTAATTAACTTATTAAATTTACGCGCGGAAGTAACAAAGAAGATAGGCAGGGTAAAACTTAATACCGGTAAAAGTATTTATGCCCCGGAAAGAGAGATGCAGGTTTTACGTAAGGTTTCAAGCCTGAATAAAGGGCCGTTAAAGAAGGGCGCGCTTGAAGCGATTTATCGGGAGGTCATGTCTGCAAGCCTTGCCTTAGAGAAACCTTTAAAGATTACTTATCTTGGGCCGGCGGCAAGTTTTACCAATTTAGCTGCTATAAAGAAATTTGGTTCTCAGGTCAATTATATAGCTTGTAACAGCATCTCCGAAGTTTTTCTTGAAGTGGAGAGGGGTGCGGCTGATTACGGAGTAGTGCCTATAGAAAATTCCGTCGAGGGCGCGGTAACCCATACTTTGGATGTTTTTGTAGATTCAGACTTAAGGATATGTTCTCAAATCATCCTGGATGTATCGCATAATTTACTGGCTAATTGCAGTAAGAATAAAATCCGCAGAGTTTATTCTAACCCGCAAGTTTTTGGGCAATGCCGTATTTGGTTGCAGAAAAACCTGCCTGAAGCAGAATTGGTGGATGTGTCCAGCACTACGCGCGCTGCGGAAATGGTAAAAAAGGAAAAATATAGCGCAGCAATTGCCTCTCTTTTGGCCTCAAAGATTTATGGGCTTAAAATTGTAGCTTCCGATATACAGGATTCATTGCATAATGTCACCCGTTTTTTGGTTATCGGAAAGAACGTTGTGGAAAGGACCGGAAGCGATAAAACATCGCTGTTATTTTCGATAAAAGACCGCGTGGGGGCTTTGTATGAACTACTTGTGCCTTTTCGTAAATATGGGGTTAACCTTACCAAAATTGAGTCGCGGCCGTCAAAAAAGAAGGCGTGGGAGTATTATTTCTTTGTAGATATTTCCGGCCATTATGATGATGATAAAATAAAAAAAGCCTTAAAAGAGCTGGAGCCTAAATGTAATTACTTGAAAATTTTAGGTTCTTATCCAGTTGGAGAATAAACAGGTGCAAGAATTTGTCCGTAAAAGCGTATTAATGATTAAGCCATATCTTCCGGGCAAGCCTATTGAAGAAACTAAAAGGCAGCTGGGGTTAAGGCAAGTTATTAAGCTTGCTTCAAATGAGAACCCTTTAGGTGCTTCTCCAAAAGCGCTGGGGGCAATGAAGAAATGCCTATCCGGAGTTTATCGCTATCCGGATGCACAGGGTTTTTATTTAAAAAAACGCCTGGCTAAATATTTTGGGTTGTCTTCTGAACACTTCGTTCTTGGTAATGGTTCCGATGAACTTATTGATATTGTGATCAAGACTTTTGTGGAACCGGATGAGTCTATCGTTACTTCCGAATCTGCTTTTTTGGAATATGAAATTATCGCCCAAATCAATGATCGTAAAGTAAAGACGGCCCCGCTTCGGTATTTTAAATTCGATTTAGGGGCAATTCTGAAACTGGTCGATAAGAAAACCAAGTTAATATTTATTGCCAATCCGAATAATCCCACGGGTACTTATGTTACTAAATATGAAGTTTCGGATTTTCTAAATGCGCTGCCTGCACATATTCTAGTTGTTTTTGACGAGGCCTATGACACTTTTATCGATGTTAATGATTATCCCGACAGCTTAAGCTATTTACGAAGAAAAAAAAGGGTCATAATCTTAAGGACATTTTCTAAAGGGCATGGTCTCGCCGGATTGCGTTTAGGTTATGCCATTGCCGATCCGGGTTTGGTTTCCTGTATGGAGCGCGTAAGGCTGCCTTTTAACGTAAATATCCTTGCACAGGCCGCTGGCCTGGCGGCTCTGGATGACAGGGATTTTATTAAAAGGACCCGCAAGATAGTTTTAAAAGGTAAGCAATTTATTTACGATGAACTGTCCGCAATGGGGATAGGTTATGTGCCTTCGGTTGCTAACTTTATTTTAATAGATGCCGGCCGGGATAGCATGGAGGTTTTTAAATCTATGCTTAAATTCGGAGTGATCGTGCGCGATATGAAGCAGTATGGATTAGATAATTTTATCCGTCTAACTATAGGCACGCAGAAGGAAAATACAAGGAGCATGCGTGTCTTAAAAAAAGTCCTTAAGGAGAAGAGCTAAAATGATCATAGTTTTAAGACCCGAAGCAACAGAAGCCCAAGTCAACCATATTATCGATAAGGTGAAAGCGCTGGGTTTAACCGCGCATGTTTCTAAAGGTGCGGAAAGAACGATTATTGGCGTTATCGGCCCGGAGGATGTACTAAGGGTTACGCCTTTAGAGGTCTTTCCCGGGGTAGAAAATGTTATCCCCGTACTTTCCCCGTTTAGGTTGGTTTCTCGGGAGTTTAGGAAAGAGGATTCGGTTATTGATCTTGGTAAGGGTGTAAAAATCGGCGGTAAAGAAATAGTGGTTATGGGAGGGCCTTGTACAATTGAGAGTGTGGATAGTTTATTTGAGATTGCCCGGGATATAAAGAAAGCCGGAGCGACCGTATTGCGCGGAGGGGCATTTAAGCCCCGCACATCCCCCTATAGCTTTCAGGGTTTAGGTAAAGCCGGATTACAGATGCTTAGAGAAGTTGGTAATGAATTGGGTATGGTTACGGTAAGTGAGGTAATGGACAGCCGGGATGTTAGTTTAGTTGCTGATTATGTAGATGTTTTACAGATAGGCTGCCGCAACATGCAGAATTTTAATTTATTAAAAGAAGTAGGTGCCACAAAGAAGCCCGTTCTCTTAAAACGGGGGATGGCCTCTACGGTTAAAGATATGTTTATGTCCGCCGAGTACATATTAAGCGGCGGTAATTTTTCGGTCATTCTCTGCGAAAGAGGGATCAGGACCTTTGAGGATTCTACGCGTAATACTTTGGATATAAGCGCAGTCCCGGTATCAAAACAGCTTTCGCATCTGCCGATTATAGTTGACCCTTCGCATGCTGCAGGGAAATGGGGGTTGGTTCCGGCTTTGGCCAAGGCGGCTGTTGCCGCAGGCGCAGACGGCCTGATTATCGAGGTGCATAATCATCCCGAAGAAGCCTTGTCTGACGGAGCGCAATCACTTATTCCGGATAATTTTTTTACCCTGATGGGACAGATTAGAGCTATTGCTGAAGTGATCGGAAGAAAACTGCCATGAAGATGTTTAATAATGTGGTGATTATCGGCACGGGATTAATCGGCGGTTCACTGGGCCTATCCTTAAAAAAGAGGCGCCTATCCGGCACTATTTATGGCCTTAGCCTTCATCAAAGAAATGCAAAGTTAGCCAAGAAAATCGGAGCTATCGACAAGGCGGTTAAAGATTTGGAAGTGGTCCGTTCTGCCGACTTAGTTATATTAGCTACTCCGGTTGATTCGATTATTGATATTGCCGCCAAAATCAAGGACAAATTAAAGAAGGGCTGTATTGTTATTGATGTGGGCAGTACCAAAGAAAAGATCGTCTGCAGATTAGATCCTCTTATTTCCAATTTCGTCGGCTGCCATCCCTTAGCTGGTTCAGAAAAAAAAGGGATTGTTAATCTGGGAGGTGATATTTTTACGGGTTCAACCTGTATTATTACTCCTTCAGCGCTGACTAACAAGAAGGCATTGAATAAAATTAAGGCTTTTTGGGTAAAATTAGGCGCGCAGGTTGAAGTTATCTCTCCTAAGAAGCATGATCAGGCGCTGGCCTGCACAAGCCATCTGGCCCATGCGGTTGCCTTTGCTTTAATGAACTCTATACCTGAAAACTTTTTGAATTTTAGTTTAAGCAGCCTGAAGGAGGTTACCAGGATTTCAGCTTCAGACCCGGGGCTTTGGAGCCAGATATTTTTAAGCAACCGCAATAATTTATTATCCGCTATTTCTTCCTTCCAGAATAAGATCGCTGCTTTAGGGCTCGCCTTAAAAAATAACGACAAAAAGTTTTTGATTAAGATCCTCAAAAGCGCAAATAAAAAAAGAGAGAGATTGGGATGATTATAGCTGTTGACGGGCCTGCAGGAGCCGGAAAGAGCACGGTTGCCAGAATTCTTGCAAGAAAGCTGGGTTTTCTTTATATAGATACCGGAGCAATGTACCGGGCCTTAACCTTAAAAGCAATTGAGAGTAAAATACCTGTCAGCCAAGAGCAAAGAATTATCGAATTGGCGGAAAATGTAAGAATAGACTTGCGTAATAATGCCGATGGTTCATTGACAGTGATTTTAGACGGCAGGGATGTATCTTTGGATATCCGTAGGCCGCAAATTACGCAATTTGTTTCAGATGTAGCTAAAATCAGGGATGTCCGCCAGATATTAGTAAAAATGCAGAGGGCGCTCGGAGAGCGCGGTGATTGTGTTCTAGACGGCCGGGATATAGGTACGGTGGTTTTTCCCGATGCAGAAAAGAAGTTTTTTATTGATGCTTCAGCGCAGGAAAGGGCTATGCGCCGTTATAAGGAGCTAAAAGGGCTAAAGCAGAATGTTACGCAAGAAGATGTCGCCAAAGATTTATCTAACCGGGATCAAATTGATTCAACCCGTCAAGCTTCACCTTTACGCAAGGCCGCTGATGCTATTTATATTGATACAACGAACCTTTCTATAGAGCAGGTTGTAGATAAAATGCTGGGTTTTATAAAATAAATGGACAGATCTCTACTTAGGAATTTTTCTATTATTGCGCATATCGATCACGGTAAATCTACTTTAGCTGACCGGATATTGGAGATAACCGGTGCCGTTGACCTGCGGCATAAGGGCGATCAGCTGCTTGATGATATGGACCTTGAAAGGGAAAGAGGGATAACCATTAAGGCTTCGATGGTTAGGCTCAATTATTTTTCAAAAAAGTTCAACAAAGAGTATATCCTAAACCTTATCGATACTCCCGGGCATGTTGACTTTACATATGAGGTATCCAAGTCTCTTGCCGCCTGCGAAGGGGCGGTTTTGGTAGTCGATGCCGGACAAGGCATTGAGGCGCAGACAGTCGGTAATTATTATCTGGCTATAGAAAATAACCTTCATGTTATACCGGTAATTAATAAGGTGGATTTGATTTCCGCGGATGTTGCCCGGGTCAAGTCTCAGGTAGAAACCGTTTTGGGTTTTAAAGAAGATGAGGTTATATTGGCTTCGGCAAAAGAAGGCAGGGGGGTTATTGATATTCTAGACAGGATAATTGAGACAGTGCCTGCTCCCGTAGGGGAAGCCGCCGGCCCGCTCAAGGCATTAATATTCGACTGTCGTTTCGATGCTTTTAAGGGGGTAGTCGTTTTTCTTAAAGTTATTGACGGAGAAATTACATCTAAAACCCAGTTAAAAATGTTTCATTGCGGTAAGGTCTACAAAATTGAAGAATTGGGGGTGTTTAAAGATTTAAAATATTGCCCGGTGGATAATTTAACCTGCGGTGAAGTAGGCTATTTTACCGCAAACATGCGGGATCCCCGCGAGGTAGTTATCGGTGATACGATTACTGATCCTAAGAAGCCCTGTGCGCAGGCGCTGCCGGGTTACCGCAAGCTCAAACCTCTTGTTTTTTGCGGGATCTATCCGGTTAATCCGGCTGATTTTCCTGAGCTGCGCGATGCTATGGATAAATTAAAACTTTCCGATGCTTCTTTTGTTTTTGAGCCGGAAAATTCGCAGTCATTCGGAACGGGTTTCCGCTGCGGATTTTTAGGGCTCTTGCATATGGAAATAGTTCAGGAAAGGCTAGAACGTGAATATAACCTTAATTTGATCCTTACCGTACCTAATGTTGTTTACCGCATTAAAACAAAGTCAGGCGGGGTTATTGAAGTTGATACTCCTGCTAAACTTTGTCCCGCGCAGGATATTGATGAGGCTCTTGAACCATACGCTAACCTGCTTATGATCGTGCCGGTTGAATCAATTGAGGCGGTTTGCGATTTTACTAAATCTCGTCGGGGATTATTTATCTCAAACGAATACTTAGGGGAAGACCGCGTAAAGGTGGTTTTTCAGATTCCTCTTTCCGAGATAATCGTGGATTTTTATGACCGCATGAAATCAGTTACTCGAGGTTACGGTTCTATGGACTACGAGGTAAAGGAATATTTACCCACAAAATTGGTAAAACTTGATATACTGCTTAATGGGCAGATTTGTGATGCATTTTCTTCTCTCATGTTTAAGGATAAAGCTCTTTCCAGGGCCCATCTTTTGGTTTCTAAGTTAAGAGAACTCATTCCGCGTCAGCTTTTTGAGGTGTCTATCCAGGCGGCTGTGGGAAACCAGATTTTAGCTTCGGAAAAGGTCCGTCCCGTGGGGAAGCACGCGACAAGCAAATGTTCCGGAGGAGATATTACCCGCAAGCGCAAGCTTTGGGAAATCCAGAAAAAAGGTAAAAAACGCTTAAAACAATTTGGTAAAGTAGAGATACCGCAAGAAGCATTCCTGGAGGTGTTAAAAATATGAGTTTAAAAAAGAAATCAGTTTTACGTGACTGGGTTGAATCGATTGTCATCGCTTTCTTGCTGGCTATGGTTATTCGTGCATTCATCGTACAGGCCTTTAAGATTCCCACGGGCTCAATGCGCATGACCTTAATTGAAGGTGACCTTATACTCGTAAATAAATTCATTTACGGCGCGAAGGTGCCTTTTACGGATCTGCGCGCTCCAGTCTTAAGGCAGCCAAAACGGGGGGATGTAATAGTTTTTATTTACCCCGAAGATAAGAAAAAAGATTATATTAAACGATTAGTTGGCCTGCCGGGAGAGACTGTGGAGATTAAAGGCGGTTCAATCTATATTAACGATAAACCTGCCAGTGAGCCTATTTTTAACCAGATCTACTATTTCAATAAAGGTGACTTTGGCCTTGCCGGTGAGAAAATAGTCGTGCCGCAGGACAGCTATTTTGTTTTGGGTGACAATTCCGCCTCATCTAAAGACAGCCGTTATTGGGGTTTTGTGCCTAAAAAAGATGTCCTTGGCCAGGCAATGATTATTTATTGGCCGCCGCAGCGTATACGGGTTATTAAATAGAACCCTTAAAAAAACGTTCATGGGGCGATATGGTGCCTGATTTGTATAGAAAGGCGGTATAATGAATATAGCAAATAAAATATCGACATTTCGTATTTTAAGCGTACCTTTCTTTATCGCTTGCCTTTTGTATTATTCCCCCGAGAAAGATTTTTTGAGAATTTTAGCTTTAAGTATATTTATCTTAGGCGTAATCTCTGATGGCTTAGATGGCTTTATTGCCCGAAAGGCTAAGCTGCAATCAAAGGCCGGATTAATTCTGGACCCTCTGGGAGACAAGCTTCTTTTAATGAGCGCTTTCATATTCTTGTCTTCAATAAGCAAATTTAGTTTAAAATTCCCGCTTTGGGTGGTTCTGACGGTGATCTCCCGGGATGTAATCATAATTATGGGAGCTGTAGTTATCTATATGGTTAAGCAATCGATAGATGTCTACCCTACAAAATGGGGTAAGTTAACAACAACTTTTCAAATGCTCGCGGTTGTCTGTGTTTTGCTGCAATGGAATATAGCAAATTTTATTTGGTGGCCGGCCGTAATTTTCACGGTTATTTCCGGCATAGACTATGTGAAGAGAGGATTTGGGATTTTATATGCTTTGGACAACCGCCGCGCTGGTTTCTAGTTATCTCATAGGCAGTATACCTACAGCCTATCTTTTTGTAAGGTTTCTAAAAGGCGCAGATATTCGTAAGGTTGGTTCGGGAAAT
Organism: Candidatus Omnitrophota bacterium; assembly: GCA_028712175.1. Taxonomy (GTDB): domain Bacteria; phylum Omnitrophota; class Gorgyraeia; order Gygaellales; family Profunditerraquicolaceae; genus UBA6249. Next base: position 73,397 of record JAQTQQ010000005.1, on the reverse strand, counting down.
GTCGGTGCAACCAATGCCTTGCGGGTTTTGGGCAAGGGGCCGGGGGTATTAGTTTTACTTTTAGATATTTTTAAAGGTTTTGCCGCGGTTGTATTTTTGGGTAATTATTTTGTAAATAAGCCGGGTTTTTTAGAGGGGCATAACCTGCTTATCCTTATGGGGCTATGCTGTATCTGCGGGCACAACTGGACCATATTCCTTCAGTTTAAAGGAGGAAAGGGAATTGCGACTTCCTTTGGCGTTCTGCTTGCGCTTTCTATTCAAATACACGGCTTAAATATTGTAATGGGGTTAATAATTTTAGTTTGGCTTATTGTTTTTATAGCCTCAAGGATCGTTTCACTATCTTCAATTATTTCAGCCATAGCCTTGCCTTTTTTCTGTTTTTTATTTAAGCAGCCAAAACCGGTCCTCTATTTAAGCTTACTGTTAAGCGCCTTTGTAATTATCCGGCATAAAGCTAACCTTTATAGGCTGTTCAGAGGCCAGGAGCCCCGTCTGAATTTTAAGAATAAACCAATCAAATAATCAAAAGCAAACGCTTTCTTTTTAAGGCCAAATCCTATTGATTTGGCCTCTTTTTATTGCATACTTGTTCTGTAATCAAACTTCCCCGCCAGCCACGAGGGGGGCCGGATTGCTAATGTGGCAATCCGGCTAATTTTAAGGGCAAGATGCGTAATCTACTTTTTAAAAATTTAACCTCATTATCCAGGAACCGCAGGATAATCGCTACCTCTGAGGTGATGGATAAGGAGGGTATACATAGCGTGATCCGGCGTCATTTTGCTTATATTGTTAAGCAGGTCTCAGGCAGTGATGTTGAAAAACCAAAACCATACTTGTATGTATTAAAGGAAATAAACTCAAAGGAGAAAAGGGAGCATTTTTTTTGCAAGATCAAAGGAAGTATTGTTGCCTCAAGCAGGGGCAGGATATTGCTCGTTACTTTTGTGCATACCCTGAAGGTTGAACTAACCGCTTCAGCTAAATTAAGCGAGCAGATTGGTTAATTTGAAATATTAAAGAATTATTTTTAAGCAGCCGATGAGCGATGGTCTATAGGCTGTTTATTTTTTTATTCCAGAAATATATCGATTTGTTTAATCTGGCAAGCCCTAACTTTTTGAGCGTAAGGGTGGCTTAATATAGAGGAATTTATCTGCGTTGACTGGCCGTCTTCAAAAATAATTATCTTTGATATTTTAGCGCAGTTTTTCCCAAAAGTATTTTTTCTTTTCGGGTTATGATAAGTAAGGCGGATTTGGCTTAAAAAGTTAAAAGAATATTCCCCCTGTTTGTTAAATAGCCAGCCTGCTAATACGGGGGCAAAAGTTAAATTAAGCTGTCCTTGGCTGTCCAGTGAAAATGGCTGCAAGCCTACATTCATTGTAAGCCAGATTTCAAGGAATTCCGCGGTTGAACCGGATAGCCTTGCTACAAATCCATTACCGTGTAATTTTTTATCAGCAAATGCACTGCTGACCAAGAATGAAGAATTTTCTAATATGCTTCGCCCGTATCTTTGCGCATCCTGAAAGGGGATAAGCACATTTTTAAATTCGGCATAAAATTCCTCAAATAAACCGCCTTTTAAGAGTTCCAGGATATATTTATATTCCATATGCAGCCAGATGGATTCATTTTCCAGCCATCCCGGTGCAAATGCGCGGCATCGGCCGATTTCTTCCGGCATTAAGTCGAGGTTAGCAGTTACTTTATACATTTTTAGTTTCTTATCAAAAAGCGCGCTTTTTTTAGTTGATTTATGAATGGATAAGAGCTGACGGCTATCATTTGAAAGCCTTAATGCGTGCATCTGGCCTTCGAGAAAAAGAGGCAAAGGTTTTTGAGTGAATTTCCTTGGTTTTATGTAATGGTCTTTAATTATATCATATTCACTAACTTCATTGATGAAGTATGAGTTATAGGTTCCCCGGGTTTTATCAAAAGCTTTATTTAATCCGGAATCGATTTTTTCTAAGGCAAGATCCAGAAAATAAATAAGTTTGCCTGCTTCAAGATGGAGCTCATTGCCTGAGAAACCCATTCTGGTTTTATGCCGGTAATCCTCTTTGAGGGCATTGCTTTTATCCCAGTAATTAAATTCATCTTCAGTAAACAGGAGGGAGAGTTTTTCTATAAAAAAAGCTATTTCTTCGGCGAGCTCAATGTTATTAACTTGTGAGTTTTCCAGCGCCCGCCTTATCATTTTCAGCAGGCGTTTTAATTCAAAGGTTTCGCACGCAGATGAGCCAAAAAGGGCGGGCAGCCCGTTAAGAGAATCAAACCAGTTTGGTTTATTTGCCTCCATTTCAATGCCTATTCCAAAGGGATCCATTGATGCCAATTTATTCGCTGCTAAGCATAAAAGTTTAGCGGTTAGCGTTGTGTAATAGATTTGTCCGGTGCCGTAACCGCTCCTTAAGAGATGGGGGTTATTTGAGCGCTTGCGCAGCATTTCTTTTTTTCCGCTATCGGATATTAGCGAGTGTAGTTGACGCACCTTGCCGCTATAAAGGATATATCTTTCGTCCCTTGGTCTAACTGTTTCCGCATTGTCATAAAAAGAAAAAACTTTTTTGCCAAAGAATAGTTCATTAAATTTCTCCGGATAAATCCTAAGATAGCTGTCGATTAAATCCATGTTATAAGTCCAGTGATCCGTCCAAAATCCTTCCCCGTGCTCTGCTTCTTGTATTTTTGATGAAGACAGGATAATGGTGTCAAGGAAATTATCGTATGAATCAGTAAGCTTAATCCGGTTCTCTTCAATAAAGAAAATTAGCTCGCCTGGCGTAAAAGGTTTTTTAAGGAAATCCTGAAGTTTGGCAATGTCATTAATTTTAACCATACTTGCAAGGATCCGGGGTGAGTCTGGGTTGTCTTTAAACAGGAAGCTCTCGCCTTTTAGGATCAGGGGGTTGAATCCGTCAGACTGGATTAAATTTAAAAAGAAAGTGATATTTTCATCTTGTATTTTAGGGTTAAACCAGAGATCATTGCGGCGGTTTTGATTCGTATCGCGGTAATTGCCGTTTCCTTGAGAAAAATATGCCGGCTGAAGCTGGAATTTATTGTAGTCCCTCTCCAGGTCGCCGTGCTTGCGCGCATAGAGGTAAAATACGGCCCCGGATTTAAAAACTTCGGGATAGCCGCCGCGCATGATATTGTCTAAATAAGTTTGCCCCGCGTAGAGGTCAAAAGCCTGAGAGCTGCTTTTGGTCAGAATGTCATCTTTTAGTTTACGGATCAAGCTTGTGTTCTGGGTGAGCCTGTTTTCTACGTAACCGAATTTTGTAATTTTTTTAATTGAGCCGTTTAAGGTTTTGGTATCGCGGGCCTGTCCGATTATGGAATAAAATGTTTTTTGTTCGCCGTTTTTTAAGCCTAATTTTAAAAAAAGCATGGCGCTGGGAGTCTTACTTTTGGTTAGCTGCCAACCCGGATAAGAAAAATTCTGTTTAGACAGGAACTTGGAAGGGTAGGAAAAATCGGTTACTTTGCCGAATACAGTTTCCGGATCTACAATCGGCCGGATTATTTCGGCGCGAGTCCCTTTAAAATGAAAACCAAGGTAGAAGTTTCCGGAAGCGATATGCACTACTTCCGGCCTGTCGGAAGGGTCAACCGTTAGTCCGTAGAACGGAACTTTGTTTTCCAAATTGCCGACATTCATCCATGCCTCAATGGTGCGCCCAAGTTTTTTTAGGAAAAAATTATTTACCCCGAAGGGGACAATCTGGGGCAGGCCATCGATAATTTCTGTGGTCCTTGTTTTTCTACCGGTATTTTTAATCGTTACTCTGCGGCTTAAGCCCGAAAAATTATCATTAGGAATAGTAAAATATTCTACGCAGGTATTAATTCCTAAAGTGTAATTGTTTTCTTCAATGGTAAGCATGCTTGAGCTTATGCGCATAGAATTAGAAATCTTGTATTTTAAATTCTCGTAATCATTGCGGAATGGCTCGTAGAAAATGGTTTCTTTGGGGGATTTTATTTTGATGAAAGTCCGGAACCCATGGCTTGATACAAACTGCCAGGATTTGTTTGCGGGGTAGAATTCCAGGATAGCTTGATCTTTGTCTTTGGTTCCAAAGCTAGAAATACATTGCCCACGGTTAACATAGAAAACCCACATCGGGATTCCGTATTTTCCGGCAATTCCCGGGAAGAAGTTAGCAAACGGCTTGGCGCAGTTATAATTCTCAATGACAAATTCGCCTTGATTGTTCAGGTGGTATTTTACTTTTGTCTGTTTAGTTTTTGTTCCCATTTTATTGAGGTTAATTAGTAGTATTGTACATATTTTCCCGGATTTGTCAATTGTATACCCGTAATTCTAGGTTTAAGCCTAGGTTAGCTAAGAGCTAAGACCTAAGAGCCAAGAGCTAATCCAAGTATGTTGACTTTTAAAAGAAAGGATGATAATATATTTTAAATTGGAGGGATGATGGCGATAGATAACGAAACAATTAGGCATGTAGCTCACTTAGCGCGTATCGATTTGCAGGCTAAGGAGTTAGAAAGGCTGCATGTTCAATTGCATGAGATATTGGGTTTTATTGATAAGATAAGCAATTTGAATATAGAAGATGTTTTGCCTGCAAGCCATATTTTGCCCATAAGCAATGTTTTGCGGGAAGATATCCCGCATACTTCATTAACCCCGGAAAGAGCTTTGGAAAACGCCCCGAGCAAAAAAGGGAATTTCTTCAGTGTTCCCAAGATAATTGAATAATATGGAACTAAATCAATTGACCGCCCATGAACTATTGGTTAGGCTTAAGTCGGGCTCGGTTGCTTCCGAGGCTGTGCAGGAGGCTCTTTATGCGCGCATAGAAAAGGTTGATTCTAAAATTAATGCTTATGTAAGGCGAGCTGACTTTAGAAAAAATGATGCGGTCAATAAAAAGCAGGGTTTATTATTCAGCCTGCCTGTTACTGTAAAAGATAATATTTGTACGGAGGGCCTAAATACCGAATGCTGCTCGAAGATCCTTGCTGGTTTTTGCCCGCCGTATGAAGCAACGGTTATTAGTAAGCTAAAAAAAGCAGGTGCGGAGATTTTTCCGTTAAAAGCAAATATGGATGAGTTTGCATTTGGTTCTTCAACAGAAAATTCTTGCTTTGGTCCGACGCATAATCCGTGGAATTTAGGTTGTGTTCCGGGGGGTTCATCCGGAGGTTCGGCAGCTGCCGTAGCCGCCGATGAGGCGATTTGGGCGCTAGGTTCTGATACCGGAGGGTCAATCCGTCAACCTGCATCTTTCTGCGGAGTGGTTGGATTAAAACCTACCTATGGCCGTGTTTCACGTTTTGGCTTGATTGCTTTTGCTTCCAGCCTTGACCAGATCGGCCCGATCACTAAAGACGTGGAAGATGCGGCAATTTTAACCCAAGCTATTTCGGGCTATGATCCCAATGATTCTACATCCGTTGACCAAGATGTTCCGGATTATCTTAAAAGTCTAACTAAGGATATCAAGGGTTTAAGGGTAGGCATACCTAAAGAATATTTTGTAGAAGGCATGGATAGCGAAGTTAAATCTGTTATTGAGCAGGCGGTCAATAAGTTAAAAACTTTAGGGGCTTCTGTTAAAGAAGTATCTTTACCTCATACCGAATATGCGGTCCCTGTCTATTATATTATCGCTACCGCCGAGGCCAGCTCGAATCTTGCAAGGTTTGATGGGGTGCAATATGGGTATAGGGCAAAATCGGATAACCTGATCGAAATGTATAAGCGCACGCGCGCAGAAGGTTTTGGAGATGAGGCTAAACGAAGGATAATTCTGGGGACGTTTGCCTTATCGCACGGTTATTATGATGCGTATTATCTGCGTGCCCTGAAAGTACGTACGCTCATTAAACAGGATTTTGACCGTGTTTTTGCTGAATTTGACTGCATAGCTGCCCCTACTTCACCAACTCCGGCTTTTAAATTAGGCGAGAGGGCCAGTGAACCTTTAAAAATGTATCTTTCCGATATTTATACTATTTCGGTAAATTTGGCCGGAATTCCCGCTATATCTATTCCCTGTGGTTTTACTAAGGATAAACTTCCGGTCGGCCTGCAGATTATGGCCGGATCATTTAACGAGGAAATGCTTTTTAGGGTCGCGCATACTTTTGAACAGAATACAGAGTGGCATAAAATCAAGTCAAGCCTATGATATATCAGACAGTAATCGGTTTAGAGGTGCATTTACAGTTAAGCACTAAGACCAAGGCGTTTTGCGGATGCATTATTGATTTTGGCAGGGCTCCTAATACTTGTGTTTGTCCTATATGCCTCGGTTTTCCGGGGACTCTGCCGGTTTATAATAAAGAAGCGTTGAATTCTGCGATTAAAGTAGCTTTAGCTTTCAATTGCCAGATACAGGAACATACCAAATTTGACCGTAAGAACTATTTTTACCCGGATTTACCTAAGAATTATCAGATCTCCCAGTATGATCTACCTTTATCCCGGAACGGTTATTTGTATATTTACCGCGATAACAAGCCTAAGCGCATCGGTATTACCCGTATACACCTTGAGGAGGATGCAGGCAAGCTTATCCATGAAGACGGACAAAGTTTGGTAGATTTTAACCGCGCGGGAATTCCGTTAATTGAAATAGTAAGCGAGCCGGATTTATTCAGCCCGCAAGAAGCCTTTGATTATCTGACTAATTTAAAAAGCATAATCGAATACCTGGATGTTTCTGATTGCGATATGGAGAAAGGCTCTTTGCGCTGTGACGCTAATATCTCGTTGCGTAAGGCCGGCTCGTTGGAATTAGGAGTGAAAACCGAATTAAAAAATATGAATTCTTTTAAAGGGGTCAAAGACGCTCTTTCTTTTGAAGTAGGCCGCCAGGCAGAGTTGCTTGATAGAGGCGGGGATATGGTTCAGGAAACCCGGCTTTGGGATGCCGAGAAAGGCGTAACCGTATCTATGCGTACTAAGGAAGGCGCCAAGGACTACCGGTATTTTCCCGACCCGGATTTAACGCGGTTTCATATCAACCAGGATATGATTGAACGGTTAAGGCTAAAGCTGCCGGAATTGCCCCAGGAGAAATTGCAGCGCTTTATGAAAGAATATTCTTTGTCTGAATACGACGCTAAAATTTTAGTTAGCTCAAAAGAAGATGCCCGTTTTTCCGAGGAGTGTATACGGATATATCCGGGTAAGGATAAAAAATTAATGGTTAACTGGTTGATTGGGCCTTTATTGTCGGAAGCAAATTCAAGAAAAGTTAAAATAAGCGAATTAAATATTACTAATGATGAATTGATTAGCTTAATCGGTTTTGTGGAAAGAGGGGAGATCTCTGGGCTTTCCGCTAAAGGCGTATTGAGCCAGATGATTGATTCGGGAAAATCTGCACGGGAGTTAATTATAGAAAGCAACCTCCTGCAAGTTTCTGATACGGAAGAATTATCCAAAATTATTGAATCGGTTATCCTTGAAAATACTAAGTCGGTAGATGACTTCAGGTCAGGAAAAACAAATGCGCTTATGTTTTTAGTGGGCCAGGTTATGAAAAAAAGTTCCGGTAAGGCAAACCCTAAAATTGTCGGGCAGCTATTGAGTCGGAGGTTAACCGATGCGTAAAAATATATTTATTTGTTTTCTTTTTGCGGTGATTTTATTTGTTGGGGCCAGGGTAGGGTTTTCCGATAGTAAAAAGAAATCTAACGACCAATTATATAAGCAGGTGGAGTTGTTCAGCGATACCTTAGCAATTATTCAAAAAGAATACGTTAAAGAAACGAAAACAAAAGATTTAATCTATGGTGCCTTAAAAGGCATGCTTGCTTCGCTTGACCCGCACAGCCAGTTTATGGACCCGGATACCTACAATGAACTAAAGGTTGATACTCAGGGAAAGTTCGGCGGCCTTGGCATTGAGATTACTATTAAAGACGGGCTCTTAACCGTAATTACGCCTATTGAGGATACTCCTGCGTGGAAAGCGGGGATAAAGGCCAATGACCATATCGTAAAGATTAATGATGAGTTGACCCGTGATATGACGCTCACAGACGCTGTTAAAAAAATGCGCGGGTTGCCTAAGGAGCCGGTAAATATTACGGTTTTAAGGGATAACGAGAAAAAACTCTTAGAGTTTAAGATTATCAGAGACATAATAAAAATCAAGGATATTAAGCACGTCAGGATCTTAGAGAATGGTATTGGTTATATCCGGCTTACGGAATTTCGTGAAAACACTTTACAAGAATTCAACAACGCTTTAAGCAAGCTTTCTAAACAGGGGATGAAGGCCTTAATCTTAGATTTGCGTAATAATCCCGGAGGGCTTTTGGATGTTGCGGTCAAGGTAACGGGAAAGTTTCTTCCTTCAAATAAGATGATCGCTTATACTAGGGGCAGGCAAGATAAACAAAATTTAGAATTTTTCTCCGACGCGCGCAATCCTATTCTCGATTTGCCCCTTGTGATTATGATTAATGAAGGTTCTGCTTCCGGCAGTGAAATTGTCGCAGGAGCGCTCCAGGATTATAAGCGTGCCATAATAATCGGGATGAAATCATTCGGTAAAGGCTCGGTTCAAACGGTTATCCCTTTAGGTGACGGCTCGGCACTGCGTATGACTACCAGCCATTATTTTACTCCATCCGGGAAAATTATACACGGAAAAGGGGTTGCCCCCGACATTGTGGTCCAGAAGAAGGAAGCCGATAAGAAGCCTGAACTTGATAAACCCGGGGATACTGAAAAACAGGATCAGGGCAAAGAGTTTAATTATAAGGATGATGAGCAGATAGTGCGCGCGGTAAACGCCCTTGAGGTAATCGGATTCTATAAAAAGTCCGGCAGGACACCGTTAGAAAAGTAGTATCTAACGGGAATCACTTTTCTAAAACGGTAAAAGATGAAAAATAAGTTTTTAGTTAGTATCTTAATAGTATTTCTTTTTTTTGTTTTTATTGCTTTAATCTTGACTCCCCTGCAGAAGAAACCGCCTGTTCCGGTTAAGCGCCTGCCGGTTTATAGAGGCAGTATCGCTATTGTAATCGATGACTGGGGGTATCATTTAGATAATTTGGCAATTGCCAGAGGCATAAAACAGCCTTTAACCTGTGCTGTCCTGCCCAACCTTAAAAATTCCGCGTTAGTCTCCGGAATCCTTAAAGATCTTGGTTTTGAAATTATTCTCCACCTTCCTATGCAGCCCAAAGAGAAATACGGGCTGGAAAAAGATACTATTACTTTGAATATGGATGCTAAAAGAGTACGGGATATTGTTAATAAAGATTTAGCCTCGGTTGCCTTTGCTAAAGGAGTTTCTAATCATATGGGTTCGGCAATTACTGAAAACGAGAAAATGAGTTCTATAGTTATGGGTGAAGTAAAAAAGCACAAATTATATTTTTTAGACAGTTTTGTAACTGCTAAGTCGGTTTGCCAAAGAGTTGCAAAAAAAATAAACCTAAAGATTGCCAAAAGGGACGTCTTTCTTGACAACGAGAATAATCCTGCGTATATAAGGGCCCAGTTGATAAAATTAAAAAAAATAAGCTCAAAAAAGGGAATAGCTGTTGGTATAGGCCATGATCGAAAGGCTACGCTAGAGGTGTTAAAAGAGATGCTTCCAGAGATGGCGGAGGAAGGGTATAAATTTGTTTTTGTTTCAGAAATAGTAAACTAAAATTTAATGGCGCGTTTAGAAGGCAGTATGCTCTGCTGAAAGGTCAGGTTAATGATTGTTTTAGGGGTTGAAAGCTCCTGCGATGAGACATCTGTTGCAGTTGTCAGGGGTTCAAAGAAAATACTTTCGAATATAGTCGCCTCTAGCCTTAAAATACACAGCAAGCATGGAGGGGTCATACCGGAAATTGCTTCGCGCATGCAGCTTGAAAGTATCGCCTCCGTATTTAATCAGGCGGTTAAAAAAGCGAAAATTAACTGTAAAGATATTGATTTAGTGAGCGTTACTTCCGGGCCGGGACTGCCGGGTTCACTTTTAGTCGGGATATCATTTGCAAAGGCTTTAGCGCTAAGTTTAGGTAAACCTGTAATCGGGGTTAATCATATCTATAGCCATGTCTATGCTAATCTTCTCTGCCATCGCAATATTAAGTTACCTGCCGTAGCATTGGTAGTTTCAGGCGGCCATACCAGCCTTTTTTACATAAAGGATTTTGCTGATTTTTCTTTACTTGGAGAAACCCTAGACGATGCTTGCGGCGAGGCATTTGATAAGGTTGCCAAAATTATGGGCTTGGGTTACCCCGGAGGGCCTTTAATTGAGAAATTAGCCGAAGGCGGCAATAGGAAAAAAATTAAATTTGCCTGTTCGGGCATGAATAATGAAATGGATTTTAGTTTTAGCGGTATAAAGACCGCAGTCTTTTATTATCTAAAGGGTAAGAAAATCGGCCCGGGTTTAAAAAAGGATTTGGCTGCCTGTTTTCAGGAAAGCGCGGTAAATACCTTAATTCGTAAATCTTTAGTTGCCTGTAAACATAAAAAATCCGCAGTTCTTTTAATCGGTGGAGGGGTGGTTGCTAACGGTTATTTAAGGCAGAAAATTTATTCTAAGGCTAAAGAGGCCGGGGTAGTTTGTTATTTTCCTGATACTAATTTGTGTATGGATAATGCGGCTATGGTTGCCGCTTTGGGAAGTTACCTTTATGAAAAAGGTAAAAGAAGCAGCCTGAATTTAAATATAGAGCTTAGCTAATATGAGGAGGGGTTATGCCGACTGACCTGGAAATGATTACGCGTTTGTTGCTTACTTTGGTTTTAAGCGGTTTAATCGGGCTTGAGCGTCAAGTGCACCGCAGGGATGCGGGCCTGCGTACGCATATTTTAGTGGCTTTGGGCTCGGCTCTTATCATGTTGACATCTTTATATGTTTTTGATATATATAAAGAGCAGGTATCGATGGATCCAGTGCGTATCGCCGCCGGGGTAGTTACAGGTATCGGGTTTCTTGGCGCGGGGACCATAATCCGCTCACCCGACGGAGTAAAAGGACTGACTACTGCCGCCAGCCTTTGGGTAGTTGCGGGAATTGGTTTGGCAGTGGGTGCCGGTTTTAGCCGGATAGCTATTTATACGACGGTTCTGGTTCTGGTAGTTTTACATTTTTTGCGTTACGTAGAAGGTTCTCTAACCAAGGAGGATAAAGATGGCATTTAAAAAGAATTTGGATGAAAAAATTCTGGATGTTGATGCCGCGATGCAGGGGACTTTGAGTTTTAAGGATCCGGTTAATCTGCGTATTAACGGAAAGTTTGAAGGCAATCTTGATACCCGCGGAAATCTTACTATCGGGCCGACAGCTGTTATTAATGCGGATATTATCGGAGATAATGTTATAATTGGCGGCCGGGTTAAGGGCAGGATTACCGCTAAAGAGCGTCTTACCCTTCTGCCGCAGGCTTTTGTAGAGGGGCATATTTATCCTGCAAAGCTTAATGTCGCCGAGGGAGCAATCCTGCAGGGGCAGTGTACAATGCTGCATGATTTTTTGAATTCTGAACAACTATCGAAATACCTGGAAGTTGAATTGAGCTCGATTATGGAATGGGCTAGTTCCGGAAAGGTACCGGCAAGTAAAGAAAACAACGAATGGAAGTTTGAACGCAAAGCGATTGACGCCTGGGTAGCTTCCGGGAAAATCGCAAAATAATCTATGATCGAAGAAAAAATGCTCACAGTCAGGGACGTATCCATAATTTTGGGTATTTCCGAAAAAGATGTTTTAGATTTAGCTGAAACAGGGGCTGTCCCCGGTTATAAGGTGGGGGGAGTATATTTAAGATTTAAAAAGGAGCAGGTCGAACAATATAAAAAAAACCATGGGCATTTGCATCCGGATGCCGTAAAGACAGAGCCGGCAGGATTGAGAAGCCGGTTCCGGGATTTTCTTTATTTTAATGATTTTTATATTTTCGCTTTATTTTTTATAATCATTCTGGGCTATCTGTTTTTCCGGGGCTTATAGATAAATGCCACAAGGACGCGGGTTCTGTGACCTGGGATTTGCCAAATTCGATACGGATAGAAGGAAACGAAAAGGTTTTGCAGAGGTGATATATTGCCCGGGGAAAGACCTCCTGCATCTTAAAAAAATTGTCAAAAAAGTATTTAAGTTAAAGGAAGATATTCTTTTAACTAAATTAGATAGGGCTACGTATTCTCAATTAAAGAAGGAAATTCCTGCTTTAAAATATAATCCTCTGGCAAAAATCGCCTATCTCCTGGCTAAACCTAAGTTAACTTCGAAGGGAATGGTTCTAGTGATTTGTGCAGGCACAAGTGATGTGCCTATCGCTGAGGAAGCTGTTCAGACGCTTGAGGTTATGGGTAACCGTGTCGAAAGGCTCTATGATGTCGGTGTTGCGGGGGTGCATCGCTTAATGAGTAATATTGATAAGTTAAAGCATGCCCAAGTGATTATTGTTGTGGCGGGAATGGAAGGAGCGCTCCCCAGTTTAGTCAGCGGGTTAGTCAAGGCCCCGATTGTTGCGGTGCCTACAAGCTGCGGGTATGGTTCAAGTTTTTCCGGGCTGGCTGCCTTATTAACCATGCTAAATGGCTGTTCCCCGGGTGTAACCGTTGTAAACATCGATAATGGTTTCGGGGCCGGATATTTTGCAAGCTTAATTAATAGGAGTTAATTATGGCACTTTCAGGGTTGGATATTTATAAGCTGCTGCCAAAAACAAATTGCCGCCAGTGCGGATTTGCTACCTGCCTTGCTTTTGCCATGCAATTGGCAAAAAAAGCGGTTCAGATTGAGAAGTGTCCTTTTATTTCGCCTGAGGCTAAAGCTATCTTAGAGGCCCAAGCCTTGCCTCCGATAAAACCCTTAATTTTAGGTTTAAACGAATCAAAATTTGAGATTGGTAATGAAACGGTAATGTTCAGGCATGAGGAAAAATTCCGTAATCCTGCAGGCGTGGGTATTATTATTGAAGATAGCTTAAGCGACGAGGAAATAAAATCCCGGCTTGATAAAATCAATCATCTGGTATTTGAGCGCATAGGGCAGCTTTTAGAGGTTAACTTGGTTGCTTTAAAACAAAATAAAGATACTAAAAGGTTTCTGGAAGCAACTAAAATATTATTAAGCAATACGGCAAAGCAGGTAGTTCTTATGCCTAAAGATCTTTTGGCTTTGAAGCAGGCGGCAGAAATTGCCAAAAGCCGCGTTCCTCTTATTTATTGCGCCAGAGAAAATAATTTTAAGGAGGTTGGGGCCATATGCAAAGAATTTAACCTGCCGCTTGTAGTAACTGCGGATAGCCTTGGCGCCCTATCCCTGCTTACTAAGGAGCTTAATGCGCTGGGTGTAAATAACCTGATTTTAGATACAGGTTTAAAATCTGTTGCCGATAAAATCTGGGATTTAACTCAAATCCGCAGGCAGGCGCTTAAGAAATCAAACCGGGCCTTGGGTTATCCGACTTTGGCTATAGTTGATAAGGCTTGCTCTTACGATGAGGCTATGGAGGCAACCGCATATATTTCTAAATATGCCGGGATTGTCCTGATTAAGGGAATAGAGGCTTGGGAGGTTATTTCTATTTTGACACTCAGGCAGAATATATACACCGACCCGCAGAAACCTCTACAGATTGACCCCAAGCTTTATCCGATAGGCAATGTTAATGATAAATCTCCTCTCTTAGTCACCACTAATTTTTCTTTAAGTTATTATACCGTTTTAGGCGAAGTGGAAGCCAGTAAAATACCTTCGTATATTTTAAGCGTGGATACTCAAGGGATGTCAGTATTAACGGCATGGGCCGCAGAAAAATTTAATGCTGAAACAATTACTAAATCATTGGAAGCCAGCGGGGCAAAGGGGGTGGTCAAGCATAAGAATTTGATCATTCCCGGATATGTTGCGATGATGAGCGGAGACCTTCAGGATGCCTCAGGATTTAATATCATCGTAGGCCCAAAAGAGGCAGCCGGAATTCCCGCGTTCTTAAAAAACCTGAATTAATTTATCTATGCAAAAATTTCAAGTTACCTTTTTACCGGATAATTTAACCGTTTCAGTTGATAAAGATAAAACCATTCTTTCCGCGGCTATTTCCGCAGGGATTTATATTAATTCTACCTGCGGTGGTGACGGGATATGCGGGAAATGCAGGGTAGTGGTCAATAAAGGAGAGGTAACAAGCCAGCCTAACGGAATAATTACCGCTCTCGATAAAAAGGCTAATATATATTTAGCCTGCCTGACGAGCATCCAAAGCGACTTAGAGGTCATAATTCCCGAAAGTTCGCGCCTTAATTTCGATAAGCTTACTCCTGGAGAGCTGGAGGAACGTTTAAGCGGGCTGTATTCAAAGGCCGAGGATATTTGGACGCAGGATGAAAAAATCGGAGAAAAAGTTTTTAAACATTCTCCTTTTGTTACAAAAATATATTTGGACCTGCCTAAGCCCACCCTTGAAGACAACCTAAGCGATTTAGAAAGATTATACCGGGCCCTGCGGAGATTCGAGGCATTTCCTGTAATTCAAACGGGTTTATTTAATATACGCCAGTTAGGGCAGCTTTTGCGTGATTACGAGTGGAAGGTTACCGTTACATTAGGTAAACGCAATAATACGGTTGAAATTGTTTTAATTGAGCCGAAAGATACGACCGGAAATAATTTCGGCCTCTCTTTTGATATCGGCACAACTACAATTTCAGGCCAGCTGATAAACCTAAATTCGAATAAAATTCTCGGGACAAAAGCAGCTTATAACCAGCAGGCCGCTTTTGGAGGCGATGTGATTACGCGCATTGTCCATGCGGCAAAGCCAGACGGCCTTAAGCATCTGCATAATGCCGTATCTGACACAATGAATCAGATAATCAGAGAATTGGTTCTTGAGCATAATGTTGACCTTAATGACGTTAACTGCATGGTTTGCTCTGGTAATACTACGATGATCCATCTTTTGTTGAATATGGACCCTGCCCATATTCGTAGAGAACCGTATGTTGCAACGGCAAATTTCTTGCCTGTTTTAAGGGCGGCCGAAGCCGATATAAATATTAATTCAAGGGGGCTGCTTTATTGTGTGCCGGGTGTTTCCAGCTATGTAGGAGGAGACACCACTTCAGGAGTTCTCTCTAGCGGCATATACCAAAAAGACCAGCCTTGTATATTGATCGATATCGGTACCAATGGCGAGATTGTTTTAGGGAATAAAGAATTCTTGGTTGCTTGTGCTGCCTCTGCCGGGCCTGCTTTTGAAGGTAGCGGAGTAACCAGCGGTATGCGCGCATCCAGCGGAGCAATTCAGAAAATAAGTATAAACAAGGGAGATTTTAACGTTAAGTATTCTACTATCGGGGACAAGAAGCCCTGCGGAATATGCGGCTCGGGTTATATAGACCTGTTAAGCGAAATGCTGGATGCGGGAATCATTGATAAATCAGGTAAAATTAAGGCGGAATGCAGCAGGATCCGCCAGTCTGATTCGGGGCTTGAATTCGTAATTTGTTTTGGAAACAAAACTGAATCGGGCAGGGATATTGTGATTAACGAGGCGGATATTGAGAATCTTAAGCGTTCTAAAGGAGCAATATATTCTGCGGCATCTATTTTAGTTAAACATTTAGGCCTGGATTTTACTTGTATCCATAAATTTTACATCGCTGGAGGTTTTGGTACATATTTAGATATTGATAAGGCAATTAAAATCGGATTATTGCCGGATATGGAACGTTCTAAGTTTGTTTTTATAGGCAATAGTTCATTAGCAGGTTCGCGTCAGGTCCTTTTATCCGCTCAGGCCATGTCTTTGGCGGATAAGCTTGCTTCTAAGATTACATATTTTGAATTATCGGTTGATCCGGCTTATATGGAAGAATACAGCCAGGCGTTATTCTTTCCGCATACGGATTTGGCAAAATTTCCAACGGTGAAGTTTAATGGGTAGGGTTATTGCGATGGCGGGAAAAGGCGGAACCGGAAAAACCACGATCGCCGCTTTAATTATACGTTTTATAAAAGATAAGAAATTGGGTTCGGTTTTAGCCATAGACGCCGACCCAAACAGCAACCTGGCGGAGAGTTTAGGAGTAAAAAGCCAATCCAGCATAGGAGAAATTCTTGACGCTATAGCTCTATATCCCGATAAAATTCCGGCTGGCATGACTAAAGAGCGTTTTATTCAGCTTCAAGTGCAAACAGCTGTTCAGGAAGAAAACGGGTTTGATTTGTTAAACATGGGTAAGCCCGAGGGTCCGGGATGCTATTGTTATGTAAATAATGTGTTAAGGGCGGTTATGGAGAATTTAATCAAGGATTATGACTATATAGTTATTGATAACGAAGCAGGGCTTGAGCATTTATCGCGCAGGACTACGCGCTTAGCTGATCTTCTCGTGCTTGTGTCTGATTCTTCTGTCGTAGGCTTAAGGTCAGTCAAAAAGATTGTTGAATTGGTTAGGCAGTTAAAATTTGAAGTTAAAAAAAGTTTTCTTTTGGTTAACAGGTTTAATAAAGGCACTCAAAAACAGGAGATTAAAGAAATTGGGCTGGATTATTTAGGAAGTTTGCCGTTTGATCAGGATATTGAAAGGTTAAGCTTAAAAGGCGGGTCTGTTTTCGAGCTTTCGCCGCACGCAGATATTTTACGGGAGTTTAATTTATTGGGAGATCCTATATGGAAACGCAACTAGCGCTTGAGAAATGGCCGCATGAAATATCTACGGTAATTATTGGTGCAAAAAATGAACATGGGGGGTCCCGTAGCCATAGCATTGAAATCGGAGGCCAAAAATCATTGCCCTTATTATTTAAAGAAGGGGTAATTCCTAATAAACCAAAAATTGCCTTTGAGGTATGGGATATCGCGCCTGTTGACTGGGATAGCGAGCTTGTTTCTGCGTATGGGAAATCAATAAAGGACCCGTTTGCCTGGGTGGATAAATGTGTAAATGATTTTAAGGCAGAGTTGCTCTGTCTTAAAATGCAGGGAGCGCATCCTGACAGTGGGGATAAAGGGGCAGAGGAGTCGGCTAAATTTGTTTCAGAATTATTAAGCAGGACCGGGGTACCCTTGATTATTATTGGATGCGAAAATGACGTAAAAGATAATTTAATTATGCCTTTGATTTCGGAAGCAGCCAAAAAAGAGCGCTGTCTTATCGGGTGTGCGGTCCAGGATAATTATAAAACATTGGCCGCTAGCGCCTTAGCGGATGGCCATACTATTATTGCCCAGAGCCCTATAGATATCAATATTGCCAAGCAATTAAATATATTAATTTCTGATATTGGGCTGGCGTTTGAACGTATTGTAATGGATCCTACGATTGGTTCTTTAGGGTATGGGTTAGAGTATGCCTATTCTATTATGGAAAGGGCGCGCCTTGCTGCTTTAAGCGGAGATAAGAGCCTGGCTTCTCCTTTTATCTGTTTTGTCGGCCAGGAAGCGTGGAAGGCAAAAGAGGCAAAAGCAAGCGCCAACCAGGGGATTATTTGGGAAGTAATTACTGCCTCCAGTCTTATACAGTCAGGGGCTGATCTTTTGGTTATGCGCCACCCTAAGGCAATAGAAAAAGTTAATAATTTTATTGAAATGCTATATAAAGGATAAACATGTTTATTATCGGGGAATTGATTAACGGAATGTATGCGGATATTCAAGCGGCGATTTCAAGCCGTAATAAATTGATAGTGCAAAAGTGCGCTCTAGAACAGGTTGCCTGCGGGGCTTCCGCTTTAGATGTAAACTGCGGCCCAGCGTCAAAAAACCCGTTAATTGATATGCCTTGGCTCATAGAGGCTGTTCAGGAGGTAACCGATAAGCCGCTTTGCCTGGATTCAAGTAAGGCGGAAGTTATTAAAGCGGGGCTTAAAGTCTCTAAAAATAAGACAATTATCAATTCTACAACGGCGGATGAAGAAAAGCTTGATGTTCTCCTGCCTTTAGCCAAGCAATACAATTCTCAATTAGTCGCAATTACGATCAGTAAAAAAGGCATACCGCAAAATAAAGACCAGCGCCTGGAGTTAGCGGCAAATATTGTTGCTTATTGCCAGGATAACGGGTTTCCGGTTGAAGATCTGTATTTGGACCCCATACTCTTGCCGGTGAATGTGGCGCAAGAACAGATTAAGGGTATTTTAGAATCTATCCATGAATTTAAACTTTTGTGCGATCCAAGCCCTAAAACGATTGTAGGTTTAAGTAACCTGTCTCAGGGCATCCGGTTACGCAGCCTGATCAACCGTACATTTTTAACTATGAGCCTTGCTTACGGCTTGGATTCTGCTATACTTAATCCTAAAGATAATGAATTGATGGATGCGTTGATTACTGCTGAGCTTATTTTGAATAAAAATATCTACTGTGATTCGTATTTAGAAGCATATAGAAAAAAATAAATCTTGTAAGTTGTTTTACGGCGGAGTAGCTCAGCCTGATAGAGCACGCGGCTCATACCCGCTTGGTCGGTGGTTTAAATCCACTCTCCGCCACCAGTTTTAAAAAATTTGTTGG
>JAQTQQ010000005.1:21313-54805 GCA_028712175.1 Candidatus Omnitrophota bacterium | reverse complement strand
CTGTTTAAAGATAATAAAATCGTTGTGCCGGAAGGTTCCAAAGAATTCAGTGAGATTGTCTCAAATTTTACCGATGAAAGGCAACAGTCTGAATCTCAGGTTGTTTCTACCGCTTTGCATGTTTACGTAAAAAACGTAAAATATGCCCTGCAGATTTCTCTGTCGGGCTGGAATTTTCTCGGTGAAGAAAAGAATAGCAGAAGGCTGTTAAATAATATGCAGCCTATGTATGCCATAGATTCATTATTAGATCAATCGGCCCGGGCTAAATTTTTAACGCTAATTTAACCCAAAGGATATTATGGAAATTAAAGATTGCGATAAAGAGAGTTTACTTAAAGAAATTGCCCGTTTGTCGAGATATGAGCAGATAGTTGAGAATGCCAACAGCATTATTATGATTATGAATATGGAAGGTATTGTTACTTTTTTTAACAAATTCGGCCAAAGATTTTTTGGGTTTTATGAAAATGAAATCATCGGGAAAAACGTCATAGGCACAATTGTCGCTCAAAAGGATAACTCCGGAAGAGATTTGGTTGATATGATTAAAAATATCGCGGATAATCCCGAAAGTTACTCTACAAATGAAAACGAAAACATCCGTTGTAACGGAGAAAAGGTCAGAATTTTGTGGACAAATAAGGCAATTATTTCTAAGGACGGCAACATCAACGAAATTTTATGTATCGGTAACAAAGTTATTTAGTTTTTTCTAAAAGACAGGTTTACCTGCCGGAGAATTTCCTGGCTAGTTTTTCAACAGCTATAGATGTAACGATAAATACGCCCGCCTCGGTCAGTATCGTTGCCAGCGCTGCCCCCATGTAAGAGAAATGATAAATCAGCAGGAATATTAAAGGTAAACCGATAAGCGCTGCGCCAATATGGATTTTTGCGTATAAATCCTGTTTTCCGCAGACAAGCAGGAATTGAACCTTGAAGTTGTTTGCTCCGACGAAGAATACCGCAGCCAAAAGCAATCTTAAAGTAAGCACGACTTCCTGGTAGGCTGTCCCGCAGGCGAGCTTAATAATCCAAGGCGCAATAAGATAAGCAATGGGGAGGCTGATTACGAAACCTAAAGTAATCCCATCCTGAATCCTGTACATTATAGCTGTCGCCCGTTGCTTATTCTTAAGAAAGACATTACTGATCCTCGGGAATACGGCGCGGGTAAATGAATCTAATGGGAAAGTTTGGATATAGTTAGCTATTTTTTCAGCCAGCGAATAATAACCTGTAATTACATTATTGGTAAGCAGGCCTACGGCAAAAATTCGGGTGGTTGTGTAGGCGTTAATGGAGAGTATGGAAATAAAAATATCCCAGCCGGTTTTAAGCTCACGCTTAATGGAGTCGTATTTTTGGAAAATAAATTCAAGGCGGAACTTTCTGAAAGCTATATAAAGCCCGAGGATTCCGCTTGTTACCGAAAAAAGCGAATTGAGAAAAGGCACAAGCAGAAAATCTTCTGGCGAATTTATAAATATAAATATGCAAACAGCATAAACTAACCCGCTGATTACGTTTACTACTGCGATATAGTTCATTTTTTCTTTTCCCTGAAAAAACCAGACAGGGAATAATGTGCTGCCGATTACCGAACCGAAACTTAAAATATAAACCAGCCAGTCTGCTTTAAACTTGGGTATAAAAAATATAAGGCCGCAAAGGATTAAAAAACTGATAGAGGAAAATATAAGTTTTACTGTCATTACGGAAGAAAATAATTCGTTAGTTTTTTGCTTATGTTCCCCAATAAGGGAAATTGTCCTTGTTGCAGACAGGCTAAAGCCGTAATCCGTTACAATCAGGAAGTATTGTACAAGGCTTTGGGCAAAAGCGATTAAGCCGAATTTTTCCATGCCGATAATTCTGATAAGGTAGGGCAGGACAACCAGGGGTAATATATAGTTAATACTCTGGAGGCTGGTAAGAGAAATAAAATTTCCAAAAACAATTTTTCTCTCTTTATGCGTTACAATGTGTTTTGCGCTCATTTTTACTTAATGTACACTTTAAGTTACAAAAAGTCAAGTTGCCAATAATGGGGTCAGATTTATTTTTCCACCGTTTTAGAGATAAGGAAAATTAGCTCTGACCCCATTTTTGTGGTAGAATCAATCAATGGATAAGTTCACTGAAACTATCAAAAAGCACTCTTTAATTAAAGAAGGGGACAAAATTTTAATCGGTGTATCCGGCGGCCCGGATTCTTTGACCTTGCTTTTCAAGTTAGCTGCCTTAAAATCCTCTATGGGATTAGATTTGCATATTGCCCATGTTGACCACAATTTACGCAAGGATTCAGGCGCCGATGTTTTGTTTGTGAAGAAGCTGGCCGGAAATTTGAATATCCCTATAAGCGTTAAAACACTGGACCAGAGTCTTGTTAAAAAACGGGGTTCTCTGGAAGAAATCTGCAGAGAGGAGAGGCTGGCTTTTTTTACCAGTACCGCCAAAAGAATCAAAGCGGATAAGGTTGCGCTCGGGCATAACCTTGACGATCAGGCAGAAACTGTTTTAATGCGCCTCCTGCGCGGGACCGGCCTTTCCGGCCTTTCCGGAATATCCGTTAAAAGAAATATCCGGGGGGTAATTTTTATCCGGCCGCTTTTAGAAACCCCGCGCAGCCAAATAGATAAGTTTTTAAAAAGAAAAGGGGTAAAGGCGCGCGTTGACTCGACTAACCGGCAAGAAATATTTTTGCGTAATAGTGTCCGCCATAAATTAATTCCTTTACTTAAGAAAAACTACAACCGAAATATTGTCGGTCTTTTGGCTAACCTTGCGCAAAGCGCATCTTATGATTATGAGTATCTTGACCGGATGGCCAAACGCAGCGCCGGAGGCAATATCCCGCGTCTTGAGCTTAAAAAAATCATTGCATTGCATCCGGCAATACTGCGGCTTAAGCTTAGGCAGAGTATAGGGTATATTCAAGGCGATACGCGCAGGATAAGTTTTATCCATATTCAGGAAATAGAAGATTTAATCTTGAGCCGTCCGACAGGGTCAATTGTGGACCTGCCAAAAGGTATCTCTGTGCAAAAAACCCGCCATTACCTGCGGTTCTTTAAACGCTAAATCCATAAAATGCTTGATTTTACATTCTTTTGAAGATATAATTATTATCTAAAATACTTTAACCGGGAGAAACAAAATGACACCGCAAAATAAACATAAATCTAATAAGAATAATAAATTCAAGCGTTTTCCATTCGGCTGGATATTTGTTTTTTTTCTTTTTATCCTGCTGATAAATTCATTCAGCAATATCCCCATATCCGGTATTCCCAAAGAAATTACCTATAGCCAGTTTTATAATACCCTAAAGGATAACCCCGGGAGAATCAAGAAAGTTACAAAAACCGAGACTATCCTGCAAGGTGAATTTTCTGATAATTCCAAATTTTTTGTCAACATACCCGATAATGATCAGGAGCTGCTTAGCCTTATCAGAGCCAATTTAAAGGATTTTGAAGTTAAGCCTGCGCGAACATTTTGGCTCTCCCTGCTTTTTAATTTAGGGCCTATATTCTTGCTTATTTTCTTTTGGTGGATGATGGCAGCGCGCGGTGAACAGCTTGGCAGTAAGATTATGACTTTTGGAAAAGTAAAATCTAAGATTCAAAGCAATACCGAAAAAGCCACTTTTGATGATGTTGCAGGCGTAGATGAAGCAAAAGAAGAACTAAAAGAAGTCATTGAATTTTTAAAAGACCCTAAGAAATTCCAGAAACTTGGCGGCAAGATCCCCAAGGGAGTGCTTTTGGTCGGCCCTCCGGGATGCGGTAAAACACTTATTGCCCGGGCTGTCGCAGGAGAAGCCAATGTCCCTTTTTTTAGCATTTCCGGTTCTAACTTTGTTGAAATGTTTGTAGGAGTAGGTGCCAGCCGGGTTAGGGATCTGTTCGACCAGGGCAGGAAAGCCGGAGTGGTTTCTGGTAAAGGGGCAATAATTTTTATTGATGAGATCGATGCCGTAGGACGCCTGCGTTTTTCCGGTATCGGCGGCGGAAATGATGAGCGGGAACAGACCCTTAACCAGCTTTTGGTTGAGATGGATGGCTTTGACGGCCAGCAGGGTTTAATCCTTATTGCGGCAACTAACCGTCCGGATACGCTTGACCCTGCGCTTATGCGCCCGGGAAGGTTTGACCGCACGATTATTGTCAATCTTCCTGACATTCAGGGCAGGGAAGAGATACTTAAAGTGCATACTCGTAAGATCAAAGTCGCTCCTACGGTGAATTTAAAATCCGTAGCCAGCCAAACTCCGGGTTTTTCGGGAGCGGACCTGGCCAACCTTTGTAATGAAGCTGCGCTTATGGCCGCACGCAACAATAAAGAAGCAGTTGAAGAAATCGATTTTGATAAGTCAGTGGAAAGAGTATTGATGGGGCCGGAGAAAAGAAGCCATATTATGTCTAAAAAAGAAAAAGAAATCACTTCTTTGCATGAATCCGGGCATGCCCTGCTTTCCCTGCTTTTACCCGAAGTAAACCCTTTAAAGAAGGTTTCTATTATACCCCGGGGGCTTGCCGGCGGGTACACTTTTACTCCTCCGCTTGAAGACAGGCACTATTGGACTAAAAAAGAACTGCTTGCTGAGATTACCATGATACTTGGAGGCAGGGCTTCTGAAAAGATAAACCTTGATGAAGTGACTACAGGCGCGCAGAATGATTTAGAGGTGGCAAC
The DNA here is from genome assembly GCA_028712175.1 of Candidatus Omnitrophota bacterium. Lineage (GTDB taxonomy): Bacteria > Omnitrophota > Gorgyraeia > Gygaellales > Profunditerraquicolaceae > UBA6249. The sequence continues at coordinate 50,098 of JAQTQQ010000005.1, read as the reverse complement.
GGCAATGGCTCGGCGGATGGTTATGCAGTTCGGAATGTCGGAAAACCTGGGGAATTTAACTTTGGGCAGAAGAGAGGGTCTGGTATTTTTAGGCAGGGATATTATGGAGGAAAGAAATTATAGCGAACAAACAGCGCGGTTAATTGATGAAGAGGTTAAAAAAATCATTGACGCGGCTTATCATAAAGCTGTCAGCCTTTTAAAAGACAATCAGGATAAGCTCAAACTTTTATCAGGTAATCTGTTAGAAAAAGAGGTCTTAAGCGGCGAAGAAGTAAAGAAACTGCTTGGAATTGAGAAAAGCGATTTGGTTTAAAAATTAATGCGAGTTTTTACCCCTGATAATGAAAAAGAAGTAAAAAAGATTATGCATGATATCGGTGTTGACCCCTATGGGGTAAAGATCATGCTGCCTAAAGCTTTAAATTTCTTAATTCACTTAAAAAATATTAATAATATTGCTGCAAATATCCTCAAGCAGGAAATGCTTTCTTTGGGAGCCGATGCGGCAGTTGCCCGTGGGGCGCTGACCGGAAAAGTCAAGAAAACCGATGTCCTTATCATTGGTTCACTTTCTCAATTTGATTCTTTAAAATCCAAATTAAAACTTCAGCCTTTTGGCCTTAAGCAAATAGGCGAAGATATAGAAAAAGATCTCCTAAGCTATACTAGGGATAATTTCGTCCTGCGCTTAAGGGGCCGCTCTTTGCATCTTGGAAGAAAAACCCATATTATGGGTATTATCAATCTTACCCCTGATTCTTTTAGCGGGGATGGATTGTATAGGGGATGTGGTAATGCCCATGTTGATTTAGCTTTAAGGAAAGCGGAGCAGATGGCGCAGGAGGGAGCTGATATTATAGATCTTGGTGGCCAATCCAGCAGGCCGGGCGCAAAAAGCGTCAGTACCAAAGAAGAGTTGCGTCGTATCAAGCCCGTAGTAAAGCTATTAGTAAAAAAAATTAATTTACCAGTTTCTATCGATACTTTTAAGCCCGAAGTAGCAGATGCCGCTTTAGACGCAGGCGCTCAAATAATCAATGATGTTTCAGGTTTAAGGGATAAAAGCATGGTGAGGTTGGCAGTTAAATACAAGGCGGCGGTAGTGATCATGCATATGCTCGGCAAGCCGGTTAATATGCAGAAAAATATCTCCTATCGTTCATTGATTGATGACATTACTGCTTATTTAAAGCGTGCTGTTGATTCAGCGCATTCGCTTGGAGTAATGAACGATAAAATTATTATAGACCCGGGGATTGGATTCGGTAAAACTACCTTTCATAACCTGCAGATATTAAAAAGATTGGCTGATTTTAAAGTTTTGGGAAAACCTATCCTTATAGGGACTTCGCGGAAATCTTTTATTGCCAATCTTCTCGGGGATACCTTAGAAAACAGGGTTAACGGTACCCTGGCCAGTTGTGTGATTGCCGCGCAAAATGGCGCAAATATTCTGCGCGTTCATGATGTAGGAGAGCTAAGCCGGTCTTTAAAAATGGTTGAGGCCATAAAAAATGCTGACAGATAATATAATCTTGCACTGGAAACCCGCTGTTGAAATTGCTATCCTTTGGTTTTTAATTTACCGCTTGATGCTTTTTTTTGAAGGCACCCGGGCATTACAAGCTTTGCGCGGGATAATCGTGCTGCTGCTCGCTTTTTTAATATTCCAGAGATTTGATTTTATTGTTTTAAACTGGCTGCTTAACAAGTTATTCGGAATTAGTGTCATCGCAATTTTAATTATTTTTCAAGCCGAGATTAGGCAGGGGTTGGCCTCGCTTGGGAAACGCCACCTTTTTAGGTACAGCTTAAAAGAAGAAGATATTGACATCTTTATTAATCAGGTTACCCTTGCCTGTGAAAATCTTGCGCAAAATAGGCTTGGGGCGTTGATTGCGGTTGAAAAAACAGACAGCCTTGCCGAATATATCCATAGCGGAGAGGTTGTAGATGCGCGGATTAGCGCGGATTTGATTCAGGCAATTTTTACCCCGAATAACCCGCTTCATGACGGAGGTTTAATTATTGCAAGGGGAAGGTTATCTGCGGCCGGCTGCATATTTCCTTTAACGGCCAATCAGGAACTTAGCCGGCTTTTCGGTACGCGGCACCGGGCAGCTTTAGGCTTAAGCGAAGAAACGGATGCTGTTTTAATCGTGGTTTCAGAGGAAAGAAGCGATATATCCTTAATTTACCGTAAAAAATTTTATAGGGATTTAGGCGGGCCGCAGCTAAAGCTAAGAATCAAAGAGTTGCTTAAAACTGATAACGATGAATAAGAATAAGAAAAGCGCCCTTTCCAGAATAGCAAGCCTGGTTACTGTCCACCCATGGCTTAAGCTCATTTCTTTACTCCTGGCCATTGTTGTTTGGTTTTATGCGAATGGTGAAAGGCCATAAAATCAAAGATGCCTAAATTAGGGGTAAATATTGACCACGTAGCAACTTTGCGCCAAGCCCGTAAAGGTAAATTTCCCGATCCAGTTAATTCTGCGCTTATATGCGAAAAAGCCGGAGCTGACAGCATAGTCGCGCACCTGCGTGAAGACCGCAGGCACATTCAGGATAGCGATGTTTTTAATCTCTCTAAAAAAATTAAAACTAAATTCAACCTTGAAATGTCCATAGCTCCGGAAATTCTAAAAATTGCCTGCAAGGTTAAACCTTATCAGGCTACCCTGGTTCCTGAAAAAAGGGAGGAACTGACTACCGAAGGCGGGCTTGATGTTTTCCTTAACTTTAATAAAATTACCCGGGCATTGAGGCTGCTTAAAAAAGCCGGCGTGCGGGGGAGCCTGTTTATTGACCCGGATAAAAAGCAGATTGATTCTTCTATTGCTGCGGGAGCGGAAATAATCGAGTTACATACCGGCCGTTATGCGCAGGCAGAAAACTGCGCCGCCAAAAATAAGTATTTTAATCAGATTAAGAATGCCGTAGATTATGCCTTGTCCAAAGGCCTGGTTGTTAATGTCGGCCACGGGCTTGATTATGCAAATACTGAAAGAATCGCCGCGATTAAAGGAATCAATGAATTTAATATCGGCTATTCCATCATATCTAAAGCACTTTATACGGGTTTATTTAAAGCGGTTAAAGAAATGCGCAGGATTTTAAAAAAATGATAACCGGTACTGGTGTTGATATAACTGAAGTCCGCCGCATCCGCCAAGCGGTTGAAAAATGGGGGGATGATTTCCTGTCACGTGTTTTTACGAAAACGGAATTAAAAAATGCCAAAACCCGGGTTTCTTTTTATCAGCATCTAGCCGGAAGATTTGCCGCTAAAGAAGCTGTTTTTAAAGCGGTAGGAGATAATAAGCTTTCCTGGCAGGATATACAGGTTCAAAATGACCGGTCCGGAAAACCTATTTGTGAATTTTTAAACGGGAAATGTAAAGACATCGGGGTGCATATTTCTATTTCGCATGTTAAAACTTATGCGGTTGCCAGCGCGGTTATTACTAAGAAAAGCCGATTCTCATAAAGGCGATTACGGGCATATACTGATTATTGCCGGCTCAGCCGGATTCTCCGGAGCAGCGTTGCTTTGCGCCGCTTCAGCAATACGTTCCGGGGCAGGATTAGTAACGTTGGGCTTACCTAAAGGCATTAATCTGGCGATAACCAGAAATAAGCCAAAAGAGGTAATGACCCTGCCGCTTGCTCAAACCGCGGAAGGTTTTTTAAGTAAAGGCGCTTTTATTCAAATCAGGGATTTTCTTAAAAAAATTGATGTGTTAATAATCGGCCCTGGCCTGGGCAATAATAAATCGACTTATGCTTTGGTAAGAAAAATTATTAAGGCACAAACTTTGCCAACGGTTATTGATGCCGATGGTATTAATGCGCTTTGTAAAAATTTAGCTATACTAAAGAATCACAAGGGGGAGTTTATTCTAACTCCTCATGAGAAAGAATTTGCCCGCCTCTTTGGGATAGGTATTGGTTTTGTAAAGAAAAATAGGAAATTGGTTGCGAAAAGGTACTCTAAATACTATAATAGTACGATTATACTTAAAGGGCATAACAGCACTGTAACTAGTGCTATGGGACAGTGTTATATAAATAAAACCGGAAATCCGGGGATGGCGACAGCTGGAAGCGGTGATGTGCTTAGCGGTATAGTCGGAGCGTTTCTGGCGCAGGGTTTGGATAGTTTTATGGCTGCTAAATATGCAACATATGTGCACGGCTTAGCCGGAGATATTGCAGCAAAAGACAAGACGCAGATGGGATTAATTGCCTCTGATATCATTGAGCATATTCCGGATGCGATTAAGAAATGCAGTTAGTGCCGGCGTAGCTCAGTTGGCAGAGCGGCTGTTTTGTAAACAGCGGGTCGGGGGTTCAATTCCTCTCGCCGGCTTTGTATCTTAATGTAATAGTCGATAGACGATAGTCTATTGTCGATAAAACATTTTCACATTGCAATTTTATAGACAATAGACATTCGACTATAGACCCTGAGTTTCAAGCAATACGGGCAGGTACCCAAGTGGCCAAAGGGGACAGACTGTAAATCTGTTGCACCTGTGCTTCAGAGGTTCGAATCCTCTCCTGCCCATTATTTAGCTCGTAGCTCTTAGGTCATGGATATCCTTCTAATAGCTAAGAGCTAAAGCCGATTTTTTTAACAGAATTGCGGGAGTAGTTCAGTGGTAGAACAATAGCCTTCCAAGCTATGAATGGGGGTTCGATTCCCCTCTCCCGCTGATAATCTAAGCCAATGAGCTAAAATATGGTCACTGACATAAAAGAAAAACTGCCTGATCTCATCGAGAATGCTGCGGTGGCAGTGCTTTACCTTGACCATAATGGCAGTATCTTGTTTTGTAATAAAAAAGCCGAGAGCGTGGCCGGAGTTAACCGTGTTGAGATCATAGGTAAAAACTGGCTTGCGGTGTTGTTTAAAGGCGCAAGCAGCATTATGATAAAAGAGATGTTTAAAGCGGTAATGGAAGATTCCATGGGTTATAAAAGAGCCAAGGACTTTCAGTGCCACATGTCCAGCGCTGAAGGTTCCTCAAGGCTTATCTCTTGGAGCATTAACCCTATTTTTAATAAAAACAACCAAACAACCGAGGGTTGCATCCTTTTTGGCCATGATATTACCGAGATTGAAGAGAGGGAGGCGTCATTAAAGAATATTGACGATTCACTAAAAAATATTTTCTCTATTATAAAGGAATACACTTTATATGTGATTAACCTTGACGCCAAAATCACTTATTTTGGCATGGGCGGCGAGGCTATGCTCGGTTGGAGTAAAAGCGATATTATCTTTAAACATGCAAGCATCTTGCATGATACTAATGATGCTGCCTCTAATCTGGATTTTATCCTTCAACAGGCGCGCCTCTTCGGTAAATATGAAACAGAGACCAAACTTGTCGCTAAAAACAAGGAGGTCATTCCTGTTGTGTTGACGGTAAACCATTTTTTGGACCCAACCGGCAAGCTTACCGGCTATGTATTTATTGCAAAAGATATGACGGAGAAGAAAAAACTGGAAAACCAGATTTTTCAGGCTGAAAAGTTAGTTGCTCTCGGGCAGCTCTCTGCCGGCATGGCGCACGAAATAAACAATCCGCTTTTTGTCATCTCCGGCAGGTTAGAGATGCTTAAAAACGAGAAGCTTAGCCAGAAGGTTAAGGATAACCTTGCGTTAATTGAGGGCCAGACTGATCGTATACGTAAACTCGTTGATAGAATTTTACAGTTTTCCCGTAAATCTACACCGGTTTTGGAAGAGATTAACGTAAATCAAGCTATTGATAATGTTCTGCCTCTTGTTCATTACAACAAGCTTCCTCAGGCGAAAATTGAAATAAAGAAATCATTTGAAGAAAATATGCCTCAAATTAAAGGCGACCTGCATCAATTGCAGGAAGTATTCCTCAATATTCTCATAAATGCTTACCAATCTATGCCGACTGGCGGGACAATTAATATTGTAACGAGCAATTTTAAAAACCTCTACGCACAGATTCAAATTACTGATATGGGTATGGGGATACCCGAGGATAGCTTAAAAGATATCTTTATGCCGTTTTTTTCTACAAAAAGCGACGGCACGGGATTAGGTTTGTCAATATGCCAGAATATTATCAAAAACCATAACGGGATTATTGAATTGGAAAGTCAAATCAATAAGGGGTCAACTTTTACTATCAAATTACCTTTTATTTAAAAAGGAGACGGCCATGCTTTATAAAATTCTCATTGTTGATGATGAGGCTCCGGTAAGGGATTTGTTTGAGGATCTGCTTAAAGAAGAAGATTGCCATACGGTTGCTTGTGCATCCGGAGAAGAAGCCTTGGAGTTGATTAAAAAGGATAATTTTGATGTTGTCTTATTGGATATTAAGCTTCCCGGAATGAGCGGTTTAGAAGCGCTCAAGCATATAAGGGATTTAAACAACAGCCTCCCGGTTGTTATGATTACCGGGTTTGGATACGATGACGACCTGATCGCGCGCAGCAAGCAGTTCAGCTGTTCCGGTTATATCGGCAAAAATATGCCTGTCGCCCAGATCATAGTTACCCTTAAGCAGTTTATAAAAAATGCAAAGGAAAAAGGCTGTGCCCAATGAGTGAAGAATTTTTAAAGCCGGTTTTTATAGATGCATTTGATTTAGATGACGCGTGGTTTCAATGTTTATCTACAATATTAGACCAGGGCCATGTTTATACAATTACGCGGGGAAGTTACGAAGGGCAAAAAAGGCTTGAATTTGATTTTGTTACCATAAGGGTACGCAAGCCCGCGCATCAAATTATCCCGATAATCCCCGAAGGGATGAGTATCCCCGCCCCGACCGATATGGAGTACATACAGGGTTATTTAAGTTACCTGCTTACGGGAGCAAAAACTGAAACCGAAGATTATACTTATGGGGAAAGATTAGTTGACCCTAAGGTGAGGATTATGCAAAAGATCGACGGTAAAGAATTAATCAATGATATGCCTTTAAATGTTAATCAGATAGAGGAAGTAATAAAAATGTATAAAGAAAAAGGGCCGGGGACAAATCAGGCGGTTATGGAAATCGGCATGCCTTCGGATATTAAATTAATTGATCCTCCTTGTTTAAGGCTAATTGATACACGCCTGCGTTACGGGAAGCTTAACTTCATACTCTATTTCCGTTCTTGGGATCTTTGGGGAGGATTTCCGTCAAATCTCGGCGGCTTAGAGCTGGTAAAACAGTATATGGCTGCGGAGATAGGCGTTGAGGACGGGGAGATTATTGCCGTAAGCAAGGGGCTGCATCTTTATGATTATGCCTGGGAGCTGGCAATGTTAAGAACAAACAAGAAAAAGGATCTGATTGCCCATGGATAAAATACGTATTGCGGTAATCGGTGACGGAGGGTGGGGAACTACACTGGCAATCCTTCTTTCTAATAAAGGGTATCCGGTCACTCTTTGGGGGGCTTTTGAGCAATATGTTAAAGAAATGGACAGGCTGCGTTTTAATCCTAAATTCTTGCCCGGTATAAAAATCCCGAAAGAAGTCAGGATAACAGGCGATATCAAAACTGCCGTTTCAGGCAAAGAGATCGTGGTGCTTGCAGTGCCTTCGCAATACACAAGGCAGGTGCTTAAGAAAATAAAAAACTGTTCTTTTAAGAAAACTATTTTTTTAAGCGTAACAAAAGGAATTGAAATTAAGTCCTTTGAGAGGATGTCAGAAATCATCAGTAATGAGCTGGGGGCCATAGAATTGGCGGTGCTTTCCGGGCCTACTATAGCTATGGAGGTGGCAAAAGGAGTGCCTACTGCCGCGGTTGCAGCTTCGAGGAATAAAAAAATACGCAAAACTATCCAAGAAGTGTTTAGCACGCAGAGTTTCCGCGTTTACACTAATCCTGATGTTACCGGCGTTGAGCTTGGAGGAAGTTTAAAAAACATTATTGCTATTGCCTGCGGGGTATCAGACGGTTTGGGTTTTGGGACTAATACTAAAGCGGCCATCCTTACCCGGGGGCTTGCAGAAATCTCAAGGCTGGGCCGGGCTATGGGCGCCAGGCCAGAGACATTTAGCGGAATAAGCGGGCTGGGGGATTTAGTTACAACTTGTATAAGTAAACAAAGCCGGAACCGCATGGTCGGAGAATTGATGGGTAAAGGAAAGAAAATAAGTGAAATTATACGGCATATGCAAATGGTTGCCGAAGGAGTGCCGACAACAAAATCTGCCTATGCCTTAAGTTTAAAATATAAAGTGGATATGCCTATAATTAAAGAAGTATATCATTTGCTTTATAGAAATAAACCCCCTCGTCAGGCAGTGAAGGATTTGATGACGAGAAAGGGCAAAGAAGAATAGATTATAAGATACAGCGGGGCGTGGCTCAGCTTGGTAGAGCGCTTGAATGGGGTTCAAGAGGTCACAGGTTCAAGTCCTGTCGCCCCGAATAAATATCAGGGCAAAACTTTAAAAAAAAGACACAGGTTTCCGCCGAAGGCGGACCCGCCAGGGAATTGTGGCGGGTGAGTCCTGTTGAGCCGGTTTTGAAAAATTAAGGATCTGCGTAATGGAAGAAAAAAGAAAATCACCCAGGATTGAAAAGGTATTAGTAGCGCAATATTCTCACGAAGCCGATAGTATTAGCCGTTGGGATTCTACAACCATAAAAAATATTAGCGCTGAAGGGATATTGCTCAATACTAATAAGAATTTTGAGAAAGACCAGCTGCTTATATTGCGTTTTAAGCTTCCTTTTGACCCAAGCCACTGGCTTAAGGCAAAAGGCAAAGTGGTAGAATCATCCCAGCTTAAAACACGCGTAGAGTTTGTCGATCTTGACGAGGAACAGAAAAAAATCATCCATGAATATGTCACCTGGTTTGTTAAAAATAACCCATTAGGTGCACGTTAAAAGGAGGCCGCATGACAAAAGCTTATGAGGGAGAAGAGAGAAGAAAATTTCCCCGTGCAAAAGGCAGGTTTATTGTGTCTTATAGAGTGATTCCGAGCAGTACCGGTTCAGATATTTCCCAAAGCAAGAATTTAAGCTTAGGAGGCATGTTATTGACCACTAACTGCCAGTTTCCGGTAGGCACGAACCTTGCGCTCGAAATTCGCCTGCCTTTTGACCCTAATCCGATTATGATTTTTGCAAAAGTCCTTGAATCAAAAGAAATCACCAAGAACATAATTTATGATACCCGGCTTGTTTTTTTGGCGATAGACGAAAAACACCGCGGGATAATACAGGAAACAGTAAATTATTACCTTAAGAAATGGTAAGTATGCTGTAGAGAAAGGAAGGTGGCTTTGAGAAAAATAAATATCGGCCTTATAGGCTTCGGAAATATCGGCTGCGGAGTAGTAAAAATCCTGCAGCAGCGTAAAACTCTGCTTGCACAAAAAATTGGCATTGAAATAGTAGTTAAAAAAATCTGTGATTCGGATTTAGGAAGGAAACGGGATGTTTCCGTTGATAAAAAATTACTTACCGCCGTTGCCGACGAAATTATTAATGATCCGCAGATTGATATAGTTGTTGAGCTAATCGGAGGGCTTAGCCCGGCAAAGGAGTTTATCCTTGCCGCGTTAAGAAAAGGTAAGCATGTGGTTACCGCCAATAAAGCTTTGCTTGCTAAATGCGGCAATGAGTTATTTAGCGAGGCCGCAGAACGCGGCAAAAATATTTATTTTGAGGCTTCTGTCGGAGCGGGTATCCCGATTATAAAATCCATAAAAGAGGGCCTGGTTGCCAATAAATTCAGTTCTATATTCGGTATCGTTAACGGGACCTCGAATTATGTGCTTACCCAGATGTCTAAAGAGAGCTGTTCTTTTGCCAACGCGATTGCCTCGGCTAAAGCCAAAGGTTTCGCCGAGAAAGACCCGACTTTTGATATTCAGGGTATTGATTCTGCGCATAAGCTTTCTCTGCTTACTTATTTAGCTTTCGGTAAGATCGTAAATCTTAAGGATATTTTTATCGAAGGTATTGCGCATATTTCAGCGCTGGATATTGCTTATGCAAAAGAGCTGGGCTATGAAATAAAATTGTTAGCTATAGCAAAGAAAGAGGTAGACGAGCTTGAGGTGCGCGTGCATCCGACTTTTCTTCCTGTTGAACACCTGCTTTCCTCCGTAGACGGGGTGTTTAATGCGATTTATGTATCAAGCGATTTAGCGGGAGATCTTATGTTTTACGGGCCCGGAGCAGGGCAATTGCCTGCGGCAAGCGCGGTTGTTTCTGACATCGTTGATCTTACCCAGGATATTAAAGCGGGATTATTCAGGCCTACCTTAAATTCAATCGAAGACAACTCTATTAAAGGTTTGCGTAAAATTGACGAATTTGAAAATAAATACTATATACGCATCATGGCAGTGGATAAACCGGGGGTCTTGGCCAAAGTGGCGGGGATCCTTTCAAAATTCGGAATTAGTATTGCCTCGGTAACGCAAAAGGAAAGATTGAAATCACAGGTCGTCCCTGTAGTCATGGTTACGCATGAAGTTAAAGAAAAGAATATGCGGCAAGCTTTAAAGCTGATCGATAAATTATCTGACATTAAAGAAAAATCAGTTGCTATAAGAATTGAGGGTGTCTAAGTGGGCTCGCAAAACAATATGGGGATAATAAACAGGTACAGGAAATTCCTGCCGGTAAGCGATAAGACTCCCGTTATTACTTTAAGTGAAGGTAGTACTCCTTTAATTTTTGCTCCTTATTTGAGTAAATTAACGGGCGATAATTTTGAGGTTTATTTAAAGTATGAGGGGCTTAACCCCACGGGTTCTTTTAAGGACCGCGGGATGACCCTGGCCATATCAAAGGCCTGCGAGGAAAATGCTGACGCAATTATGTGCGCTTCTACGGGAAATACCTCTGCTTCTGCCGCAGCTTATGCGGCGCGGGCCGGGATTAAATGTATTGTGCTTATCCCCGGCGGCGCAATCGCCCTCGGTAAGCTTAGTCAGGCCTTAATTCATGGCGCCAGGGTTTTAGCAATCAAGGGAAATTTTGATGCGGCGCTGGACCTGGTAAAAGAAATTACAAGTAAGTATCCTATTGTCCTGGTAAATTCGCTTAATCCTTACCGTATTGAGGGCCAGAAAACTGCAAGTTTTGAAATCTGCGATTTCCTTGGAGACGCTCCTGATTTTCAGGCCATGCCTGTCGGAAATGCCGGTAATATCACCGCCTACTGGAAAGGCTATAAGGAATATAAAAATACCGCATTAAGCACTAAGCTTCCTGTAATGTTAGGTTTTCAGGCTGAAGGGGCTGCTCCGATCGTAAGGGGCAAGCCGATTGAAGACCCGGAGACCTTGGCTACGGCTATTCGTATCGGAAATCCTGCCAGCTGGAAAAGTGCGGTTTCTGCCCGCGATGAATCCGGAGGATTGATTGATATGGTTTCGGATGATGAGATAGTCTCTGCTTATCAAATGCTCGCTGAAAAAGAGGGTGTATTTGCCGAACCTGCCTCGGCAGCTTCGATTGCCGGTTTATTAAAATTAATCCGGAATGGCTACTTTAAGAAGTTTTTATCGACTATTGACTATAGTCCATCGGCCAGGTTTAAAATTGTATGCATATTAACCGGCCATGGGCTTAAAGATCCGGAGAGGGCAATCAAAACAATTAAACCCCCCAGATAGATGCGGCCGGATTTAAAAGCAATAATTAAAGAAATTGGTTACTAAGAAAAGAGTGCTTATTACAGCCGGCCAGACTTGGGTTGCTATAGATAGGGCGAGGGTAATAAGTAATATTTCTAGCGGGCATACCGGCTGTATTCTGGCGGAGAAATTTAGAAGCCTGGGGTTAAAGGTTACGCTGCTATTGGGCCCGGGAAACTTTTGCATTGCTTCATCCGGTATAAGAATAATCCGTTTTCATTATTTTTCCGAGCTCCAGGCTCTTTTAAAAAAAGAATTAAGATCATCTAAATACGCCGCGGTTATCCATAGCGCAGCCGTCTCTGATTACAGGCCTGATAAAATAATTACCGGAAAGATAAACTCAGGCCGTAAAATTTGGAGAATTAATTTAGTCCCGACAAAGAAACTGATTGCTATTTTTAAAGATTTTACATCCAATTTACTTACTGTTGGTTTTAAATTTGAACCGCTTCTTAATAAAACAAGCTTAATAAAGAAAGGCGGCCAATTCCTTAAACAGGCTGGTTTGGATCTGGTAGTTGCGAATTCAAATAAAAATAAATGTTACACTGCGTATATATTAAACCATAGAAAACACTACGGGCCATTTCACAGGAAGGCAGGTATGGCAAACCATTTAGTTAAATTAGTAATGAAAGAGCTATTATGACAAAATATATCGTACTTGTGGGCGACGGTATGGCGGATTATCCGATTGAGGAGCTGGGTATGCGCACACCCTTAGAGGCAGCGCGCACCCCAAACATGGACTTTATTGCCAAAAATGGCTCTCTGGGGCAGGCTAAAACCATTCCCGAAAAAATGACACCGGCTTCTGATGTAGCTAACCTATCCATATTCGGTTACGACCCGAAAAGATACTATTCGGGAAGAGGGCCGTTGGAAGCGGCAAATTTAGGCATTGATCTTGAGGAAGATGATGTCGCTTTCCGCTGTAACTTAATTACCGCCTCGGGAGACACTCTGCTTGATTATAGCGCCGGGCACATTAAATCAACCGAGGCAGAAAAGTTAATTAAATTTCTTGATCAGAAGTTAGGGACCAATAAAATGCGTTTTTTCCCGGGGATTAGCTACAGGCATCTGCTTCTGGCAAAACGCGGGGCGGAGTTTAAACTCCAGGATTTAAAATGCCTGCCTCCGCATGATATCTCGGGGCAAAGTATCAGTAAAAATTTACCCAAAGGCGATAACGCCGATTTAATTATAAAACTTATGCAGGATTCACGTGAAATTCTCGAAAACCATGAAATTAACCATGTGCGCCTGGATTTAAAAGAAAACCCGGCAAATATGATTTGGCTATGGGGGCAGGGCAGAAAGCCGGATATGCCCAAATTTAGAGATAAATTCGGTTTATCGGGAAGTGTAATTTCTGCGGTAGACTTAATTAAGGGCCTGGGACGTATACTTGGCCTTGAGGTCATTAATGTCCCGGGGGCAACCGGATATTATGATACTGATTATCTTGCTAAAGGACAGGCCGCCGTAAAAAGTTTGGAGAAGAATGATTTTGTGTTTGTGCATGTAGAGGCGCCTGATGAGGCAGGGCATAACGGGGATTTGCGCGAAAAATTGACGGCGATAGAAAGATTCGATCAGTTAATTGTCGGCACCATACTTGATTATTGCAAAAACAAGGTTGATTTTCGCATTATGGTACTTCCGGACCATGCTACTCCTGTTTCCATAAAAACGCATACCGCCGAAGAAATCCCTTTTGTCCTTTACGGCAAGGGCATACCTGCGAAGAATTTTCTTAATTATAGCGAGAAAGAAGCTCAAAAATCTGAGCTTTATTTCAAAAACGGCCACGAACTTATGGAATATTTTATTCATGGGGAGAAAAAATGATGCGTAAGGGTTTGATTGTGCAAAAATACGGCGGCTCGTCTGTTGCCAACGTTGAACGTATTCAAAAAGTAGCGGAAAGGGTGGTCAGTTACGCTAAAAAAGGTTATGAGCTTGTAGTAGTTGTTTCAGCTTTGGGAGATACCACCGATGAATTGGTAGAATTGGCGGATAAGATAAACCCGGAACCATCGGAGCGGGAGATGGATATGCTGCTATCAACCGGAGAACAGATATCCGTAGCTCTTTTAGCAATGGCAATTCATAAATTAGGGTCTCAGGCAATTTCATTTACAGGTGCACAGGTCGGTATAATTACCGATGCAAGCCATACCCGAGCCCGGATCATTAAGATTAACGCGGATAAAATTAAAGAGGCATTAAAAAGAAGGAACATTGTTATTGTGGCGGGTTTTCAGGGGGTAACCTTAAATCAGGATATCACTACTCTCGGACGCGGAGGCTCGGACCTTACCGCTGTAGCCCTTGCCAAAGAACTTAAAGCAGATACATGTGAAATTTACACTGATGTGGAAGGAATTTATACCACCGACCCGCGAATTGAACCAAAAGCTAAGAAAATCAAAGAGATCACTTACGACGAAATGCTTGAGATGGCATCCCTTGGTGCGCAGGTTATGCAGGCTCGTTCTATTGAAGTGGCAAAAAAATTTGACGTACCTCTGCATGTTCGTTCGTCATTCCACGCCGGCACCGGAACAATGATCATCAAGGAGGTAAAAAAAATGGAGGATGTTGTTGTAAACGGGATTACTTTAAACAAAAATGAGGCTAAAATTACTCTTTGCGGCGTCCTTGATAAACCGGGAGCCGCAGCCAAATTATTTAAACAACTTGCTTTAGCTTCTGTCAGCGTTGACATGATCGTACAAAATGTAAGCCACACCCGCCAAACGGACATATCTTTTACAACGACTAAGGCGGATGCGGCCAAGGCAAGCAAAATCGCCAAAAAAGTAGCAAAACAAATTGGAGCCGGGGATGTCCTGATTGATAATGATATCGCGCGCGTATCAATTGTCGGGGTAGGCATGAAATCACATCATGGAGTCGCCGCCAAAATGTTTGGAATACTGGCAGATAACCATATTAATATAGAAATGATCTCTACTTCGGATATCAGTATTTCCTGCATTATTAGAAAAAAGAATGCTGAGATTGCGGTTAGGCAGTTGCACGCAGAGTTCGGATTAGGCAAATAAAAGGGGTAACCATGGTTAAGGTAAAATTATACGACACTACTCTTAGGGACGGCTCACAGGCAGAAGGCATATCTTATTCTGTAATGGATAAGGTGCGCATTGCCGAAGCACTGGATGAATTCGGTATTCATTATATCGAAGGCGGCTGGCCCGGTTCTAACCCTAAAGACAGGGAATTCTTTGAAAAGGTCTCCAAAATCAGGCTTAAGAATTCTCAAATTGCCGCTTTTAGTATGACACGCAGGCCGAATATTCCAGCGGCTAAAGACTCTAACATCGCGGCCCTTCTAAAATCAAACGCTCAGGTTATTACCATCGTAGGAAAAACCTGGGATTTTCATGTTACAGATGTCCTCAAAACTACCCTGGAAGAAAACCTGGCAATGATTTCCGATACTGTGAGTTTTCTGGTTAAAAAGGGATTTACCGTATTTTATGATGCCGAACATTTTTTTGAGGCGTATACTGCAAATAAGGATTACGCCTTAAAAACCCTTCTCGCCGCCCAAGCGGCAAAAGCTGAAGCAATATGCCTTTGTGATACCAATGGCGGCACATTAACTGAACAGGTAAAGACAATAGTAAAAGAGGTTAAGGGTAAAATTAAAATTGATTTGGGTATTCATTGCCATAATGATGCAGGTGTTGCTATCGCTAATTCTTTAGCGGCAGTCGAGGCCGGCTCAACAATGGTGCAGGGGACTATTAACGGTTACGGGGAGCGCTGCGGAAACGCGGACTTAATTCCCATTATCGCAAATTTAAAGATTAAAATGGGGATTAATTGTGTTTCTGAAATGCAATTAAAACAACTTACCCATCTTTCGCATTTTGTTAGCGAAATCAGCAACATGCGCCTGAAGAATGAACAGCCTTTTGTCGGTGATTCTGCGTTTGCGCATAAAGGGGGAATGCATATTAATGCGATAATGAAAAACCCCTTTACTTATGAGCATATTGATCCTTCTTTAGTGGGAAACCACCGGCGTATCTTAGTTTCAGAGTTAGGAGGGAAGACCGGGATTTTGCTTAGGGCCAAAGCCCTGAATTATGATTTGACTAAAACTGACCCGCAAACAAAAAAAATCCTGGATTTGGTGCAGTCATTGGAGCATAAAGGGTTTCAATTCGAAGCCGCCGAAGCATCTTTCCAGATACTCATGAAAAGAGCGCTTAAGAAATTTAAAGATTTTTTTGATCTTGAAGGTTTTAAGGTGGTTATTGAAAAGAATCAGGATAAGAAGATTACCTCCGAAGCAATTATAAAATTAAGGGTGAACGGGGTAAGGGAACATACTGCCGCTGAAGGGGACGGACCGATCAACGCCTTAGACAATGCTTTGCGTAAAGCGCTGAAAGATTTTTACCCGGCTTTATCTAAAATGCATCTATCTGATTTTAAGGTACGGGTTTTAGAGGAAAAAGCCGGTACTGCCGCACGCGTGCGCGTATTAATCCAGTCTCAGGATGAAGATGACATCTGGAATACGATAGGAGTTCATGAAAATATTATCGAGGCCAGCTGGCAGGCACTTGTTGACAGTATTGAGTATAAATTGTTAAAGGATAAAGAAAAATCCACTCGATAATCGATAAACTGTGGTCGATAAAACCTTCGTGTAATTTTTATCGTCTATCGTCTATAGTCCATCGACCTTGAATTCTCAATAATGACTGAACTATCCAAACAATATAATCCCAAAGAAACTGAAAGTAAATGGTACGAAGTTTGGGAGAAGAATAATTTCTTTTCCGCCAAAGCCGCGCCGGATAAGCCGCCTTATACCATAGTTATCCCGCCGCCTAATGTTACGGGCATACTGCATATGGGCCATGCGCTCAATAACAGTATTCAGGATATCCTTATCCGTTATAAAAAAATGAAAGGCTTTGAAGCTTTATGGATGCCGGGCACAGACCATGCCGGAATAGCTACGCAAAATGTGGTTGAAAAAACTTTGGCTAAAGAAGGCCTAAAGCGCCAAGACCTGGGCCGGGAAAAATTTATAGAAAGAGTCTGGGAATGGAAAGAGAAATACGGCTCGACTATAATCTATCAGTTGAAAAAACTCGGCTGCTCCTGTGACTGGAGCCGCCTGCGTTTTACTATGGATAATGATTATTCAACGGCCGTTACCGAGGTTTTTGTCAGGCTTTATGAAAAAAAACTTATTTATCAGGGGAGTTATATCATTAACTGGTGCCCGCGCTGCCAGACTGCGCTTAGCGATGAAGAAGCAAGCCACTCGGAATTACAGGGACATCTTTATTACCTAAAATACCCTCTGGAAGAAAACCCGCAGGAGTTTATCACCGTTGCTACCACGCGCCCTGAAACTATGCTTGGAGACACAGCCGTAGCCGTAAATCCAAAAGATAAGCGTTATAAAAAATATATCGGTAAAGTATTGGCCCTTCCTTTGGCCTCTCGCCGGATAAAAATTATTTCAGATAATATTGTAGATATGCATTTTGGCACGGGTGCGGTAAAAGTTACGCCTGCACATGACCCCAACGATTATGCCTTAGGTAAAAAACACGGCTTAGAGTTTATTACCGTTATGACGCCCGACGGTAAAATGAACAATATGGCCGGTAAATATTCAGGGCTTGACCGGTTTAAGGCAAGGGAAGCGGTGTTGGAAGATTTAAAGTCTTTGGGCTGTCTGGAAAAAATCGATCCCCATACGCTTTCCGCAGGCCACTGCTATAGATGCCACACTATTATTGAGCCTTACTTATCAAAACAGTGGTTTGTAAAAACCAAACCTTTAGCTAAGCCTGCGATAGAAGCCGTTAAAAAAGGCAGAATCAAATTTTATCCCGGCCGGTGGACTAAGGTTTATTTAAATTGGATGGAAAATATTCAAGATTGGTGTATATCACGCCAGATCTGGTGGGGCCACCGCCTGCCTGTTTATTACTGCAAAGATTGTCAAGGAGCCAGGAGCCAGGAACTATCAGCTAAAGGCATCATCGTTAGCCGCGCCAAGCCTGATAAATGCCCTGACTGCGGAGGAACAGATTTAATTCAAGACGAAGATGTCCTGGATACCTGGTTCTCCAGCTGGCTTTGGCCTTTTGCCACTTTTTATTGGCCAAAAGAAACAGCAGATTTAAAATATTTTTACCCTACCTCAACACTGGTTACCGGCCCGGATATTATTTTCTTCTGGGTAGCGCGCATGGTTATGGCGGGGTTTGAGTTTAGAAAACAAGTTCCTTTTAAGGATGTTTATATTCATGGGACAATCCGCGACATTGAAGGCAAAAAGATGTCCAAGTCCTTAGGCAATGCGATCGATCCTTTAGAGATTATTGCTGAATACGGCGCGGATGCACTGCGCTTTAGCCTTATATCCATAACTTCGCAAGGCCAAGATGTGTTTCTTTCCAAAGAGAGGTTTGAGCAAGGCAGGAATTTTGCCAATAAGATATGGAACGCCTCAAGGTTTATTCTTATGAACCTTAAACCCGAAGCGGCAAATGCAGATTTGCGTGTTTTATTAAATGCCGGAAAACTTGATATTCTTAACCGCTGGATATTGAGCCGGTTTTATTCGACATTAGAAGAAGTAGAGAAAAATTTAAACTGCTATAAGTTTAATGAAACTGCCAACAGCCTGTATTCATTCTTTTGGCATGAATTCTGTGACTGGTATCTTGAATTAATCAAGCCGCAGATAAACCGTGAAGAAACACAAATAGTTATGTATAAAGTTCTTGAGGAAACCTTAAGATTATTGCATCCGTTTATGCCTTTTATAACCGAGGAAATCCGGCAGCGCCTTCCGGGAGCCAAGGTTTCGATAATTCAGCAAGGCTGGCCTCATCTTCAGGCACAGATGATTGACCTTAAAGTGGAAAATCAGATTCAATCCGTTTTTGATATTATTAATATGGTCAGGAATATGCGCGCAGAGCTTGAGCTAAACCCCTCAAGTTTTATCGATATTGAACTGGCCCTGCCGGATAAGCAGGCACACAATATAATAAAACCCTTACTTGACTACATCAAGAATTTGGCAAAGGTTAAAAATTTAAGCTTGAGCGAAAAATATATCCCGCAGGCCAATCAATATGCCGCAGTATTTAAGGATATGCATATTATAATGCCTCTATCGGGCCTTGTTGATACGGAAACGCAGCTAAAAAAAACGGAGGGTAAAATCGGCAAATTACAAGCAGATATCCGCAGCAAAGAAACGATGCTTGGGAATAAGAATTTTACTGCGCGCGCGCCCGCTGAGATTGTTGAGGCAGAGAGGGTAAAATTAAAAGAGATGCAAATGCAAATTGTCAAATTAGAGGCGGTTAGAAATGGCTTACGCTAAGTATTTTTTATCCGGGGGCAAACCCCGCATTAACTCCTGCGCCCTTAGAAGCCTGATCAATCGGGCTTTAGCCGAAGATATCGGAAGAGGGGATATCACTACGCAGTTGACAATACCAAAGCATAAAAAAATTAAAGTCGAAATTGTTGCCAAAGAAAATTTCATCCTTTGCGGAATTGATGTTGCTAAATGCGTATTTAAATCCGTAGATCCTTCGATAAACTTCTATAAAAAGGCACAAGACGGCAAAGATGTTAAAAATAAACAGGCTATTGCCATAGTTGCCGGTAATGCAAGAAGCATTCTTAAGGCAGAAAGGGTAGCCTTAAATTTATTATCCTTAATGTCGGCAACTGCTACAAAGGTGCGCACATTTGTTAAAAACATTGAGCCGTTTAAAACAAAAATTACAGATACACGAAAAACTTTCCCCGGATTAAGGCAGTTACAGAAATATGCGGTCAAAATAGGCGGCGGGTATAACCACAGGATCCGGCTTGATGAGATGCTTTTAATAAAAGATAACCATTTAAAAATTCTCGGCGGATATTTTAACCTTCCCAGCGTGCCAAAAGGCTGTAAAATTGAGATTGAAGCGCAGAATATGGATGAATTCAGGCATGCCCTGCGTTTTAAACCCGACGTTATCATGCTTGACAATATGAAAATCAAGGATATTAAGAAGGCGGTAAAGATCCGGGGAAAGTCTCCGGTTAAATTGGAGGCAAGCGGAGGGATAAATTTAGCCAACATAAGGAAATATGCCGAAACCGGAGTGGATTTAATTTCAGTAGGCGAATTAACCGATTCAGTAAAATCCGTAGATATCAGTTTAGAGGTTGACTAATTAGCTCTTAGCTCGTAGCTCTTAGCTTATAGCTCTTAGCTTATAGCTCTTAGCTTATAGCTCTTAGGAAAACACACATTTATACCTAAGAGCTATAAGTTAAAAGCTAGATGTTTAATAATTTTTGTTTGAAAAGCTTTAGTTATCATTATGGATAGGTTTAAACTTGTCTCAAAGTTACGGCCTTGCGGGGACCAGCCTAAAGCCATTAAAAACCTTTCTCAAGCCATTGTTTCTGGCCAGCGCTACAATACACTTTTAGGCGCAACCGGAAGCGGTAAAACTTTTACCCTTGCCAATGTAGTTGCAAAGATAAACAAACCTGTTCTTGTAATCTCGCACAATAAAACCTTAGCCGCCCAGCTCTATTCTGAATTCAAGGAATTTTTTCCGCTTAATGCGGTTGAATATTTCGTAAGCTATTACGATTATTATCAGCCGGAGGCCTATATCCCTTCTACAGATACCTACATAGAAAAAGATTCTTCCATAAATGAGCGCCTTGACCGCCTGCGGCTTTCCGCAACCACCTCGCTTATGAGCCGGAAAGATGTAATTGTCGTAGCTTCTGTTTCCTGTATTTATAATTTAGGCTCTCCGCAGGATTACGAGGGCCAGCTTTTAGTTTTAAATAAAGGCCAGGAGCTGCCGCGCGACGAATTAATTGCCAAGCTTATCCAGATTCAGTATGAACGCAATGATTATGAGTTTAAGCGCTCAAAAATACGGGTACGCGGGGATGTTCTTGAGGTATTCCCTTCATACAGCCAGCAGGCATTGCGTATTGAATTTAATAATGACAAACTGTCGAAGATTTCGGTGATTGATCCGGTTTCGGCTAAAATACTAAACCGGGTTGAGAGGATAGCGGTTTATCCGGCTAAGCATTTTATTGTATCAAAAGACAGGATTGATCAGGCGGTAGAATCCATAAGGCAGGAACTTAAAGAACAATTAGGGAACCTGAAAGAAAGGAATAAGCTTCTTGAAGCGCAGCGTTTAGAATCACGCACAAACTATGATTTAGAGATGCTTAAAGAGATCGGCTATTGCCACGGAATAGAAAATTATTCCCGCCATTTAAGCGGCAGGCCAAAAGGCAGCCGGCCGTATTCGATGATTGATTATTTTAAAAATAACGATTTTCTAACGGTAATAGATGAATCGCATGCAACTATCCCTCAAATAAGGGGGATGTATGCCGGAGACAGGGCGCGTAAAGAAACCCTCGTAAACTACGGCTTCAGGCTTCCGTCATGCCTGGACAATCGCCCGCTAAAATTTGACGAATTTAATAAATTAACCAAGCAATTTATTTTTGTTTCTGCCACTCCCGATGAATACGAACTTAAATTAAGCAGCGGCAATGTAGCAGAGCAGATTATCCGGCCCACAGGGTTGGCCGACCCTGAAATTATTGTTAAACCCTCCGAAGGCCAGATTGCCGATTTGATCAAAGAAATTAAAGAGCGTTCTAAAAAAGACCAGCGGGTCCTCGTAACCACCCTTACCAAAAGGAGCTCTGAAGACCTGTCAAATTATCTAAGGGAAAACGGAATAAGGGTAAAATACCTACATTCTGAAATCCAGACTATCCAGCGTTCCGTAATATTAAAGGAGCTGCGCCAGAAGAAATTTGACTGTTTGGTAGGAATCAACCTTCTGCGCGAAGGGCTTGATTTGCCTGAAGTCTCCCTTGTTGCCATTCTGGATGCGGATAAAGAAGGTTTTTTGCGTTCTGCCACAAGCCTTATTCAGGTCGGAGGGCGTGCGGCGCGCAATATTGACGCAACGGTAATCATGTATGCCGACAGAATGACCCGTTCCATGAAAAAAGCGATCGATGAAAGCAAACGCCGAAGGACAATCCAGCTTGAATATAACAGAACAAATAAAATCACCCCGCGCTCCATACAAAGGTCAATTAAGGAAGGCATTCAAGACCTTCAGCAGGCGGATGATTTTGTGCGTGACCTAACCGGAGAGCCGAAAGAGCAATATCAGTTGCATAAATATATAAGTGAGTTAGAATATGAAATGGAGATGGCCGCGCGGAATTTGCAATTTGAAAAAGCGGCAGAATTAAGGGATAAAATAAAGGAGCTGCGCAGTGCTACTGGCAATTAATATTGGAAATACCAACATATCCGCGGCTTTTTTTTCAACAGCCGGGCCGGATAATAAAATCTTAAAGCGGTTTAGCATACCGGTAAAAACCTACTCAAAGAAAAAGCTCGCTGGGATATTAAAATCCGGCCTGATTAATATTTTTGATACCGTAATCTGCAGTGTTGTCCCGGGCTTAACTAAAACATTGGCGCATGATTTAAAGCTTATAACCGGCAAGCGCCCATATATATTAGGTAAGGATGCGCCGGTGCCCATTAAAAGCCTTTATAAACCGGGCCAATTGGGGCTTGACCGCCTGATAAATGCTTATGCCGCAAGCCGCATTTATCCTTTGCCTCTGGTCGTAATAGATTCAGGCACTGCCATTACCTTTGATGTGGTTTCAAAAAATAAAGTATACCTGGGAGGGTTGATTGCTCC
Organism: Candidatus Omnitrophota bacterium; assembly: GCA_028712175.1. Lineage (GTDB taxonomy): Bacteria > Omnitrophota > Gorgyraeia > Gygaellales > Profunditerraquicolaceae > UBA6249. The sequence goes on along the minus strand of JAQTQQ010000005.1, from coordinate 27,627 downwards.
CGGCATGAGTATTTCTCTTAATTCTTTGGCAGAAAAAACAGCGCTTCTGCCGGCTATCAGGATAGGTGCCCCTAAAAAACTTATTGCCCGGGATACAAAAAACAGCATCTTAAGCGGTGTTATCTTTGGCTCGGCAGCTTTATGTAAAGAGTTGGTACAGAGGATCAAGAAACACACAGGAAAATATACGCTGGTTCTGGGCACAGGTGGCAATATTGCCCTTATAAAGAAATATTCCGGAATAAAATTAATAGTAGATAAGGATTTGACCTTAAAAGGATTAAGCCTTGTTTATGCCGATGAAATTAACAAGCGCGTTTAAAATTGTTTTTATTTCACTAATCTTTCTTATAAGCACCTTTTGCTTTGCCCAGGAGACAGGTAAAGTTAAGGATAGCGCTGACGCAGCCGCTATTTTTGAACAGGTATTAAGAAGTTTTGAAATGAAAAAACAGCAGGAACAGGATGCGCTGGCAGAAAAACTCCACCGTTCTTTAAACCAAATAACCGCAGACTGGATCGATTCCGCTAAGTCCGATAAACATTCTAAAATAGGCACCCGCCTTAAACAAAGCTGGGAAAAATTAGCGGCGACATTTAAAATCGCGCCCAGGCATTATGAATATTATTTAAGAGGGTATAAGTATAGCACCCTTAAAAGCGATGTGGTCCGCAGCGATTCCCTGACTACTCCTTATAAAGCAGATGTGGTCATAAGTGAAGAGCTTTATGTGGAGAAATACCATTCTCCCGATGTCAGCGACACCAATCCGTATTTTTATACGGTTACAACGCATTATAATTTACATTTTGAGTATAGAGACGATAAGTTCGTGCTCTCAAGCAGCGATGATAAAGTTGTCGGTTTCGTAAACGACGCCCCATTGGAAATCAAGAAGCCGAAACATCTATTTTAAAAAAAACTCTTGACAACAATTTTTTTTTACTTATAATTAGCACTCTAGAGAAAAGAGTGCTAAATCAAATTAATAAACCGCAATTTTAAGGAGGTGACAGGATGGAGATTAAACCATTAGGTGATCGCATCGTAGTTAAGCCTTTAGAGGCCGAGAACAAAACAAAAGGAGGCATTGTCCTGCCTGATACTGCCAAAGAAAAACCGCAAGAAGCCAAAGTTGTGGCAGTAGGAAAAGGCAAGGTCCTTGAGAACGGCAGCGTTCAAGCTCCCGAGGTAAAAGTAGGAGATAAAGTATTATACGGAAAATATTCCGGAAACGAGATTACAACCAAAGAAGGCGAAGAGTTGCTTATTCTGCGCGAAGAAGACATTTTAGCAATTATCAAATAATCAAGGAGGATTTATGGCAAAGCAATTATTGTACAGTGATAATGCCCGGCGCAAGATTCTAGCAGGCGTTGAACAGCTTGCCGCTGCGGTAAAGGTAACTTTAGGCCCCAAGGGCCGTAACGTAGTAATTGATAAAAAATTCGGTTCGCCTACAATTACCAAAGACGGCGTAACCGTAGCAAAAGAGATTGATCTAGAGGATGCCTTTGAAAACATGGGCGCCCAGATGGTCAAGGAAGTAGCGGAAAAAACTTCTGATATTGCCGGCGACGGGACCACTACCGCAACCGTTTTAGCCGAGTCAATATACCGCGAAGGATTAAAAAATGTTACCGCAGGCTCAAACCCTATGGAGTTAAAACGCGGGATTGAAAAAGCTGTGGCAAAAATAGTCGAAGAATTGGGGAAGCTTTCTACCCCGATTAAAGACAAAAAGGAAATTGCCCAAGTTGCTTCTATCGCAGCCAATTCAGACACCAATATCGGCGAACTGATTGCCGAGGCAATGGATAAAGTGGGCAAAGACGGGGTAATTACGGTAGAGGAGGCAAAATCTACCGCGACCACCCTGGATGTTGTTGAAGGCATGCAGTTTGACCAGGGTTATTTATCCCCTTATTTTGTGACCGACGCAGAAAGAATGGAAGTTCTTTTAGAGGATGCCTATATCCTTATTTATGAGAAAAAAATATCTTCAATTAAAGATATTCTTCCGTTGTTAGAAAAGATTGCCCGAGCAGGCAAACCGCTTTTGATTATTGCCGAAGAAGTTGACGGCGAAGCCCTGGCAACCTTAGTAGTCAATAAGATTCGCGGAACTTTTGTCGCATGCGCGGTAAAAGCCCCCGGTTACGGTGACAGGCGTAAAGCAATGCTTGAGGATATCGCTATTTTAACCGGCGGGAAAGCATTGACTGAAGACTTAGGTATCAAGCTTGAAAATGTTGATATCGAAGATCTTGGACGCGCTAAGAAAGTAAAAATTGATAAAGAGAATTCTACAATCGTTGAGGGCGCCGGCAAAAACGCGGCGATTAACGCAAGAATTTCCCAAATCAAAAAACAGATTGAAGATACAGATTCAGATTATGATAAAGAGAAATTGCAGGAGCGCCTGGCGAAACTATCCGGCGGTGTTGCGGTAATTAATGTCGGTGCTGCCACTGAAACTGAAATGAAGGAGAAAAAGGCGCGCGTTGAGGATGCCTTGCACGCTACCCGCGCCGCGACACAAGAAGGTATCGTCCCCGGGGGCGGAATCGCGCTTATCCGCACGATTGGTGCTTTGGATAAGTTAAAACTGGAAGGCGATGAAAAGATCGGCGCAAATATCGTAAGGCGCGCTATTGAAGAACCTTTAAGGCAGATTGCGCAAAACGCTGGCCTTGAAGGCTCAGTGGTCGTTCAAAGGATTAAACAAGAAAAAACTAACATAGGTTATGATGTCAGCCAGGATGCTTATGTTGATATGATTGAAGCCGGCGTAATTGATCCGACTAAAGTTACCCGTTCAGCTCTGCAGAATGCATCCAGCATAGCCGCATTATTGCTTACTACTGAAGCCTTGATTGCTGATAAACCGGAAAAAGAGGAAAAGATGCCTCCGATGCCGGGTGGCATGGGCGGAGGAATGGGTGGCATGGGCGGAGGAATGTATTAAGCCTTAAATAATAGCACAGTTAAAACAAATAGGGGGCGTTTCCCAGATACAAGAAGGGAAGCGTCCCCTATTTTTTACGGCTTAAAATATGTATTGACAAACCGCGCTGGATAGTATAAAATTTGTAATCCTTTCAGTATTTTCTCCAAGGCGAGGCGAATATTCATAACTTATTACAAAATAACAGGTTATATTATAATATAAGGAGAATTTAAAATGGCAGAGTGGATAGGTATAAACAGGAGGGCAAGAAGATGTTATGGGTTTGATGAGATTGCCTTAGTTCCCGGATCGCAAACCGTAAATCCCAACGAGGTCGATACCAGCTTTAAATTTAACGGGAAAAATTTTAAAATACCTATACTTGCCGCGGCCATGGACGGCGTGGTAGATGTCAAGTTTGCCATTGAAATGTCCCGTTTAGGAGGGATTGCGGTTTTAAACCTTGACGGAATCCAAACCCGCTACGAAAACCCCGATGAAGTGTTGGAAGAGATCGCAAAAGCCAGCCCGCAAAAAGCAACAGAGTTAATCCAGGAAGTTTATACCACTCCCATTAAAGAAAAATTAATCACGAAAAGAGTCGCGCAAATCAAGAAAGCAAAAGCTATGGCAGTGGTCAGCTGTATCCCGGCCAATGCCGAAAAGTTTTCAAAATTAGCGGTTAGCGCAGGATGCGATATTTTTGTCCTGCAATCCACAGTTACTACCATCAGGCATCTTTCTACGCAGTACAAAACTCTTAATCTGGAAAAATTTTGTAAATCCTTAAAAATCCCGGTTATTCTCGGAAATTGCGTAACCTATGAAACAACTTTAGAGCTTATGGCAACGGGCGCCAGCGGCCTCTTGATTGGTGTCGGCCCCGGGGCCGCCTGCACAACGCGCGGGGTATTGGGAATCGGCGTGCCGCAAGTTACATCCACGGTTGATGCTGCCAGCGCGCGCGATTTTTATTTTAAACGCACCGGAAAATATGTTTCCATTATTACCGACGGCGGTATGAACCGAGGTGGAGATATCTGCAAGGCCTTTGCCTGCGGAGCTGACGCGGTAATGATCGGCTCAAGTTTTGCCCGCGCAAAAGAAGCCCCGGGAAGAGGGTTTCATTGGGGAATGGCTACATCGCATGTTAACCTGCCGCGCGGGACACGTATTCAGGTAGGGACTACCGGTTCTTTAAAGGAGATCCTGCTTGGCCCGGCAAAAGTAGATGACGGCTCGCAGAACCTTTTAGGCGCATTAAGGACCTCTATGGGTTCACTGGGCGCCTCGGACCTAAAAGACATGCATGACGTAGAAATTATTATCGCGCCTTCAATTCAAACCGAAGGAAAAATATTCCAGGTCGGCCAGAGGGTGGGGATGGGAAAATGACAAGGCAAACAATATTAATATTGGATTTTGGTTCACAGTATACGCAGTTAATCGCGCGAAGAGTAAGAGAAAACAAGGTTTTTTCGATAATTATCCCTTATAACACTCCGGTAAAAGAAATCACTGCCCTAAACCCAAAAGGTTTAATTCTTTCCGGCGGCCCGGCTTCCGTGGTTGACAAGAAATCGCCTTATCCGGATAAAAACATATTTAAATTAGGAATACCCATACTCGGCGTATGCTATGGAATGCAGGTGATTTGCGAGCTCCTCGGAGGAAAGGTCAAACATACCCGCGAGCGCGAATACGGGAAAGTGGAATTATTTGTTGATGATAACCGCGACCTTTTTAACCATCTGCCCGGTAATTTCACTTGTTGGGCGAGCCATGGTGATTATGTAACTAAAATGCCCCCGGGTTTTCATACCATTGCCCACACCTCTAACACGCCGATTGCCGCGATCGCTAATTCAAAGAAAAAAATATTTGCCGTCCAGTTCCACCCGGAAGTAACCCACACTGAAAAAGGCAGCCAGATTTTGAGCAACTTCTTATTTAAAGCCTGCGGCGCTTCGGGCAGATGGACCATGCAGTCTTTTATCAAAGAATCGATAGAAGGCATTAAGAAAACTGTCGGCCGCGATAAGGTAGTCTTGGGTTTAAGCGGAGGAGTGGATTCTTCCGTTGCCGCATTATTAATCCACAAAGCAATCGGAAAAAACTTGCGCTGTATTTTTATTGATAACGGCCTGCTAAGAAAGGGAGAAGCCGAGCAGGTTAAAAGCGTATTTAAAGATATGTACCATCTTAACTTGAGCTATGTTGACAGGAGCAAAAGGTTTCTTGAGCGCTTAAAAGGCGTAATTGATCCGGAAGAGAAAAGAAAAATAATCGGCGATGAATTTATCAAGGTATTTGAAGAAGAGGCAAAAAAGACAAAAGGCGCAAAATTCTTAGGCCAGGGGACATTATATCCGGATGTAATTGAATCCGTTTCCCCAACAGGAGGCCCGAGCAGAAAAATCAAAAGCCACCACAATGTCGGAGGGCTTCCGGCGCAAATGAAACTTAAACTAATTGAGCCTTTGAGGGAGATATTTAAAGATGAAGCGCGCCAAATCGGCAGGCAAATGAGCCTTCCTGAAAATATCGTACAACGCCAGCCGTTTCCCGGCCCGGGCCTTGCAGTCAGGATAATCGGTGAAGTGAACAAAGAACGCCTTGACCTATTGCGTGAGGCTGATAAGCGCGTTATTGAAGAAATTTCAAAAGCAGGTTTATACGAACAAATCTGGCAGTCTTTTGCAATATTGCTTCCTATAAAAAGCGTGGGGATCATGGGGGATGAACGGACATATGAAAATGTCGCAGCCCTGCGCTGTGTATCCAGTTTTGACGGAATGACCGCCGACTGGGTAAAACTCCCTTACGAAGTTTTAGAAAAAATATCCAATCGTATCATTAATGAGGTTAGAGGAATTAACCGCGTTGTTTACGATATAAGCTCTAAACCTCCTGCAACAATAGAGTGGGAATAATAGAAATTGATCATACCTTTTAGCTCGTAGCTCTTAGCTCGTAGCTTTTGGCTCGTAGACAACCTAACCTATGAACGAAGAGCCAAGAGCTAAGCAAGTTTAACTCTGCCATGCCCGGTTCTGAATTCATCCATCTGCATCTTCATACCCAATACAGCCTTCTTGACGGCGCCTGCCGTATACCCGAAATACTGGCAATTGCCAAAAGCTTTAAAATGGATTCACTTGCTATTACCGACCATGGCAACATGTTTGGGGCGATTGAATTTTATCAGGAAGCGCAAAAGGCGGGAATAAAACCGATTATCGGCTGTGAAGTTTATGTCGCACCTCAAAGCAGGCTGGATAAAAGCACAGCGGGCATAGAAGATGTAGCTAACCATTTAATTCTTTTGGCCCGCGATGAAGAAGGATACCACAACCTAATGAA
>JAQTQQ010000005.1:0-21213 GCA_028712175.1 Candidatus Omnitrophota bacterium | reverse complement strand
AAATACGGGCTTCTCTTTGAAAGATTTTTAAACCCCGAGCGCATGGGCCTGCCGGATATCGATATTGATTTTTGCTATGAGCGCAGGCAGGAGGTAATTGATTATGTAACTAAAAAATACGGGCAGGAGAATGTGGCTCAAATCATTACCTTCGGGACAATGCAGGCGCGGGCGGTAATCAGGGATGTCGGACGGGTGATGGGAATTACTTATGCCGAGGTTGACCGCATTGCCAAGATGATCCCTGCGGAGCTTGATATGACCCTTAAAAAAGCATTAGAAAGCGAAACCGAACTGAATAATCTTTATAAAAATGACCCGCAAATAACCAAACTGATCAACATTGCACTTTCCCTCGAAGGTTTAAACCGCCATGCCTCGGTCCACGCCGCAGGCGTGATTATCTCCGATAAACCCCTGAATAATTACATGCCGGTTTTTAAGACTTCTGATGACCAGATTACTACCGGCTACAGCATGGGGGTACTTGAGAAGATCGGCCTCTTAAAAGTCGACTTCCTTGGGCTTAGGACATTGACTGTAATTGATGAAACTCTCAAATTAATTAAAAAAATCCACGGAACCGATATTAATATTGAAAAAATTCCCTTGGATGACCAGAATACCTATAAATTGCTTGCCTCAAGCCACACAATCGGAATATTCCAGGTAGAGAGCTCCGGCATGCGCGATTTACTTAAGAAACTCGAGCCAGAACACTTTGAAGATTTAATCGCGCTTCTGGCATTGTACCGGCCGGGCCCGATCGGCTCGGGGATGCTTGACGATTTTATGAAACGTAAACACGGAATTATTCCTATCAAATATGAGCACCCTAAATTGGAGCCCATCCTTAAGGAAACTTACGGGATTATGGTATACCAGGAACAAATCATGCAGATTGCATCCGCGCTTGCAGGTTTCTCGCTGGCTCAAGCGGATATTTTGCGTAAAGCTATGGGCAAAAAGATTCCGGAGGTTATGGAAAAAGAAAGAAAAAACTTTCTGAACGGATGCATAAAAAACTCGATAAAAGAGACTACTGCTAGCAAAATATTCGATCTGATCGAATATTTTTCAGGATATGGTTTTAACAAATCACATTCAACCGCCTATGCCTTAATTTCATACCGTACCGCCTACTTAAAAGCAAATTATCCCGTTGAGTTTATGACAGCATTGCTTACCTCGGAACGCAATAATACCGATAAGATTGTCGAATACGTAAATGAAGCCGAGAGGATGGGGTTAAAAGTCATGCCTCCCGATATCAATGAAAGCGAAACTCTCTTTAAAGTAGAAGATGCAAAAACAATCCGTTTTGGCCTCTTGGCTATAAAAAATGTAGGGCAGGGCGCGGCTGAAAGCATCGTCAACTTAAGGAAGCCGGAGAAATATAAATCATTGGATGACCTTTGCAGCCGGATTGATTTACGGCTGGCAAACCGTAAAGTGCTGGAAAGCCTGATTAAATGCGGGGCATTGGATTATTTTCATATCTCAAGGGCAAGAATGTTTGCCGGTTTGGATGTAATATTAGAAAATGCTCAAAGGATAAGAAAAGAAAAATCCAGCGGGCAGCTTTCATTTTTTGATCAGATTTCAAAGGAAAACGGATTTTCAAATACTGCCAACAACCTACCCGATATAAAAGAATGGCCGGAGCCGCAGTTGCTGGCTTTTGAAAAAGATATGCTCGGTTTTTATGTATCCGGCCATCCGCTGGCGCGCTATGCCAAACAGTTAAAACGTTTTGCCTCCTGCTCGACAAAAGACCTTCATGAACATAAGGACCAGGATACTGTTAAGATAGTCGGGCTTATAGTTAAGATAAAGCATACAGTTACCCGCGCAAAACAGGAAAAAATGGCAATATTAAAATTGGAGGACCTTGATGGCTCGGTAGAGGTGCTGGTTTTTCCGCGCGCCTTTGCAAAAATAGGCTGTTATATTCAACCCAACAGCATAGTGCATATCCGCGGCATCGTCGACCTTAAAGAAGAAACTCCGAAAATAATCGTTGAGGATATGTTTCCTTTTGATGAAATTTACAAATTAATAACCGCAATGAGCATTAATTTGTCGGGAATAAGAGAAAATATCTTTGAAACTTTAAAAACCCTTCTCGGCGATTACCGCGGGAATGTACCCGTGTATTTACGCCTTGATACGCCGGCAAAATCACGCGTACAGATGATTGTAGGCGAGAATCTCTATGTCAGCCCGAATGAGAAACTTATTCAGGATTTGGATGAATTACTGGGTGAGGAACGCTTATCTCTGGTGATTTAAAATGGGGTCAGAAAATGGGGTCAGAACTAATTTTTATTAATTTAACTTCAGAAAATGGGGTCAGAACTAATTTTTATTAATTTAACTTTGTTTTAAAAATTAGTTCTGACCCCATTTTCTTAACCAAAATTTTCTTGACACTGTAACTTTTTGCTGTTATTATACTTAGCAATAGGAGGCTCTAAGATGACTAAGAAAGATATAGTCTTAAAAGTATCCGATGAAAGCAATTTAAAGCAAATAGATGTTAAACAAGTGGTGCAAAAAACCTTTGATTGCATTGTCGATGCTCTAGTCAGGGGCGAAAAAATTGAATTACGTAATTTCGGAGTTTTTAAAGTAAAGCAAAGAAGAAGCCGCACAGGCAGAAATCCGCGCACCAATCAGGTTATCCCTGTCCCGCCCAGAAAAGTAGTTATCTTCAAAGCTGGCTTGGAAATGAAGCAAAAAATTAAGTAAACCTTAAATAAAACTAACAATCTATGTTTAAAAGGGTTCCGGGCACTAAAGATATATTGCCTGAAGAGGTTCTTTCTTGGCAGACAATTGAAACAATCGCGCGCCGGATTTTCTCCGTTTATAATTATCAGGAAATCCGCACTCCCATAATAGAAGACGCGGCGCTTTTTAATCGTACATTAGGCGAGGCTACCGAAATTGTCCAGAAACAGATGTTTATTATCCGCAATCAGGATGATAACTATGCCCTTCGCCCGGAAGGAACTGCTTCGATTGTCCGCTGCTACCTTGAAAACAGCTTAGATAAAGCGGCTGGATTTGTAAAATTATATTACATCGGCCCGATGTTCCGGCTTGAAAGGCCGCAAAAAGGAAGGCTGCGCCAATTTCACCATATCGGCTGCGAGGCAATTGGCTCTGGCGAGCCTTCAGTTGACGTAGAAATAATCAGCTTAGCCGGGCAGCTGCTTAAGAATTTAGGTATTACCGGATATAAAATTAAACTTAACAGCCTGGGATGTTTGAAGGATAAACAAGAACTGGGCTCTACGTTAAAAGAAAAACTGCAGAAAAAATCAAATCAGCTCTGTCCGGACTGCCGGGATAGAATGAAAAATAATGTACTGCGGGTATTGGACTGCAAAAACGAAGCTTGCCGGGAAATTGTTAAGGAACTTTCTCCCGCAGGCGGGCATCTTTGCCCGGAATGCCTGCAGCATTTTGACAAAGTAAAGGAAGGGTTAAACAATTTAAATATTGAATTCGAAGTTTCCTGCCAGCTTGTGCGCGGGCTTGATTACTACAACCGCACAGTATTTGAGATTACTCATCCGGATTTGGGCAGCCAGGATGCTATCGGCGCAGGCGGACGTTACTCTAACTTGGTTAAAGAGCTTGGCGGCCCGCAGATAGAAGGAATAGGTTTTGCTTTCGGAATAGAACGCCTTTTTTTGGCAAAAACCAATTTGACGGAGAAGCCGGATAAGAAATTAATATATCTGGTTACTTTAGGGGATGCGGCTAAAATCGCCGGTGTTAAGATATTAAACCGGCTAAGAGAAGCAAAGATACCCGCAGATATGGACTACCTGAATAAATCTTTAAAAGGCGCCATGCGCGCGGCTAACGATGCAGGCGCAAGCAAGGTTTTAATCTTAGGGGATGATGAACTCAAAAAAAATATTATCTCCATTAAAGACATGTCGGACAGCAGTCAGAAGGAAATTTCTCTTGAAAACTTAACCGGGGAATTAAAATGTTAAGGACGCATACCTGCGGCGAGCTATCGAGCGCCGATACAGGAAAAGAAACTATTCTCTGCGGATGGGTTGCTAAAAGAAGAGACCACGGAAAATTAGTCTTTATTGATATCCGCGACCGCTATGGCTTAACACAGGTTGTTTTTATCCCTAAAGAATGCCCTGCCGATGTCTATGAGAAAGCCGGGCAGCTTAGGAGTGAATTTGTAATTAAGTTGAAGGGAACCGTAAACAAGCGCCCCAGCAATACGGTTAACCCAAAGCTGGCCACCGGCGAGATAGAAGTTTTGGCAAAAGACCTTGAAATATTAAACCCCAGCAATACGCCTCCTTTTGAAATCGAGGATAATATCGATATAACAGAAGAGATCCGCCTGAAATACCGCTACCTTGACCTAAGAAGGGATAAAGTCTTTAATAACCTGCTTATGCGCAGCAACCTTTACAAGGTTATCCGTAACTATCTCGGAGGTAAAAATTTTATTGAATGCGAGACCCCCATACTTACCAAATCAACTCCTGAAGGGGCGCGGGATTATCTTGTCCCTTCCCGCGCTAACCCCGGGCAATTTTTTGCCCTGCCGCAATCACCGCAGCTGTTTAAACAAATCCTTATGGTTGCCGGCATTGAAAGGTACTATCAGATCGCAAAATGTTTCCGCGATGAAGACCTGCGCGCAGACCGCCAGCCGGAATTTACCCAGCTAGATATGGAAATGTCCTTTATAAACGAGGAGGATATTTTTGCCCTGGCCGAAGGGCTGATGAAGCTGATCTTTAAAGAACTAAAAAACATAGATATCCCGGTGCCATTTAAACGCATAACCTATAAAGAGGCGATGGAAAAATACAAATCAGACAAGCCGGACTTAAGGCAGGAGGAAAAAACGGAATTTGCTTTTTGCTGGGTAGTGGATTTTCCTCTTTTTAAATTTAACACCGAAGAAAACCACTGGGAAAGCGAGCATCACCCTTTTACCGCGCCAAACACGGAAGATTTGGAAAATTTAGAGGCTGACTACGGCAAAGTCAGGTCGCGCTCCTATGACCTGGTTCTAAACGGAATGGAGCTTGGTTCAGGCTCGATAAGGATCCATCAGGAGGAACTTCAGGAAAAAATCTTCAAAATTATCGGTATAGAAAAAGAAGAGGCTCATCAACGCTTTGGCTTCCTTCTTGAGGCTTTTCAGTTCGGCGCGCCGCCGCACGGGGGGGTTGCTTTTGGCTTAGACAGGCTGCTAGCAATAATATCGGCAGAATCGAGCATCCGGGAAGTGATTACTTTTCCTAAAACTTCTGCCGCATTCTGCCCGTTAACCAGCGCGCCTTCGGAAGTAGATAATAAACAATTAAAAGAATTGGGCATAACCATTATTAAAGGAGGAAGGTAAAATGAGTATGGCTAAACTGGCAGGTGTTTTTGTATTACTCTCAACTTTAGCATTATCAGGATGCGTAGCAAGGACCTATAATTTAACCCGCGACAGGGTTGATCAGGATCTTTCTTCATCCTCGGGAAACAGAGGTTACCTTATGGGCACTGCGCCAGAACCAGGTGAGCGGGCGGCAACACGCACCACAAGAGTTTTCGAGATTGAACTGGGGCGCTCTAAAAAAGCCGATCTAAAATGCCCGTCAACCGTTGCTCCTCTTGCAGCGGAAAGATATGCAGAAGAGCCTCTGATGGCCCATGATGAAGTGTTACCGGAACAAACAGAAGGGCTAAGCTTTGAGAAATATACCGTAGCTAAAAACGACACCTTGCAGAAAATTTCCATGAAATTCTACGGTACAACCAAAAAGTGGAATAAGATCTATGAAGCAAACAAAAATACCTTGCGCGCCCCGGATAAGCTTTATCCCGGACAGGTTATAAATATTCCTTCCATCGCCGGCTTAAAAGCAGGGGCGGATAAAATGGAGGAACCGAAGGAAAACCTTAAATAACAAATTCGCTTAATGGATAAAATAATCAGTCTGCATTCCCAAGCCGAGGCACAGGGGATTATCGGTGCGCATGATACCCATATAAAAACCATTGAAAAAGAGTTTAAGGTTAAACTGGCTTTGCGCGGAGGGCATCTAAAGTTAAGCGGTTCAACAGCAAATATTAATAAAGCAGGCCAGCTTATTGAATACCTGCTTGCTGGCTTACGTTCGGACAATAAGGAAATCGGTTCCAGTGATTTAGCCTACCTGATTGCAAACCTTAAAAAAGGCAAAAAAACCGAGCAACTGGGCCGTTTAGAAGATGGTTTCACCCGCTCTTTCGGCGGCAAACAGATCGGCCCAAAAACAACCGGCCAAAGGCAATACGTTGAGGCGATCAAGGAACATGACATTGTTTTTGGAATAGGCCCTGCCGGAACAGGTAAAACTTATCTGGCCATGGCTTCCGCAGTAGAGGCTTTAAAAAAACAGGAAGTGCGCAGGATAATCTTAACCCGCCCGGCCATAGAAGCAGGGGAATCCCTGGGTTTTCTGCCCGGAGACATGCAGGCAAAGATCTCGCCGTATCTGCGGCCGCTCTATGACGCTTTATACGATATGATGGATGCCGAGCGCATTGAAAAATATATAGAGACGGGGATAATTGAAGTAGCGCCCCTTGCCTACATGCGCGGCAGGACATTAAATGACGCCTTTATTATCCTTGATGAAGCGCAGAATTGCACCGCCGAACAGATGAAAATGTTTTTAACCCGTTTAGGATTTGACTCAAAAGCGGTAATTACAGGCGACCTGACGCAAAGCGACTTGCCGCAAGGTAAGCCCATAGGCCTCCTGCAAGCCCAGGATATCCTTAGAAGCATAAAGGGGATAAAATTTATTTATTTTAGCGGTTCCGACGTAGTAAGGCACTCTTTGGTGCAAAGGATAATCGAAGCATATGAAAAAACTGCTCAATAAAGAAAAATTAGCCTACGCAGGCACATTCCTGCTTATATGCATATTTGCCTACATTATACGCATAAATCCCGCTATCCCGTTTTTCCTTATAACGCTTTATCTGTGTTTCTACAAAAAGTTCCTGAAAATAAAAAGCGCAAATCTTACCAATTTGATTTTTCTTTTTCTGATTTCTTTCTCTATCGGCTACACCATCCTTAAACAGGGGTTATCATTTTATTTCATCCCTATTTCGATTATACCTATACTGGCCGTCCTCTTGTTTAACAACCTTGAAGTGGCTTATTTTCTTTCACTGGCAACCAGCGTTCCCCTTGCGGCTTTGGCTCCCGAGCCGTTTAAAGCATGGTTTATCTTCATGGCTTCTTCTACATGCGCGATACTTTTGGTAAACGGGGCGCGCAAGCGTTCAAAAGTAATCAGGGCAGGGGCTATCGCAGGGATACTGCAGCTCTTAAGCCTTATCCTGCTTGAAAATTTCATGATATTTGCGCCGCAGAGGTATATGGTGCTTTTAATTAACGGGCTGCTTAGCGGCGTTGTTGCTTTAGGTATCCTTCCTTTATTTGAATATATCCTGCAGACAGTAACAAACATCAGCCTTCTTGAACTGGCGGACTTAAACCATCCGGTTTTACAGCGCATGATACTTGAGGCTCCGGGCACTTACCATCACAGCTTGATTGTGGGCAACCTTTCGGACACAGCCTGCACTGCTGTCGGCGCAAACGGCCTGCTTGCAAGAATAGGCGCTTATTACCATGATATCGGGAAATTGCATAAGCCGGAATATTTTATTGAAAACCAGGATATAAAAAAGAACCGGCACGATGACCTTTCGCCGACGATGAGCAAGTTAATCATTATGAACCATATTAAAGAGGGGCTGGAGCTTGCAAAAAAATATTCCCTGTCTCCTGCGCTCTGGGATTTTATCCGCTATCATCACGGAAACAGCCTCGTTTATTATTTTTACCGCCGCGCGCTTGAAGGCAAGGTAGAAGACGAGGAGATAACCGAAGAGGGGTTCCGTTATCCCGGCCCAAAACCAAACACCAAAGAAACTGCAATTGTCCTGCTGGCCGATTCAGTTGAAGCAGCCACCCGTTCCTTAAAAGACCCTACCCCGGATAAAATCGAGGAGATGGTGCGCAAAGTAATCAATAATAAATTTATCGACGGCCAGCTTGACGAATGCGAACTTACCTTAAAAGATATCGAAAAGATATCCGGGGTTTTCATTAAAATACTAAGCGGTATCTACCATAGCCGCGTAACCTACTCTTAAAAAATGTTTTTTACCGCTCACCGCCTGTCAAAGGTTAACTATTAACTTACTCTATTAAAGAAAGCTTGGGGATGAAAATAACCATAAAGAACCTGCAAAAGAAATTGCCCATACATGCGGTTAAAATAAGAAAATTGATTCAAAAGATATTAAAAGGGGAAAATATCAGGGAATCCGGCTGGATCAATATTTGCTTTGTAAATGATCCGTTCATCAAAAAATTCAACGCCAAATTCCATAAAACCAACAGCTCCACGGATGTCCTGGCCTTCAACTTAAGCGAAAAAATCCTTTTGGCCGATATCATGATCTCAACGGACACCGCAATAAGGCAGGCGGCAATATTTAAAACGTCCGCCGATTATGAATTATCCCTTTATGTCGCCCACGGTATTCTGCATATACTTGGTTACAACGATCAGAAAACAAATCAAGCGAAATTAATGCGCAAAAAGGAAGCTCAATATGTCAATAGATAAGGCTTGCGGCCTCGTTTTAAACAAGCGCGATTTACGCGAAACATCCATCATTGTTGACCTGTATACCCGGGAATTTGGAAAAATCAGCGGGATACTTAAAGGGGCACGCACAGAACCAGAAAAATTTGCCTCAAATTTGGAATTATTTTCCTTAAATGAAATAATTTTCTACCGCAAAACCCGCTCAAGCCTGCATCTTATAACACAGGCGGATAAACTAAACAATTTTACCGGCATCAGGCAAAACATGGACAGGGCAAACACCGCAGGTTTTATGATGGAGCTGGTTAATTCGATAATGCAGCCGGAAGACGCAAACGAAGAGATTTTTAATTTGGCGCTTGCCAGCATTAAAGAATTGGAGACAAACTACAACCCGGAGAAAATCGCCACTATTTTCAAGATTAAGATGCTTAGCCTTTCCGGATTTAAGCCGCATTTTGACTCCTGCGTTTCCTGCAGGGAAAAAATAATGGGCCAATCAAAATTCAGTTTATCGCGCGGCGGCCTGCTTTGCCCAAATTGCATGCAAAAAGACCCGGCGAGCCGCTCAATATTCCGCGGCACCATCGCTACAATCCTGCACATTGAGAAAAATACATTCTCAAGCAGCCTTAACCTGGGAATGAACCCCCAGATAAAAAAAGAACTTGACCTTATCTTAAATGCTTTTTTAAATTTCCATCTTGGGCGCGAATTAAAATCACAAAGAGTGCTAAACAAAATGGAGGAGGCGGTATGAAAATCGTCATTGTCGGAGCAGGAGCAATGGGGTGCCTTTTTGCCGCGTTTTTTACAAAATCAAAAGAAGATCTCTGGCTCATCGAAAAAAACAAAGAAAATGCGTCCAAGCTTAATGAATCCGGCATTACCGTTGAAGGCCCTAACGGCTCATGGCAGCAGAAGGTAAAAGTTACTACCGCCTGCGCCGACATCGGAAAAGCCGACCTGATAATTATCTGCGTAAAATCATTTAATACCAAATCAGCGGTTGAACAGATAAAACCTCTTTTAACCGATGACACAAAGATATTAACCCTGCAAAACGGGATTGGGAATATAGAAATAATCTCTGAAAATACTTCAGAAGACCGGGTAATCGCAGGAGTAACCAATGAAGGCTCAACCTTAATCAGCTTGGGAAAAATCCGCCACGCCGGGCACGGCGAAACCGTAATCGGTTCAATCAACGGAAAAACTCCCGTCCAGATGCGCGCCATACGCGAAGCCTTTAATAAAGCGGGGTTTGAAACTAAAATGACCCGGGATATAAAAAGCCTGATCTGGTCCAAGCTGATCATTAATACAGGAATAAATGCGCTAAGCGCGATTACCCGCCTGCCCAACGGCAGGCTCACGCAATTTGAAGGCACAAGAAGGATCCTGCGCGACGCGGTTACCGAAGCTACGCGCATTGCCAAAAGAAAACGCATAAAACTTATCTTTGACGACCCGATTGCAAAAGTTGAAGCGGTATGCGAAGGCACCTCTGCAAACCTTTCTTCCATGCTTCAGGATGTATTGCGGAAAAAACGCACAGAGGTTGATTTTATAAACGGTGTTATCGTTCGCCTCGGTCAGGAATTAGGCATTGGCGTGCCAACCAACAAGTTCCTTCTTGACCTGGTAAACACCATTGAGCAAAGCTATAAACAATCAGCAGGATAGTAATGGCTTATAACGCAAGAATCCGGAAATATTTAGTTGCTTTCTTAATAACCGGCTGGGCAGTTACCCTGCTTTTCTACGCTGCCCCCAAAAAAAAACTTTACACAGACAACCGGGTTTTAATGGGGACATTCTGGGAAGTAAAATCCCCTGACAAGGCCGCAGGCCGTATCGTTTTTGAGGAAGCAAGCCGTATTGAAGGCCTGCTAAGCAAATACCTGGCTGACAGCGAAATCTCCGTACTTAACCGCAAGGGAAAGTCAAAAGTTAGCCCGGATACTTTTTACGTTATCAAGAAAGCAAAGGAATTCTGGCAGGAGACTGACGGCGCATTTGATATAACTATTGCCCCTTTAATCCGGCTCTGGGGGTTTGCCGATAAAAAATATACCGTGCCTAAAAACAGCCAAATCAAGGCTGCCTTAAAGCTGGTAGGAAGCGATAAAATTATTTTGCACGAAAAAGATAATGTGGTAGAATTTAGCAATCAGGGGACAGAAATCGACCTCGGGGCAATCGCCAAAGGGTTTGCCTTGGATTGCGCTGTAAATAAATTAAAAAAAGCCGGAATAAATAACTGCCTGATTAATGCCGGAGGGCAGGTTTATGCTCTGGGAAGCCGGTTTGGTAAGCCATGGAAGATCGCTATAAAAAATGCGCAAGAAAACAGGCAAAGCAATATTTTGGAATTAAGCAGCCGTTCAGCTTCAACCAGCGGAGATTATGAGCAGTTCTTTTTTAAAGAAGGCAGGCGTTACATCCATATCATTAACCCGAAAACAGGCCTTCCTGTGGATTCAGGGACGAGTTCCGTAACTGTTGTTGATAAAAGCGCGCTTGTTGCCGACGCCCTATCCACCGCTTTTTTTATCCTTGAGGCAGAGGGCCGCAAAAACTTAGAAGCGAAATTCCCTAAAACCCAATTTTATTTAAATTAGGAAATAGTTATGAAAAACGGAAACCGTAAATCACTAAACGTCTTTGCCTTATTTCTTCCGGAAATCAAAGAATTGCTGGAAAAAAAGGATTTTGTCGGGATCAAAAACCTGACCAAGACAATTAACTCTATGGATCTGGCCGAAGGATGGCGGAACTTAGAGCCGAACATGAAGATCATTATCTTTAAACTGCTCGGCACAAAGAAATCAGTGGAGCTTTTTGAAAACCTCCCCCTTAACGAACAAACGCATATAATCGATAACTTGGGCAATCAGGAAGTTGCCCAAATCATAAACGATATGGCGCCCGATGAACGAGCGGACCTTTTTAAGGAATTGCCGCAAAAGGTTTTCCGCAAACTTTTCCTCCTCGTAAGCAAGGAGCATGCCAAGAATATCCGGGAGCTCATGGATTTTAAAGAAGGCACCGCGGGCAGCCTTATGACCACGGAGTTTGTGGAATTAAAAAAAGAGATGACCGCAAAACAGGCCATCCTGCATATACAGGAAAGCCTGCGCACCGACTACAGGGAAAACATCTATTCTCTTTTTGTAACCGATGAGGCGCATAAGCTTATCGGGGTAATCCCCCTGCAGGAACTGCTTAAAGCGCCGCCTGACATAGCAATAAAAGAGATTATGATCCGCGCCGAGCTGATCAAAATTGATGTGGATACCGATGCCAATGATGTATCTTTATTATTTAAGAAATATGACCTCTTTGATGCGCCTATAGTGGATAAAGATAACGTTTTAATCGGCATAATTACCGTTGATGACATCGTAGAGCGGATAGAAAAAGAAGCGACAAAAGAATTCTACGAAATCGGCAAGATGAACGCCGAGGGAGGCGAAATAATCAGCTACTCCAAAGCTACAACCATGGATTTAATCAAAAGGAGGAGCGGATGGTTGATACTGCTTTTAGTTTTTGACTTCCTTACGGGAACGGTATTAAAAAGTTTTGAAGCCACCCTTAGCTCCGTCGTCGCCCTGACATTCTTTATCCCCATGCTGCTTGATACCGGAGGAAACGCAGGTGCGCAGACATCGATCACAATTATAAGAGGCATGGCAACAGGGGACGTAAATTTTAAAAATATAATGCGCGTAATCCGCCTGGAGTTTAAAACCGCCATTTTAATGGGCCTGATTGTAGGAGCGGTCGCATTCGGCAGGGCATTCTTGCTGCAAAAAGACTTCGCTTTATCGCTGGTTGTAGGCACAACTATGCTTTTAATCACGCTTCTTGCAATTTCTACCGGTGTATTCCTGCCGCTATTTTCCAAAAAAATCGGCCTTGACCCGGCAGTACTCGCCGGGCCGATAACTACCAGCGTTGTGGACGTGGTCGGTTTAATCATTTATTTTAAGATCGCCCAGATGTTTATTCCCGGGCTGGGGTAAAATGAACATTTCAGAAATAATTGCCTTAAAAAACAAAAGAAAAATTACCATGCTTACCGCATATGATTACCCTATTGCCGAATTGCTCGATAAAGCGGGAATAGACATAATACTCGTAGGGGATTCTTTAGCTAATGTTGTTTTAGGGCTTGACTCAACCACCGAGGTAGGCATGCCTGAAATGCTGCACCATACCAGAGCCGTAAGAAGGGCGGTAAAGAATGCCCTGCTTGTAGCGGATATGCCTTTTGATTCTTATCAGCTGAATCCCGATGACTGCCTAAAGAACGCGCAGGAATTTATTGATCAGGCAGGAGCGCAGGCGATAAAACTGGAGTGGTTTGAACGCGCTTTAGAGGTAACCTCCCGCATTAGCTCAACCGGTATACCCGTCATGGGCCACATAGGATTGACCCCGCAAACCGTCGATAAAATCGGCGGTTTTAAATGCCAGGGCAAAGATGCCGAATCAGCCAATCGGCTTATTGAACAGGCAGTAAATCTTGAAGAAAAAGGGTGCTTTGCAATTGTTTTAGAATGCGTGCCGGATAAAATCGCAAGGATAATCACAAAAAAAATAAAGATCCCTACCATCGGTATCGGAGCAGGCGTGCATTGCGACGGACAAGTGCTTGTGGTTAATGATATGCTCGGGCTTTTCCAGCGTTATACCCCTAAATTTGTTAAAAAATACGCCGATATTGGTTCATTAATCCTAAAGGCAGCCACAGAGTTTAAAGAGGAGGTTATTGGGGAAAAGTTCCCTGATGCCGGGCATTCTTTTACGATTAAAGAAGAGGAGCTTAAAAAAATTGAAGAAGCATAGGAAATTCTCTGAATACTTGAGCTTTATTGTTATATTACTCATCGCGGCGGCTTTTATAATTAAGTTCGCAGGGCCGGCCATCTTAAAACAATATATCTCCTACGGTATTGGGGATTGTAAAACCATCCCCATCCTTTGCATGTATCCGGAAGAAAAAGTATTTACCCCGGAAATAGATAACGCATACCTGTCAACTTTAGTCCCGCATTCATTCCCGAGAATGTCTATCTGGGCGCCTAAAGGTTTTGCCTTGGTGCAGGAGTTGATAAAAAAAACGTATTACAAAAAACCGCACCACAATAACAAAGCGGTAATTTACCTCCTGGCGCAGCAGCCCGGAGAGTTCCTTAAGCTTTATCCTGATGTAAAAAAACAGGGGGTAAAAGATAACCGCGAATTCATGCGCCGGCTTAGCTATGCTCATCTTGATAAAATAAACAATATTACCGATGCTTTTTTCATTATTATGAAAAGCGTTTTTACGCCGGATATCGGAAACCAGAAGATCGGCAAAATGATCAGGTTCAAAATAGGAGATAAAAGCGGTTATATTAACTACACCATGGCCAAGCCCGACAATTACTTTGATTGCAATGTGCTTGATGCCAATGACAATTTCTTTAAAGTTTATATTAAGGATATCGGTTCGCGCTTGGACCTGAACAGGGTATTTGCAATAATTTCAACCCTTAAGCCCGTGAATCCTTAATTGACGCCTGCCGGAAACAAAGGGCTAATAGGGTAACGGCTTTTAGCTATCGGCTGTTACAATAGCCTTTTAGCCAAAGAAGTTTTAATAATCCGGAGCCAAGAGGCGATACGAATTAACTTGACTTTTAAGCTAACTTGCGATTAAAATAAAGAATTAACAATTGACTTAAAAAAAAGGAACCGCCTGGCATGGGTGAAATCAGAAGTTTTGACCGCAGGAAAAGCCAAAGAATATACTACACTATCCCTATTACCTGCGAGATAACCGATTCACAAACTAAAACCGCTTTAATAAAATCATTTGTTGCCCGGGACATAAGCTCTGACGGGATATACTTTGAAAGCGAAGAGCCGTTAAAATTATTATCGGAACTTAAGTGTAAATTTACCATTCCTGAAACAAGCTTGTTAATTACCACAACCATAAAATTGCTGCGCATGGAAGTAGTAGAAATTGAAAATAAAAAAATATTCGGTATCGGGGCTTTTTTTAGCGACATTGCGGAAACAGACAGGGAAACGATAAAAAAACTTGTTGACCGCTATGATGTCGCCAAGATCCTGAAACTGGCAATCAGCAAGAAAGCGTCGGATTTGCATTTAATCGCTAACCAGCCCATTGCATTGCGCATAAACGGCCAGCTTGAATTCTTGGGGGCCGACATATTAAGCCCGGACCAGATCTATAAAATGATTTTTAGCTTAATGAGCAAACAGCAGGTTAAAAAATTTGAGCAGAATAAAGAAATGGACCTCGGTATCCAGTTTGACGAAGAACACCGTTTCAGGATAAATGTGCACCAGCAAAAAGGTTTCGTTGAGGCGGCATTAAGGTTAGTCAATTCAAAGATGCCGACTTTTAAGGACCTCAACGTGCCGGATGTAGTGCAAACACTTGCCCGCCAAAAAGACGGCTTAGTCCTTGTAACCGGGCCTACGGGATCGGGAAAAAGCACTACTATTGCCGCAATGGTAGACCAGATAAACCATGAAAGAAAAGCGGTATTGATAACCTTGGAGAGGCCCATTGAATACGTGCATATTAACGATAAATGTGTTATCAAGCAAAGGGAGGTCGGCACAGATACCGCCTCTTTTTCAGTTGCCATAAAAAGTTCACTGCGCCAGGACCCGAATATTATAGTTGTAGGGGAGCTGGACGATGCCGAAACGGTAAAAACCGCCTTAATCGCCGCCGAGGCAGGATACCTGGTTATTGCTTCCTTCCATGCGCCTGACACCATTCAGGCAATAGACAGGCTGGCAAATATTTTACCACTAGAGAACCGGAAACAAACGCTTTCGCAGCTTTCGCATTGCTTAAGAGGAATTGTAACCCAGATGCTCATCCCGCGCTGCGATAAAAACGAAAGAATACTTGTTACTGAAATACTCATAGCTACGGATGCGGTAAAAAGGATAATCCGCAGAGATGAATTATTTCAATTAACCAATACCATGCAGACAGGCGCGGCTTTCGGAATGAAGGTTTTTTCCGACAGCTTAAAAATGTATTTTGAACAGGGCATTATCAGCGGAGAAACCTACGACTGGTATTCTCACGAACTGTCTAAATAATTCTTGAAAGAAAATTATGGAATTAATGGAAAAGATAGTATCACTCTGTAAACGCCGGGGGTTTATTTTTCAAGGCAGCGAAATCTACGGCGGGCTTGCCAATACCTGGGATTACGGCCCTTACGGAGTAGAGTTGAAAAATAACCTCAAACGCGCATGGTGGAAGGCTTGCGTTTACGACAGAGGCGATTGTTTCGGCATGGATTCCTCAATCCTTATGCACCCGCGAGTCTGGGAGGCAAGCGGCCATGTGGACAATTTCTTTGATTTAAAAAGCGACTGTAAAAGTTGTAAAAAGCGTTTTAAGACAGAAGACCTTAAAGATAAATACCGCTGCCCGGAATGCGCAGGCGAACTTACCGAATCGCGCCCGTTTAACTTAATGTTCAAAACGCATCAAGGCCCGGTAGAAGAAGCTGCCAATACCATCCACTTGCGCCCGGAGACCGCCCAAGGCATGTTTGTGAATTTCCTGAACATCCTTGACTCAAAACACCCTAAACTCCCGTTTGGCATGGCGCAGATCGGAAAATCATTCCGCAATGAAATAACCCCGGGAAATTTTACTTTTCGCACACGCGAATTTGAACAGATGGAGATTGAATATTTTGTCAGGCCCGAAGATGCCGAAAGGGCCCATGCCGAATGGGTCGAAAACCGTTTTAACTGGTATCTTGCGCTGGGAATGAAGGCAGAAAATTTAAGAAAACGCCAGCATGGCAAAGATGAGCTGGCGCATTATGCCCATGCCTGCATGGATATTGAATACAACTTTCCGTTCGGCTGGTCGGAATTAGAGGGAATCGCCAACCGTTCGGATTATGACTTAAAACAGCACGCTCAATACAGCTCAAAGGACCTGCAATATTTTGACGACGCGGCAAAAGAAAGGTTCTATCCTTATATTATCGAGCCTTCGGGCGGGGTCGACCGCGCAGTTTTGGCATTTTTAATTGACGCATATCATGAAGAAAAAGTAAAAGATGAAACCCGCGTGGTCTTAAAATTGGATAAGGAACTCGTCCCGATAAAAGCAGCGATACTGCCGCTATTGCGCAACCGCCCGGAAATTGTCGAGCTTGCCAAAAATATCGCCCAGGGCCTGAAAAAATCCATTGTTACGGTTTATGATGATACCGGCTCAATCGGAAAATTGTACCGCAGGCAGGACGAGGTAGGCACGTTATATTGCATAACCATAGATGTGCAAACTCTGGAAGATAAGCAGGTAACTGTGCGCGACCGCGACACGATGTTGCAGGAAAGAATTTCAATAGATAAGTTAAAGGAATATTTGTTAAATAAGCTGAAATAACGGTCGATGGTCGATAAAAATTTCCTGATCTGGTTTTATCGACTATAGTCTATAGACTATCGACCAATCAATACTAACCATAAACAAAGAAAGGACGGTAACAGGTAATGGCAAAGAAATATGTTTACAGCTTCGGCGGTGGAAAAGGTGAAGGCAATGAAAGCATGAAGAACCTCTTGGGCGGCAAAGGCGCTAACCTTGCGGAAATGGCAGGTAACAAAAATTTATTACTTCCTGTTCCTCCGGGATTTACCTGTACTACAGAGGTCTGCACATATTACTACCAGAATAAAAAGAAATACCCCAAAGAATTAAAAGAGCAGGTTTTAAAAGCCCTTGAAAAGGTAGAAAAATTAATGGGGAGAAAATTCGGCGATGCCAATAACCCGTTATTGTTTTCTGTCCGCTCCGGAGCAAGAAGGTCCATGCCCGGGATGATGGAAACGGTTTTAAACGTAGGTTTAACCGAAAAAACTATCCCCGGCCTGATTAAGCAAAGCGGCGGAAACAACCGTTTTGTCTATGATGCTTACCGACGCCTGATTATGATGTATTCGGACGTAGTCATGGAGAAAGCCGCCGGTATTGAACCCAAAGGCGAAGAAGGCATCCGCAAGCAATTAGAAAAAATCATGTCTGACTTAAAAAAATCAAAAGGCTATGCCGGCGATACTGACCTTTCCGTTGATGATTTAAAAAAGCTTTGCGTGCAATTCAAAGCCAAAATCAGGGAGGTCTTGGGCAAAGAATTCCCCGATGAACCAATGGAGCAGTTATGGGGAGGGATCGGCGCGGTATTTTCTTCATGGAACGGAAAACGCGCAATCAGCTACCGCCGCATTGAAAATATCCCGGATGAATGGGGTACTGCGGTAAACGTGCAAACCATGGTTTTTGGGAACATGGGGGATGACTCGGCAACCGGAGTCGCCTTTACGCGCAACCCGGGAAACGGGGAGAATAATTTCTACGGTGAATATTTAATCAATGCTCAAGGCGAAGATGTAGTTGCCGGCATCCGCACTCCTGCGCCAATCAATGAATATTCAACCTCAAGCCACAACAAAAACCTGCTCACTTTAGAAAAAGCGATGCCTAAAATTTACAAAGAACTTTACGAGATTCAGGACCGCCTTGAGCAGCATTACCATGACATGCAGGATATCGAGTTTACCATTGAAAAAGGAAGGCTGTTTATGCTTCAATGCCGCATAGGAAAACGTAACGGGCCGGCAGCAGTGCGCATGGCAGTAGATATGGTAAAAGAGAAAATGATTAAAAAAGAGGCTGCGGTAATGCGCGTAACCCCGTCGCAGCTCGATGAACTTCTGCATCCGATTATTGACCCAAAAACCGAATTAACGGTTAAGCCTCTGGCTAAGGGGCTTCCGGCAGGCCCGGGAGGAGCAAGCGGACAGATTGTTTTCTCATCAAATGATGCGGTAGAATGGGCAAAAACCGGCAAAAAAGTAATCCTTGTGCGCGAAGAAACCAACCCGGAAGACGTTGAGGGCATGCGCGTAGCGCAGGCAATCCTTACTGCCCGCGGAGGCATGACTTCGCATGCGGCCTTAGTTGCCCGCGGATGGGGAAAATGTTGTATCGTCGGATGCAGCGCTATGCACGTTGACATTGATAAAAAACTCGCCCATGTCGGAGATAAAACAATCAAAGAAGGGGACTGGATAACCTTAAACGGGACAAAGGGCGCTATCTACGAAGGTAAACTTCCGATGATGGACGCCACCGAAGAAAACACCATACTTTCTTCCTTTTTAAAGATGTGCGACGCGGTGAGAAAATTGGGCGTGCGCACTAATGCTGACACCCCGGAAGATGCGCAAAGGGCGCTGCAATTCGGAGCTGAAGGCATCGGGCTTTTCCGTACGGAGCATATGTTCTACGGCAAAGGCGCTGACCAACCGTTATTCTTGCTGCGCAAGATGATCGTTTCTAAAACGCTTGAAGAAAGGCAAAAAGCGCTGGATGAATTGTTCCCCTTTGTGAAAAAAGATATCAAAGGGACAATCGGGGCAATGGACGGATTTCCTGTAGTTATCCGTTTGCTTGACCCGCCTTTACATGAATTCGTCCCGCGAGAAACAGCAAAGCTTGAGCAATTGGCAAAAGACCTGAATATTGATATGCAGGAATTGTCCAAGAGAGCGGAAGGCTTGCATGAATCTAACCCGATGATGGGCCACCGCGGCGTGCGCTTGGGGGTAACTTATCCCGAAGTCAGCGCCATGCAGATCCGCGCGATCCTTGAAGCAGCGGCTGAATTAGCCAAAGAAGGAAAGGATCCGTACCCGGAGATCATGATCCCGGTTGTCTGCGATGTAAAGGAATTAGAGGACCAGCTGGCTATTGCCAAACAAATATATAAAGAAGTCCTGGCAAAATACGGATTAAAAAAGATCAAGCATATGTTCGGCACAATGATCGAAATCCCGCGCGCCGCATTTGTAGCGGATAAACTGGCCACGGTTGCGCAGTTCTTCTCATTCGGGACCAATGATATGACCCAGATGGGTTTTGGTTTCTCAAGGGATGATATCGGAGGATTTCTCCCGGAATACATCAAAAAAGGGATCCTTCCGGAAGATCCGTTCCAAAGCATTGATCAGGAAGGCATCGGCGAGTTGATTAAAATGGGTATTAAGCGCGGCCGCTCGACAAATAAGAAACTTGAAGTTGGTATCTGCGGAGAACACGGAGGAGAACCTAAATCCGTTGAGTTCTGCCATAATATAGGTATGGACTATGTCAGTTGTTCGCCGTTTAGGGTGCCGATTGCAAAATTGGCCGCAGCGCAGGCGGTGTTGAAGAATAATAAGAAATAACTTGGCCTATAGACGATGGACTATGGTCGATAAAACCTGAATTTGAAATTTTTATCGTCTATAGTCTCTCGACTATCGACCCAGAGTTTACAGGAGATCAATGGAAGCTCTCAAAACTTATCTTAAGGAAGTAAGAACCATACCTTTACTTACCGCCAAGCAGGAAATTGACCTAAGTAAAAAGGTGCGCAAGGGCGATGAAATGGCGCGCAAGGATATGATCCGCGCAAACCTGCGCCTTGTCATCCATATCGCCAAACACTATATGCATATGGGCACTCCTTTTCTCGACTTAATAGAAGAGGGCAACCTCGGGCTTATAAAAGCGGTTGAAAAATATGACCACCGTAAAGGGTTCCGCTTTTCAACCTACGCCGCATGGTGGATCAGGCAGGGAATTACCCGCTCAATCAGTGAACAAGGGAAAATGATCCGCGTCCCCGTTTATATGAATGACCTGATTACAAAATGGAAAAAGACCAAAGAATCTTTAAGCCAGAAATTAAAACGTATACCTTCGGACGAAGATATCGCCAAAAAGTTAAAACTGCCTGTTGAAAAAATCGAGCAGATTAATTTTTGGATGTCCAGCACCACTTCTTCACTGGACGCCCCGCTTGGCGAAGACAGTGAAAATCAGGTATCTGATCTGATGGAAGATAAAAATGCCATTCCGCCTGATGCCGGTATTGAACGCTTGCTCGACAGGGAAAGAGTAGACAACCTGCTCGGAACAATGTCTGAAAGGGAAAGGGAGATCCTTAATTTACGTTTCGGCTTGTCCAACGTAAAAAGCCAGACCCTTGCCGAAGTTGCTAAAAAATTAAAAGTATCGCGTGAAAGGATCCGCCAGATAGAAGAAACAGCATTACGGAAACTGAAAAAGTTTGTCGTTGGGCAGGAGGATGAATTGTAATAATGAATAATTCTTTATTAGAAAAATCAATCAGAAACATCCCCGGCTTTCCGAAGCCGGGCATCCTTTTTCGCGATGTAACCACCCTTGCCCAGAATAAAGACGCCTTTAAAAAATCCATAGACCTGCTTTCCAAAAAATATAAAGGCAAAGGAATTAATAAGGTAGTCGGGGTAGAGGCGCGGGGATTTATTTTTGCAGCGGCTGTAGCAAATAAAATCGGAGCGGGGTTTGTTCCGGTGCGCAAAAAAGGCAAACTGCCTTATAAGACGATCTCAACTACCTATGAACTGGAATACGGCACAGACACCTTAGAGATACACA
>JAQTQQ010000004.1:84559-137481 GCA_028712175.1 Candidatus Omnitrophota bacterium | reverse complement strand
GCGCTATAGGGAATTGTGTTCCTAAAGTATATCATAAAGATGCAATGAAAACTTTTACTGCGCTAAGCAGAGTTACGGAAAAAGGTTTAGTTGAAGCAATGCATGATTGTTCTGACGGAGGCCTGGCTGTTGCTCTTAGCGAAGTTGCCTTTAGCGGCGGTTTGGGGTTAGAGTTATTTCTTTCGGAAGTTCCGTATATTTTAGCTTCAAAGCGCAACGATTCTCTTTTATTTTCGGAATCAAATTCACGTTTTGTAGTTGAAGTCAGAAAATCTAACCAGAAAGAATTTGAAAAATCCTTAAAAGGTGTTTCTTTCGGTTTGGCAGGGTGCCTGACAGAGAAACCCGGTTTTAAAATATACGGGCTGGACGGTAAGGTTTGCCTGGATTCGGATATAGCTAAATTAAAAGAGGCCTGGCAGAAACCTCTAAGATGGTAAGGAGGCATAAAATGGCAAAAGTTAAACCTTGTCCCAAGAGTTTATTGGTAGAGGATGATTTTACCAAAGAGGACACCTGGCGGATATTCCGTATCATGTCGGAGTTTGTTGATGGGTTTGAGGTACTTTCTAAAGTAGGTAAGGCAGTCTCTATCTTCGGCTCGGCGCGGACCAAACAAGACAGCAAATTTTACAAATTAGCAGAGGAAGTGGCTTATCATATTGCTAAAGC
The DNA here is from genome assembly GCA_028712175.1 of Candidatus Omnitrophota bacterium. Taxonomy (GTDB): domain Bacteria; phylum Omnitrophota; class Gorgyraeia; order Gygaellales; family Profunditerraquicolaceae; genus UBA6249. Next base: position 136,809 of record JAQTQQ010000004.1, on the reverse strand, counting down.
AGGATATGCCGTAATTACCGGAAGCGGCCCGGGTACAATGGAGGCAGCTAATAAAGGCACCCAGCGCGCCGGAGGGTATTCTATAGGTTTAAACATTCAATTGCCCTGCGAACAGAAGCCCAATAAATACGTAGATACTATTTTGGGTTTTCGCTACTTTTTTGTGCGCAAGGTGATGTTTGTAAAATATGCCAAGGCGTTTGTAATCTTACCCGGCGGATACGGAACATTAGATGAATTCTTCGAGGCAATTACGCTTATCCAGACTCACAGGATCCCGAAGTTTCCGGTTATTCTTTTTAACAGCGCATATTGGAATCCGTTATTGGAGTGGCTTAAGAAAACAGTTTATGCCTGTGGTAATATTCATAAAGAAGACTTAGGGCTGTTTATTTTAGTTGATCAGCCTAAGGAAGTAGCACAGGCGATAAAAAAATTCTACGTGACCCGTTAGAAAATATAGCTAACGGGGAAAACGGAGGTTTCTAACGAAGTGAAAAAACCTAAAGTTTGCATCTTAAGAACCGCAGGGACAAATTGCGATAAAGAAACTGCATCAGCGTTTTTGCTTGCTGGCTCAGAACCTGAATTATTGCATATTAATAGTTTAGTTGGAGGGAAAGAATCTCTTGATAACTTTCATATTTTGGCATTGCCCGGAGGCTTTAGTTATGGGGATGATGTTGCCTCGGGAAAGATTTTTGCCAATGAGTTGAGGTTTAAGCTCGCCGACTCTCTGCATAAATTCATAGGGAGCGGTAAATTAATTATTGGTATCTGCAATGGTTTTCAGATTCTTGTAAAAAGCGGCCTCCTGCCTAATGGCGCGCAATTAGAGCAGGATACAAGCCTGATTATTAACGATTCGGGAAAGTTTGAAGCCCGCTGGGTATATTTAAAATCCTCCGGAAGGTGCGCCTGGACCAGGGGGTTAAAGGAGATAATTTACCTCCCGGTCGCTCACGGCGAGGGAAAGTTTATAGCAAAAGAAAAGTCGGTATTAAATAGGCTTAAAACAAATAAGCAAATTGTCTTTCAGTATTGCGACGCAAGCGGGAACTTATCCGGATATCCGGATAATCCAAACGGTTCGCATGAATCTATCGCAGGGATAACCGATGAGACCGGCAGGATCCTGGGGTTAATGCCGCATCCGGAAAGGCATATTTTTTCAATGCATCATCCGCGGAATTGGAATTTAGGGACTAAAAAATCCGGCGACGGCTTACAAATCTTCAAGAACGGCGTTGATTTTATCAAGAAGAACTTCTAGAGGAGAATCTAAATGAGCGGAATGTTCGGGGTAATTTCCAAGAAGAATTGTTCCGAGGATTTATTTTACGGGACGGATTATCATTCGCATTTGGGCACGCAGTTTGCCGGGCTGGCAGTTTACGGTAAAGAACTTACCCGTAAAATTCATGATATCAAAGGCAGCCAATTTAAGGCAAAGTTCCACGAAGATTACCTAAAGCTGAAAGGTGATAAAGCGATAGGAATAATCAGCGCCCGCGATGAAGAGCCTATTGTGATGAATTCAAAGTTTGGCCCGTTTGCCATTTGTACCAATGGTTTTATTGAAAACGCCGATTATATCGCCAAGGAGTTATTTAAAAAAGGAAGATCTTTTGCCGAAGTTGCCGAAGGAAAAATCAATTTCGCAGAGATGGCGGCCAAGATCATTATTTCCGGCGATAGTATAGTCGGCGGAGTGGAAAAACTTTTTGCAAAAATTCATGGTTCTTGTTCGCTGCTTTTGTTAAATAAAGATGGAATTTATGCCTGTCGCGACAGGTTAGGGCTGACGCCTTTAGTCATCGGCAAACGCGGAAAAGATTGGGCAGTATCAACCGAATCCGCCGCTTTTCTTAATTTAGGTTACAAACTGGTAAAATACCTTGAGCCGGGAGAAATAATTTTAATCACCGAATCGGGTTTAAAATTAAAACGTAAAGGTTCAAAGGCTAACCAGATTTGTTCTTTCCTCTGGGTATATACCGGGTTTCCCGCTTCTAACTATGAGTCAATTAACGTGGAGACATCGCGCGAGCGCTGCGGGGCGCAACTGGCCAAAGATGATGATATTATTGCCGATATGGTTGCGGGTATACCCGATTCGGGAACTGCCCATGCCATTGGTTATAGCATGCAATCGGGGATACCTTTGCGCAGGCCTCTGGTAAAATACACTCCGGGTTTTGACCGCAGTTATACTCCGGTTTCGCAGGAGCGCAGGGATTTAGTCGCCAAAATGAAACTTATTCCTGTGCCGGAAATAATCAAAGGCAGGCGCATTATATTTTGTGATGATTCTATTGTGCGCGGTACGCAGCTTAAGAATTTTACGATACAAAAATTAAAAAAACACGGGGTAAAAGAGGTGCATTTACGCATAGCATGTCCTCCACTGATGTTTCCCTGCAAATTTAATTATTCTACCCGCAGTATCAACGAATTGGTCGCGCGCAGGGCAATTAAAAATATCGAAGGGAAGGAGCCAAAAAGTTTATGTAAATACCTTGATGAAAACAGTAAAGAATATAAAAGGATGGTTGATTGGATCAATAAAGATTTAGGTTCGACTACCTTAAAATATCAAAAACTGGAGGATATGATTACGGCCATTGGTTTAGCTAAAGAAAAACTTTGCCTGTATTGTTGGACGGGAAAAGAGCCTAAGAACGGAGCGAAAAATGTTCGTAAAAAAAGATAACCTTGAGCCGAAAGAGCATTGCGGTTTATTCGGTATAACCGGCAACAAACAAGCGGTATGGCTTACTTACCTTGGGCTTTTTGCGCAGCAGCACCGCGGGCAAGAGGCATGCGGCATTGTGGCTAATAACCGGGGCTCGCTTTCTATACATAAAGATATGGGGTTAGTCAGCGACGTATTCAGCGAAAAGGTGCTTGGCCGCTTAAGGGGCAACATGGCGGTAGGGCATGTGCGTTATTCAACTACCGGTTCCAGTGTCCTCAAAAACTCTCAACCGCTTTTAATTGATTATGCCAATGGTTCGATCTGTATCGCGCATAACGGGAATTTAGTTAATTCATTTGAACTCAGGCAGAAACTTGAGAAATCCGGCTCTATCTTTCAGACAACTACTGATTCCGAGCTTATCATACATCTTATGGCGCGTAGCAATAAGCGTAGCCTGCAAGATAGTTTGGTTTATGCTTTAAAAAGAGTTAAGGGGGCGTATTCTTTAGTGATGATGAATAGTGAATATCTTATCGGAATAAGGGATCCGCATGGGTTCCGGCCGCTTGTTTTAGGAAAATTAGGATCTTCCTATTGTCTGGCTTCAGAAACCTGCGCCTTTGACCTGATCGGTGCAAAATTTGTCCGACAAATTGAACCGGGCGAGATTATTTTTACCAATAATCAGGGAGAGTTTAGGTCAATTAAACCCGCGGCGCTGGTTGCGTCTCGTCCTGCTTTCTGCGCATTTGAGCATGTTTATTTCTCGCGTCCGGATTCAAAGGTATTCGGTGAAACTGTCCATACTGTACGCCGCAGATTCGGGGCGCAATTGGCTAAGGAGCATCCGGTGCAGGCGGATTTTGTGGTACCGGTTCCGGATTCGGGATTTTCAGCGGCATTAGGTTATTCGCAGGAATCAGGGATACCTTTAGAGATGGGTATAATCCGCAATCATTATGTCGGAAGGACATTTATCCAGCCGGCGCAGGATGAGCGCGATATGAGTGTGCGCGTAAAATTTAACACTTTAAAGGATATCTTAAAAGGTAAAAGTATTATTGTGGTTGATGATTCTATTGTGCGCGGCACTACTTCTAAGATCCGTGTGCGCAATTTACGCAGGGCAGGAGTGAAAGAAGTGCATTTGAGGATCTCATGCCCTGCGCACCGCTTCCCGTGTTTTTACGGAATTGACTTTCATCTCTCAAGCGAATTGATTGCCAATAAGTATGAAACACTTAAGAAAATAAGTAAATATCTAGAGGTAGACAGCTTGGGTTATTTAAGTTTGCCCGGGATGCTTAGTTGTTTAGATAAAGGAAGTCAAAATTACTGCACAGCTTGCTGGACGGGAAAATATGCGGTAAGAGCGGAAAAACGGCACAGTAAATTTTCTTTAGAAAGGCGTTGCTGCGGCCAGGGAGAAGTGCAGAGTCAGCCTAAAAATAAGATATAATCTTATCCAAAGGAGATAGAGTGGGAAAAATTACTTATAAGAATTCCGGAGTGGATATAAAAAGCGCAAATATTTTTAAATCTAAAATCAAGCCTTTGGTGCGCAGTTCATTCCGTAAAGAGGTTTTGACGGATATCGGCGGTTTTGGCAGTTTTTTTAAGCCGGATAAAAATAAATACAAAGATCCGGTGCTTGTTTCTTCAAGCGACGGAGTGGGCACAAAGCTAATGATTGCAAAATTAGCCAATAAGCATGACTCTGTAGGTATTGATGCTGTGGCAATGAATGTGAATGACATTTTGTGTGCGGGAGCAGAGCCGTTATTCTTTTTAGACTACATTGCTTTTACTAAAGTTAAAGAGGAAGTCCTGGTTGATGTAGTTAAAGGGGTAAATGAGGGTTGCCGTATGGCAAGCTGTTCTTTAATCGGAGGGGAGACAGCGCAAATGCCCGGGATGTACCGTCAAGGCGAATATGATATCGCAGGTTTTTGCGTAGGCGTGGTTGAAAAGGAAAAGATTATTAACGGCAATAAAATTGAAGCAGGGGATACAGTTGTCGGCATTGCCTCAAGCGGCCTGCATTCTAATGGATATTCTCTAGTGCGTAAAGTTCTTTCGAATAATGAAATCAGGCGGATGGGTAAAGAACTGCTTACGCCGACCCGTATTTATGTTAAGCCCATCCTGTCTTTGTTATCGTCTATCGACTATCGTCTATCGGTCATCCACGGGATTTCTCATATTACCGGCGGCGCTTTTTATGATAAAATCAGCCGGATACTTCCGAAAGATATCAATGTGCAAATTGAAAAAAACTCCTGGAGGGTGCCTGAAATATTCAGGTTCATACAAAGTAAGGGTAATATCGAAGATAAGGAAATCTATCATACTTTAAATATGGGCATTGGTTTGGTCCTAATTGTTAAGAAGGATTCAGCCGGCGCAATAATTAAGAAATTATCCGAGCTTAAATTACAGGCCTGGATAATCGGCCGGGCAGTCAGAGGAAATAAAACGGTTGATATAGTTTAAAAAGGAGGGGATCGATGAATGTATTGACGTTAATTGTTGTTACGGCAATTGTGATATTTTTAATGGGGATTAGGATTGTACGCCCTACGCATCGTGGTTTAATTGAAAGATTCGGCAAATACAATCGTTTTGCCAGCCCGGGATTTAATTGGGTATTTCCTATAATTGAAGTCCTTTATCAAGTCAATGTTACCGAACAAATGGTCGATGCGGAACCGCAGGAGATTATTACTAACGATAACTTGAACGCCAAGGTAGATGCTCAGGTGTATTTTAAAGTAAAGGCTGATGAAAATGATGTTAAAAATTGCCAGTATAGCGTGAATAATTATCAGTGGCAGATTGTGAATTTAGCGCGTACCACTTTAAGGAATATTATCGGCACGCTCACCTTAAAATCCGCTAACAGCGAAAGAGGGAAAATTAACGCAGAGCTGCATAAAACTCTTTGCGAAGAGACAGCCAGTTGGGGCCTTGAGATAGTCAGGACCGAACTTAAAGAAATTGATCCTCCTAAGGATGTTCAGGAGACAATGAACAAAGTAGTTAAAGCGGAAAATGAAAAAATTTCGGCGATTGATTTTGCTACTGCTACAGAAACTGCAGCTGACGGCCAGAAACGCGCCGAGATTAAAAAAGCCGAAGGTATCAAGCAGGCAAGGATCCTGGCAGCTGAAGGCGAGGCGGAGGCCATAAGGTTAGTCAATGAAGCGGCAGAGAAGTATTTTACCGGAAATGCACAGATACTGCGTAAATTAGAGGCTGTAGAGAAGTCTTTGGAGAATAATGCCAAGATCGTGGTCCCGGCCAATACCGAGCTGGTCAACGTAATAGGCGAGATGGCAGGTTTTCTACCGATAAAGACTAAGGAAGATAAGAGATAAGTTCTTTCGGCCCCTGCTTCGGTAGGGGCCGGTCAATCAATAAAAGGGGTATTTATTATGTTTGTTTTAGCTAATTTTATATTCGCCGCGGCTAATATCCTGGATGTTCTGTTGACCGTATTATACTGGTTCGTAATTGTCCGGGCATTGCTTAGTTGGGTAAATCCCGACCCGAATAATCCGATTGTGCAGTTTCTTTATAAGACAACCGAACCGATTTTAGGGCCGGTAAGAAGGCGCTTGCCGCTGGCTTTTCGTTTTGGCATTGATATTTCGCCGATAATTGTATTTTTGAGCATAATGTTCTTAAAGTCATTTGTGGTCAGGTCGTTGTTTGATTTGGGCATGAGGCTTAAAGCAGGATATTAAGCAATGCCTGGCTATGTTTAGTTATTAGCTTGTAGTTCTGTAGGTGCGATTGTACGGTTTTCTAGGATCCAAGGGCTAAAACCGGTAAATTGAGATAACATGGAGAGCAAATGAAAAAAAATTTAATCGTTTTACTTTTTCTCGCTTTACCGCTTGCTGTTTTTGCTGACGGCAAATCCGAATACTGCAAATCCATGTATAAAGATATCAAAAGCGAGATTTCTAAGTCTAACTATTGTTTTACTGACGCTGATTGCGATGTTCTTGAGCTTGGAGGGCGTCTGATCAGATTTGGATGCTATCATTTTGTGAATAAGGTGACTGATAAAGAGGCGCTTTATCAGAGAATGTATGAATATTATGAAAAATGCGACCAGGCAATAAATGACTGTGTCAAGGCCCCTCAGCCGACCTGCGTCAATAATAAGTGTGTGGCCTTCCAGCAGCCTGAAGATCAGCTGAAAGAAACAATATATTAGGAATAATGGGGTCAGAACTAATTTTCTGTCCCCTTATTCTTTAGAAAATTAGTTCTGACCCCATTATTCGAGAGAAGAATGATAGATATAACCGAAAAAGCAGGAAACCTGGTTAGTTTAGTCGACTATCAGGATGGCTCTGTTGTCAGTAAGGAAGTTATTAAGAGGGGTAAGGGGACAGTAACGCTTTTTGCTTTTGATAAAGGCCAAGGGCTAAGCGAACACACTGCGCCTTTCGACGCTTTGGTATATATTCTTGACGGAAATGCCCAGATTAATATTTCCGGTAAACCGCATTCTTTAAAAACCGGTGAAACTATTATTATGCCGTCAAATAAGCCGCATTCCCTTAAGGCGATAGACCGCTTTAAGATGCTTTTAGTCATGATAAAGGAGTAGCAGTTGAAGTTTATTAAATTATGGGTTCCGGTAGCTATCTGGGCAGGGGGCATATTCTTGTTTTCCAGTATATCCGGTTTAGAGACAGAACTTGAATATGATTTTGTTCTAAGAAAGCTTGCGCATATCTTTGAATATTTTATTCTTACCTTTCTTTTATACCGGGCATTTAAAGGATCGTTTAACATGAATCCCTGGCGCCTTTATATCTATTCGGGCGTTTTTGCCCTGCTCTATGCTATAAGCGATGAGATCCATCAATATTTTGTTTTAAGCAGGAATTGTTCGTTGGGAGATGTTTTAATCGATGCCCTTGGTATTATTGGTTTCTTTATTTTTATTAAGATCAGGAAAGGATGCTCATGCTTGACAAAATGAAGGCTTTATTTGAGATGCAGAAAAAGATGCAGGAGGTTAAGCGCCATCTTGATAGTGCAAATTTTGACATACAAAGCTCGGACGGAGCGGTCAAGATTACGATGAATGGTGCTCAAGTGGTGCAGGAAATTACAATCAAGGATAATCTCGAGGATCAAGAAAGAGCCCGCTTAGCAAGCTCGCTAAAGGATACTTTTAACCGGGCAATTAAGCGTTCACAGGATATCGCAGCGCAGAAGATGAAGGATGTTACTGGGATTAATATTCCAGGTTTAACCTGATGAAGAAAATTTTATCTGTTATAGCAACAGTGTTTTTACCTTTGGCGCTGTTTTTTACGGGCCTGCCTGTTTGTCTGGCAGGAGAGTGGGAAAGGCAGGGGGATTACTATTATCTTAGCAAAGATACCCGTCAGAATTTTAGCCTGCCGGGTGCAGGGCCCAACCAGTTTGCCCATAAATATTTGAAATACGACGGGATTAATTTTCTGGTTCGCGGGGCAAGTAATTGGATCGATTACGGAAGGCTTAACCTTGAAGGTAATAATATTTTTTCTCTTCCTATTTCAGCCGGGATAAAGGTTGAGGAAGTTCATTTCTTGGCAGGAGGAAATTACGGCAATAGTTATGAGCATGACGGATTAATGCGTTTGTACGGAGACAAGTACTTTTACGCAACACTTACGGTTATTTTTGTTTATGAAGACGGAGTTTATAAAGAAATGTCCGTGCCTGTATTTTGGGATTGGTTTAGTTTAGGCCCGGGTTCATGGAGTAAAGATGGGGCAAGGATTAAGTCTCTGGGTGAAAACCCGGTACGCAAAAAATGCAGCATGTTTCATATTAGTTTTACCAATCCCCGTAAGGATGAGCCGGTAAAGGATATTCTGGTTATGGATAGCTGGATAGCTGATCGCCCGTTCTCGGATGTTTTCGCGGTTACACTTAAATCAGGCGATGTGTTTTAAGCAATATTAGAAAAGGGAAGGTAAATGCGTATATTAGTTGTAGGCTCCGGAGGACGAGAACATGCGCTGGTTTGGAAGATCGCCCAATCCAAACTGGTGGATAAGGTATTTTGCGCGCCCGGTAACGGCGGAATTGCCGGGCTTGCCGAGTGTATCGATATAAAAGCTGATGATGTTTTCGGTTTACTTGGGTTTGCGCGCAAGGAAAGAATTGATCTTACAGTGGTTGGCCCAGAGGTAGCTTTGTCTTTAGGCATTGTTGATGAATTTGAAAAATCCGGGCTTAAAATATTTGGGCCGAACATCAAAGCCGCAAATCTTGAGGCAAGCAAGGTTTTTTCTAAAGAGTTAATGGCAAAATATAAAGTGCCCACCGCGGAGTTTAAGGTCTTTAACAGCCCGGAGGAGGCAAAAAAATATATTGATGAAATCGGTGTTCCGTGCGTAGTTAAAGCTAGCGGTTTAGCTTCGGGTAAAGGCGTGGTTGTGGCCGGCACTATTGAGGAAGCAAAAAATGCCGTAACTTCGATGATGCAGGCTAAGATTTTCGGTGAAGCGGGGGTTCAAATTGTTATTGAGGAGTGCTTGAGCGGGGAAGAGGCCTCGATTCTGGTAATTACCGATTCAAAAGATGTGGTTACCTTGGTTACTTCTCAAGATCATAAAAGGGTATTTGATAATGACGAGGGCCCGAATACCGGAGGCATGGGTGCGTATTCTCCCGCTCCGATAGTTACGCCGGATATTTTAGAGGAGATCAAACAAAAAATAATTTACCGCGCTATAGACGGGCTTGTTCAGGAAGGAATAGGATACCGCGGGGTTTTGTACGCCGGAGTAATGTTGACTAAAGACGGCCCCAAGGCTTTAGAGTTTAATGTGCGCTTCGGCGATCCAGAGACAGAGGTAATATTGCCCAGATTAAAATCGGATCTTGTAGAAGTGATGTTGGCAGCAAGCGAAGGCAGACTTTCTAAAATAGGATCTTTGGAGTGGGATAGCAGGGCTTGTGTTTGTGTCGTTTGCGCAAGCGCAGGTTATCCGGGGAATTACCCAAAAGATAAAGAGATTACCGGGTTAGACCAAGCCGGGCGGATGCCGGATGTGGTTATTTTTCATGCCGGCACTAGGCAAATGGAAAACACAATTCTAACTAACGGAGGGAGGGTCCTCGACGTAACCGCGTTGGGCGCGACGATTAAAGATGCGATCAATAAAACCTATGCGGCAGTGGAGAAAATAAATTTTGAAGGTATGCATTACCGCAAGGATATCGCAAAGAAAGCTTTAAAATAAAGGGGGAGGATATGGCAAAAATATGCATAATCATGGGTAGTAAGTCGGATTTAGCAACTGTTAACGAAGGGATCAAGGTATTAAAAGAATTTAAAGTCAAGTTTGATGTGCGGGTTTTATCAGCGCATAGGACCCCCTATGAATTGGCTGAATATGTTGATCAAGCCCCTAAAAAAGGGACCCAGGTCTTTATCGCTGCAGCCGGAGGAGCAGCCGCGTTAGCAGGCGTAATCGCCGCGCATACAGTTCTGCCGGTTATCGGAATTCCAATCGAAACTTCAAGCTTAAAAGGGATGGATTCGCTTTTATCTACCGTGCAGATGCCCGGAGGAGTTCCGGTTGCCTCGATGGCAATTGGTAAGGCAGGAGCGAAAAATGCCGCACTTTTTGTTTTGGCTATACTTGGGCTTGGCGATAAAAAAATTAGCGCAAAACTTCTTAAATATAAGAAACAGATGCGCAATAAAATTAAGAAAACTAAAATTAAGGTATGAGTTTGACAAAGATAATAAAAATTAATCCGCTTCAGCCGCAAGATTCCCTTATTAATCAGGCGGCTAAAATTATAACAAGCGGCGGGTTAGTAATTATACCGACAGATACTGTTTACGGAGTTGCCGCAAATTCCTTAGATAAAAAAGCGCTGGATAAGCTCTATGAAATTAAAAAACGGCCCAAGGATAAACCTTTTGCCATACTTATTTCGGATAAAGCAAGGGCCGAAGAATTTAGCCGGGATATACCCGTGGTTGCCTACAAGCTAATGCATAAATTTTGGCCCGGCCCGCTTACAATTATATTAAATGCAGCGGAACAGAATAAAGTCGGCCTGCGCATTCCGGATAATCAGATTGCTTTAGGGGTTATCGCTCGGGCGGATGTTCCTCTGGCTTGTCCTTCGGCGAATATTTCGGATAATCCTGCGCCCGGAGATTTTCAGCAAGCAATTAAAGACCTGGACGGCCTTGTGGATTTAGCTATCGATGCAGGCCCGACAAAATTGGGGGTAGAATCTACCATCGTTGATTTATCGGCCGGGACGTTAAAGATAGTCAGATACGGCGCAATAAAAGACGAAGAGATAAACGCTGTAACTAAATTTAAAAGAATACTTTTTGTCTGCACAGGAAATTCCTGCCGTTCAGTAATGGCGGAGATGTATTTAAAAAAACTCCTGACAAAAATGAAAAGAGAAGATGTCGAGGTTTCAAGCGCCGGGATGATGGCGCTTGAGGGCGCCGGCGCAAGTTTTGAGACGCGGCAGGTGCTTGCGCAAGAAGGCATAGATGCAGGGATGCACCGGGCCCAAAGAGTGACAAAAGAGTTAGTTGACCGTGCGGATATTATTTTGGTGATGGAAAAAATTCACGAGGAGAGGGTTTTAGAGCTTGCTCCCAGAGTCAAAAATAGGCTGTTTTTATTAAAAGAGTTTGCTAAAATAAATGACAATAGCTTAAACATTGCCGACCCTGTTGGAGGGTCCTACGAATTTTATAAGGAAATATTTTCCACTATTAAAGATGCCGTAGAAAGGATAAGTAAAATAATATGAGCAAGATATTGATTGCTTCGGATCATGCGGGATTTGATTTAAAAGAAAAACTAAAAAAATTTCTAGAGAAAAAAGGTATCGCTGCCAAAGATTTGGGCACGTATTCCAGAGAAAGATGCGATTATCCGCTTTACGCTTATGAATTAGCAAAAGCTATCTCTTTTAAAAAAGCCAGACGCGGCATACTAATTTGCAAAAGCGGAGTAGGCACTTCTATAGTTGCTAATAGGGTGCCAGGAGTGCGCGCTTCGCTTTGCCATAATTTAAAAATAGCAAAACTAACACGCCAGCACAATGACAGTAATGTTTTGGTTTTAGGTTCGGGTTTTGTAAAACCGGATTTAGCCAAGAAAATGGTTATAGCGTGGTTAAACACCAAGTTTTTAGGGGGGCGGCATTTAAGAAGAGTAAAATTAATTAACCGTATTGATAAATTAATAAGGAGCGGCGCAAAGTGAGATACTTAAAAACTACAGACCCGGAGATTTATGCGGCAATTCAAAAAGAATTAAACCGCCAGAATAATAATTTAGAGCTTATTGCCTCGGAGAATTTTACCTCGTTATCGGTTTTAGAGGCGCAGGGATCGGTGTTAACCAATAAGTATGCCGAAGGATACCCGGGCAGCCGTTGGTACGGTGGGTGCGAATATGTCGATATTGCCGAAAGCCTTGCAATAGAAAGGGCAAAGAAATTATTTGGCGCAGAGCATGTAAACGTCCAGGCGCATTCAGGTTCTCAGGCAAATATGGCAGTTTATTTTGCCGCGGTTAAACCCCAAGATACGGTGCTAGCAATGGACCTATCCGCAGGGGGCCATCTTACCCACGGCCATCCGCATAATTTTTCGGGAAGATTCTTTAAGATGGTCGGCTATGGCGTAGATAAAAAAACCGAAAGCCTTGATTATGATCTAATTGCCCAATTAGCCAAGGAGCATAGGCCAAGGATGATTTTAGCCGGCGCATCGGCATATCCTAGGACAATTGATTTTAAAAGATTCCGCCATATCGCAGATAGCGTGGGGGCTTATCTATTTGTGGACATGGCGCATATCGCAGGATTAGTAGCCGCAGGCATTCATCCTTCGCCTGTTCCTTATGCGGAATTTGTCACCTCAACTACGCATAAAACTTTACGCGGCCCCCGCGGAGGGTTTATTCTTTGTAAAAAAGAATTCGCCAAGAAAATTGATAGCCAGATATTTCCCGGAATCCAGGGCGGTCCGTTAATGCATGTGGTGGCGGCCAAGGCCGTGGCATTTGGCGAAGCAATGCAGCCGGATTTTAAGCAATATCAAATTCAACTGACTAAGAACGCGGTGGAGCTGGCAAGCTCCTTAGAGAAAAAAGGTTTTCGTATTGTTTCAGGGGGTACGGATACGCATTTGATGCTTGTTGATTTAAATCCGAAGAACGTTACGGGTAAAGATGCCTCAAGGATATTAGGAGAAGTTAATATTACGGTAAATAAGAACCTTATTCCTTTTGATGATAAGAGTCCGTTGGTTACAAGCGGTATCCGTTTGGGGACCGCGGCAGTAAGCACGCGAAAAATGAAAGAGCCGGAAATGCAAAAGATCGCCTGCCTCATTAATGATGCCATTGAAAATAATGCCAACGCGGTAAAGTTAGCGCAAACCAAGTTAGACACAGTTGCTTTAACCAAGAAATTTCCATTATATCCGGAGTTATTTTAATAATGACAAAGAAAAAAATTTTACATCGCCGGCCGAGTTGGGATGAATATTTTTTAGAGATGGCAGAGTTGGTTTCCAAGAGGTCTACTTGCTTGCGCCGTAGCGTAGGGGCTGTTTTGGTGAGGGAGAAAAGAATTTTAGCCACCGGTTATAACGGCGCGCCAAGCGGGCTTAAGCATTGTTTTGAAATTGGCTGTATGCGCCAGAAGCTGAAAGTTCCTTCAGGAGAGCGCCACGAATTATGCCGCGCGCTGCATGCCGAACAGAATGCGCTTATCCAGGCATCCTTGCATGGCATAAGCGTAAAAGGCGCGACATTATATTCTACAACCCAGCCTTGCGTAATCTGCGCCAAGATGCTGATTAATGCCGGGATAAAAGAGATTATAATTACCCAGGGTTATCCGGATAAAATGGCAATGGAATTTTTAAGAGCTGCAAAAATCAAGGTAAGGAAGCTTAAATGAGATGTCCGTTTTGCGGATATAAAGAAGATAAGGTAGTGGATTCCCGCGCTACAGCCGAAGAATCGGCAGTCAGGCGAAGGCGCGAATGTTTAAAATGCGGCAAGCGCTTTACTACCTATGAATATGTTGAGGAAGTTTCGCTGCTTGTCATCAAAAAAGACGGCAGGCGTGAGGTATTTGACCGTAAAAAAGTTTTAGCCGGGATTATCCGCGCCTGCGAAAAGCGGCCGGTGAGTGTTGAGAAGATGGAGGAAGTGGTGACGCAGGTTGAGCGCGCCATTCAGAAAAAAAGCGACCGGGAGGTAGTATCAAGCAAGATCGGCGAGTTGATCATGGAGAAGCTTAAGTTAATCGATGATGTTGCCTATGTGCGTTTTGCTTCGGTTTATAGACAATTTAAGGATGTAGGGCAGTTTATGGTGGAGTTGAAGGATATTCTGGGGAAAGATAAGAAGAAAAAATGAATATATAAAAATAGAAAATGCCAGATACCATTATTCCAATAGGGGAAGTGACCATTCCAAGTTCAATCAGTTTGTTTTCTTATAAGCCCCGGGTACAATTGAATAATCCGGATAAATTGTTATAGAAAGAAAGGAAGGCGCATAAGATGGATACACTGCATGGCATCATTAATAATATCAACCTTGTATTAAACATCATGGGTGCTTTGATTATTATTTGGGGGGTGTGCATTGCCTTGTTTGAATTTATCAAAAATGAGACCGGGGACAGAAGTAAAACCACGCAGTTAAATGAAACTATGCGTATTCGTTTAGGAGGATATCTGGTTTTGGCTTTGGAATTTTTTATTGCCGGAGATATCATTAAAACCATCATTACTCCTACTTGGGAAAGTTTAGGGATATTGGGAGCGATTATTGTGATCCGAACAGTATTGAGCTATTTTCTGACTATAGATTTAAAAAAGATATGATACAAAGAGCTGATTTAGTTCTTAGCTGATAGCTATCAGCTAAGCCGCATAATGCTAAAAACTCAAGGTCAAAAGTCGAAATAATAAATCAGGTTCTGAATATTTAATGGGAGGAACTATGAAGAAGAATAAAATAGTTGGGGTTTTATTATTAGCCTTAGCGATTTTGACAATTATGGGTATGGTTATTAATAATGACACATATTGGCTCATCTATAACTTTGCCACGATAATATTCTCGGTAATAAGCGGCTTGGTTCTAATAAAACAAAATAGTTAATATGGATTTTCAGCTTAAAGCTGATTTTATTGAACTGGATAATCTGCTTAAAGTGTTGAAATTGGCTCCTTGCGCAGCACAGGCAAAGCAAATTATTCAGTCGGGCGCGGTCAAAGTTAATGGCCAAGTTGAAAACCGTATCCGCCGCAAGCTGCGTTTGCATGATAGCGTGGAATTTGGCCAACAGCGGGTTGAGATTGTGTAATTTTCAATAAGCCTTCCTTGGATACCTTCTAAAACTGAATTTTCTTGTAAATCTCTCTAGTAAGCTTTATAATATAAAATAATCGCCTAAAAATACAGAGGAGCGGTAATGGTGGAGATGGAGTTAAATAAGATTGTAATTGATGAGAAAAGGCATGACCAGCTGATTGCCTTAAAGGAAAAGGGAGGCAGCAGGGTTTTACCTATTGTAATCGGCTTAAATGAAGCCTCGGCTATAAAACTGAAGATCAGCGGGTTTAATCCGCCGCGGCCATTAACGCATGATCTGATATTTACCATGCTTAATGACCTTAACGTGTCTGTTGATAAGATTGTTATTGATAAGCTTGAAGAAAATACTTTTCACGCAAAGATCATTATTAAATTGGCAGACGGACGATTAAAGACTATTGATGCCCGGCCAAGCGACAGCATTGCGCTAGCGGTGAGGTTCCATGCGCCGATTTTTGTTGAAGATGCAATTATCAATCAATACGAGATATTCAACAAAGATAAGCAGTAAGTACCCGCCTAAGACCAAACTATGCTTAAATTCAGCGAAAAAGAAGAAGATATCCTGCGTATAGTTTATAATTTTGCCAAAGCCAAAAGAATAAAATTATACCTTGTGGGCGGAGCCCTGCGCGATTTGGTCCTAAGAAGAAAGAAAGAAAACCCGGATTTTGATTTTTGCCTGCAGCGCGGCGCCTTAAGTTTCGGGCGCCTGCTCGCTGAATCCCTAAGGGCTGCTTTTGTGCTTTTGGATGAGGAGCACGCTGCCTGTCGTTTAGTTAAGAAAATTGACGGCAAGATTTATACCTTTGACCTGTCTGATTTCCGCGCAAAAACTCTAGAAAAAGACCTCCTGCACCGTGATTTTACGATAAATTCTATGGCTCTTAATTTGGGGGATGTATTTAGTAAACAAGATTTGGATGCATTAGTTATCGATCCGTATTCCGGAAGAAAAGATCTTAAAGCCAAGACCATTAAAATTACCGGGCCGGGATCTTTTAGTGAAGACCCATTAAGGATTCTGCGTGCTTTTAGCTTTAGCTGCATCTTTAAATTTAGCATGGACAAAGAAACTCTGCGCCTGGCTAAAAAAGAGAGAAATAAGATTAGCAGCGTTTCGCCTGAGCGCATCCGGGAGGAACTATTTAAGATCTTTGAAAGTTCATCAGCCTATCAGTCTTTGGTCGTTTTAGATAAACTTAAAATTTTAGAGATAATATTCCCCGAAATAAAGCCTATGCGCAATATCGGCCAAGGCCCCTATCATCACCTTGATGTCTGGCAGCATACCTTAGAGACCTTAAACCAATTCGAGCTGATTCTAAAATCAATTAAGAAAGAACAGATCAATAATTATCTTAACGAAGAGCTCGCCGGATTACGCAAAAGATCAAGCCTGCTCAAGTTTGCCTGCATTTTGCACGATGTAGGTAAGCCAAAGGCATTGCGCAGGGAAAAGAAAAAGATTATTTTCCATGGCCATGAAAGAATAGGTTTAGGTATAACCCGGAGTATCTGCCGCAGAATAAAATTATCTAATGAAGAGTGCCGTTCTTTAGAAAGAATCGTGCTCTGGCATCTAAGGCCGGGGTATCTTGCGGATAACCAGCGTCCTACCGAGAGGGCAATTTTTCGTTATTTCCGGGACACAGGGAGCGATGCCTTAGCCGTAATTTTATTATCCCTGGCTGACCAGCGCGCAACTAAGGGGCCGTTGACTACCGCGCTTTCGCGCCTGCGCCATGAGAAAATGATTAAACTCTTGATTGGCAGGCTGCTTAAGAAAAACAGCGAGAAAAAACCGGTTCGTCTTATAAACGGCGATGATATTATAAGAAAATTTAGATTACCTGGATCTCCTTTAATCGGTACAGTGCTTGATGAGCTGGAAGAGGCGCAGGCTATCGGTAAAATTAAAAACAAAAAACAGGCTTTAGCCATGGCAGCAAAAATAATTAAACAGCAAAAATGAAGAAGATTCTCATAATTGCACTAATATTATTTTTAATCCTAAGTGCCGGCGTAATTTATTTAAATCAGGTAATCCTGCCTCAAAAAATAAAAGCAATTATTATCTCTTCCCTGAAAAAGCAGACTGGTAAAGATGTAACCTTAAAATCACTGGAATTTAGCTTATTTTCCGGGCTGATTGTACGCGACTTGGTTGTGACCGATAACCAGAATGTGATTTTAAGTACGCGCCAGGCTACCTGCAGTATTTTTATCTGGCCTATTTTCAGAAAACAAATTGTTATCCCCAGTATTACCCTTAAAAGCCCTTATATTTTCCTTCAGCGCCGGCAGGATAAAACTTTTAATCTCCAGGATTTAATTTTTCCCGCATCATCCCCGGATAAAAAATCTGATTTCAACGTGTCTGTGTTTAAAATTAAAGTAACAAACGGATATATTGTTTTTCAGGATGATACGCTTAGCGCTAAATTTAAGAAAGAGATTAAGAATATCCAGTTTAACCTTCATTTGGGTTTACCTGCAAGCGTGAAATTTAATTTTAAGGGGGAGATTCAAGATAATCCGTGGGTTTTTGTGGCTGCCTCTGGGCAATACAAAATTTTGGCCAAGGAATTGATAAGCTATATAACGGTTAAGAATTTATCCGTTCAGGAGTTTAAGGCCTACTATAGCGAATTTGGCGATTTGGTTTCAGGTTTAATTGACATGGAGGGGCAGGTTAAGCTCAAGGATTCTTTGCTTAAAGTCGAATTTACGGCAAAAGGCAATGATCTGGTTTTAGAAAAGGATAAATTAAAGGCCAAGCTAACTTCCGTCCTCGACGCCCATATTGATTATGGTTTAGATACCAAGAAAATTAGTTTTAAAGGTTCATGCGATATTCTAAAAGCAGATATCTTAGGGGCGCCAATTGTGGGGGATATTAAAAACTTGCACGGTAAATTTGCCTTTAGCCAGCGTTCTTTAGTTGCTGATAGCTTAAAAGCGGAATTATTGGGCAAGCAATTTGAGGTTGAGCTTGGTATCAAGGATTTTAACACGCCGGTGTTAAGTATCAATACTGATTTGGATTTAAGCGCCCTGCCCAATATCCTGAAGGATAAATTTAAATTCTCTTTAGTTAATTCCGCAAGCGGCCGGGCAGCATTGAATATAAAAACGCATCCGGATAAATCCGGTGCCTGGGTAGTGCAGGGGAATATGGGGATAAACGGGGCGACCCTAAAATTAGATAAACAGGATATCCCCGTAGAAAATATTTTTGCAAAATTAGGGTTTAGCCAGAACGGCCTTAACTGGGAAAACGCAAAATTTAAATATCAGGGAATAGATTACGAGTCTAGCGGTTCATTAGATAATTTTATCACCCCCACAGTTAAGCTGACACTTGACTCTTCGGATTTATCGTTGACCGGTAATCTGAACTTGTCGGGAAAGAAGCTAAAAATCTCCCAGCTCAAAGGTAAATACATTAATTCGCAGTTTTTATTAAGCGGGGACATTGATAATGCGGATCCTTCCAAGACCGCAGTAGACTTAAGCGGTAAAATTAGCCTGGATATGAATAATTTAAATAAATTATTAGAGAAAAAATACCCGGCGATAAAAGATATGAAATTATCCGGCCAGATAGATTGCCAATTTAATTTAAGCGGAAGCCCAGCTGATTTTAGAAACTGTTATTTAAAGGCAAAACTTATCGGCAATAATTTTTCACTCTATGGATTAAAAACTCAAAGCTTATCTATGGATCTATTCCAGGACCAGAAAATCGCAAAGATCGCTTCTCTACGCGTTGGTTTTTATGACGGTTCCATCGAAGGAAGCGGAGCTATAAATTTGGATACATCCGGTTTTTCTTATCAGCTGGTGATAGAGGCAAACGGCATAAAGTTAGAGAAACTTAAGATGGATACAGTTTCAAAAAATAAAAATATAGCCGGGGTATTTGTTGGTGAAGTTAAGCTAAGTGGTTTTATTGCTGAACCGGCCAAGCTTGGCGGGTCTGGTAGTTTTTCTGTTAAAGAAGGAAAGCTTTGGGAACTAAACCTGCTTCAGGGTATAGGCAAGCTGCTTTTTGCCAGGGACTTGGCCAATATTAATATTTCTGAATGCAGCTCGAATTTTCTGGTAAAGGATAAATTTATTTATACGGATAGCCTGAAATTAAGAAGCAATATCGCCAATTTAACCGGCCCGATGAAAATTGGTTTTGATAATTCTCTTGAGGGATCTTTAGATGTTGAGATTTTAAGCGACATGGTCCCGGTGAGCGGAACATTAAAAGATCTGACTACTGCGTTGGTCGGTACTGCCGGGAAATTCGGAGTGATTAAATTAAGCGGGACACTTAAAGAGCCGAAATATAGCTTCAGGCCGGCAGTAGGCAACTTGATTAAGGGCCTAACTGATGTTATCTTCGGCAAACCGAAGTAGCTTTCTAATGTTGCTAAAAACTATAAGGCTTATTGAAAAGCAAACGAAGAATTATATTGTTCCTTCTGTAACCAAGATTTCCGAAAAACATGATCCGTACCGGGTTTTGATTTCCTGCATACTTTCCCTGCGCACAAAAGACAAAATTACTATTGATGCAAGCCTTAGGCTCTTTCAAGTTGCAGATAACCCTGAAAGTATGCTAAAATTAAGTTTAGTTAAAATTCAGAAACTGATTTATCCTGTGGGTTTCTACCGGAATAAAAGCCGGCAGATATTGGATGCAAGCAGGAGGCTGATCAAAGATTATTCGGCTAAAGTCCCGGCTTCCCTTGATGCCTTGCTGGATTTAAAAGGTGTGGGTAGAAAAACCGCTAATCTTGTTTTAAGCCTGGGTTTTAGGATACCTGCGATCTGTGTGGATACGCACGTCCACAGGATCTCAAACCGGTTGGGCTGGGTTAATACACGTAATCCTAAAGAAACTGAGTTCGCCTTGGAAAAGATTTTGCCGAAGAATGAATGGATAGATATAAATACAACACTGGTAACCTTTGGCCAGAACCTATGTTTGCCGGTTTCGCCTTTTTGCAGCAGATGTAATGTAGCCAAAATTTGTAAAAGAATAGGCGTAGATAAATCGCGCTAAGTAAGGAGAAAAATGCCTTTTAAGAAAATATTCCTTAATGAAAAAGATATTCCCAGAAGGTGGTATAATCTGGCCGCAGACCTGCCCAGCCCGATGCAGCCGCCGCTTGGCCCTGACGGCAATCCACTTAAGCCTGAAATGCTTGCTAAGGTATTCCCGATGAATATTATTGAACAGGAGGTTTCAACTGCGCGTTGGATTGATATCCCGGATGAGATTTTAGAACTTTTAACTTTGTGGAGGCCTGCGCCTTTGCGTCGGGCGCTTGCGCTTGAGAAGTATTTATTGACCCCTGCGCACATTTATTATAAAGATGAAAGCACAAGCCCAGCCGGAAGCCATAAACCAAATACTGCCGTCGCCCAGGCTTGGTACAATAAAAAATTCGGGATCAAGAGGTTAACTACCGAGACCGGCGCAGGGCAGTGGGGATGCGCTTTGGCATTTGCTTGCAATTTAATCGGCCTTGAATGTAAAGTATATATGGTGCGCATCAGCTTTGACCAAAAGCCGCTTCGTAAAATAATGATGCAGACATGGGGCGCAAACTGCATTGCCAGTCCAAGCGGACAAACTCACGCAGGAAGGCAGATTTTAAAGAAGATGCCGCATACCCCGGGAAGCCTGGGCATAGCTATAAGCGAAGCAGTTGAGGATGCGGTAACGGATAAAAGCGGCAGCTCGAGGTATTCCTTAGGCAGTGTATTAAACCATGTTTTACTGCACCAGACGGTCATTGGCCTTGAGGCAAAGAAACAGTTAAAAATTGCGGGTGAGAGAAAACCAGATGTGGTTATCGGCTGCGTAGGCGGCGGAAGTAATTTTGCCGGTATCGCGTTTCCTTTTATATGCGATAAGATCCACGGCGAAAAAATTGAGATAATCCCGGTTGAGCCGACGGCATGCCCGACTTTAACCAAAGGCCCGTTTACTTATGATTTTGGCGATACCGCAGGACTTACGCCTTTATTGCCTATGTATACCTTGGGCCATGGATTTGTGCCTGAGCCGATTCATGCCGGGGGCCTGCGTTACCACGGGATGGCGCCTCTTGTCAGCCAGGCAGCAGTTGAAGGCTTGATTAATCCGCGTGCATTTGATCAGATAAAATGCTATGAAGCAGCCATGCTTTGGGCAAAAACCGAGGGGACGATTTGCGCCCCTGAAACAAGCCATGCGATTGCCTGTACAATAGATGAGGCAAAAAAGGCCAAAAAAGAGGGCAAGGAGAAAGTGATCCTGTTTTGCTACAGCGGCCACGGGCTGATGGATTTAGCCGGGTATGATAAATTTCTTTCTGGAAAACTTACCGCTTATTCCATGCCTAAGCATAAAATAGAAGAGTCTTTGCGCCCGTTAAAGAATTTTCCCAAGGCAAGAAAAATTAAAACAGGGAGATGGTGATGAAGGTCTATACCCAGGAAATATTCTTTAATACCAAGAATCGGCAGGATTTTATTAATATTACCGGTGATGTTAATGAAGCTTTGGCTAAAAGCGGGATCAAGGAAGGACTGTGTTTGGTCAATCCGATGCATATTACCGCCAGTGTTTTTATTAATGATGATGAAAGCGGGCTGCATAAAGATTTTTCTTTATGGCTTGAGAAACTTGCGCCGTATGGCGTAGATAAATACCGGCATAATCTTACCGGCGAGGATAATGCGGATGCGCACCTAAAGCGGGTGATTATGGGCAGAGAGGTAGTGGTAGCTGTAACGCAAGGCAAATTGCATTTTGGCCCATGGGAGCAGATTTTTTACGGAGAGTTCGACGGTCAGAGGAAAAAACGCGTGCTGATCAAAATAATCGGAGAATAAGCTAATGCGAAAAATATTTGCGCTTAAGTTCATAACTTTTTTAGCGGCTTTTCTGTTATTTCAAATCGAATTGATCATTTCTAAGCGCCTGCTTCCTGATTTTGGCGGCAGTTATCTTGTTTGGGGGTCCTGTGTTGTGTTTTTTCAGGCTGTTTTGTTTCTTGGGTATTTTTATTCATATGCCATACTTAGGAAAATAGGGATCCAAAAATACCTGCCGTTTTATTTAGGTTTATTTCTTCTTCCGCTTTTATTTTTTCCGGGCAGAAGCTTTCCGGAGATCTTGCCGGCTAATTTTAGCATTCCGCTTGTGCTCAATGTTTTTATGCATCTGCTTTGGACCATCGGCCCGGTGTTTTTTGTCTTATCTACTGCCAGTGTAATGCTGCAATCTTGGTTGTCAGATTCGGAGCTAGACGAAAAAAACAATCCTTATACGCTTTATGCCGTCTCAAATTTAGGGTCTTTTGCCGCGCTGCTTACCTATCCTTTTTTATTCGAGTTATTTTTGGATATAGGCCAGCAGTTTTTGATATGGAGATTGTTGTATTTTTTGCTTTTAGCCTTAATTGCTTATGCCGTCTTTACGGTTAAGGTCAGCCATGAAAGCAAACTAGGAAAGATCTGGAATACTAACGGAGCAACGGGTGCGGATTGTTTCCGCTGGCTCTTTTTTAGCGCATCCGGGGTGGTTATGTTTCTTTCGGTAACTAACATTATTACCTATGAGATTGCGCCCATTCCTTTGTTATGGGTAGTGCCTTTATGCATATATCTTGTTTCTTTTGTCCTGAACTTTAAACAAAGACCATGGGCTCCTGCTTGGGTAGAAGATAAGTTTTATTTAACATTTGCTTTGAGCATAGCCTGGTTTTTTATAATTTTAAGCGGTTTTGTCCCTTTTTTTGTGGAGCTGATTCCGCTTTGCATATTTTTATTTCATATCTGTATGTTTTGCCAGCGCAAGCTGTATAAACACAGGCCGGTTAACCTGGATAACCTGCCTTTGTTTTATCTGGTAATTGCCGCCGGCGGGTTTCTCGGAGGCCTTATTACTACCTGGGTAATGCCGCTTATTTCGTTTTCAACCAGCGAATATCTGTTGGGCCTGGCTTTGATTGCTTTGGCTTTATCCGTGGGCACTAAATCGCAACTTATGGGCTGGCGAAATATATTTTTCGTAGCTTATGTTTGTATAATGCTGATTGTCTGGCCAGTATTTTTTAAAAGGTATAATATTTTCGGGATACTTACTCTTGTTTTTGCTTTTAAGATTTGCTATAGCCATCTTTTTAAATTCCCCCGCTCGCTTTTCTTTAGCACTATTTTGATATTATTGATTATGCCGCCGCTTGATTCGATGTGGTCCAGAACCCAGGATGTTTACCGCCACCGGAACTATTATGGGCAGTACAGAGTTTACACAGCCTTTGGAAAACGCATATTAACTCACGGCTCTACTATTCATGGCGCACAGTTTTTGGATAAAAAAAGAGAAAACGAGCCTTTGGCTTATTATCACCGTTTAACCCCTGCGGGAGGGTTGTTACGTTCTACCCTTGCCTCTAATTTTAAGAATATCGGGATCATTGGTTTGGGCACCGGCGGCCTGTCAGCTTATGCTAAAGAGGGGCAGGAAATTGATTATTTCGAGATTGATCCGGATGTTTATCCTATTGCCGATAAAGTATTTAACTTTATCAAAAATACCAAAGGCAAGACCAATTTTATTTACGGGGACGCCAGGATTACTATTAAAGAAATGCTCCCTAAAAAGTATGACCTTTTAGTGGTGGATGCTTTTAGCGGCGATGCGATTCCCGTGCATCTTTTAACTACCGAGGCGATCGATGAATACCGCAAGCGCTTAACGCATAAAGGGATAATATTGTTTCATATCTCAAACCGTTATCTTGATTTTATTCCGGTTCTGTTGAGTAACGCCAATTATCTGAATGCCTATGCAAATTGTAAGCAAAATTCCGATGATATAAAAAAGAGCCTTTTTGCCACAACCTGGTTTACGATGACCTGGGATATAAATACCCATAATACATTGGTAAAAGAGTTAAAGTGGGGCAGGCATACTGCCAATAGAGGCAGGCTTCTTAGGCGCTGGACCGATAAATATTCAAATATGATTTTAATTATGAGGTTAAAAGATATATTAAATTCGCTCAAATATTTTCAGCCCTTCAGGTGGTAGGATAAAGATGAAGATAAAGAATACGGAAATTAAGGTTGTAATGGGGGACATTACCGAACTTAGGGCTGATGCGATTGTTAATGCCGCCAACAATAAGTTGGTAATGGGTGGAGGAGTTGCCGGGGTAATCAGAAAAAAAGGCGGCCAGATTATTGAGGATGCGGCGGTAAAGAAGGCCCCGATTGAGATAGGAGCTGCAATTGCAACCACGGCAGGTGAACTGGCGGCGAAATATGTGATTCATGCTGTAACAATGGGCATGAACTTTAAAACAGATGAAGTAAAAATACGCGATGCCTGCAGAAGCTCTCTGGATTTGGCCGTTAAATTAAAGATCAGTTCAATTATATTCCCGGCATTAGGATGCGGCACCGGAAGGTTCCCTCTATTGGCATCCTCCAAAATTATGGCTCAGGAGGTCTTAAGGCACTTGCGCGGACAAAACACAACGCTTGAGGAAATAACCTTTTGTGTAAATAACCGGGAGGCATTCGAGGTTTTTAAAAAAGGCGTTTTGGGGTATCTGGAATATGTAACTACAAAATTATCCGGTGGGCCTTATGTTACCGTAGATGCGATTATTGAGCTCGATCAGGGTATTGTAATTATTGAGCGAAGCAATCCGCCTTTTGGCTGGGCTTTACCCGGGGGGTTTGTAGATTACGGGGAAAGCCTTGAGGATGCAATCGTCCGGGAGGCAAAAGAAGAAACCGGGTTAGATTTAATTCAGGTTAAACAATTTCATACCTATTCCGATCCCAAGCGCGATCCCAGATTTCATACTATTGGTACGGTCTTTACTGCAAAGGCAAAAGGGGTTCCTAGGGCAGGGGATGATGCCGCGGCTTTAAGAATAGTAAAATTAAGCCAGATAGAAAAAATAGAGTTTGCCTTTGACCACAAGAAAATTATTAGCGATTATTTGAAATCGAAGAAAGGTTAACCTTCGCGCAGCTGTTTCTCGGCGTCAACGATGTCACGGTTAATTACCCGGATAGTTTCTTTGGTTTTATCTTTAAGCAGGTAGGAAGCAGCCGGCCCAAGCGCTATCTCCCTTAAAACTTGCACGCTCATCCTGAAATACCGCACTACTTCACCTTCATCGCAGTCCGTAAATTGCAGGGTCTTATCAAAACTAGTCCCGCGCAGCCATGCCTCCATAGCAGAACATAAATGAAAATACGGTAGTTTGCTAAAAGGGTATATTTTATAACGGCGTTCTTTATTTTTTATCTTATCATAAGCTTCTTCGCAGGTATTTTTAATCGAGCGGCTGGATTTTGAGATGCCTGAAGGCATGCGTTGATTTTTGCGCGGGTCAAAAACAACCGAGGCGGCAATTACCCCTAAGCCGAACTCATCCAGCTGTTCAAGTATATTCTCCTCATATAACTCGGAAAGGACCAATTCGTAGCCATAAATAGTTTTGGCAAATTTTCCTTTTTCGGTGAGCGAGCCTTCGTGTATATAACCAAGTTCCTTAAGCAGCCTTAATTTTGCGTCAAGAAGATTTAAGGCCTGTTTTTGTTCGTTTTTCTTGGATTGATAATAATGCAATGATAAGGGGTAGATTTGAAATAAATCTTCTTTGTATTTTTCGTAAAGGTTAAGAATGGTTGCATATGAAGTATTAAGCTGGCTCTTTACTTCTTCGGGGCTGCCGAAAATTATCCTGCGCACTTCTTCGAAATTGATCCTTTGCGGGTTGACCCGTGTATAAACAAAACCTTCTTTATCGATACCGCGCCTGCCTGCGCGTCCGGCCATCTGATAAAAATCACGCGTTTTTAAGTTGCGCACGTAGGTGCCGTAAAATTTACGCAGGCCGTCAAAGGCAACCGAGCGGCTGGGCATATTGATCCCTAAGGCAAATGTTTCGGTTGTAAAAATGACCTTTAACAGGCGGCTGGTGAACAGCCTTTCAATGACTTCTTTTAATGTGGGCAGCATGCCTGCGTGATGGTAAGCAACTCCTCTTTGCACCAGAGGATGAAGGATTTGCGCCGACTCCTCGTTTTTTAAATCAAATCTTTCGAGCAGATCCTCATACATCTGAGTGATTGCCCGGCTTTCTTTGGCATTTAAAAATTTAAACCCGTATAGCTCTTGAGCAAGTTCTTCGGCGCGCTTGCGGGAAAAAACAAAATAAATCGCCGGCAGCCCGTCATTATTACTCAGGTATTCAATCAGAGAGCTTAACTTGTTTGGTTTGTTTGAACGCATGCGCCTAAGGTATTCTATTTTGTCGACGATTTCATTCTGGCACTGGAAGAGAAAATGCAAGGGGACAGGCCGGTTATTTTCGATAACTACTTTAACGCTTTTATCATGAATAGATTCGATCCATGCGGAAAATTGTTTGATATTGGGGATCGTAGCAGACAGCCCCAGCAGCTTCATCTGCTTAGGCAGAAAGATAAGCGATTCTTCCCAGACCGTGCCGCGTTCGGGATTATCGATGTAATGGATTTCGTCAAAAATTATCCAGGAGTATTTATTTAGGCTTTCCGGCTGGTCAAATATTTTATTACGGAAGATCTCCGTAGTCATGATTAAAACCGGCGCCTCCGGGTTAATGGAAACATCGCCGGTCAGTATTCCGATATTCTCTTTGAATTGGGATGTGAAATCGCGGAATTTCTGGTTGGATAGTGCCTTGATTGGGGCAGTGTAGATTACCCCTAAATTATTAGTGATAGCGTTACTTATGATGTATTCGGCGATAGCTGTCTTGCCGGCACCGGTGGGGGCGGAGACAATTACCGAATGTCCGTTATTTATATAATCTATGGCTTCCTGTTGAAAACGGTCGTAAATCATTATTTATATTATAAATGAAATTCATCTAATCGCAACGATTTTCATTTAGCTCTTAGTTTGTTGCTCGTAGCTCGCAGGCTTCATTGTAATGGTTTTTTAGGGACTAAGAGCTATGAGCTAACAGCTAAAATACGTAGGATATTTAATTTTATTAACTATAGTCAACCGTCCATCGGCTATTCTATATTCCATCGTCTATCGGCTATATTCTGCCAAGCTTAAAATGATTGATTTATCCATGTAAAAATAATATAATGCATCAATGGGATATGAGGATGCGCTTAAGAAGGCTTGGGAAGATTTAGCTAACCAAAAGGCGCCCAAGAATTTATCGGTAAGATTCATGGCCGATGAATATAGTGTGGATGTTGTATCTCGGCGTATATTGTCCTTATCCTGTAATAGTGCGGCAAAGGATTTTTTGGCTATACTCCTGTTGCATTATTTGATTCAGGAACAAAAGGGGATACCTAAGCCCGGAAGAGTGTGGCTTACTTTTAGGGAGTTTTCGGGGATTGAGGGTTATTATGACGCTTATTATAAGCGTTCAATAGAACCGATAATCCGCAAGTATGGCAAGAATCCGGATGCGTTTAAGGATGTTCTAAACAGGTTTTCCGGAGAACTTTCGGATGGGGCCGACGTAAGTATTATTATCAGGCCTTTCCGGGATATCCCTATTCTGATTAAATTATGGTTTGCGGATGAAGAGTTTGGACCTGATGCCAATATTTATTTTGACGCAAGCATAAAGAACATTTTTTGTATTGAGGATATTGTAGTTTTGGCGCAATTAGTTAGCGCTCAATTGTAGTATTTGGTTCATCGCTATCAGCTCGCGGGTTTCATTACAGAGGTTTTCTGCGGGTTGCAGGCTAAGGGCTATGAGCTATGAGCTATGAGCTAAAAGGAGAAATAAAATGTATAGAGTAGTTATAATCTTATTCATCGGTTTATTAGCTTTAACCGGATATCTTTTTTGCGGCGACCTTGACCCGGTTTACCACTCCAAAGAGCAGGTCAAGTGGCAAATACCTTTTGGCAAGAGCTTTGATTACAATGATGTACTGGTAACCAGGGTTGTAGACGGGGATACGCTTGTTTTAGAAAATAGCCAGCGGGTACGACTGATCGGAATTGATACTCCCGAGATACATGATTCTTTTAAGCTTAGCCGTGATGCCAAGCGTTCAGGTACTGATGCGGCATCAATTAAGCGGATGGGAAAAGAGTCTTACGAATTTACTAAAAAACTTGTTGAGGGTAAAAAGGTAAAATTAGAGTTTGATGTAGAAAGGTATGATAAATATAAGAGGATACTGGCCTATGTTTATTTAGCGGACGGGACATTTGTAAATGCGGAAATCGTAGCGCAGGGCTACGCTTCGCTTTTAACCTATTCGCCGAACGTCAAGTATGCGGATTTATTTTTGAAATTATATCGGCTGGCCCGTGAAAATAAACGCGGGCTTTGGAAATAAACAGGAGGTTTTTATGTTGAGATGCTTAACGGCAGGCGAATCGCACGGAAAAGGCATAGTTGCTATTCTTGAGGGTCTTCCCGCAGGGTTAAGAATAGATTTAGCAGCTATAAATAAAGAATTAAAACGCAGGCAATCCGGATTCGGACGGGGCAAGCGCATGCAAATAGAGAACGACCAAGCAGAGATTACCTCGGGCTTAAGGCATAACTATACCTTGGGCAGCCCGCTCACTTTAATAATTAAGAATAAAGACTCTGGCATTGAGAAATTACATAAAGTTTTAGCTGCCCGGCCGGGGCATGCGGATTTGGCGGGTTTATTAAAATACGGTTTCAGCGATATCAGAGAAGTTTTAGAAAGAGCTTCTGCGCGCAGTACGGTTGCAACCGTAGGAATTGGCGCTTTATGTAAAAGACTGCTTAGTGAGTTCGGGATTGTTGTTACAAGCAGGGTATTGTCTGTCGGCGGTGAGTCGACAAAAGAGGGGATAACCGCAAAAATAAGCGAGGCGATTAAAAATAAAGATACGGTAGGGGGAATTTTTGAAGTAATTGCTCAAAATGTTCCGGTTGGGCTTGGGAGCTATGTGCAGGCAGACCGCAGGCTTGATAGTAGACTGGCTGAAGCAATTATTTCTATACCGGGAATTAAATCTTTTGAGGTTGGTTTAGGTTTAGGGTATGCGGTTAGTTTCGGTTCGGAAGTCCATGATGCGATTTATCATAATAGCAAGAAACGGTATTATCGTTTAACTAATAATGCCGGCGGGATAGAGGGCGGCGTATCTAACGGAAATGCAATTATTTTGCGCGCCTGCATGAAACCTATTGCAACGCTGATGAATCCTTTGGATTCGGTTAATATCCATACCAAAAAATCTGCTAAGGCGGCAGTTGAAAGAAGCGATGTCTGCGTGGTTGCTTCTGCCGGGGTGGTAGGAGAGTCTGCGGTTTCTTTTGTTTTAGCCCAGGCGTTTCTGGAGAAATTCGGAGCAGATTCGTTAGCCGATATTAAAGAATCTTATAAGATTTACCTAAAGAGGATAGCTCATGCGTAATTTTGATTTTCATAATGTAAAGATTGAAAAAGATAAGGCTTCTAACAGTATAATCGTTACAGGGGAGATTACTAACCTTGGCGGAAAGAATTACGCTACTATTGCCGGACGCATTGTGCTTTTTGTCAAAAATACACCTATATCGAATACTATTTTTGTTG
Source organism: Candidatus Omnitrophota bacterium (assembly GCA_028712175.1). GTDB lineage: Bacteria > Omnitrophota > Gorgyraeia > Gygaellales > Profunditerraquicolaceae > UBA6249. The sequence continues at coordinate 107,082 of JAQTQQ010000004.1, read as the reverse complement.
TTAATGGGCTGCAAAGCGGCACAACCAAATCATTCGAAAAAGTAATCGATGAGCTTGATTACAGCCAGGTGGGTAAAGATATAACCCACCATGAAATATATGTTGAAAGCGGTTTTTAACCCGAAGAAAAATACTTTGTGAGAAAAAATCGCCTCTTTCGTCTATTAGCTTAAGAAGGGGGTGATTGAAATGGGAAGTAATGCAATAAGCGTCAGCCGTATCTATAAGCTTGAAACAGATTCCAAGCTTAAGGCTTTTGCGGATGTCTCGTTTTCGGGTATCTTGATTAAAGGCTTTAGCGTGGTAAACGGCGAAAAGGGATTATTTGTGAGCATGCCGCGCCATCAGGGCAAAGATGGGAAATGGTATGACACCGTTTATCCGGAATCAAAAGAGCTTAAGCTTCAATTAAGTGAAGCTGTTTTGGAGGCGTATCAAGGCAGCTAGTTTGTCAGTTCTTAGTTCGAAGGTTGTACCCAATCAGCCTCAACAATCTATAGTCTATGGCCGATAAAAATCTCAATATGCCGGTTTTATTGGCCCTAGCTATAGTCTATCAAATCAGAATAATGAAGCTCGACAGTTAAATGGTTGATAAAAAAATGAACATTTATTTGGTAGGATTTATGGGAACCGGAAAAACCTCTGTGGGCAGGCTGTTGGCTAAAAATAAAGGGTGGAGCTTTGTTGACCTTGATGAATTAATTGAGCTTAAAGAGCAGCGCAGGATCGTAGATATTTTTGCTAAAGAGGGAGAACCGTATTTTCGTAAAATTGAAAAAAAGATATTAAAAGATATTTCTACCCAAAAAAAATTTGTTGTTGCCTGCGGCGGCGGGATAGTTTTGGATCAAGATAACATTAAGCTGATGAGAAAGACCGGTTCATTGATTTGTTTAAGTGCTTCAGGCGAAGAAATTTTAAAAAGGGTTCGAGCGGATTTACATCGGCCACTTTTAAATGTAGGAGACCAGAGGAAGCGTATTGAGCTTTTGTTAAAAATGCGTAATCCTTACTATATGAAAGCAGACAAAGTAATAGATACCTCGGGTTTTTCCATTAAACAGGTAGCTGCCAAGATTTCTAAAATACTTAAAAATAATAAATGAATACCCTTGAAGCATTGGTGAGTTTAAATCTTATTGGGCAGATTGGAAGCGTTCGTCTCGGGGATTTGCTTAAATATTTTAATAGCCCGGAAGCCATATTTAAGGCAAAACCCGGAGAACTGTCTATGGCGGCAGGGGCTAAAATAGCGGAGAGCATCAACTCTTTTAATAAAAAACTTCTGGAGCAGGATTTACTTGATGCTAGAAAATCAGGTATAAAGATTATTACGTTTTTAGACCGGGATTATCCGCCGGCACTTAAAGAGATCCCGGGCTGTCCGATTGTTCTTTATGTTTTGGGCGATATAACAGCAGAAGATAGAACAGCTATCGGTATTGTGGGTTCCCGCCGTGCCTCGTTTTATGGCTTAAGCAATGCCGAAAGATTTGCCGCTGAATTAAGCGCTGAGAGAATAACTATCGTTTCGGGAATGGCCCGGGGGGTAGATACCTATGCCCATCGTGGCGCATTAAAAGCAGGCGGCCGCTCCATCGCGGTAATGGGAAGCGGTTTTAGCCGCATCTATCCTCCTGAAAATGAAGATTTAGCTAAACAGATTTCTTTATCCGGGGCGGTTATTTCGGAATTTTCCATGGATACGGCTCCCTTGCCGTCTAATTTTCCAAGGCGCAACCGTTTAATTAGCGGCTTAAGTTTAGGCATTCTAATTACCGAGGCCGCAAGAAACAGCGGGGCATTAATTACCGCTGATTTTGCTTTGGAGCAGGGCAGGGAAGTTTTTGCTTTACCGGGCAGGATAGATTCAAGCGGATCCGTAGGCACAAATGCCCTGCTTAAGCAGGGCGCTAAGCTAGTTACCTGTTGCCAGGATATATTAGAGGAGCTGAATTTAAATCAATCCGTGACAGAAAAACAGGATGATGATTTAATAAATTATAATAAGGTTTGCGGGCAAGATGAAGACAGGCTTTATAATTGCATAGGGAACCAGGCAATCGCGATTGACGAGTTGATTGAGAAGGCTTCTTTACCCAGCAACCGGGTATTTAGTTTAATTTTAAAACTGCAATTTAGAAAATTAATTAAGGAATTGCCCGGGAAACAGTTTGTGAGGAATTAGATGAGTAAAAATTTAGTAATTGTCGAATCGCCAACCAAAGCCAGGACTATCGGCAAGATTTTAGGCAAAGATTTTACCGTGGTTTCATCCATGGGCCATATTATCGATTTGCCCGCAAAGAAATTAGGCGTAGATGTAGAAAATAATTTTAAACCGGAGTACGTGGTTATTCCGATTAAGAAGAAATTATTGGCGCAGTTAAAAAAAGAAGCCAAAGGAAAAGAAAATATATATATCGCTACCGATCCTGACCGTGAAGGCGAGGCGATCGGCTGGCAGATAAAAGAAAAGCTTTTTAAGGCTAAAGAAGTCTTGCGTGTTAGCTTCCATGAAATTACCCCGCATGCCGTTGGCGAGGCTTTTAAAAGCGCCCGTAACTTCGATCTTAATATGATTGAAGCGCAGGTCGGCCGACGTATCCTTGACCGTATCGTAGGGTATTTTTTAAGCCCTTTATTATGGAAAAAACTTGCTCGGGGCTTAAGTGCAGGCCGCGTGCAATCCGTGGGGTTAAGGCTTATCGTGGAGAGGGAGCGCCTTATTCAAAAATTTGTTGCCAGCGAGTATTGGGAGATTGTGGCTGAATTATTCAAGCCTAAAGTTTCCGGGGAGAGTGCATTTACCGCAAAGCTTGATAAAATTGACGGTAAAGAAGCAAAGATTATATCCGAGATAGATGCGCAGAGTATCTGTGATAACCTAAAAAATAAAGAGTTTAAGGTTCTGGAGGTTAGAAAAACCCAAAAAAAGCGTTATGCCCCGGCGCCGTTTATTACAAGCACTATGCAGCAGGAGGCGTTTAATAAGCTTAGGTTTAACGCTTCAAAAACTATGTTGATCGCGCAGCAGCTTTATGAAGGAATAAATATCGGGGAGGATAATCCCGTAGGTTTGATTACTTATATGCGTACGGATTCTCCGAATGTCGCCCCTGAGGCAATAGCGGAGGTGCGTGAATATATCGGAAGGAGTTTTGGTAAAGAATCCCTTCCGGAGAAGCCGAATATTTTTAAGGCGAAAAAATCCGCTCAGGAAGCACATGAGGCGGTCCGTCCAAGCTATATAGGGCGAGCCCCTGAAAGCCTGAAAGATTTTCTCGATCATGACCAGTTGCGGCTTTATGATCTTATCTATAGCCGTTTTTTAGCCAGCCAGATGAAGCCGGCCGAATATTTAGCTACGGCTGTTTATATTATGGCGGATAAATATTTATTTGTAGCTAACGGAAGCCATTTAATTTTTGAGGGCTTCCTTGCTGCTTATGCTAAGGATGAAGAGGAGGAAGAAGAAGAAAAATCAAAAGAAAAGAATGTTATTCCTCCGCTTGAGGCAGGGGAGGTTCTGGGGTTGGTCTCTCTTACTCCGTCTCAGCATTTCACTAAGCCGCCGCCGAGGTATTCGGACAGTTCTTTAATTAAGGCACTGGAAGAAGAAGGTATCGGGCGTCCTTCAACTTACGCCCCGATTATCTATACGATTATCATGCGCGATTATGTGCGTAGGATAAAAGGTTACCTTTATCCTACGGAGTTAGGGTTTAAGGTTAATGATATGCTGGTTGAATATTTCCCTAAGATCCTTGATTTTAAATTTACCGCACTTATGGAAGAGGAGCTGGATGAGATTGAAGAGGGTTCACTTAGCCGCCAAAAGGTTTTGGATGATTTTTATGCTCCGTTTAAGCAAAGTTTGGATTTTGCGCAGGCGAATATTGTTAAAGAAGTTATAACTACGGACCAGGTTTGTGAGAAATGCGGCAAGCCGATGATTGTTAAATGGGGCAGGCGCGGTAAATTTTTAAGTTGTTCAGGTTTCCCGGAGTGCAAGAACTCTAAATCGATCACCTCGGGGGTTAGGTGTCCTATTGATAATTGCGGGGGTGAATTGATCGAGCGGCATTCAAGACGCGGGGTATTTTTTGGCTGTTCTAATTTCCCTAAGTGCACATTTACCTCGCGTACTCTACCCGAGGATAAAGAGGAAAAGGATAGCTCATAAATATATATGGAAAAATATGTTGAGAAGTTCGTTCGCTATATGGAAATTGAAAAAAACTATTCCCCTTATACCATTGCAAATTATAAAATAGATCTTGAGGGGTTTAATAAATTTATCTCAGGTACCGAGCTTGAAAAAATCGATTATTTGATGTTAAGAAAGTATTTGGCCGTCCTAAAAGAAAAAAATTTAGGCAATCGTTCCGTCGGACGCAAACTTTCGGCATTGCGCAGTTTCTTCAGGTTTCTTACACGGGAAGGATATATAAAAACTAATCCCATTTTGATGCTTTCTAGCCCCAAGCTTGAAAAACACCTGCCTTCATTTATGTCCGAGGATGAAGTTTATAAGCTTATTGAATCTGCTTTTGCTAAGAATGAAAAAGATATTTTGGGTCTACGCGACCGGGCGATTTTAGAGTCATTTTATTCAAGCGGCCTGCGTATTTCAGAGTTGGTCGGGTTAAACCTTGATGATATTGATTTTATCAGCGGGATAATTAAGGTTAGAGGAAAAGGCAAGAAGGAAAGAATTGTGCCTATCGGCGAAACGGCACTTAAGGCGATCAAGAAATATTTAGACAAAAGGAAAAAACAGGCAGATGCCGTTTTTTTGAATAATAACAGCAGGCGCATTACCGCCCGCGGAGTGCGTTACGTTTTGGTAAGATATTTAAGCTTAGCCGGGATTAAGCCGGGGGTTTCAGCGCATACCTTCCGTCATTCTTTTGCAACGCACCTGTTAAATCGCGGGGCTGACCTGCGCACGGTGCAGGAGCTCTTGGGCCATGCAAATTTATCTACGACGCAGATTTATACGCATTTAACTACTGAAAAATTAAAAAGTGTTTATGATAATGCGCATCCGCACGCGTGATTTAGCTTTTGGTTTGTAGCTGATAGTTTGTTGGCTGTATTGAACTAATATTTCATAGGCTATTAATCGGTTTTCCTACGAGCTACGAGCTATAGATGGAGAAAGCATGTTTATCGTTTATGATCTGATATTTCTAATTCTTACCATATTTAATTTGCCTCTGTATCTGTTGCGCGGTAAGTTTCATAATGGGTTTAGCCGGAGGCTTGGCTTTTTGCCCGATAATTTAAACCTAGAAAGGCCGATCTGGGTACATGCCGTAAGCGTAGGTGAGGCTGTTGCTATAAAAGGACTAGTTGCCGGTTTAAGGGAGACTTACCCGCAGAAAAAAATAGTTATCTCTACTGTAACATCCACAGGGAATAAAATCGCCAATACTCTGGCAAAGGAAGGAGATTTTTTGACTTATTTGCCGCTTGATTTCAGTTTTATTGTTGGAGGAGTGCTTAAAAGGATTAAACCCTGCATGTTTATTATAGCCGAAACAGAGATTTGGCCAAATTTGATCAGCTGTCTTTACAGGCAGAATATTCCGATAATTACAGTTAACGGCAGGATTTCAGATGGTTCTTACAAGGGGTATCGTGCGATTAAATTTTTTATCAGGCCGATCTTAAGAAAGGTTACGCAATTTTGCGTGCAAACAGACACCGATTTTATGCGTTTACGAGATTTAGGGGTAGATAAAGATAGGGTCTTAGTTACAGGCAACGTAAAATTTGATATTAATCCGGAGAATGTTTTGCCGGAGTTTGCCTTAAGTTACCGGCAAAAGCTTTGGCTCACCGCGGAGGACAAGCTGTTAGTTTGCGGAAGCACGCACCCGAAGGAGGAAGAAATAATTTTTGAGGCCTATAAGAAGCTTCTAGTTGTTTTACCTAAGTTTAAGCTTCTTATCGCTCCGCGCCATCCGGAGAGGAGCCGGGATATCGGAAATTTAGCGTCCCGCTGCGGTTTTATGCCGATTTTTATTTCAAGCGTACCCAAAGCGTGCCCTACTTGTGTCAATAGGCCCGTGTTTATACTTGATGTAATTGGGGAATTATTTAATTATTATTCTGCCGCAGATATTGTTTTTATAGGCGGCAGCCTTGTTAAAAAAGGCGGCCACAATATTCTTGAACCGGCCAGTATTAAAAAACCGGTGATCTTCGGGCCGCACATGTTTAATTTTCGCCAGATCAGTAAATTATTCCTGAGAAATAATGCCGCTATTATGGTTTACAATAGCAAAGGGCTGACCGGTAAAATAAAAGAAATACTTAAATCCGATGCTATGGCTAAAGAATTAGTTGATCGAGCTTATGATTTGATCAAAAAGAATAGAGGCGCAACGCAGAAAAATATCCAAGCCATAAGTAAGACAAACTTAAACTAAAGAGGTGTAATTATGGCAAATGAATTTTATTTGACACAGGAAGGTTATGAAAAATTGGTCAATGAGCTTGAAAACCTAAAAACAGTTAAACGCCGCCAGCTTTCCAAAGCCGTAGGAGAGGCACGAGCGCACGGGGACATCAGCGAAAATGCCGAATATGATGCTGCTAAAGATGCTCAAGCTCACAATGAAAAGCAGATTAGGGAGCTGGAAGATAAACTGGCTGGAGCGCGCATACTGGATAAGAATATGCCCACTGATGAAGTTTTGATCGGGGCAACGGTCAAATTAAAAGATATGGATACCGATGAAGAGTTGGAATATACTTTAGTTTCGGAATTAGAGTCAGACTATGAACAAGGCAAGATTTCGGTAACTTCTCCGGTCGGGCAGGGTTTATTGGGGCATAAGGAGAATGAGATTGCCCAAATAAAAATACCCGCAGGCACGTTGAAATATAAGATAATTAAGATATCGCGTTAAATTAAAATGCAGGAGAAGATCGGGCATTTAAAAGTAGATATTTTTAAGATTAAAAACAGGGCTGGGTTTGCGGCTGTTTGTTTTGAACATCTTACTGAAGGCAAAACTCCTAAAGAAGCATATGACCGTATGGTCAAGGCTATTCGTAGGAGTATCCGCAAACAGAAAGGTTAAGCTATGGTGCTAAAAGACTGGTTATTGCTTTCCCGTATTCCTTTTCTTACTGTTATGGTCTTACCCTATATTTTGGGTGCTTTGCTTGCCAACCGGATCTCGGGGAATTTTAATTTACCGGTGTTCCTGTTCGGGCTGTGGGGGGCCGTGTTGGTACAATTAGTTTCGCATTATAGCGGAGAAGTCTATGATATCGCAGAAGACCGCCTAAGTATAACCCTGGAAAAGAATTTTTTTTCCGGAGGAAGCCAGGTGGTAGTAGAAAACCGTATTCCGCAAAGGAACGTAAAGATTTTAATCGGTTCGGTTGTCTTGTTGGCTTTGGCTATAGGATGTATGTTGCAATTCTATTTTAAAACCGGAAAATGGACCTTACTATTGGGGATCTCCGGAATAATCTGTGGACTTTTTTATTCCAAACCGCCTTTACGCTGGGTGGCCAGGGGGTGGGGCGAGCTTCTTATAGCTTATGCTTTCGGTTGGCTGGCTGTAAATGTGGGATTTTATATACAAACTGCGCATTTTGATATTTTTGCTACGCTGGTTTCTCTGCCTATTAGCTGTGCTGTGGTAAATATAATATTAATCAATGAGTATCCGGATTACCCGGCGGATAAACTTACCGCTAAGGAAAATTTATTGGTGCGTATAGGTAAAGAAAAAGGCGCCCTTCTTTATGCGGTGCTTGTTATGTTTACGGCTGTTACATTCTCATTGGTAGTAATCAATGGACTGCATCTTATCAGCGCAGTGATTTATCTGCCGGTATTAGTTATTTCGGTAATCTTAGCCGGCAGGATGCTTAAGGGCGTATATAACGATAGGTGTAGATTAGAAAAGATGTGCATGATGACCATTTTAGTAAGCCTGGGGACATCTTTAAGTTGTATATTAGGGGTATTAATGAAGTAAATATGAATAGTTTCGCAGAATAAATCGGAGTCTTTATATATGTTAGGAATAAAAATTAGGCAAACAGGCAGTATTGTTATTTTAGATTTGAGCGGCCGCATAGATGTGGATTCGGCTAATTTGGTGGAGGTAGTCGGCCAATGTGTGCGCGACGGATATGCGGATATCCTTTGCAATTTCGAGGATATCGATCAAATAGATTATATGGGTATTTCAGTGGTTGCCATTGCTTACAAAGAGGTGGTTAACCATCAGGGCAGGATGAAGTTTACTTGTATCCCTGCCCAGCTTAGAGCTACGTTGTCAGTTTCCGGGATGGATAGGGTGATCGAGATTTATGCTTCCGAGGACCAAGCGTTAAATAGCTTTAAAGAGGATAAAATTATTGAGAATATTAAAAAGATGCAGCTGCGCCGCAGGTTTAAACGCCTGCCCATTGATTTAAAGATTGAGTTAAAATCCGAAAGACAAGACCCTCCGGTATGCCTAAAAGTTGATATAATTAATTTGAGCGCCGTAGGCGCTTTTATATTCGGTTGCAATAAATTTAAGCTTGGAGACGAAGTAGTCCTCAAGATGAAGCTTGCGCCAAGGCAGGAGGAGCTCCTGCTTGCCGCACGCGTAGTCTGGATCCCGGATAAAGCGGTCCAGCCACATGAATATCCGGGGATCGGGGTGGAGTTCTCTAATATATCTACGGATAACCAGCAGAAATTAATTGAATTTATCGAACGCAATCTTTCCTTTATGTCCTCCGATTAGCACCTATGGGCTTCATTGCTCGAAATTGTATAGACAAAAGTCTATAACTGTGTCAATAATTTAAGTTTTTATCAATAAAATGGTTTCTGCGGTTTAAGGCCTTCGAACTAAGAGTTAAGAGGCTAGGCAGGTTTGATCGGCTTTCAGAAATCCATATCCTGTTGCCGCTCTTGCGTTTTTAGTCTTAAAATCATTTGCCCAGAGAGTTCTTGTGTGATATTATATGTCATTAAAGTGCACACATTTTAAAAAGGAGAGTCCAGATGGACTGGAAGATTATTGCCGCTACCTTTGGGGCGGTATTTTTTGCGGAATTGGCGGATAAAACGCAGATGGTAGGGATTGGTTTGGCTGCTAAAACCGGTAAGCCCTTATCTGTCTGGATAGGTTCGGTCGGTGCTTATATAGTTGTTACGATAATTTCGGTTTTTCTGGGGTCGCTGGCGGCAAAATTTATTAGGCCGGAATTGATCCGCTACATCGGAGCTTCTTTGTTCATTTTAATCGGGGCCTTAATGTTGATTAAGGCAATCTAGGTGAAAACTTATGTTTGTACCGAAGGGGTATCTCTATAATTTGGTTACCGGTAAGTCCATGGGACCGGTATCTTCATTTTTAAGGACAATTTTGTTTTTATTTTCTCTTGTTTACGGGTTGGCTGTGATTATTTTAGCAGGTTTTTACAGGTTAAGGCCATCCAAACTTGCCGCAAAGGTAATCAGCGTAGGCAATATCACTTTAGGCGGTTCAGGCAAGACTACTTTTGTAGAATACCTTGCCAATAGGCTTAATTTAGAAGGAAAGAAGGTTGCGATATTGAGCCGCGGCTATAAAAGAAATTTAAAAGGCCGAGGCATAAGTTACATTGGCGATGAGCCGGCGATGTTAGAAAGGAAATTACCTTTTGCCCGCGTAGTAGTTAATAAAAACAGGCTGGAATCAGCGTCTCATGCAATCAAGGATTATGCGGTAGACACATTGATACTTGATGACGGTATGCAGCAGTGGCGGATATTTAAAGATTTAGAGATTATAACTATTGACGCAGGAGATCCTTTTGGTAATTACCGCATGCTTCCAGCCGGTTTTTTGAGGGAGCCGTTAGGGGCGTTGAGGCGCTCAGATGTTTTTGTCTTGACTCAATGCGATCCTAAGCAGGACACAAAATGTTTAGTCGCTAAATTACGATATATAAATCCACGGGCCCTGATTATTGAGTCAATTCATCAGCCGGAGTGGTTTAGCGATATAGACAATCCGCAGCGGATATTAAGCGTGGATTCTTTTAAAGGCAGGCCCGTTATGATATTTTCCGGTATCGGCAATCCTAAAGGATTCGAAAATACAATTCTTAGTTTAGGGATTAATATCGCCTGTTCAATAAAGTTTGCCGATCACCATGATTATACGCATGATGATATTTATAAGATTGCCGAGGAGGCTAAAGAAAAGAACCTGGAAACAATAATTACCACAGAGAAAGATGCCGTTAAGATCAGGGAGTTGGGAGTTAAGGGTGTTAGTATTTGGGTTTTGAATATAAAATTGAAACTAATTACAAATGAAACAGAATTTGTTCGCAGACTACTTAAGCTGTATTCTTTTTAGGTCGGTAAGCTTCTTTACCTCTTTCCTGCCTTTAAACCTTAGCCTTTTCTTCGGGCGCAGGCTTGGCGAGCTTATCTATCTATTCGATAAGAAGCATCGGCTTATTGCTTATGCAAATATCAGGCATGCTTTTAAGAAAGAGCTTAATTACCGTAAATGCAAAGAAATTACGCGCCTTGCATATCGGGCATTTGGGCAAAACCTCATCGAGATTTCTTTTGTCGGAAGAATAAATAAACAGTATCTTAAAAAATATATAGATATTAAAAATAAGGAAAGTATCGATGCCGCCTTTAAGCGGGGCAAAGGAGTAATTTTTTTGGCTGTGCATGAGGGAAATTGGGAGCTTTCTAATATTATCTGCGCAAACTTAGGTTTTCCGTTTACTCTCTTTGTGCGTGATCAGGCATTTGTTAAGTTAAATGCCTTGCTTAATTCTTATCGGCTTAAGAATGGAGCAAAAATTATTCATAAAAAGGCCGGAGTGCGCCAGTTAATTGAAGTGCTTAAAAGCAATCAGGCAATCGGCCTGACCGCGGATCAGGGCGGTAGAGGCGGCCAGATTGTGAAATTCTTCGGCAAAGAGGCTTCGATGTCTACGGGCGCAGTTAAGCTGGCATTAAAATATGATTGTTCAATTATCCCTGTTTTTTATACGCGCATTAAGGGCCCGTATACCTCGGTTATTCTGGACCGGGTTTACACGGTTTCAAGGAGCGTTCGCCCCGAAAACGATGTAAAAGAAAATTTGCAGAGGTTAATGAATATCTTTGAAAATTATATCCGAAGGTACCCGCATGAATACCTTTGGACCTATAAGATATGGAAGTATGGCAAAGAAAGAGATATCCTGATTCTTTCTGATGGTTCAACCGGACACCTGCGCCAGTCTGAAGGGGCAGTGCAGTTGATTAATCAAGTCCTAACTAAGCGTCAGATAAAAGCCAGCCTGTTTATCAAAGAAGTAAAGTTTCGCCCTGGTTTATCTAAATTTATATTTAATTTATTCGGCTGCGGCATAAATGGTTTGCGTAATGCTTTGACCGATAAAAGCTGGCATGACCTGATGAGTTTAAAACCCGATATTATTGTTTCCGCGGGCACCTCAATAAGCAAATTGTGCTATTTTTTGGCTAAAGAGAACCAGGCAAAATCTATTTGCCTGATGCGGCCGGCTAATTGCAGTATAAAGAAATTCAATTTGGCGATTATTCCGGAGCATGACCGCCCGGTTAAAAGAAAGAACGTAGTGGCAACCGAAGGTGCGCTCAATTTAATAAGTTCGGAGTATTTGGCTCAGAGATCCAGGGGGCTGGAGCAGTCCGGGCTGATTAAGGGCCCGGTGTTTAACCCTTGTATCGGAGTATTAATAGGGGGCAATAGCAAGAGTTTTTTTATAAGCCCAAAAACGATAGCTGAGCTATGCGGACAAATTAAGAAAGCAGCTGAGCTGTTAAATGCCGGTATTTTTATTTCTACTTCCCGCCGGACAAGCCTTGAAATTGAGGAGCAGATCAAGAATGAATTTATTAATTATCCGCGTTCTAAGCTATTGGTCATTGCTAACCAGAATAACCATCCGGATGCCGTCGGAGGCATATTGGGGTTAAGTGATATAATAATCAGTTCGCCGGAAAGTATTTCAATGATCTCTGAGGCTACAAAAGCGGGAAAATATGTTTTAGTGTTTGATGAAAACGGGCTTAGTAAAAGGCACCGCTTTTTTTTAAAGAATTATCAAAACAAGGGGTATATATATTTAAAACAGGCTGATGAATTAGCCGATAGTATTAACTGGCTTTGGCAAAAAAGACCTAAAGTTAATTTCCCAAAAGATAATTTAAAAGTTATTGAGGCGTTAGATAAAATATTATGAAAATATTACAGGTAGTTCCCGAACTTAATGTCGGAGGGGTTGAGACCGGAACTGTGGACCTTGCCAAATACTTGGTTCGCCTAGGGCATAAATCAGTGGTTGTTTCTGCCGGCGGCTCATTGGTAAAAGATTTAGAATCCGCAGGTTCTAAGCATTATATGCTGGCTGTAAACAAAAAGTCTATTATTTCCATGTTTAAGCTAGTCCCTGTGTTGGCTAAGATAATCAAAGATGAAGAGATTGATATTGTTCATGCCCGCTCAAGGGTGCCTGCATGGATTGCTTATTTTGCCTGCCGCTCAACCAGTGCGGTATTTATTACTACCTGCCACGGTTATTATAAAAAACATATTTTTAGCTCGCCGATGGGATGGGCTAAAAGAGTAATTGTCTTAAGCAACGTTATCGCCCGGCATATGATTGAGGATTTTGCGGTTCCGCATGACCGGATCAGGCTTGTCCCGCGCAGCGTTGACTTAGAAAGATTTAAGTATCTCTGCCCCAAAGAAAAAAGAAAAGAAACTTTTAATGTGGGGATTATCGGCAGGATAACTCCTTTAAAAGGGCACTTGCATTTTATTAAAGCTATGGCGCGTGTCTCAAGGGCTGTGCCGCGCTTAAAGATTTGGATTGTGGGAGATGCGCCTCTTTCAAAGGAGGCATATAAAGAAGAGCTGCAGGTTTTGGTGCGCCGTTTGGGAATCTGGCATTGTACGGAATTTCTTGGTACACAGAGGGATATCCCCGGGATACTGGCGCATTTGGACCTGGTAGTTTTAGCGACGACAACTCATGAGGCATTTGGCAGAGTGATTGTTGAAGCTCAGGCCGCAGGTGTTCCGGTAGTAGCTACCAAGGTCGGAGGGGTAATAGATATTATCGAAGACGGTAAGAATGGCCTTCTTGTGCCTCCGGCAGACCATAAAAGCATGGCTGATGCAATACTGCGTATATTTAATGATTTGCAGTTAGCGCAAGAATTGGCCCAGCATGCTTACGCTAAGGTTAAAGAAAAATATAATGTTGAGTTGATGGTCAAAAATACCCTGGATGTTTACCGTGATGCCTTAAGCAATTTTAAGGTCCTTGTAATAAAGCTTAGTTCTTTAGGGGATATAATTCTGAGTACGGCTGCATTAAGGGCGATTCGTGAAAAATTCATGCGGAATAATTTTAAGATAAGTTTTTTAATCGGAGAAGAATATAAGGACATTCTATTAAGGAGCCCATATATTGATGAGTTGTTGGTTTGCGAACTAAAAAATAAAGACAAGGGCCTGGCGGGTTTATGGAGCATTGGCAATATATTACGGAAGAAAAATTTCGATATAGTTATAGATCTGCAAAATAACCGCGCAAGCCATATATTATCTTATTTGAGCGGATCTATTAACCGTTACGGTTATGATAATAAGAAATTTTCATTTTTGCTTAATCACGTTATCAAAGATGAAAAACCCCTGGTTGATCCAGTGACGCATCAGTTTAGAATCCTAAAGATGCTTGGTATTGACCTTTTAGATAACCGCCTTGAGCTTTGGCCTTTTGCCGAGGACATAAAGGCAGTGGATGAGCTTTTGAATGCCCAGTGGTTGAGCCAGATACAGAAAATAGTCGGGATTAATATTAGCGCGTCCAAAAGATGGAGCACTAAAACCTGGCCTTTAGAATATTTGATTTCTTTATGCGAAGAGCTTGGGTTAAAAGATATCCGCGTGGTAATAACCGGGACAGAAGAAGATGTTCCTTTTGCAAATATACTCGTTAACTCTCTAAAAAATACCAAGATTATTAATGCCTGCGGCAAAACAAGCATCAATGAGCTGGCTGTGTTGATTAAGAAATGCAATGTCTTTATCTCCGCGGATTCTTCGCCTCTGCATATTGCATCCGCTGTGGGTACTCCTTTCATCGCCTTATTCGGGCCAACGGACCACCGCCGGCATCTGCCTCCCGGTAAAAACCATATTGTGATCAATAAAGATTTAAATTGCAGTCCTTGCTATAAAACTAAATGCCGTTCTAAACGTTGTATGGAACAAATCAGCCCGGCGGAAGTGCTTGCGGCGGTTGAAAAAATGCTAAAATGAATCCCGCACCTTGTTTACTCAGCTATTTAGGTGTGGGTGTAAAATTAATTAGTAAATATTAGGTGAGGGTGCGGATGAATATACTGTTTATTGCCAATCATCTTAATGTCGGCGGAATTTCCAGTTATTTATTTACTTTGGCCTCCGGCTTAAAAGAAAAAGGCCATAATATTTATCTGGCTTCAAGCGGCGGAGAATTGGCAGATAAGTTTACCGAGTCCGGGATAAGCCATATCAAGGTTGCGCTAAATACGAAAAAAGAAATCAGCCCGAAAATTATCTCCAGTTTTTTTGTATTAAATAAAGCGTTAAAAGCTAATAATATTGATTTGGTCCATTCTAATAGCCGCACTACCCAGGTTTTGGGCAATTTATTAAGCCGTGCCGCTAATATCCCCCATGTTTTTACATGCCACGGTTTTTTCAAGCCGAAATTATCGCGCAGGCTTTTTCCTTGTTGGGGGGAGTATATAGTTGCTATAAGCCAGGAGGTAAAGGAGCATTTGATCTCTGATTTTAAGCTTAATGAGGCAAAAATATGCGTAATAAATAACGGAATTGATATAAAGAATTTCGGCGATTTCTCCCAAAGGGATAATATGCGTGAGAATCTTGGGGTAAAAGATGAGCCTTTGGTCGGTATTATTGCCCGGCTTTCAGATGTAAAGGGCCATGTCTATCTTATTCGGGCGGTGCATAGGGTCATAAAAACTTTTTCTTCCATAAAATTGCTTATTGTTGGAGAGGGTAAAACCAGGGAGGCTTTGGTTAAAGAAACCGAGGAGCTGGGTATTAAGGGTTATGTTTTATTTCTACCCAAGGCAGGCCGGACTGAGGATCTTCTTTCGGCAATGGATATTTTTGTAATGCCCTCACTGCAGGAAGGTTTAGGTCTTGCGCTTATGGAAGCAATGGCGCAGGGCTTGGCCGTGGTAGGCTCGAAGGTAGGAGGAATAAAAACTTTAATTCAGGATAAAATTAACGGGTTACTTGTTAATCCTGCTGATTCTCAAGGCTTGGCCGACGCGATTATTGCGCTGCTTAGAGACGGGCAGCTGCGCCGTAGTATGGGAATAAACGCGCGTAAATTCATTTCAGGGTATTTTGCAAAAGAAGATATGGTTGATAAAACAGAGAGGATCTATAATAAATGTCTAGGGCGAAGGTGCCAATAAATGGTTAAAGAGCTTACTGCTAAACATATACTTATTTTTAATGTCAACTGGCTGGGAGATGTTTTATTTTCTACTGCAACCATAAGGAATATCCGCAGGAATTATCCGGATAGCTACATTGCTTGTGTTATCCCCAGCCGCTGCTATCCGATATTAAAAGGCAATCCCTATTTGGATGAAGTAATTATTTTTGACGAAAAAGACAGGCATAAAGGTGTGCTTGCCAAGATGAATTTTGTAAACATGCTTAAAGCAAAGCAGTTTGATACCGTGTTTTTATTGCATCGTTCATTTAGCAGGGCATTGATCTGCCGCCTGGCGGGTATCAGTGAGAGAATCGGCCATGTTACCAAAAAGCGGGCATTCCTCCTGACTAAAAAAATCGTTCCCCCCAAGAAGGATTCCCTGCATCGTATAGATTATTATCTGGATATAATTGAGAAAGCGGGGTTGCGCGTTGAAGACAGGTATATGGATTTCATTTATGACCATGCAGATGAGGAGACCGTTGAGAAATTCTTCGCCAAGAATTCCGTTCTTAAGGGTGATTTTGTAGTGGCGCTTAATCCGGGAGGAAATTGGCTGCCTAAGCGCTGGCCCAAGGATTATTGGGCTGCGCTTGGCGACAAATTAATCAGCGGTTTAAATGCCAAGGTTATTATAACCGGCAGCTCTGCTGATGTAGTATTAGTAAATCAGATTAAAGGCTTAATGAAAAAGCCTCCGCTGGTTGCCTCTGGGGCATTCAATATAAAACAATTAGGTGCCTTAGCCAGCAAAGTGGATCTGTTTATTACCGCTGATACCGGGCCATTGCATATTGCAGCTAGTGTTCGGGCAAAGAAAATAATTGCCATTTTCGGGCCGACAGCTAAAGAAATTACCGGGCCGTATCCAGATAACAACGCAGTTGTTTTACAAAAAGATGTGGGTTGTTTGATACCCTGTTATAAGGTAAGCTGCAAAGATAACCGCTGCATGAAGGCGGTAACTCCGGAAGAAGTTTTTGCCCATGCAGAGAAGAAAGCCAAATTATGAAAATCCTCTTTATAACTTTAAGCAATATCGGTGATTGTATTTTAACCCTGCCGGTTTTAGACGCCTTGCGTTCTAGGTACCCCGATGCAAAAATTACCTGCCTTGTACCTATGCGCCCGAAGGAAATTTTTGTTAACAATCCGGCAGTTGATAAAGTGGTTATTTTTGACAAGCATATTAAATTAATGGATAAAGCCAGGTTATTTCTTGCTTTAAGCAGGGAAAATTTTGATATAGTCATTGATTTGCGAAATAGTTTCTTTGGGGCATTCCTGCCGGCTAAGAAAAGAAGTTCGCCTTTACGTATTATCCCCTCAAAAATAAAACATAGTAAAAACAGGCATTTATTCTGGGCTGGATTTTCCGGCGCGTTAATAGATAGCAAGATGCGTAAATCATTATTTATTAGGCAAGATGATTTTAAATACGTCGAAGACATTCTAAGCGAGCACAATTTATTTGATAACAATAGATTAATACTTGTTGCCCCCGGCGCAAGGAGCCAGCTTAAATGCTGGGATAAACAAAATTTTGCCCGCCTTTGCCGCCTGTTCATTAACGAAGGCTGGAAGATAGTTTCGGTGGGGGATAATAACGATCAATCTATATGCGCATATGTGCAACAAGAGCTTCCTTCGGCCATTAATCTTTGCGCAAAAACATCGATAAGCCAGCTGGCCGCCTTATTGAAGAAAGCAAAGCTTTTGATTACCAATGACAGCGCGGTAATGCATTTAGCCAGCTATTTAAATATACCGGTTGCTGCGATATTCGGCCCAACAAATGAAGCAAAATACGGTCCTTGGTCAGAAAAGTGCGTGGTTATTAAAAAGGATATTATCTGCCGCCCATGCGAAAAAGCGCTGTGCCGCTTCGGGACACTTGCCTGTTTATCGAGCATAAAACCGGAAGACATTTTTAATCAGGTAAAATCTTTGCTTACTAATGAGCTAAATTCGGACTCTCAAGATAGCCATAGGCAGCTGCGCAGGATACTTATTTCGCGAACTGACCGTATTGGGGATGTGCTTTTGTCAACCCCGGTTATTAAGGCGTTAAGGGATAAATTCCCGCAGGCATATATTTCTATGATGGTTTCGCCAATTGCCAGAGACATTGTTGATGGCAACCCTTATCTAGATGAAGTTATTATTTACGATAAAGACGGCAAGCATAAAAGTTGGCTGCGCACATTAAAATTTTCCAGCAGGTTAAAGAAGAAGAAATTTGATTTGGCTGTTATTTTGCATCCGACTAACCGCGTACACCTGTTAGTATTCTTGGCGGGTATCCCCGTTCGCCTGGGCTATAACCGTAAATTTGGTTTCTTAAATAACCGCAGGGTACTCCATGCAAAACAGGAGGGTTTAAAGCACGAAGCGGAATATAATCTCGATTTGCTTAAAGGTTTGGGTATAACCGCTTCTTGCGGCGATTTATTTATGCCGCTAAAAGCCGAATCAGAGCTATATGTCGATGAGATTTTTAGAAAAGAAGGGATTTCAAAGAATGATAAGATATTGGCAATTAATCCCGGGGCCAGCTGTCCATCAAAACTTTGGCCTGTGGAGCGTTTTGCGCAGGTAGCTGAAAAAATATCCGCTTTGTATGGTTTTAAGATTTTGATTCTATCTGGGCCCAAAGAAATGTCTTTAGCAAATAAAATAACGCTGCATCATGGGATTAAAGGTAAGGTGGTTAATTTGGCAGGAAAGACTTCTTTAAGCCAGACAGCGAGCATTATCAAAAGATGTGTTTTGTTTATATCCAATGATTCCGGACCGGTGCACATTGCTTCTGCGTTAGGTACGCCGGTTATTTCGATTTTCGGGCGTAATCAGCCGGGCTTAAGCGTGCGGCGCTGGGGGCCGTTGGGTAAATGTGATAAGTATCTTCATAAGGACCTAGGTTGTATCCGCTGCCTTGCGCATAATTGCAAAAAAGAGTTTGCCTGTCTTAAGGCGATAAGCGTAGAGGATGTGGTTTCCGTTGCTGAATTAATATTAAATGCCAAGGATCGGGTTTAGTTTTTAGTTCATGGCGCTTAGGTCGTAGAAAACCTAGTGTTTATTAAGCTTGAATTATTATTTAATATACGGTTTTCTAAGAGCCAATACCCAAAAGCTAAAAGCTAAGAGCTAAAAAGCTTATTTCTGAGAATAAATAGATTTGCTTTAAGAGAGAAATGTGCTAAAATTATTACCTCCTTATGATAAAAATGAATAAGATAAAGACATATTCGGTCAATAGCCGTAAGAGCAAGGTGAATGCGAAGGATTTTGCGCTTAGGCCTGTTAAGGCTAAGAGCTTTAGCAACTTCTTTGATTCTTTACCCAATATCTTAAAAGCCAAGGATTTACGGGCGGTTTCTTCTGACATTGTTTCGGCGCGTAAGAAGAGTAAAGGAGTCATTTTTATGTCTGGAGCCCATGTTATTAAATGCGGGCTTAATCCGGTTTTGATTGAGTTGATTAAAAGAAAGATAATTACCTGCATATGTTTAAACGGTGCAGGTATTATTCATGATTTTGAGATTGCCTTCCAGGGGAAAACCTCTGAAGATGTCGCCGAGAACCTTAAAACCGGAAAGTTTGGTATGGCTAAGGAGACAGCAGATTTCTTAAACTGTGCCGCAAAAGATGGGGTTAAGAAGGGTTTCGGGCTAGGTTATGCGGTAGCCAGTGCAATAGCGACAACGGATTTAGCAAATAAAGATCTAAGTTTGCTTTATAACGCCTATAAACATAAGGTACCGGTTTGCGTTTTTGTGGGAATCGGCACGGATATAATCCATCAACATCCGTCTTTTGACGCACCCCTTACCGCGCAGGGCTCATTAAGGGATTTTCATATTCTCGTCGATAATATTTGTTCGCTGAACCATGGAGGGGTGGTGTTGAATTTTGGTTCGGCGGTATTGCTGCCCGAGGTATTTTTAAAAGCGCTTAACCTTGCGCGTAATATGGGAAATGGTGTCCGTAATTTTACCGCGGCAAATTTCGATATGATTTATCAATATCGATCCAGCCAGAATGTGGTAAACCGGCCTACGCTCTCCGGTGGTAACGGTTATTATATTATCGGCCATCATGAAATAATGCTTCCGCTTTTAGCGCAAAGCGTAATTGAAAAAATATGAAGAATTTGAAGGGTATTATAAAAAAATTTAAGCAGGTTAAAATTCTGGTTGTAGGAGACCTAATCCTTGATGAATATATCCGAGGATCTGTGGAGAGGATCTCTCCTGAGGCTCCGGTGCCTGTACTTTGGGCGGATCGGCGCGAATATGTTCCCGGAGGCACGGCTAATGTTGCGAATAATATCAGTTCTCTTAAGGGCAAAGTTACTTTGCTCGGGGTAACAGGAGATGACGCTAATTCTAGGATTTTACTTGGTGAGCTTAAAAAAAGAAAAATTAACACCGATAGTATTTTTATCGAAAGAGACAGGCATACGACGGTAAAAACAAGGATTCTTGCCGGTCATCAGCAGGTTGTGAGGGTGGACTGGGAGCATACGCATGATTTAACGGGTGAGGTTAATGCTAAGATCTTAAAATTCATTGAAAAGAACATTGGTTTATATGACGGGATAATTATTGAAGATTACGGCAAGGGCGTGATTAACGTAGCTCTGCTTGAAAAACTTATTGCCTTTTCAAGGAAATATAAGAAAATTATCACGGTTGATCCGAAAGAAGAAAATTTCCGGTATTATCGCGGAGTAACCTCGATTACTCCTAACCGCAAAGAGCTTGAGAATGCAGTAAGAAACCTTAAGATACAGGACACAGCGAACCGTTTTAAAATCAGAACTGATAAATTATTTACGGATAATTCGCTAAATCAGGCCGCTGGGGAAATTTTGGAATATCTCAATTTGGATTCTATCTTGGTTACTTTAGGCGAGCATGGGATGAAATTATTGGAAAATAACGGCCGCCTTACGCATATCCCGACGCAAGCTCAGGAAGTTTTTGACGTTTCAGGCGCAGGAGATACCGTAATCAGTACATTTACTTTGGCTCTTTGTGCCGGCAGCACAAAATTAGAAGCAGCGCATATCGCTAATTTTGCCGCTGGTATTGTTGTAGGTAAGTCCGGGACGGCGGTTACAACATGCGATGAACTTTTGGCGAGGATAAAATAAATGGATGTAATCGGAGTTATACCTGCAAGGTATTCATCAACGAGGTTTTCCGGCAAGGTGCTCGCGGATATTATGGGCAAGCCTATGTTGCAGCACGTTTGGGAGCGCGCGAAGCTATCCCGGATGCTGGATGATTTGATAATTGCCTGCGATAGCGAAATTATCCTTAAAGCAGCGAAAAAATTTGGGGCTAAGGCCGTTATGACATCCAGGGAACATACATGCGGTACAGATAGGATTAGCGAGGTGGTCAATCCTCTGGATGTAAAGGTCATTATTAATATCCAGGGGGATGAGCCGTTGGTCCATCCGATGATGATTGATAGCGTTGCCAGGGCATTGTTGGAAGATACTTCTGTTAATATGGCAACGATTATGAAGAAAATCGAGGATTCGCTGCAGGTATTTGACCCGAATGTAGTAAAGGTGGTGGTAGATAAAAATAATTTTGCCCTGTATTTTTCCCGTGCCCCTATACCGTTTTTGGCGCCGAATGCCGAAGTAGAGCAGGTAACTTATTTTAAACATGTTGGGCTTTACGGGTATACCAAGGATTTCCTTTTTACCTACAAAAACCTGCCTTCTTCTCATTTAGAGAAGACTGAGAAATTAGAGCAGTTGCGTGTTTTATGCGAAGGTTTTAAAATTAAGGTGATTGAAACAACATTCGATACGGTGGGCGTAGATACCCCCCAAGATTTAGAAAAAGTAAAGGAACAATTACAGAAGGGGATAAACTAAATGCATCAGGTTAATCTGGGAAATATAAAATTTGGCGATAAATCGCCTTTAGTTCTTATTGCCGGGCCATGCGTGATTGAATCGGAAAGTTCCTCGCTTGCCGCCGCCAGGCGGATCAAAGAAATTGCGGCAAGGCAGGGCGTACCGTTTATATTTAAATCCAGTTTTGATAAAGCCAACCGTCTTTCTTCCGACTCTTACCGCGGGCCGGGGTTAAAGAAAGGGCTTGCGATTTTAAAGAAGATAAAGCAGCAGGTCAAGGTTCCTATTTTAAGCGATGTACACTGCGTAAAAGATATGCCTGAGGCAGGTAAAGTTTTAGACATTATTCAGATACCGGCATTTCTATGCCGCCAAACAGATATCGTATTGGCAGCAGGCCTAACAGGAAAAGTCGTAAATATTAAAAAGGGCCAGTTTTTGGCTCCTTGGGATATTTTACCGATAATCAAAAAAGTTGAATCTACAGGCAATAGGCGGATATTAATTACCGAAAGAGGAGTATGTTTTGGCTATAATAACCTGGTAACCGATTTTCGCTCCCTGAAAATAATGCGGGATTTCGGCTATCCTGTGATTTATGACGCTACGCATAGCGTGCAGCTTCCCGGGGGCAAAGGCGTTTGTTCCGGAGGGCAAAGTGAATTTGTTCCCGGTTTATCCCGCTCAGCCGTGGCTTTTGGCTGCGATGGTTTATTCCTAGAGGTACATAATGATCCGAAGAATGCACCTTGCGACGGTGCGAATATGATTGATTTCAAAGAGCTAGAAAATCTTCTCAAGCAGGTAAAAAAGATTAGGCAGGTGGTTCGTCCTTAGTTCATAGCTTGCGTTCGTAGGTATCATGGAAAAGTTTTCCTAAGAGCTAAGAGGAGCATACACAATAACTCCTTGTGTGCAGGAAAAAATAATAAAGAAAAGGTGGGGAATGAATATAGACGTTATAATGAATATAGACGTTATTAAGAGGGCAAAAGAAGTTTTTGATATTGAGGCACAGGCAATCAAACTGCTTAAAAAACGTTTAGGCAGGAATTTTGTCAAGGCAATAGAGCTGATTCTTAAATGTAAA
>JAQTQQ010000004.1:0-84459 GCA_028712175.1 Candidatus Omnitrophota bacterium | reverse complement strand
AATGAATATAGACGTTATTAAGAGGGCAAAAGAAGTTTTTGATATTGAGGCACAGGCAATCAAACTGCTTAAAAAACGTTTAGGCAGGAATTTTGTCAAGGCAATAGAGCTGATTCTTAAATGTAAAGGGAGGGCAGTAGTTAGCGGAATGGGTAAAACCGGAATTATCGCCCAAAAATTATCTGCTACATTGGCTTCTACGGGCACCCCTAGTTTGTTTCTGCATACTGCAGAGGCAATTCACGGAGATTTAGGTAAAGTTACCGCAGAGGATGTTATAATTATTCTTTCTAACAGCGGTTCAACCGAAGAGATGAAGCAGCTGCTGCCTATACTAAAAAAAATAGGTTCGCCAATAATTTCTCTTACCGGAAACTCCAAGTCAATTCTTGCTAAATATAGCGACGTAGTTTTGGATGTTTCGGTCAAGAAAGAAGCTTGTCCGTTAGGGTTGGCCCCTACCGCTTCAACTACTGCTTCTCTTGCTATGGCTGATGCTTTAGCGGTATGCCTGCTTGAGCGCAAAGGTTTTAAAGAAAAAGATTTTGCCTTTTTTCATCCCGGAGGCGCTTTAGGCAGGCGTCTGCTTTTAAGCGTCCAAGACATTATGCGCCGGGGGCAGGCTAATGCGATTGTAAATGAGAATAAGAAAGTATCTGAAGTATTGTTTGCTATTACGCGCGCGCGCGCCGGCTCGGCAATAATCGTAGATAATAGAGGCAAATTAAAAGGGATATTTACTGACGGTGATTTGCGCCGCGGCCTGGCCAGCGATAAAAATTTACCGGGCCGGTTAATTAAAGAGGTAATGACCAAGAATCCAACGGTAGTAGGAAGAGAGATGCTCGCTGCCGAGGCAATGCGCATATTACAGGCGAAGAAAATAGATGAGGTTCCGGTAGTCGATAAGGAGATGCGGCCACTAGGTTTATTGGATGTGCAGGATTTGCTTAAGGCAGGATTAGTCTAAAAAATGGACAATAAAATGGTTAACGAAGAATTAAAGGCGCGATTTAAGAAAATCAAACTGCTTCTTTTGGATGTAGACGGCGTTTTAACCGATGGGCGGATAATTTATGATTCCCGGGGGAGAGATTCTAAGTTTTTTGATGTGCATGATGGTCTGGGGGTTTACGTTTTGCATAAATTCGGAATTAAAACCATCCTTATTACGGCGAAAAGTTCCAAGGCGATAAAACCGCGCGCGCGTGACATGCATGTCGCCGAAGTTTTTGCTGATATTTTTCCGAAAACCTCTGTTTTAGTAAAGATTCTTAAAAAATACAATGTTTCTTGCGATGAAGTTTGTTTTATGGGTGATGACCTTGTGGACCTGGCGTTAATGCGCAAAGTCGGCCTTCCGGTAGCTGTTGCCAACGCATCTAGCCCGATAATTGATGCGGCTCTTTATATAACCCGCCATGCAGGCGGCAGGGGGGCAGTAAGGGAAATTGCGGAGTTAATCCTTAAATCTCAGGAAAAATGGAAAGATGTTTTAGATTTTTATGAAGCATAGAAAAATAGTTTTGATCCTTGTGTTTTTGTTTTCTGCCTGTTTCCCCCTTTTAGCTCAAGACGAAAAAGAAAAGGCATCCACACAGCAGATTGATGATTTTTCTCTTTCCGGTTTTGGCGATAAGGGAAAGAAATCGTGGGATTTGGCGGGTAAGTCTGCGGATATACGCGATGAAGTGGTTAAGCTTAAAGAAGTAAAAGGCAACCACTATGCAGAGAATGATAATATTAATTTAACCGCTGATAAAGGCGATTTTAATAAAAAAAGCGGAGTGGTGCATTTACAGGATAATGTAGTGATTACTACATCCGGCGGAGCAAAGCTTACCACTGATTCTCTTGATTGGGACCGCAAACAGCAGATAGTAAGCACGCTCGATAAAGTGAATTTAGACCGTGGGGATATGAACCTTACGGGGGTAGGTGCTAAAGGCCAGACCGCGCTGAATCAGGTTGTTTTAGAAAAAGATGTCCGCCTGGATATTGCGCCGGTAGATAAGCAGACGAATAAAAAAGAAAAAATCGCAATTACCTGCGAAGGACCGCTTGATGTGGATTATGAAAAAAATATTGCCATATTTAATAATAATGTTAAAGTAGAAAAATCGGATTTAACAATCTATAGCGACAAGATGAATGTTTATTTTTCTCCTAAAGACCAGAAGGGTAGCGCCGGTAAGGAAACAGGGATTATCTCAAGTTCTATCGATAAAATCGTGGCGCAGGGAAATGTTCGTATAATCCGCGGGGAAAATATTTCTTACAGCCAAGAAGCAGTTTATAGCGCGTTAACCAAAAAAATAACTTTGACCGGCAGGCCGCAGATAGTTATTTACCAGACGGAGAATTTGAATGCAACTTTTGGAAACTAAGGGGTTGGCAAAAACCTATGACGGGCGTGCCGTAGTCAAGGGTGTTGATATTACGGTAAAGCGCGGGGAGATCGTTGGGCTTCTTGGCCCAAACGGCGCAGGTAAAACTACAACTTTTTACATGATCGTCGGAATTGTTCCGCCTAACAAAGGGAGGATCATTTTTGACAACCATAATATTACTAATTTGCCTATCCATGAGCGCGCACGTTTTGGTATAGGCTATCTTTCGCAGGAAGCCTCTATATTCCGCAAGCTGACGGTTGAAGAAAATATTAACGCCATTTTAGAGACTTTGCCTATTACCTTAGGGGAAAGAAGGCGCAGGCTTGTTTCTTTGCTCGAAGAATTGAATATCGCGCATCTTGCTAAAAATAAGGCATATACTTTGAGCGGCGGCGAGAGAAGGCGGCTTGAGATTACCCGGGCGCTGGTAACTAATCCTTCTTTTATACTATTAGATGAGCCGTTTAGCGGAATTGACCCGATCGTGGTAAATGAGGCACAGGAGATTATAAAAGAGCTAAAAGCAAAAGGGCTTGGAATTTTATTGACTGATCATAATGTCCGCGAAACCTTGGCCATAACTGATAGGGCATATTTAATTTCAGGCGGAGAAATTCTTATAGCAGGTACGGCGCAGGAACTGATTAACCACCCGCAGGCGCGCCAGGTTTATTTGGGTGAGAAATTCAGAATGTAAGAAAGGGATTAAATGAAAACCGAAGTCAAGAAGTTGGATAGTACTAAATGCGAGATTAATGTAGCTGTAAGCGGGGAGTTGGTTAAAAACAAATTTGAATCTGTTTTCTCTCAGGTTTCAAAAGAGGCGAAGGTCCCGGGGTTCCGCCCGGGCAAAGCGCCAAGGGATGTTTTAGAAAAGCATTATGCGCCTGCTGTACATGAGCAGGTTTTAAAAGAGCTCGTCCCGGATGTTTATAATCAAGCGATTGAAGAGGTTAAGCTTGATGTAATCGAATTACCGCAGATAACCGATGTTAAGCTTGACCGTAACAATCTTTCTTTTAAGGCTGTTGTTGAAGTAACACCTGAAATTGCCGTGAAGAATTATAAGAATCAGAAAATAAACTTTAAAACAATTTCCGTATCTGCCGATGAGATAAAAAGGCAGATTGATTCTATCAGGGAATCGCGTAAGGCCGAAGGCTTAGACGATAAATTTTGCCGTTCTTTGGGGTATCCCAATGTAGCGGAGCTGGAGAAAGCAGTAGAAAGACAGATTTTTATTACTAAAGAAAACCAGGAGAGGGCGCGTATTGAGAATGAATTGATCGAGAATACGATGAAGGGTTTAGAGTTTAAATTACCGCAAAGCCTGGTTGACAGGCAAACGCAGGATACGCTTAGGCAGACAAAAATTGATTTGGCGATGAAAGGCGTGCCTAGGGATAAAATAGAAGAGCAGGAGAAGCTGCTGCTTGAGAAAATTACTCCAGAGGCAAAAAATCAGGTTAAGGTGTATCTTGTTTTATCGCAGATTGCAAAAAAAGAAAATATCTCTATAGACGACCATATGCCGCGTAAAGTAATGGAATTTCTCTTAAGGGAAGCGGATTGGCAGGTAACTTCATAAAACTGGAGGTTGGAAATGGATAAGAAGATGCAGACCCTGGTTCCTATGGTAATTGAACAAACCCCCCGCGGTTTTGAGCGCGCTTATGATATTTATTCCCGTCTTTTAAAAGACCGCATTTTATTTATTGGTACTCCTATCGATGATTATGTTGCCAATCTCGTTATCGCGCAGCTGCTTTTCATGCAAATGGAAGACAAAGATAAGGACATAAATGTTTATATCAATTCGCCCGGCGGCTCGGTTACCGCAGGCCTTGCTATATATGACACAATGCAGTTTATAAAGTGCGATGTGGCAACATATTGCGTAGGCCAGGCTGCCAGTATGGGGGCATTGCTTCTTGCCGCAGGCACAAAAGGAAAACGTTTTGTGCTTCCTAATTCACGCGTTATGATTCATCAGCCCTGGGGAGGAGTACAGGGTGCGGCATCCGATATATCTATTCAAGCCAAGGAAATTCTAAAACTGCGCGATAGAATCAATGAAATTCTGGCGCACCATACGGGGCAAAACTTGGATAAGATACAGAAGGATACCGACAGGGATTATTTTATGTCTGCCCAGGAGTCTAAAGAATATGGTTTGATCGATGAAGTAATATTGCCAGAGAATAAGAAAAAAAAGTAAAACCAATTATTTTCTAAGGAGAATAAAAATGAGAAAAGAATATTTATTAACTCCGGGGCCTACCCCTTTGCCGCCCCAAATCAGCCTTGCAATGGCCAGGCCGATTATACATCATCGCACGCCGCAATTTCAGGAGGTTTTAAAAGAAGTAAGCCTTGGTTTGAAATGGGTATTTCAGACAAATAATGACGTTTTTATTATATCTTCTTCCGGCACCGGCGCAATGGAGGCAGCTGTAGCTAATTTGCTTTCTAGCGGGGATACTGCTCTAGTAGTCCAAGGTGGTAAATTTGGGGAAAGATGGTCGGAGATTGCTAAAAGTTATGGTATTATTCCGGAAGTTATTGACGTAGAATGGGGAAAATCTGTCAGTTGCGAAGAGATTAAGAAAAAGTTGCTTGCAAACCCTAAGATAAAAGCGGTATTTACTACTTTGTGCGAAACTTCAACCGGTGTGGATAATGATATTGCTGCAATAGGGGCGGTATTAAAAGATACTCCTGCGGTTTTGGTAGTAGATGCCATCAGCGGCTTAGGCGCAGTAGACATAAAGACTGATATCTGGGGGGTTGATGTAGTAGTTTCCGGTTCTCAAAAAGGGTTGATGTTGCCTCCGGGGTTAGGTTTTATTTGCGTTAGTCCTAAAGCATGGAAATTAGTCGAGGCCTCAAAATCACCGCGTTACTATCTGGATTTAAGAAAAGCCAAAAAAGCTTTTGATAAGAACGATACCCCGTTTACATCTTCGATTACTTTGATCATTGCCTTAAATGAAGCTTTAAAAATGATGAAGAGCGACGGGCTGGAGTATATATTCAAGCGCCACAAAACTATGGCAGATGCAACTCGCGCCGCAATGAAGGCGCTCGGGCTTGAGCTGTTTGCGCCGACTGCTGCATCTGACGGAGTTACGGCGGTAAAAGTGCCTCAAGGCGTTGATGGCGAGAAGTTAGTTAAAACCATGCGTGATACTTACGGGGTAACGATTGCCGGCGGGCAGGATGAATTAAAAGGTAAAGTTTTTCGCATTGCGCATATGGGTTTTATTGCAGAAAGCGATATTATTACGGCTTTAGCATGCCTTGAGAAAGTACTTACTCAGATGGGGTATAAATTTGATTTAGGCGCGTCTGTCAAGGCGGCTGAGAGCGTTTTTTTAAAACAATGAGGAGAATGTAAAATGATCAAGGTCTTAGTTAGCGACGCTTTAAGCGAAGAAGGGCTTAAAGTATTTAAGGATTGCAAGGAACTTACTGTTGATGTAAAGACAGATTTAAAGCCCGATGCTTTAAAAGAGATAATCAAAGATTATGATGCTTTGGTTGTGCGCAGCGCGACTAAAGTAACCAAGGACGTAATTGCCTTAGCGGCAAAATTGAAAGTTATCGGCCGGGCGGGAGTAGGCCTTGATAATGTGGATTTAGATGCAGCTACGCAAAAAGGGGTTATCGTAATGAATACTCCCGGCGGCAATACCATGTCTACTGCCGAGCATACTTTTAGCATGCTTCTGGCTTTATCGCGGAATATCGCGCAGGCGAATTCCTCCATGAAAAAAGGCGAATGGAAGCGTTCTAAATTCATGGGGGTAGAGTTATATAATAAAGTGCTTGGCATTGTAGGGTTCGGCAGGATCGGCTCGGAAGTGGCAAAGCGCGCTCTTTCATTTGGAATGAGAGTGTTGGCTTATGACCCGTTTTTATCCAAGCAGGTTGCCGAGAGTATCGGTGTTGAGATCGCTGAATTAAATAAGGTTTTGGTGGAGTCCGATTATATTACCGTGCATACTCCTTTAACCGATGAAACCCGCCATATGATTTCGGATAAAGAATTCGGGATAATGAAGGAAGGCGTGCGCATTATAAATTGCGCCCGCGGAGGAATTATTAATGAATTGGCCTTGGCAAAAGCGCTTAAAGAAGGCAAGGTGGCCGGTGCGGCTATGGATGTTTTTGAGAGCGAGCCGCTCTCAGCGGATAGTGAGCTTTTAAAGCTTGATAATGTTATTACAACTCCGCATCTTGGTGCTTCTACAGAAGAGGCGCAGGTTAATGTGGCCATTGAGGTTGCTGAGATTGTGCGTGACGCACTTTTAGGCCGCGGAATACGTAATGCAGCCAATTATCCCTGTTTAGAGGCGGAGGTTTGCAAGATTCTTAATCCCTATATTAATCTTGGAGAGAAGATGGGGATGTTTGCCGGCCAGCTTGTAGAGGGCAGGTTTCTAGAAGCAACTATAAGTTATAGCGGAGCAATCACTAAATATAACTTAAGCCCGGTAACGATGGCTTTGGTTAAGGGCCTGCTTACTCCTATATTAAAGGAAACCGTCAATTTTGTTAACGGTATCGCATTATTCAAGGAGAGAGGGATAAAACTGCTTGAGTCGAAATCCGCGCAGGAAGGCGAGTTTGTTAATTTGATTCAGTTAGATATTAAGACGGATAAGGAGACTAAATCGGTTTTTGGTACTCTCTCAAGCAATAAACAGCCGCGTATCGTAAAAATCGATGATTATTACTTGGAGTTGTATCCGGTCGGAGAACTGATTTTTATACGCAACCTTGATAAGCCGGGTTTAATCGGCAGCCTTGGAACGCTTATGGGCGCAAATGGCATCAATATTGCCGCGATGGCTTTAGGCCGTAATCAGCCGGGAGATAAAGCGATTAGTATATGGAGCGTAGATAATCAGGTAACTCCGGAAATCCAGGATAAAATAAAGAAACTAGAGAATATCCTAACCGTAAAAGTTATAAAAATATGAAAAGAAACAGAATTGCATTTTTCGCCGCAGGCTTTTTGCTTTTAGCACTGAATTTCCTGTACGCCAAAGATATAACCGTTGTCTATACCGGACAAACCCATGCCATGCTTTATCCTTGCAGCTGCCCTTTTGAACAGGATGGGGGGATTGCCCGCCGTGCCTCTTTGATAAATGAATTAAGAAAAACCGACCCTGAACTTTTATTGCTGGATTGCGGGTCATTTACTGCCGGAGGGCCGAGGGACGAATATACTCAGGACATCAAATTGGATATACAGCGTTCACTCGTTAATTTCAAGGCTATGGAGCTTATGCGGTATGATGCCGTAGGCGTTAGCCCCGATGAGTTTAATTTTGGTAAAGAATTCTTCCTGAGCATAGCAAGAGTTGCCCAGCCTGCTTTTTTAAGTGCTAACCTTGGGTCGGATAAAGTTGTGCCCTATATAATTAAGGATATAAAGGGAGTAAAAATCGGCATAATCGGTTTAACCGGTTTAACCGCCAACCAAAAAGCAGAAGGCCTTAAAATAAGCGAGCCTAAGAAGCTTGCAGGATTAATCAGCCAATTAAAAAGAAAAGGGGCAAAGGTAATTATCCTGATTAGTAACATGTCGGAAAAAGAAGATTTGAAATTAATCTCCGAGGTAAAAGATATCGACATGCTTTTTATCGGACAGGACCCTTTAAAGGCAGAACCGCTGACTAAAGTCGGCTCTACTTTTATGCTTCGGCCAAGTTGGCAGGGGCGTAAAATAGGAAAATTAACTTTGGAGGTTAAAGACGGTAGGCTTATCGGTTGCAAGGCAGAAGAAATTGTGGTTTCTGACAAAATTGCAGACGATGCGCAAATTTTGTCAATTCTTCCCCGTTGTTATTCGGATAATAACTGCAAGAAAGAGGGTTTTATCGGAGCCTGTAATCATCCGGGGGAATTGGATGCGGAATGTACATTTACTGTACCTAATAAAATAGGCTTGCGGGTAGTCAGCGCAAAGGATTGTGTTGTATGTAATGTTGGGCCGGTTATAAATTTATTGAAAAAGAGGTTCCCCGGTTTAGCCGTGCAGTATCTATATTATCCGGATCCTGCCGCGAAGAAACTGATTAAGGATATGGGGGTATCGGGGCTTCCCGTTTATATCCTTGATAGAGAAGTTGAAAAAGAGGTAAATTTTAACAACATCAGAAATGATTTCGAATTTAAGCAAAATTTCTATTTGTTAAAACCGCATCGCAGCGGGTTGTCTTACCTTTTTGACCGCAAGAAAAAGAAAGGCAGCCTTGATGTATTTTTCAGTATATTTGCCAAGGATGCCGATAAGTTTTTAAGCGTGATAAAAGATTTTAAGCCGAATTTACATTTTTTGGCGCTCCAGCAGGCAGGAGAGTTTGAGGCTCAAAATGGCGCCCCAGAGGTAGGGGAATACCTGCGCGGGGTTTGCGTACAAAAATATTATCCTAAAAAATTCTGGGATTATTTAATCTGCCGCTCTAAAAATCTCAATAGCGTGTATTGGGATGATTGTTTAAGCGGGTTAGATTTGGCACAGGTAAAGGTCTGCGCAACAGGAAAAGAAGGCAGGGATTTACTTGGACAGAATATCGCTTTAAGCAAGGAGCTCAAAATTATGTTTGGCCCTACGTATCTTTTGAATAACCAGGAAATTTTTTCTTCTTTAGGCGTTCCGGATAAAGAGGAACTTGAGAAAATAATAAAAACAGGTCTTTAAATTTTAGCTCGTAGTTTTTAGCTCGTAGTTTTTAGCTGGTAGTTAATGGGAAAGTTTCTTATAAACATGAAATGGTAGAAATGAGGTGAATATGGTAGATAAGCCGGTAATTTACTTGTTGGATGTAACTAACCGCGATGGAGTGCAGACTTCGCGTATTTGCCTATCTAAACTGCAGAAAACAATGATTAATTGGTATCTTGATCAGATGGGAGTGATGCAATCGGAATTTGGCTTTCCGCTTACACGACATGAAACCAACTATCTGAATGCTAACCTTGAATTGATAAAATTGGGGGGATTTTCCAGGATTAAGCTAAGCGGTTGGTTGCGGGCAACAAAAGAGGATGTCCAAGCCGCGTTTAAACTGGTGCCATATTTAAAATACCTTAACCTTTCTATTTCAACAAGCGATCAGATGATCGTTAATAAGTTTAAGGGGAAGCTTGACCATGAATCGATAATTAAGGAGATGCAAGAGGCGGTGCTTGAAGCTAGAAAATTGGGAGCAGAATCTGTCGGTGTGAATGCCGAAGATGCTTCGCGTACCAACATTGATTATCTAATCAAGTTTGCCCTTAAAGCAAAAGAGGCAGGAGCAAACAGGATCCGCTATTGTGATACTTTGGGTTGTGATACTCCGTTTAGTATTTATGATAAGATAAAATTATTGGCAGAAACGGTGAAATTACCCGTTGAAGTGCATTGCCATAATGACTTGGGCCTTGTGGTAGCTAACTCTGTTGCCGGGGCAAGAGCGGCAAGCGATGCCGGGGTAGATTCTTATATCAATACATGTGTAAATGGCATGGGTGAGCGTGCCGGCAACGCGGATTTGGTTTCGGTAATCTTGGCGATTAAGTATGGGCAGGGTATGAATAGCTATTCTTTGGATGATAAAATTAACCTAAAGATGGCTTGGAAGATTTGTAAATATGCTTCCTATGCTTTTGGCGTCCCTATCCCGATTAATCAGCCGGGGGTCGGAGCGAATGCCTTTGCCCATGAATCGGGAATTCACGCCGACGGCGCGTTAAAAGACAGGCGTAATTATGAACTCTATGATTATGAGGAGCTTGGCCGTGGGGAGCCGGAGATAATCGAAACAGGCAGGAAGATCACCGCCGGAGAATATTCCGGGATCAAAGGTTTCCGTAATGTTTATGAAAAATTAGAGGTAGCTTTTAAAGATGATGCCGAGGCAACACGCATACTGGAGCTAGTCAGGTATGCTAATGTGCATAATCAGAAGCCCTTGGTTGATGATGAATTAAGCTTTATCGCCAAATATCCGGATATCGCGCATAAGATATTTACGATGACACCTTGATTAGCTCGTAGCTCTTAGTGGTCTTGTTAATGATGCCTGCGAGCTATGAGCTAAGCGCTAGTAGCTAAAAACCATGATCTGTAAAAATAGTTCTTAGTTTGCAGGAAGCTAACCTGTTTTAATATAAGCCTAAATAGAAAGGAACTTTTTAAGTGAATATAGTTTTAGTGGGTATGCAGTGGGGGGATGAAGGGAAGGGCAAAGTAATTGATATTCTTTCTCAAAAAGTTGATTATGTCGTCCGATACCAGGGCGGCAATAACGCCGGGCATACTGTAGTCGTAGGCGCCAAGGAGTATGTATTCCATCTTATACCGTCGGGGATATTGCATGCCGGAAAGATCTGCTGTATCGGTAATGGCGTGGTAATCGACCCTGAGGTTTTAAAGAGCGAATTGAATAGCTTGCGGAAAAACGGTATTGATTTTGACAAGCGTTTTAAAATTTCAACCCTGGCGCATTTGATTATGCCTTATCACAAGAATTTAGATCAGCTGCGCGAGACTAAAAGGATGAATAAGATCGGTACTACCGGCCGCGGCATCGGGCCCTGTTATGCCGATAAGATTAACCGTTGTGGAATCCGTATGGTGGATTTATTAAACAGGCGTGTTTTCAGCGACAAGCTTAAAGATAACTTAAAAGAGAAGAATGAGATCTTTAAAAAAGTTTACCGTCATCCGGGCTTTAGTTTTCAGCAGATATACCGGCAATACCTTAACTATGGTAAATTATTTGAGCCTTATATTTGCAATACGGCTGTATTATTGAATAAAGCCTGCAATGATAAGTCAGATATTTTATTGGAGGGGGCCCAAGGTACATTCCTGGATATTGATTTTGGGACGTATCCTTTTGTTACCTCATCTTCGGCTACATCTGGCGGAGCCTGCACTGGTACGGGGATACCCCCGGTAAAGATAGATAAAGTCGTCGGCGTTTGTAAGGCGTATACTACACGCGTGGGCGAAGGCCCATTTCCTACGGAATTTACTGAAGGTTTCGGAAAATTCATGCGCGACAAAGGAAATGAATTCGGTGCTACCACCGGCCGCCCCCGCCGATGCGGTTGGTTTGATGCGGTAATTGCCAGAGAATCGGTAATGCTTAATGGGATTACAGAACTGGCGATTATGAAGATGGATGTTTTAGATGGAATAGATAAAATAAAGATTTGTGTTGCTTATAAGTATAAGAATAAAATAATTAAAGAGTTTCCCCATGATTTCGAATTGTTGAGCAAGGCTGCTCCGGTTTATAAAGAGATGGCAGGTTGGCCTAATCAGGCAAATAAGCCGCGTTCTTTTAAGGAGTTGCATCCTAATGCCCGCGCCTATCTTTTAGAATTACAAAACCTGCTTGGGGCTAAAGTTAGTATGGTTTCCATAGGTTCCGCAAGGAAAGCCACTATTTTTATCTAAGTGGTTGAGGATAAAACACTTGACTATAACTATCGGTTGTGTTATATTTAAATTTCATTAGAAAAAAGGAGGGGCAAAATGAAAAATAATTTTCTTAAAATAGCGTTAGTATTATTTTTAACTTTTAGCTTAGCAGGATGTACTTTCATATTTCAGAAAGGCCGGCGCTCTGACCTTCAGAGAATCGAAGAGTTAAGCGCGCAGCTCGATGAGCTTTCTCGCTCAAAGGGCATGCTTGAGCAGCAGCTGGGAGCCGAGATAAACGATAAGCAGATAAAGCTTCAGATGATGGAGAAAGGTTTAGTAATTACCGTTGTCGGGGATCTTATATTTGATTCAGGTAAAGCTAAAATCAGGACTGAAGCGCACTCTCTTTTAGGGAAAGTTTCTTCGATATTGAAAAATAACATGGCCCAGTTTAATGTAGGTATTGAGGGGCACACGGATAATGTTCCGATTAAGCTGTCCGGCTGGAAATCCAATTGGGAACTTTCTACTGCCCGCGCGTTAAGTGTATTGCATTATCTGGTAAATGACCAGGGAATATCGCCCGAACGGCTTTCAGCAATCGGTTATGGTGAGTACAGGCCGGTAGCTTCCAATGATACTAAAGACGGGCGCATGCAGAACCGCAGGGTTGAAATAGTCATACTTCCTAACGTTACTAAGGTAAAAGGCGATCAAGCTAAATCAAGTGGTTTAATCCAGCCAGAGGAGAACCTTAAGTAAAATGAGTTTTAACCTTAATGACGCGCTTAAGAACCGCATAGTAATTATATTGGCCATACTTTCAGCTATACTTTTTTTTAGCACACTTAGCTCCTGCGGAAGCGCTATGCGCCAAAAGGCCAGCCGCGATAAAGAAATGGCTTCGCGTTTAGCTTTGGAAGAAAGAATGAGCAAGTTTTCGCAGGATAGGTCTGCTTTAGAAGAAAAAGCCAAGGCAAAAGAAAAAGAGGCCGAGGAATTAAAGCCTGCCCTTGAAACTGCAAATAAGGCATTGGCAGGAGAACGGTTGATAAATCAAAGCTTAAAAGAAGAGCTGGACAAGGTAGTTAACCTTAAAGAGGCCTTGGAAAACGATTTAAAGAAAGCAAAGGAAGAGATAAAGAAGCTTAAAAAATGAAATAAGAGGGAGGTAATTAGCGCGTTTTAAGAAGTTCTGTGGCAAGGGGAGAGATTCCCCTTTTTTATTATCGAGGAGGCAGGGATGAGAAAAATATTAAAGAAATTAAAAGATATGCCTTTGAGAATTATTTCTAAGGTGGCCTTTAAGACAGATTCTAAAAACAGGGTTAAGAATAAACAACCTTCTGTTAGAAAAGCAAGCCGCCAGGAACAAAAAGAAATTCCCAGCCTTCAAGAAACAGTGATAGCCAATACAAAATTTTCTCATTCGGAGAATATTTCTTTTGTGCGCGCTATGCCCGAAGAATTGCCTTCTTTTTACGACCAAGACAGGATTGTTTTGCAGGTGCGTGATCCCCATTGGCTGCATTCTTATTGGGAGATAAAGGCTCAGACCTTTGAAGCAGTAAAGAATAAATTAGGTGATGATTTTTATCGTGCAAAGAGAGTTTTAAGAGTTTATGACGTCAGTAACATTATGTTTAATGGCTCAAACGCCAACAGGTTCTTTGATATTATAATCAATGATTTTGCCAATAGCTGGTATATTGACACCGCCGGCCCGGGCCGTTCTTGGTGCGTAGATCTTGGGCTTATGCTGCCCGACGGAAGGTTTGTTACTATTTTACGTTCTAATGTCGTTACTACTCCTTTGGACGGCCCTTCGTGGATTACCGATGAAGAGTGGATGATTCCCGATGATATGTTTGCCAGGCTTTATGGGATGGGTTTTGGCTTAGGCAGAAGTTCTCCGGTAGGAGGTGCTTGGCAGGAACGCTTGAAACAGGGGTTATTTAGTTCGGGCTTATCTTCAAGCCCGGTAAAGAAGATTGTTAAAGAAAGAAATTTTTGGTTAAAAGTTGATTGTGAGTTAATTGTTTACGGGGCAACCGAACCCGATGCCAAAGTAACAGTTCAGGGGGCTCCGATTAAATTAAGGCCCGACGGGACTTTTACCCTGCGGTATTATCTGCCGGACGGAAAACAGGTAATTTCGGTTAAGGCAGCTTCGGCGGATAATTTAGAAGAGCGCGTTATCACTCCAATCGTAACCAGAGAAACCAGATAATACTATGCCTAGAGGATATCTTTGTTTAGTTTTGCACGGCCATTTGCCTTTTGTTCGCCACCCGGAACATGAAGATTTTCTGGAAGAAGACTGGCTTTATGAGGCAATTACCGAAACCTATGTCCCGTTAATCTCTGTTTTTGAAGGTCTTGTTCGCGATGGCATAGATTTCCGTATTACGATGACCCTTAGCCCTACGCTTATTTCTATGCTTGCTGATCCTCTTTTGGAGTCGCGTTATTTAAAGCATATTAACAGGCTTATTGAGTTAACGCAAAAAGAAATAGAGAGGACCAAGTGGCAGCCGGATTTTAAAAATCTGGCAATAATGTATTTTAACAGATTTTCGCACGCACGGGATACCTTTCAGAAATATAATTGTAATTTAACCAGCGCCTTTAAGAAATTCCAGGATTTAGGCAAGCTTGAAATAATTACTTGCGGCGCTACGCACGGGTTCTTTCCGTTGATGGATGTCTGCCGGGATTCGGTACGCGCGCAGGTTAAGGTTGCGGTCAATCACTATCAGGATGCCTTTGGCAGAAGGCCTCAGGGTATTTGGCTGCCGGAATGCGGATTTTGCCCGGGGCATGATACTATCTTAAAAGACGCAGGCATTCGTTATTTTTTTACAGATTCTCACGGCCTGCTCCATGGTACTCCCCGGCCAAAGTACGGGGTGTTTGCACCGGTTTATTGCAAGGGTTCAGGAGTAGCTGCTTTTGGCCGCGATTTAGAATCTTCAAAACAAGTTTGGTCCTCTATTGAAGGATATCCCGGAGATTATAACTATCGGGAATTTTACCGTGATATAGGTTTTGACCTGGAGTTTGATTATATTAAACCTTATATTCACCCTGACGGAGTACGTATTAATACGGGGATAAAATATTACCGCATTACAGGTACAGGTAATCATAAGGAACCTTATGTTGCAGAGTGGGCTGCATCGCGCGCTGCGGAGCATGCCGGTAATTTTATGTTTAACCGACAAAAACAGGCAGCTTATCTCAATGATCTAATGGGTAAGCCGCCGATCATTATTTCTCCTTATGATGCCGAGCTTTTTGGGCACTGGTGGTATGAAGGGCCGATGTGGCTCGATTTTTTATTTCGTAAAGTTGCCTGTGACCAGAATGAAATCCGCATGATTACTCCTAGCGAGTATTTAAACCAGAATTTGCGTAATCAGGTCATTACCCCTTCATTGTCCAGCTGGGGTTACAAGGGTTATTCAGAAATGTGGCTGCAGGGTACAAATGATTGGATCTACCGGCACTTACATGCAGCTAGCGGTCGGATGAGCGAGTTGGCAAGGAACTTCCCCGGTGCCCAGGGGTTAGTCCGCCGGGCGCTCAATCAGGCGCTGCGTGAATTATTGCTGGCTCAGAGTTCGGATTGGGCATTTATTTTAGGAACAGGAACGCATACCAGTTACGCTATACGCCGCACTAAAGACCACCTATTGAGATTTAGCAGGATTTACGAAGATGTCAAGTCTGGTAGCATTGACGAGAATTGGCTTTCTGATGTTGAGTATAAAGACAATCTCTTCCCTAATATAGATTACCAACTACACCAATAAGAGTCGCCTAATGTAGCAAGTGTCAAGTGTAATGCGGGTGTAGTGGAACTATGTGTAAAGTAGAATTAGAGATTACATAAATTATGACTAACATAAATAATATTCCACGCCATGTCGCTTTTATTATGGACGGTAACGGCCGCTGGGCAAAAGAAAGAGGCAGGAGCCGTACTTTTGGGCATCGTAAGGGGGTAGAACGGGTAAAAGAGATTATCCGCGGGGCAAATTCCCTTGGGATTAAGGTAGTAACTTTTTTTGCCTTCTCTACAGAGAACTGGAGCAGGCCGAGAAGCGAGGTGAGCGTTTTGATGCGCTACCTGGATAATTTTTTAAGTAAAGAAATTGTGCAGATGCGGGAGAATAATATACGTTTTATTGTGATAGGCCGCCATGACCCTATACCTAAATATTTACAGGCAAAGATCAAGAAAACGCAAGATGAAACCTCCTCCAATACGGGGCTTGTGGTTGTTTTGGCATTAAATTACGGAGGCAGGCAGGAGATACTTGATGCCGTAAAGAAATTCACCAAAGATGCCATTACA
The DNA here is from genome assembly GCA_028712175.1 of Candidatus Omnitrophota bacterium. Lineage (GTDB taxonomy): Bacteria > Omnitrophota > Gorgyraeia > Gygaellales > Profunditerraquicolaceae > UBA6249. The sequence continues at coordinate 68,273 of JAQTQQ010000004.1, read as the reverse complement.
GGAAAGGCCAGGACGGAAAGCCTAAATGAAGAGAAATTCAGGAGTTATTTTTATGCCGCAGATATTCCTGATCCGGATTTGTTAATCCGGACAAGCAGTGAAATGCGCATTAGCAACTTTTTGCTTTGGCAGCTTTCTTATTCCGAGTTTTATTTTTCTTCCAAATACTGGCCGGATTTTGGGATGGTTGAACTAAAAGAAGCGATAAAGGAGTATCAGAAACGGGAAAGAAGGTTTGGAGGAATAAATGTTAACTAAGAGGATAGTAAGTTCTATAGTTCTAATCGGTATTATTTCGGGAGTAATCTTCTTTGATTGGTTATGTGGATTAACGGTTACTTTTTTTATCGTTGCCGGATTATATGAATATTTCTCGATGCTTGAGAAAAAAGGGATTAAAATTTATAAATATTTCGGTATTGGGATGGGAATGATCATTCCTCTATCGATTATGTTCAAATTTGAGCCGACTAAGAATTGGGAGCTGCTTTTTATTGTCCTGGCTTTATTTTCACTAATTCTTATGCAGTTTAAGCGCAGGGATAGTTCCGGGGTAATCGTGGATATATCTACTACGCTCTTTGGGATACTTTATGTTTCCTGGTTTTTTAGTTTTCTTATCAAGATAAGGTATTTACCCGAAGGGTTGGGGTATCTTGCTAGTTTGTTATTGATTACGAAATTGGGTGATATTGGGGCATTTCTGGTGGGTGTCAAGTGGGGAAAGCATCTTTTAATTCCGCGCATCAGCCCGAAGAAAACAGTAGAAGGTTCTTTGGGCAGTATGCTTTTTAGTATTTTAGGTGCATTAGCCGGTAAATCATTCTTACCCTTTAATTACGTGCAGCTATTAGTAGTCGCAATTGGTTTAAATATATTAGGTCAATTAGGCGATCTTTCGGAATCACTGCTTAAAAGAGATTGTCAGGTTAAGGATTCGGGAAATATCATCCCGGGTATGGGCGGGGTGTTAGATGAGATTGACAGTTTGCTTTTTGCGGCCCCGGTATTTTATTTTATCCTAGCCCGATTATAAAAAGCAATGAATCCCGCTCTTCTTTCTCTTTAATTATTAGAAGGCCAAGGGTTTTAAAGGCAATTAATATAAAGGTGTATGGTGAAGAATATTGCAATTTTAGGTTCTAGCGGCTCAATTGGCCAAAGTACGCTTGAGGTAATAAGAAGCCTGCGGCCGGAATTTAAGGTCGCCGCTTTAAGCGTTAGCTCCGATATTGTAAAATTAAAACAACAGATTGGTGAATTTGGCGTACGTCTGGTATGTGTAAGGGATGAAAAAAACGCCCATAGGTTGCGTGCTCAGGTTAGTTCATCGGTAAAGATTCTTTGCGGCGACGATGGCCTCAAAGAATTGGTTAAGGATAAACAAATAGACCAGGTCATGTTTGCTGTTTCCGGCTCTGCGGCCCTTTCTCCTTTAATCAGCGCTATCGAGGCAGGAAAAGATATTGCTTTAGCTAATAAAGAAGCAATAGTTATGGCAGGGCCGATGATTATGCGTTTGGCAAAAAAGCATAAAGTAAATCTCTTGCCGGTTGACAGCGAGCAGTCAGCTATCTGGCAGAGCTTAGGCGCCCAAAACACGGAGGATGTAAGGCGGATATACCTGACTGCTTCCGGCGGACCGTTAAGAAACCTGCCGCGCAATAAATTTAAGCAGGTTACCATAGAGGATGTATTGCGCCACCCGCGCTGGAAGATGGGTCAGAAGATTACGGTAGATTCGGCCACCTTAATGAACAAAGGTCTTGAACTGCTTGAGGCAATGTTTTTATTTAATTTAGGAGTAAATAAAATAAAGATATTAATTCATCCGGAGGCGCTCATCCACTCTATGGTTGAATTTAATGATGGAGTAGTTATGGCACAGTTGTCGGTTCCGGATATGCGTATACCTATTCAGTACGCTTTAACTTATCCCAAGCGCCTTAAGAATTCGCTTGCCGGGATTGACTTCTACAGTTTAAGTAAAATGCATTTTGAGAAACCGGACTTAAAAAGATTTCCTTCTCTTGGGCTTGCCTATTGGGCGGCAGAATCTCTTGGGACAATGCCCGCAGTATTAAATGCTGCAAATGAGGAGAGTGTTAACAGTTTCTTAAACAGAAAAATAAATTTCTTAACCATACCTAAAATAGTGGAGAAGGTAATGCGGCGCCATGAAAATAAAGTTAACCCCAGCCTGAGGGATATAATTTTTGCCGATGCTTGGGCCAGAGAAGAAGCTATGCGCTTGGTACATTAACCTTAAGTTAGAAAATGATCCCGATATTTATTTTTATATTAATTTTAAGCCTGCTTATTATTGTGCATGAATTCGGACATTTTATTGCCGCGCGCAGGAATGGGGTGCGCGTTGAGCAGTTTTCTTTGGGGTTTGGCCCCCAGATTTTTAAAAAGAAAGTGGGAGATACCGAATATAGTATAAGCCTTATCCCTTTAGGCGGATATGTTAAAATGGCAGGTGACAGCCAGTCGGAATATAAGGGGGCTGATTATGAATATTTTTCAAAAGCCCCGGGAAGAAGATTCCAGATTATTTTCTTTGGCCCGTTGTTAAATTATCTCCTGGGGTTTTTATTTTTCTGGTTTATTCTTTTTATAGGTTATCCCAGCCTTACTTCAAAAGTCGGCGGATTGATTGATGGTTATGGCGCCAAGGAAGCGGGGCTTACAGTTGGAGATAAAATTATTTTGGTTGACGGAAAAAAGGTAGATTTTTGGGAGGAGCTTCAGCGTAAGATTCAGGAGAGCAAAACAAAGCCAAGCGTTGCCTTAACGGTTTTGCGGAACAATAAAGAATTGAAATTCGACGTTTTGATTAAAGACAAGGTTTTTGATGATCAGCTAGGCAAAAAGCGCGCTTTAGGGATCATTGGTATTTCTCCTTTTGATGAAATAGTTGAGGTAAGGCATGGTTTCTTTGAGTCAGCGTATCTGGCGGTCAAGAAAACCGTTAATTTAACTATTATGACCTATGAAGGGCTCTGGGGTTTAGTCAGCGGCAGGATGTCAATGCGCGAATCGATGACCGGGCCGCTGGGAATATTTTTTATTACTTCTAAAGCGGCAAAGTTAGGATTAATTGCGGTATTGCACCTGATTGCAGTATTAAGCGTCAGCCTTGCGATATTTAATCTTCTGCCTTTGCCTATTTTGGATGGCGGGCACCTGTTTTTATTGGGCCTAGAGAAGCTGAGGAAGAAAGCCCTGGGAATTAAAACGGAAGCGGTAGTTAATAATATCGGTTTTACGCTGATGATCTCCTTGGCAGTATTCGTTACTTACAATGATATATTGAGGCTATACGGAGATAAGCTTAGTAAGTTGTTTGTCAAATAATATGGAAATAAAGAGAAGGAAATCCAGAGGTATCAAAATAGGCAATCTCTTAATCGGAGCGGGTAATCCGGTTGCCATCCAATCAATGACTAAGACTAAAACCTCGGATATTGAAGGTACTCTCAGGCAGATTAAACAATTAGAAGAGGCAGGTTGTCAAATTGTGCGCCTTGCGATTAAAGACCCGTCCGACGGCGCGGCTTTAAAGAAAATTAAGGCTCATGCCAAAATTCCGTTGGTTGCGGATATCCATTTTTCTTATCGTTTGGCACTTACTGCTATCGAAAACGGGGTTGATAAGATTAGGCTGAACCCGGGGAATATCGATAAGCCTGCAGAGATTAGTGCGGTAATCTCTGCCTTAAAAACAGCCAAGATCCCTTTACGTATCGGGCTAAATAGCGGTTCGGTAAAAGACACAGGGCCGAAGAGATCTTCAATGACTGATAAGCTTGTGGCTGCCTGTTTAGGTTATGTGAAGTTTATTGAGAAGCAAAAGTTTAATAATATAGTAATTTCGCTTAAAGCTAACAATGTTTTGGACACAGTTGAGAGCTATCGTAAGATAGCATCCCTCTGCGAATACCCGCTGCACTTGGGGGTTACAGCCACCGGTTCCCCTTATAGCGGTATTATTAAGTCTAGCGTCGCAATAGGCGCTTTACTACTGGAGGGTATTGGTGATACAATAAGGGTGTCCCTTACGGATAACCCGGTAGAAGAGGTAAAAGCAGCCAAATGCATATTGGAATCATTGGGTTTCTACAGTTGTGGCGTTCAGATAATCAGTTGTCCTACTTGCGGACGCTGCGAAGTAGACCTGATAAAAATAGTTAAAGAATTAGAAAATGAGTTGGCCGGCTGGAAACGCAAAAGATCTCAAGATCCTTTGAAAATAGCGGTAATGGGTTGCGTGGTTAACGGCCCGCAAGAAGCAAAAGGCGCAGATTTAGGAGTTGCTTTCGGTAAAAACGAAGGAATGCTATTTTCGCGCGGCAAGATTGTTAAGAAAGTATTAGCAAAAGATTGTGTGCGTATTTTATTGCGTGAGGTTAAATTAAGGAGATGATATGGGCCATCAGACATTAAAAAGCAGGGTACGCGAAGATTTTATTGCAAAATACAGCTATATTTTACAAAAGAGTTCCGGGGATAAAGTTGAGGTGGCTTCAGTAGTTAGGAATATCCTCGAGGGGATCTTAAGCCAGCCGCGCGGCCCGCTCAAGCAGGAAGAGAGAGATAACATCATTAACGAGTTAGTTGATGAATTTTCAGGGTTCGGCCCCATTGAAAAGCTGATGATGGACCCTGATATCACGGAAATCATGATTAATGGTACGCAGAACGTATATGTAGAGAAGCACGGAAAGAAAATACTGACAAATATTAAGTTCGATAGCGACCAGCAGCTGATGTATATCGTACAGAAGATTTTGGCTCCTACAAGGAGAAGGGTTGACGAGCTATCTCCCTATACGGATGTCTGCCTTCAGGATGGTTCGCGTGTAAACATCATTATCCCGCCGCTTGCTTTAGACGGGCCGACAATAACCATACGTAAATTCCTTAAGAAAATCGTAAAGGCCGAGGACCTTATTGAATTAGGCACTTTTGACAGAAGGATGGCGGATTTTCTGATAGCATGCATTAAGGGCAAAGTAAATATGGTTTTTGCGGGCGCTACCGGAAGCGGCAAAACTACTACCGTAGGGGTACTTTCCGGGTATATCGGTAATGACGAACGTACGATTACTATTGAAGATACGGCTGAATTGCACCTGGCCCAGGACCATGTCGTCAGGCTTGAAACAAAACCGGCTAATATTGAAGGGAAAGGCGAAATTACTATCAGGGATATTTTTCGCAATACCCTGCGTATGCGGCCTCAAAGGATTATTTTGGGGGAGATCAGAGGGGCAGAAGCCTTGGATATGCTTCAGGCAATGTGTTCGGGCCACAACGGGGCACTTTCAGTTATTCATGCAAATACTCCTTCGGAGGTTTTGCATCGCCTGGAGACAATGATCCTTATGTCCGGTATACCGATAACCTTAGAGGCAATACACCGCCAGATTGCGGCAAGCCTTCATTTAATTATCCAGCAGGACCAGCTTGCTGACGGATCGCGTAAGATTACCCGCATTACCCAGGTCAACGGGTTAAAAAACGGATGGGTGAATCTGGAGGATATTTTCTACTACGAGATTAGTAATGTTGTTGAAGACGGCAAGGTTTATGGTGTTTTTAAGACTACCGGTGTGGAGCCGGCATTCTATCCGTTATTTGCAAAAAGAGGAGTGAGTTTATCTAAAGAAATTTTTAAAAAGGATTAATATGTTTTGGTCAAAAGCGTTTATTCCAACACTGAAAGAGATACCTAAAGAGGCAGAGTCGAAAAGCCATCAATTGTTGCTGCGTGCGGGATTTATCCGCATGCTTATGGCAGGGGCTTATACTTATCTTCCTTTAGGTCTCAGGGTTTTAGAAAGAATTCAGGTGATCATCCGCCAGGAGATGAATGCCTGCGGTGCAAGCGAATTACTCTTACCGGCTTTGCATCCGCTCGAACTTTGGCAGAAAACAGGGCGCGACAAAGACCTGGGTGAAGTAATGCTAAGGCTTAAAGACCGCCGCGGAAGGGAGATTGCCCTTGGGCCTACGCATGAAGAGATAATTACGGATTTAGTGAAAAATAATATATCAAGCTACAGGCAGCTGCCTTTAATTCTATACCAGATACAGACAAAGTTTCGCGATGAGATCCGTCCGCGTTTTGGCCTGATCCGCGCTTGTGAATTTATTATGAAGGACGCATACAGCTTTGATCAGGATGAAGCGGGTTTGGATAAAAATTATCAATTAATGTATGAAGCGTATAAGAGGATATTTTCCAGATGCGGTTTGGAAACTTTGATTACCGAAGCCGATTCCGGTGTGATGGGCGGTAAACTCTCTCATGAGTTTATGGTTTCTGCTCTGCTTGGTGAAGATGTGGTGTTGTGTTGCCCAAAATGCAATTTGGCCCTGGCTTTTAAGGAAGAAAATTCCTGCCCTAAATGTCAGGCTAAGATGGATAAAGTCAATACTATTGAAGTAGGCCATATATTTAAACTGGGTTTAAAATACAGCCAGGCAATGCAGGCAAATTTTGCCGATGTTACCGGCGCGCTTAGGCCGGTAGTTATGGGTTGTTATGGTATTGGTGTTTCGCGTTTGATCTCTGCGGTAATTGAGCAGAATAACGATGCTGACGGAATGATCTGGCCTAGGGAAATCGCCCCTTTCCAGATTATAATCCTGCCCTTAGATGTAACTAACCATGCGGTTATGCAAGAGGCGCAGGATTTTTATAAACAGATTAGTTCCGCGGGGTTTTCAGTGCTGCTGGATGACAGGGATGAGCGTGCCGGGGTAAAATTCAAAGATGCCGATTTGACCGGTATACCGCTTAGTATTATAATTGGTAAAAAAAGTATTGAAGAAAAAAAGATAGAATTAAGGGTTCGTAAGTCCAGAGAAACCCTTCTCTTATCAAAGGATGAGGTATTGAAATCAATTACGCAATTAGCTTTTAAGGTATAAGGCAGAAAGAAGGGCTATGAACGAACACCTGCAGGCTGTAAAAGAAGACATATTGGATAAATTGAGATTCCGCGAGGATGAGCTTAGAGCCAATTATGGCAAAGAGGACCGCTCGCTATTTCAACGTACAATAGAGGCTGCCTTTAGGTCGGTTATTAGGGAGAATAAAATTAGTCTTAACCGCCATGAGCAGGAAGAACTGCTAAGCGAAGTAATAACTTATTTTCTTGGTTTTGGTCCGATTGAGAAATTGCTTAAAGACGATGGGGTTACCGAGATTATGATTAATGGCCCGCATCAGGTTTATGTTGAGCGCAAAGGTAATCTAGAACTCACTGATATTACTTTTAATGATGAAGCCCAGGTCTCCTATCTTATCGAAAAGATAATTTCGCCCGTAGGCAGAAGGATCTCGGAATTTGAGCCTTTTGTAGACGCCCGGCTTAATGACGGTTCGCGTGTTAATATAGTCAGGAGTCCGGTTTCGAGGATAGGCCCGTTATTGACTATCAGGAAATTTTCCTATAATGTTTTGCGTATGGACGACCTTATTAAGTTGGGCAGCCTTAATTCTTCCGCCGCCGAATTCTTGAAGGCATGTGTAATTTCCCGGATGAATATATTGATTTCCGGAGGCGCGGGCACTGGTAAAACAACATTTTTGAATGCCTTAATTGATTTTATTCCCGAGAATGAAAGATTGATTACCATTGAGGATACCCGTGAGTTAATCATTTCAAGAAAACATACTGTGCCAATGGAAACGCGGCCTTTTAATATTGAGGGCAAGGGTGAAATAAGTATAAGAGATTTGTTTAAAAATGCCTTGCATATGCGTCCAGACAGGATTATTGCCGGCGAGGTAAGAGGAGGGGAAGTTTTAGACATGATTCAGGCGATGAGCACGGGCCATGAAGGATCAATGACTACTCTTCATGCCAGCTCTCCTTCGGAAGCCCTGGATCGTCTTGAAATACTGGCCTTGATGGGAAGCAGTAATATGTCCGGTGAAGTTGCAAGAAGGCAGATTATCGGGGCAGTAGACCTGGTTGTTTATTTAACCCGGTTTCCGGATGGCAGGCGCCGGGTCACTCAGATTAGCGAGGTCTTAAAATCAAAAGAATATTCTATGCAGGATATTTTCGTTTTTGATGAAGAGTCCGGGGCCCTTAAACCCGCAAAGGTAAAGCCGAATTTTTATAATAAACTGAACAAGGTATCCGGTTATAGAAGCCAAGATTTTTAAAGAAGGTGATTTTTTGATTAAAGAAAGCTTGATCAAGGAATTGGAGTATCTTATTCTTCCATGTTTTGCTTCTGCCAATGTTGAGCTTATTGATTTAATTTGCCGGCAGGAAGGAAGAAAATTAATTATAAGAATTTTGGCAGATTATCCGCAGGATGGCATAACATTGGATGAATGCGCCATGCTTAACCGCCGGCTTGGGGAATTGTTAGATGAAAAAAATATAATTCCTTGCGAATATATCCTTGAAGTTTCGTCTCCGGGGTTAGATCGCTCTCTTAAGAGGAAAAAAGATTTTTTAAGGTGTTTAAACAGGGAAGTAGTATTTTTTCTTAATGATTTTATAGACGGTAAATGCCAATGGCAGGGGGTAGTCGCTAAAGCCGATGAGGCATGCGTATTTATTCAAAGCGCCGAGAAAATTATAGAAATCCCGTTAACAAAGATAAACAAAGCACAATTAGTAATAAACAAATAACCGGAGAATAAAAAAATGAGTCAGGAATTATTAGCGATTATTGAGCAGATTGAACGTGAAAAAGGAATTAAAAAAGAAATTATGCTTGAGGCGGTAGAAAGCGCCATGCTTAGCGCTGCCAAAAGAGTGATAGATTTAAAGCCTGATGAGGAATTTAGCGTTAAGATTGACCGTGTAACCGGAGAAATTCGGGCTTTTCGTAACAATGAGCCGTTTACCAACATAGATTTTGGCCGTATTGCCGCATCTACCGCCAGACAGGTGATTATCCAGAAGATGCGCGAGGCGGAAAAGGATGTGGTCTTTGGAGAGTTCCAAAGCCGCGTGGGAGAAATTGTCAGCGGTACGGTTTACCGTTTCGAAAAAGGGAATGTCATCGTTGACTTGCTGGGTAAAGCAGAAGGAATTTTACTTAAGCGTGAACAGTCCCCGAAGGAAGAATTTAAGCAGGGGCAGCGTATCCGTGCATATGTCGTGGAGGTAAAGAAGGATACTAAGGGGCCGCAGATTATTTTATCGCGCGCGCATCCTAATCTGGTTAAAGAGCTATTTGAACTAGAGGTCCCTGAGATTTATGAAGGGATAGTCGAGATTAAAGGCATAACTCGTCAAGCCGGCGAGCGCACCAAGATTTCAGTTTATTCAAAGAATGAAAAAGTAGACGCTGTGGGCGCCTGCGTTGGTATGCGGGGAAATCGTGTGAGAAATATTGTCAATGAATTGCAGGGGGAGAAAATCGATATTGTGCGTTTCAATGATGATTTGCGTGAATATATAAAAGCCGCTCTTTCCCCGGCTAAGATTTCAGAGATAAAACTAGACAGGGAGAAAAATAAGGCTGAGGTGGTTGTTGATGATGATCAGCTTTCTTTAAGTATAGGGAAGCACGGCCAGAATGTACGCTTGGCTTCTAGGCTTGTTGGCTGGGAATTGGATATTCGGACTAAGAGTATGATTGCCGCTGAGGCTTTAGGCGGAAAGGCAGAAGAAAAATCCCCTCTTGGCGAAGGAAAAGAAGGCGAGGCCGAAGAAAAACCTAAGGCAAAGAAAACAAAAAAGGCTGTTAAAAAAGAAAGCAAAAAAGCAGCGAAAAAGGAAGAGCTTTCTTTAGAACTTCTTTCAGGGGTCGGCGCAAAGATTATTGAAAGTTTAAATGCAGAGGGGATTAAGTGCATTGATGATATAATTAAAGCCAAAGTCGAAGGGCTTATAAAGATTAAGGGTATTGGAGAAAAGAAGGCAGCCAATATCATTGCCGAAGCAAAGAAACTATTATAATCTTTTCTAATATAAGACGGAGAATTTATGCCTAAGGTAAAAAAAGAGAAAATAGCCGTAAAGAAAATAACTAAACCCAAAGCAGCTTCGGCCAAACGCGCGCCGGCTGCTCAGTCCGAACAAAAACCCAAAAAGGTTGCTGTTAGGGCACGAGTTATAAAATCTAAACCTCCGCTTAAGCCAAAGGCTGATGCGGTAAAGAAAATAAAGAGAGAGGTAAAACCTGTAATAATAAAACGTGAACCGAAGGTCGAAGTTAAAATAGAAGTCAAGCATGAACTAAAGCCTGTAGTTAAACCTGCGCCTGTAATTAAGCCTGTTCATAGGCCGGAGGTTTCTTCTAAACAGGCGCATGTATCTATAGCTAAGCCGCATGAGACGGACAAAAGCAGGGATATCCTGAAGTCGCCTGAGCCGTTGTTTGAGAAAAAACCTGAGGTTGCCGCTGTTGTGTCTGTGCATAAGGAAATTGAGCTCGAGCTTCCTATTACGGTAAAAGACTTGGCAATAAAATTACAAGAGAAGTCATCGGTTCTTATTAAGCATCTTATGGGTATGGGGGTGATGATCGGTATCAATCAAACTTTGGATGAGCCTACTTTAAATAAACTGTGTTTAAAATATAATTTTAGGATTAGAAAAGCCCCTGATGCAGAAGAGATAGCTTTAGAGGAGCATAAGAAAATAGACTCGCCGGCGAGACTTAAAAAACGCTCGCCCATAGTTACTTTTATGGGGCATGTTGACCATGGTAAAACTTCCTTGCTTGATGCTATACGTAAAACGAAAGTTACCGAAGCCGAACATGGCGGGATCACTCAGCATATCGGCGCTTATCGTGTCAGCCTCCCCCAGGGAGAGATCACCTTTTTAGATACTCCGGGCCATGAGGCGTTTACGGCGATGCGCGCAAGAGGTGCACGTATAACAGATATCGTGGTTTTAGTTGTAGCTGCTGATGATGGGATTATGCCGCAGACTAAAGAGGCAATTGACCATGCGCGCGCTGCCGGTGTTGCACTTATTGTTGCGATAAATAAAATAGATAAGCCGCAGGTAAACATTGATATGGTAAAAAAACAATTACAAGAAGCGGGCTTGACCTCTGAAGACTGGGGCGGAAAAACTATTACCGTCCCGGTTTCTGCTAAGACAGGACAGGGTATAGACAACTTACTTGAAATGATTTTGCTTCAGGCGGAGATTATGGAGTTAAAAGCAAATCCCGACCGTCTAGCAAGCGGTGTAGTTATAGAAGCAAGGATGGCTAAGGGGAGAGGCCCGGTATCTACCCTTCTTGTGCAAAATGGTACATTGCGCCTTAATCAAAATATAATCGTGGGTAATTTATACGGTAAGATCCGCGCAATGCTTAATGACCGTTTGCAGGGGGTGACGGCCGTTGGTCCTGCTACCCCTGTTGAGGTTTTGGGGATAAGCGGTATTCCTAATGTAGGAGAACAATTCTTTGTGATTGAGGATGAAAAACAGGCTAAAAGCTTAATAGAAGCGCGCATAGAGAAAGAGAAGCAGCGGCAGGTAAAAGAGGTAAAAAGAGTCAGCCTTGAAGATTTGCACACGCAGATTGCCGAAGGGCAGATTAAAGAGATAAAATTAATTATTAAGGCTGATGTGCAGGGTTCGCTTGAGGCAATCAAGGATACTTTGGATAAATTGAATGTTTCCGAGATAAAGGTAAGTGTAATCCATATGGGCGCAGGAAACATTAATACTTCTGATGTTGTTTTGGCAATGGCTTCGGACGCTTTGATTTTAGGATTTAATGTTTCTGCCGATGAGCCTGCCAAGGAGTTAATTTCTAAAGAAGGCGTAGAAGTGAAAACATATAGCATCATTTATGAGCTGGCTAATGACATAAGGGCGGCTGTAGAAGGTATGCTCAGCCCCAGATTAAAAAAAGTATTTTTAGGAAAAGCAGAAGTAAGAAAAATGTTCAAGCTCTCCCGATCCGGCATAATCGCCGGCTGCATGGTAATTAAAGGCAAGATCAACCGTAATTGTATGGTCACGGTAATGCGTAACGGCGCGGTAGCCTTTGAAGGCAAGCTTTCAAGCTTAAAACGCTTTAAAGATGATGTGCGTGAGGTTGGCGAAGGGTTTGAATGCGGTATAGCTATAGGCGGTTTTGACCAGCTAATGGAAGGCGATGTTGTCGAGGCTTACGATATAGAAAAGATAGCCAGAAAACTTTAATAGGTAAAATATGACTAAAAAACGTATATTAAGCGGAATGCGCCCCACGGGGAAATTGCATTTGGGCCATTTAGTCGGTGCTTTATCTAATTGGACAAGCCTCCAAGATGAATACGATTGTTTTTTTATGGTTGCGGATTGGCATGCGCTTATGTCGGAATATGAAAATCCGGGCAACATCAAAGAAAACATTTTAGATAATGTTATTGATTGGCTTGCCTGCGGGGTCGATCCTAATAAATCTAATATTTTTATCCAGTCGCAAATACCCGAACATCTGGAGCTTTACTTTATTCTTTCTTTGATTACGCCGCTAGGGCTTCTTGAGCGTTGCCCTACTTATAAAGAACAGTTGCGCGAAGTATTAAACCGCGATTTAAGCACTTATGCCTTTTTGGGTTATCCGGTTTTACAAGCCGCCGATATCCTGCTTTATAAAGCGGATACTGTGCCTGTAGGAGAGGATCAATTGCCGCATTTAGAACTGGCGCGCCAGATTGTGCGTAAATTTAATAATCTTTATAAGACGGATTGCTTGCTTGAGCCAAAGGCCCTGCTTACTAAAACAAACCGCCTTTTGGGCTTAGACGGAAGAAAGATGAGTAAAAGCTATAATAATTATATAGCTTTATCCGAAGAGCCGCAGGTCATCCGGAAAAAAGTGCAGAGTATGATTACGGATCCCAAACGTATCCGCATAACCGACTCTGGCCATCCGCATAAATGCAATGTTTGCTGCTATTATATGGTATTTTTCCCCAATATGGAGAAAGAGGTGTATGAGCGTTGTTCTAAATCTAAGATTGGCTGCACGGAATGCAAAAAAGAATTAGCTGATAAGTTAGTTAGTCTGCTGGCTCCTATTCAGGAAAAAAGACAGGAGCTGTTAAAAGACAAAAAGTATATTCAGGAGATATTATTTAAAGGAAACTCGGGCGCTTCTGAATTGGCTAAAAAAACAATTGCTCAGGTAAAGGGGATACTTAAGGTCTGGTATGAATTATAAAATACGCTTAGATATGTTTGAGGGGCCTTTAGACCTGCTATTGTATTTGGTAAAAAAAGACCACCTTAATATTTATGATATTCCGATTGCCAAAGTTACTCAACAGTATTTAGAATATATCAATTTTATGCAGCTTTTGGATTTAAACATCGTGGGAGATTTTTTAGTAATGGCGGCTACGCTTATGCAAATAAAATCCAAAATGCTTTTGCCGGCAGAAGAGCTGGCTGCGCAGGAAGAAGAGGACCCGCGGGCGGAATTGGTTAAGAAGCTGCTTGAGTATGAGAAATTTAAGCAGATTGCAGAAAGCTTGAAAGAAAGAGAAACTAGTCAGCAAGAGGTTTTTAAACGCCCTAAAGCCGAATCCCCTCAAGGAATCCCGGATAGCCAGGATAAAGAGGAGGTTTATTTTGAGGCAAGCATTTTTGATTTAATTAGTGCATTCTCCCGGGCGTTAAAAGATGTGCCTCGGGAGGTTTTTTATGAAGTGGTTAAGGATCAGTTTACGGTTGAGCAGAAGGTGCATGATATTTTACATCTGTTGTTAGTTGAGTCAGAGATCAAGCTTTCGGCTTTATTTGTAAAATCAAAGAGCAAGACAGAAATAATTGTAATTTTTCTTGCGATTTTAGAGCTGGCGAAAATGAAGGAGATTATTGCCCGTCAGGACGCAGCATTTGAGGATATAATTATAGTAAGGAATAAGGATAATATCATACCCTATGAGCGAAGAGACCAGGCGCACCCTGCTGAAGGCTAATCCGGTTATTTCCGACATAAAGGAGTCCGAGGAAGATGTTGTCTTAAATATATCCTTGAGGCCGAAAAAATTCAGCGAATTTGTCGGGCATAGGGATATTATCGACAATTTAAAAATAGCTATTCAGGCAACTAAGCAGAGAAAAGAGCCGCTGGAGCATGTTCTTTTAAGCGGGCCTCCGGGGTTAGGTAAAACTTCATTATCTCATATTATTTCGCATGAGATGTCGGCAAAGATTACCGCAACCAGCGGGCCGGCGATTGAGCGGGCCGGGGATTTAATCGGGATACTTACTAATTTGGAAAAAGGGGACATTCTTTTTATCGATGAAATACATAGGATGTCTAAGGTAGTGGAAGAATTTTTGTATCCTGCAATGGAAAGCTTCCAAATTGATTTTGTAATTGACAAAGGGCCTTACGCTAAAACTATTAAGTTTAACCTTAAGCCTTTTACTTTAATCGGAGCGACTACGCGTACAGGCCTACTGGCAGCGCCGCTTCGGGCAAGATTCGGGATATTTTATAACCTGGATTTTTATAAAATCGAAGAGTTGGCTAAAATAATAAATAACTCAAGCAAGTTGCTTTCGATACAGATTAATGATGATGCTGCTTTAGAGATTGCCAAGCGTTCAAGAGGCACCCCGCGGGTTGCTAACCGCCTCCTGCGGAGGGTGCGGGATCATGCTCAAGTATTAAAAATAGAGAAAGTTGATTCTCTTTTGGCTTCCAAGATTCTTAACGACCTGGGGATAGACCAGGCGGGTTTTGACGACTTGGACCGTAAAGTCCTAAAGTTAATTCTTGAATCTTTTGGCGGTGGGCCGGTGGGCATAGAATCTTTGGCTGCCAGCCTCAATGAAGAAGTAGATACTATTGCAGATACCGTAGAACCGTATCTTTTAAAGGCCGGTTATTTAAAACGCACCTCACGCGGCAGGATTGTCACCAAAAAGGCCTTTGAACATTTTGGTTTGAAATTCAATAAAGAGCAGCAGGAAGAGATCTTTTAGGCCTCTAAATTTATGGATATCCTACTACATATATGTTGCGCACCCTGCTTAATTTATCCGTTTAGCAGTTTAAATAAGAAAAAATTTAGAATTAAGGGTTTTTATTATAACCCTAATATTTATCCGTCAGAGGAATATATTCGTCGTAAATCGGCCTTAGGCGTAGTTGGCAAACATTTAAAGATTGATGTGGAATACCCCGATTATGAGCCTGCGGATTATTTTCATGCAATCACCTGTAATCAGGGGCCGCATGCACGCTGCGCAATTTGTTTTATGCTGCGCCTTAAGAAAACAGCTGAGTTTGCCAAAACTAACGGGTTTAAAGCATTTAGTACCACTTTATTAGTCAGCCCTTATCAGGATCATGAGCTTCTTAAGGATTGTGGTGGCCAGGTTGCCAGAGAAGCAGGCGTGGATTTCTATTATGAGGATTTTCGCGTTGGTTTTAATCAGGCACAAATAGAAGCCAAGGAGCTAAAAATTTATCGGCAGAAATATTGCGGTTGTAAATATTCCATTAAAAAATGAAAAGTAAGTTTATTTTTAAAATACTGGTTTTATTTTTGCTTTGCTCGCTCGGGTTTGATTCTTTGTCGGCCGAAGATAAAACCCCATCTTTAAAAAACGAACCCAGGCGCGGTGTTTGGGTATCAGTATTTTCTGCTAAAAAGACGCTTTATTCAAAAGAAGGGGTGCATAACTTGATAGCAACATGCAAGAAGGCGAAAATAAATGAGATTTATCTGCAAATTTTTCAATCAGGTAATGCTTATTATGATTCTAAGATTTGTGATAGGTCCAAATATGACCAGATGGTTAAAGCCGCCGGTTTAGACACGCTGGACCTATTGTTGAGGGAGGCTCAGGAAAATAATATAAATGTTTTTGCATGGGTAAATGTTTTAAGCTTGGGCAATAATGATAAGGCCAGTATTTTAACTAAATACGGCAATTCCATTTTAACCCGCGATCAATACCAAAGGCCTTCAAAAGTTGCATCAAATATGGAAATAGACAAATATTATTTAAGAGAGGATATGATATTTTTAGAGCCTGGAGATCCCAGGGTAGAGGAATATATCCTGACGATCATCAATGAAATTATTAACCGTTATCCGCTAATCAGCGGGATTCACCTGGATTACCTGCGTTACCCTTCGCCTGTCCCGTTTGTCCCGGGGACAAGATTTAATAAATTTGGCTTAACTTATGGTTACGGGGTAAAAAACGTGGAACGTTTTAAAGATAAGACCGGGTTAAATAGTTTAGATACCTTGAATAATGAAGATGAATACTTAGCTTGGGATAATTGGAAGCGCCAGCAGCTTACGGAATTGGTGCGTAAGATTGCAAGTTTAGTTAAGGTAAAATCCCCGAACCTTTTAGTTTCTTGCGCAGTCATCTCTTTAATTGAGCGTGCATATGCTAATGCATTCCAAGATTGGTCGGCGTGGCTTGAGGACGGTCTTATTGATTATGTTGTATTGATGGCATACACCAAAGATAACCAATTTGCCAAGAGAATAGTTAAATCTGCTCTTGGGCACAGAGGTAAGGGCAAGGTTTATATCGGTATAGGATTATTTTTGATGAAAAATAAACCTGACCTGTTTTTTAATCAATACCGCATGGTTACTGATTTGTTGGCCGATGGAGTGGTATTCTTTTCTATTGATGATTTGACCGATCAGATAATCGGCTACCTAAATTAAAATTAGAAAAGGTAAAATCGGGACGTTTCTATTTATCGTAGCCGATACTTAAAATAAATAGAAACGTCCTCTTTTTCCTATGTCTTAATTATAAAAATGTTAAAACTCTCTGATTTTGATTATACGCTTCCCAAAGAATTAATTGCGCAGTATCCCCTGGATAAAAGAGAAAATGCCCGCCTGTTAATCGTAGACCGCAAGACAGGTAAGTTTCATCATACTGTTTTTAAAGAGATTGGCGGATTTTTCAAAAAAGACGATTTGTTGGTGCTCAATGATACAAAAGTTTTAAATTGCCGGTTAATAGGGAAAAAAGTGACCGGCGGTAAGGTTGAAATTTTATTGACCCGGAGGCTTAACGGAACTACTTTTTCTTGCCTCATCCAGCCCAGCCGCACGAAAGTAGGCGAAAGAATAATTTTTTCTGGGGGCAAAATTAAAGGGATTTTAACCCGTCGCGGCCAGATAAGTTTTACACAGCCTGATGCAGACAAGATATATGATTTTGGGATTATTCCGCTGCCTCCATATATAAAACGCGAACCCGAAGATTTGGACGTGTTATATTACCAGACAGTTTATGCCAGAAATGACGGCGCCCTTGCTTCGCCGACCGCAGGGCTGCATTTTACGGAAAAATTACTTAAAGAGATTGAGGCTAGAGGGGTGCATCTTGTTTATATAACGCTGCATGTGGGTTTGGGGACATTCCGCCCGGTTAAATGTGAAGATATAACTACCCATAAGATGGAAGCAGAGAATTTTTTAATTCCTGATGCAACCGTTATTTCGCTTAAAGAGGCAAAGGAAAATAACGGTAGGATTATTGCTGTAGGTACGACTAGCTTGCGGGCGCTGGAGGCTTATTCTTCCGGCAGAAAATTAGGCAGCACGGATTTATTTATTTATCCGGGTTATAAATTTAAATTAGCGGACTGCCTTTTAACTAACTTTCATTTTCCCAGGACTACCCTATTAATGTTAGTTTGTGCTTTTGGGGGCAGAGACCTGATGCTTAAGGCCTATCAAGAGGCAGTGGATAATAAATATAGATTTTATAGTTATGGCGATGCAATGCTTATTATTTAGCAGAAGATATGTTTACTTTAGTTAAAAAAGACAAAAATTGTAATGCGCGCCTCGGCAGGATGGATACTGCTCACGGTTCTTTTGATACGCCGGCTTTTATGGCTGTAGGCACGCATGCTACGGTAAAAGGGTTAATGCTTAAAGATGTAGAAGAAGCAGGTGCCCAGATTATTTTGTCCAATGCTTATCACGTATATTTACGCCCCGGCATTGAGATAATTAAAAAAGCCGGCGGTTTGCATAAATTTATGGGCTGGGATAAGCCGATACTTACTGATAGCGGAGGTTATCAGGTTTTTAGCCTTGCGCTTTTCCGTAAAATGCATGAGCGGGGAGTTGAGTTTCAGTCGCATATAGACGGCTTAAAGCATTTTCTTACCCCCGAGGATGTAATCAGTATACAGGAGGTTTTAGGCAGCGATATAATGATGCCGCTTGATGAGTGTGTACATTATCCTTGTACTTATGATCAGGCAAAGATAGCCATGGAGAGGACGATCTCTTGGGCAAAAATATCTAAGGATGCCCATCATGAAGGTAATGGTGAATTATTCGGTATTATTCAGGGAGCTACTTTTGAAGATTTGCGCCGTCAGTGTGCAAAGCGTTTAATGGATATAGATTTTAGCGGTTATTCTATCGGCGGGGTTTCTGTTGGCGAGAGCAGTAATTTAATATATAATATTCTGGAATTAACCGCTTCGCTGCTTCCCGAAAATAAGCCTAGGTATGCTATGGGTATCGGTTATCCGTTTGATATCCTGGAGGCGGTCGAGCGCGGGGTGGATATGTTTGATTGTGTGATCCCTACGCGTTATGGTAGAAATGGAACTGCTTTTACATCAAGTGGCAGGATTATGATTCGCAATGCCGCTTATACCGAAGATTTCGGTCCGCTGGATGAGAAATGCGGTTGTTATACCTGCAAGAATTTCTCGCGCGCTTACCTGAGGCATCTATTTAATGCCAAGGAGATGCTCGGCTTGATTCTGCTCAGCCTGCACAATGTTTATTTCTTTTTACTCCTTATGCGGAATATCCGGCAGGCTATAAAAGAGGAAAGGTTTGCCCAATTTAAGCAAATGTTCTTATTGGGTTACAATAATCAGATATGCGCATAGATATAATTACTATATTTCCTAAGATGTTCTCCTGGGTTTTAGGAGAGTCTATTATAAAAAGGGCTCAAGCTAAGGGAAAAGTAAAAATCTTTACCCATAACCTGCGCGATTTTACTTTAGATAAGCATCTTAAGGTCGATGACCGTCCGTTTGGAGGAGGTTCAGGCATGGTTATTCAGGCGGAGCCGGTTTTTAGAGCGGTGGAAGCGATTAAAAAGAAAATCAAAGGTAAAAGCAAGGTAATACTGTTGTGCCCTCAGGGCAAGCGGTTTGACCAAAATCGGGCTAAGAAATTGTCAAAATGTTCCAATTTGATATTTATCTGCGGGCATTATGAAGGTATTGATGAAAGGGTAAGGCTTTATTTGGCGGATGAAGTTATATCAATAGGTGATTATGTCTTAACCGGAGGGGAATTGCCGGCAATGGTGCTGGTTGATAGCATAGTTAGGCTTATCCCCGGAGTATTGGGAGATAAAAATTCCTTGAATTTTGAGTCATTCGAAGGTAATCTATTAGAATACCCGCAATATAGCAGGCCGGCGAATTTTAGAAAATGGTCCGTTCCTGAGGTTTTAGTTTCGGGTGCTCATGACAAAATTAGCGCATGGCGTAAGCTCCAGGCGCTTAAAAGGACAAGGCTTAGGCGGCCGGATTTAATCCGCTAAAGATTTTATCGTTTTAAGATTAGGATTAATCAAAAAGTAAAAGCAACAGAAAGGAGCAGTAACAATGGACATAAAATCAATCGAGGCAGGATTTACCAAGAAAGAGATGCCTGCTTTTAATGTCGGAGATACCGTAAAGGTTCTCACCAGGATCCCGGAAGGTCCAGATAAATTCCGCCTGCATCCTTTTGAGGGTGTAGTGATTGCCAGAAAAGGCTCGGGTACCAAAATAAATTTTACAGTGAGAAAAGTTTCCTTCGGCGAAGGTATTGAGCGTGTATTCCCGCTTTATTCACCGGTTATCGAGCGTATTGAACTTATCCGTTCCGGCAAGGTCAAGCGGTCTAAGCTTTATTACTTGCGCAGCAAAGTCGGAAAACATGCAACCAAGATAGAAAGCAGAGAAGAGCAATCAAGTTAGTGCTGGCATACGAAAGAAAACTAAAAATTAAAGGTTTTGATTTGGTTATCGGAGTAGATGAAGCCGGCAGAGGACCGTTAGCCGGGCCGGTAGTAGCCGCAGCGGTACTCCTGAATAGTTTTAGTTTTTATAATCGTATTGATGATTCCAAGAAATTAACCCCTTTAAGAAGAAAAAACGCTTTTTCCGAGATAAGAAACAAATCCATATACGCGGTAACTCAAGTTAGCCATAAACAGATTGACCGGATCAATATCCTGCAGGCTACAATTTTAGCCATGCAAAAGTCAGTAGCTAAACTTGCTAAACAGCTGAAGCCTGCTGAGTTAAAACGTGTATTTGTGCTTATTGACGGTAATTTACGCCTAAAGTTGAATTTTCCTTACCAGAGTATTATCAGGGGAGACGGCAAGTCTTTGAGTATTGCCGCAGCTTCCATAGTCGCCAAAGTACACAGGGATAAAATTATGGATGCTTATGATAAAATCTATCCGCAATACGGTTTTATCAGGCACAAGGGATACCCGACAGAAGAGCATCGCAATGCTTTAAAAGAAATGGGGGCTTTGGGAATTCATAGAAAGAGCTTTTTAAGGTGCCTGGAGAACACATAGAATTCGGAAAGGCCAGCGAGAAAGAAGCGGCAGAATTTTTAAGATCACAAGGCTATAAAATCCTCCAAATAAATTATAGGACCAGGTTTGGGGAAATTGATATAATTGCAAGGGATAAAGAGTCAATCTGTTTTGTGGAGGTCAAAGGCAGGCATTCTCTTTGTCTAGGTGAACCATCTGAGGCCGTTTCATTTAAGAAGCAGAGCAATATTGCAAAAGCAGCTGTTTGTTATTTGAAGCTTAATAATCTTTTGAAGCATCCGGCTCGTTTTGATGTATTATCAATTTTATATAGGAATAATAAAGCCGAGGTATCCTTAATAAAAAATGCCTTTGAATTAAACGAAAATCTTACAATTTAAAACCATGAAATATAAAACTCAAAGTCTGGCTAAATACCTGGATGATCTTTCTGCAAGGCTTCCTGCTCCCGGAGGCGGTTCTGCCGCAGCTTTAAACGCGGCAATGGCCGCAAGCCTTATCAGCATGGTTGTCAACTTTACCTTAGGTAAGCTCAAGTATGCTGTGTTTGAAGCCGAGTTAAAAGATGTTTTGGTTGAATCCGAGCAATTAAAGAATGATTTCCTTGATTTGGTGGATTTGGATGTAGAGGCCTATCAGAGCAGGGATATCAGAAAGGCAATGGATGTGCCATTTATGCTTAGCCGCCTTTGTGCCCGGGCAGCTAAATTATGCCCGCCTTTGCTTAAGAAGGGTAATGTGGCTTTGTTAAGCGATGTCGCGGCAGCAGCAGTTTTGTTGGAATCGGCTTTTGTTTGTGCACGTTTTAATGTAGAGGTAAATTTGCAGAGCCTGGGAGATAAAAAATTAGCTCAAGGTGTAAAAAAAGAATTGAATCAGATGGATAAGATTATTAAAAGGATCCGTAAAAATACGGAGGACGGCTTTGGCAAAATTACTAGAAGGTAAACCCGTAGCTGAAAAAATAAAAGAAGCGATCAGGCTTAGCGTACAAAATTTAAAACAGGCCCCGGTGCTTGCCAGCATATTAGTCGGGAATAATCTTGGCGCAGCCAGCTATGTATCTTCTCAGGAAAAAACCGCAGCAAGCCTCGGCATAGCCTATAGGCTGTATAAGTTAAACGACAATATTACCGAGAATGTATTAATAGATCTCATCAACAAGCTTAATGCAGATAAAACTGTTAACGGAATTATTGTGCAAACGCCGCTTGGTCCCCAGATGGATTATAGAAAAATAAGCGAAGTAATTTCTGCGCAAAAGGATGCGGAAGGGATGCATCCTTTAAATATGGGGCATGTGATTTTCGGCAATAACCGGGCCGCTACTTGTACGGCCAGCGCGGTAATGGAGTTATTGAATTCAACAGGCATAGACTTGTGCGGCAAAGAAACGGTAGTGGTTGGTTCTAGCGAGATTGTGGGTAAGCCTCTTGCCTTGCTTTTATTGGAAAGACTGGCCACCGTTACTATTTGTCATATCGGGACAAGCAAAGCAGGAAAACTGAAAGAGCATGTGCGCAAAGCAGATTTGCTTATTTCGGCCGTAGGACAGGCCGGTATAATTAATGGTGAATGGATTAAGAAAGGCGCTATTGTAGTGGATGTGGGAATAAATCGTGCTAACGGTAAAATTGTCGGTGATGTGGGGTTTCAAGCAGCAGAAAAACGCGCTAGCTATATCACTCCTGTTCCGGGAGGGGTGGGTCCGCTTACGGTAGTTATCTTGATGCGTAACCTAGTCGAGGCAGCTAAACTTCAACAATAAGCTTTACGTTTCGAGTCAATAAGATTGTTTATAGTTATTTAGGTTGTTAGATGTTAGCGCAAAGTTTGCTATAGAAACCGGAATTCTGGAATAATTTATTGGTCGAAAGACTATAGGCAAAGTTCATAAAACCTTCGGTTTTCTCGGCCATCGCCCATAGGTTATCAACCCTTAATCTAAGAAAACATGATATTTAAAGAAAAAATACAGTCAGGGAAATTTATAATTACTTCGGAGAGCGGCCCGGATAAGGGGATCGAAGTAAAGAAATTACTGGATGAGGCTGAGCTTATTCGCGCAAAAGTAGATGCGATTAACGTTACGGATTTACAAAGTTCAGTAATGCGTTTAGGGTCTTTGGCGGTGAGTTATCTGCTTAAGCAAAAAGGTTTTGAATCGATTTATCAGCTTACCTGCCGTGACCGCAACCGGCTTGCCCTGCAGTCAGATTTGCTTTCTGCCGCCGCATTAGGATTGGAAAATATATTGATTACTACCGGCGACCATCCGATTAAAGGAGACCATCCGCAGGCAAAACCGGTTTTCGATTTGGACTCGGTTCAGTTACTCCAAGTTGCCAGAAAACTAGAAACCGGCCAGGACATGAACGGAAATAAATTGGCGGGCATATTCCCTAAATTCTGCCTTGGCGCAGTAGTCAATCCTAATTCAGAGCCGCTGGAACCTCAGATTATGAAAATGGAGAAAAAAATAGCCGCAGGGGCTGAATTTTTTCAAACACAGGCTATTTTTGACGAAAAAATTTTTGATAATTTTATTTCTAAGATTAAGCATATTAAAATTCCGGTTATAGCAGGTATTGTTTTATTAAAATCTTCGGCTATGGCTAATTTTATGAATAAAAATGTAGCAGGAATTTTTGTCCCGGATAATTTAATTAAAGAAATGCAGGAGAGTAAGGATAAGGCAGCTACTTCTATAGAAATTGCCAGCTCTTTGATTAAGAAATTAAAACCTTATTGCCAAGGGGTTCATATTATGCCAATCGGCTGGAATAAACTGGTGCCTGCGGTTCTAGAGGCAAGCGGGTTATAAATGGGGAATTTACCGCAGATACCCGGGGCCAGGAAAAAAGGGGTAATTTTAATAAGTTCCGATGATGATTTTAAAAAGTTAGAGGATTATCTTATCAATGATACTGTTTGTATTGAGGGTCCGGCGGAGTCAGCAATTGACTTAGCTAGATTAATTCATGAAAAATACAAAGTCGGCCTTAAGCTTTTAATCAAAGACCAAATTACCGCAGAATTGCCCGAAGATATTGAAGTTATCAATAGTCAGATCAAGGAGATTGTCGGCGAAGGCAGGGCAGAGGCGGTTAAATTAAAGGATGGTAAGGCCATCGGCGCCTGCCTGGTTATTTTTATTGATAAAGAAATAGCCGGTAACCTTAAAAAGAAAACTGTGAGCGAAGGTTTGGATAAATTATTAATAGAGCTTGGGACAAAGGGCGCCGATAGCGCATTGCTCTTTACGCGGCAAGCTTTGGATAGCGCAATAGCCCAAAATGGCGAAAGTGCCAAGATTGAATTTGGCGAAACAAAT
Organism: Candidatus Omnitrophota bacterium; assembly: GCA_028712175.1. Lineage (GTDB taxonomy): Bacteria > Omnitrophota > Gorgyraeia > Gygaellales > Profunditerraquicolaceae > UBA6249. The sequence goes on along the minus strand of JAQTQQ010000004.1, from coordinate 44,390 downwards.
TATTACCTGCCTTTAATTAATGCGCTTCTGAATGTTGAAGTAAAAACACTTAAAGATTGCTCGGATGTTTTTTATCAAGCTGAAGGTTTAGTTAATAATAAGGCAGCTTCCGGCGGGCTTACGGTTAATTCTTTAGCCGGCATGCTAAATAAAGGTATTGGCACTTTGATTTGCGAGGAGATCTTAGCCGCGTTAGCGGTATTAAATCACCAGCACCCTAAAGAAGGGCTGGGTTTTCTTCCGGATAAAATTCTGCGTTCACTCGGCCTGCAATTAGTTGACGGCAGGATATCCGGGATTGCTGTAATTTTGGGCCCGGCTAAAGATGAAAAAACGGCCCTGTATCTCATCCGTAGTTTTCAGTCTAAGGGCATTGTCAGTCTGCTGGCAGGAAGTGCGGGTGACAGAAGTTTTAGGCAGCAACTTGAAAATAAGGGTATAGGGATAGGGTTAGAAAATTATATTGTTCCTTTAGGCGATGATTATCTTTCTGCTATTTACGCCATAAATTTTGCAGTACGCGCGCCATTGATTTACGGAGGGATTAAGCCGGGTCAATGGGAAAAGGCTGCGGATTATGTCCGCGACCGGGTGCCTGCGTTTGTGCTCCTGCTTAGCCATGTTGATGAGCTTTTGGTAGCGACCGGTTTAGGCGCCCTTGCTTTTGGACTGCCAATAATCTCCGATTTAGATCTTCCGCAGTTAGCTAAAATAGATACCACATTATTTGAAGCTTTGGTTACGGAAAAAGATTACGAGAAGCTTCCTTCTAAGTGTATCCTGACGCGGGGAATTAAAGCTAAGATCTCTGAAGTTGCAGTCCCTGTGCCTTATGCCGCAGCATTTGAAGGTGAGCGTGTGCGTAAGGAGCAGCTGGCTGTTGAGTTCGGAGGCAAGGCAAGCGCGGCTGTCGAACTTTTGTCCATTGAGGATGAGGCAAATGTTAGCGACGGAAGAGTGGAATTAATCGGCCGTGATATAGATCAATTAAGCCAAGATGCTAAATCACTGCCTTTGGCAATTATGGTCAGTGTTTTTGGGCGCAAAATGCAAAGAGATTTTGAACCGATATTAGAGCGCCAGATCCATCGTTTTATAAATTATGCAATGGGGCTTATGCATATGGGGCAACGCGATATGGTTTGGATTCGGATTTCAAAAGATGCTTTTAATAAAGGTTTTCGGCTTAGGCATCTAGGGGTAATTTTGCATGCTATGTTGCATCAGGAATATAGCGCTATTGTGGATAAAATTCAGGTTAAGCTTTATACGAACCAAGAGGATGTCCAGAAGCTTTCGCTGGCTGCGCAAAAAGCATATAATGAGCGTGATGAGAGGATTGCCGGAATGACTGATGAAAGCGTGGATACTTTTTATTCTTGCCTGCTCTGTCAGTCTTTTGCGCCGAATCATGTTTGTATTGTTACTCCGGAGCGTTTAGGGTTATGTGGTGCATATTCCTGGCTTGACGCCAAGGCTTCTTTTGAAATTACGCCTACCGGGCCGAATCAGCCTGTTCTCAAAGGAAATCTTTTGGATGCAAGGCTCGGCCAATGGGATAATGTAAACGAGTTTGTTGAGCAGAAATCCAATCATACTATTGAGGCAGTCAGTATCTATTCGATGATGGACGGGCCGCAGTCTTCCTGCGGATGCTTTGAATGCATAGTGGCGATTATCCCTGAAGCTAACGGGGTAATGATAGTGCATCGGGATTATTCCGGCATGACTCCTTCAGGAATGAGCTTTACTACTTTAGCCGGTTCAGTCGGGGGGGGCGTGCAGACGCCCGGATTTTTAGGGGTGGGCAAATTATATATTTTAAGCAGGAAATTTATTTCAGCTGAAGGCGGGTTGGCCAGGGTCGTCTGGATGCCTAAAGAATTAAAAAACATTTTAGGCGATAAGCTAAAGGAAAGGGCAAACGAAATTAATCAGCCGGACTTATTGGATAAGATTGCCGATGAGGCGGTTGCGACAAGCTCCGAAGAGCTTTTAGTCTTTTTGCATAAAGTGGCCCATCCGGCATTGACCATGGATCCGATTATTTAATTTTTCTTGACGTCTATGTTTTAAATGTGTATAATATTTTCATAAATGAATAGAGATATCCTGCCCAAATACTTAATTATCATAGCTACAATATTATGCGTTTTCTGTTTTGCGGATTCGCTCTTTGCCAAAGGGGCTCCTGTTAAGCCTAAAGCGGCTGAAGACCATCCCTATACTTTAGAATCGCAAGCCCATAAATACAGAGAAGAAGGGGCTAGGCATCAAGCTATTGGTAATTTATCCGAAGCCAAGGGGTGGTATCAGAAGGCAGTTGCTTTAGACCCTAATTATGCCGTTGCTTATAATGATTTGGGGGTTATTTACGAAGCCCAAGGAGATCTTGATAAGGCTGAAGAGAATTATTTAAGGGCGATAAAAATAGACCCCGCTTATTTAAGTGCCTATACTAACCTGGCATTTTTTTATGAAAATAAGCGTAATTTAAAGAAAGCAGAGTTTTATTGGGCTAAAAGGTCAGCTTTAGGTTCTCCGGATGATCCTTGGGCGCTGAAGGCAGCTAATCGGCTGAAAGATATCCGTTCAGTCCTAAGCGATAGCGTATTTGCTGATCAGCGAGAAGAAGAAGTCCTCGATCTTATGGAAGATGTTACAGTAAGAAAATCCACGTTCAAAGAAGATAAGGAGCAGGCCCGCGATTATTTCAAGAAAGCCAGGCAAAGTTTTAATGATGGGGATCTTGCTTTGGCAATTAAGCTGGCTCTGGATGCACAGCAGCTGGAGCCAGACAATGAAGAGATCGAAGCATTCATTGAAAAGGCAGGGTTGAGAGCTTTGTCGCGATAGAAGCGTACCGCAAAATATCTTTCCTTATATTGAATTCCTTTTATAGTTGATTAATGGCTGAGAAAAGTTTATTCCTTATTGACGCGAATGCATTTTGCTATCGGGCTTACTATGCTTTAAAGGATTTAAGGACATCCCGTGGGCAGGAGACAAACGCGGTCTACGGGTTTGTCAACATCCTTAATAAGATATTAAAAGAGAAAAAACCGGATTATCTGGCCTGTTGTTTTGATGTTTCGCGAAAGACGTTCCGGCAGGAAAAGCTTGCGCAATATAAGATGCAAAGGCGCGCCATGCCCGACGGTCTGGTTAGCCAGATTCCTATAATTAAGGAGATTATTTCTGCCTACGGTATACCTATTTTCGAGAAGCCCGGTTTTGAGGCTGATGATATAATCGCCCAGCTTTCCAGGTCTGGCGCTAAAAAAAAGATCCCCGTGACAATAGTAAGCAGCGATAAAGATATTCTGCAATTAGTGGATAAATATGTCTCGGTTTTTAATCCCTATAAGGACGAGGGCACGCTTTACGATTTAGATAAAGTTAGGGAGTATTTTGGGGTTTCTCCTGAAAGGGTGCCGGACATTATTGCTCTTATGGGTGATGATGCGGATAATATTCCGGGAGTGCCCGGCATAGGAGATAAAACAGCGAAAAAGCTTATCATTGAATTCGGCTCTTTGGAAAAATTAATGGAAAATATCGCAAAGGTTGTACCTGAGAGAATAAGAGAGTCGATATCCGATAATCTTGAGCGGATAAGATTGAACAAAGAGCTTATCAGCCTAAATCAAGAAGTAGGGATAGAGCTTAATTTGAAAGAGGCTAAGGTTGGCACGCCGGATATAGCGGGGTTATCAAAGATATTTAAAAGGTTAGAATTTAAAAAGCTATTAGGCGATCTTGGTACTTCAGATGATAAAGATATTAAGGCCAATTTGTTTTATTGCAGCCAAACGGAGTTGAAAAATTTAATGAATCATGCTGAAGAGATCGCTATTTTCGGTTCGGGTGTTAATGAACTTTATTTTGCGATCGAAGGTAAAATCTTTAATGCTCAATCCGCCAAAGAATGCATAAAAACTGTTATCGCTGATGAAAAAATAAAGAAAACCGGACACGACCTTAAGAAATTAAAGGTTTTGCTTTTTAAGGAAGGCCTGGAATTAAATGGTGCGGATTTTGATACTATGATCGCAGCCTATTTATTAAATCCATCGCGGGCAAGTTATTCGCCTGTGGATCTGGCATTGGAGAACTTAGGCGATTTTATCCGGGAAGGTTCATTGAACACCTTGGATACCTTGGCCCTTGTGCTTAAATTAAAACCCGTATTAAATGCAGCCTTGCTGGAAAAGGGGCTAATTAAATTATTTACCGAGCTTGAGATGCCTTTGGTTAGCATATTGGCTCAGATGGAGATCGACGGAATAAAACTGGATTTGGTTTTTCTTAAAGAGCTTTCGGGCGAGATAGAAAAGAGGTTAATAAAATTAGTTTCGGATATTTATGAAGCAGCCGATACGCAGTTTAATATCAATTCTCCGAAACAGCTAGGGAGTGTTTTATTCGAAAAGCTTAAGTTGCCTGTAATTAAGAAGACTAAGACCGGCCCATCTACGGATGAAGAAGTATTAAAGCGCCTGCAGGATAGGCATGCGCTCCCCGCTTTTTTATTGGAATACAGGCAGCTGACCAAATTAAAGAATACTTATGTCGATGCTTTGCCTAAATTAGCGGACCAGAAGACCCAAAGAGTGCATACATCTTTCAACCAGACGGGAACCGAAACAGGCCGGCTTAGCTCAAGTAATCCTAATCTGCAGAATATTCCCGTTAAAACCGATATCGGCAGTAAAATTAGGCAGGCGATTATTGCATCGGACAAGGATAGCTGTCTATTGTCCTGCGATTATTCTCAAATAGAATTAAGGGTGCTTGCGCATTTATCAGGGGATAATACGCTGGTTAAAGCGTTTAGCCTTGATCAGGATGTGCACCGCTTGACCGCTTCTTTAATTTATAATATTACCGAGAGAGAGGTTAATGATGATATGCGCGAAGTAGCTAAAAGGGTAAATTTCGGGATTATTTACGGCCAGAGCGCATACGGTTTAAGCAAAGATTTGGGTATTTCTGTAAATCAAGCCCAGGATTTTATCGATGCATATTTCCTGCGTTACCCCAAGGTAAAAGAATATATCGATTCGCAGATTAAAAAGGCCCAAGAGCAAGGTTTTGTTACTACTCTCCTGGGAAGGAGAAGGTATATCCCGGAGATTAATAATAAAAATATTGGAATTAGGCAATTTGCCGAGCGTCAGGCGGTAAATACTCCCATTCAGGGCACAGCCAGCGATTTGATTAAATTGGCGATGATTAATATATCCGCAGGGATTAAGATAAAAGGCTTAAAAGCTAAAATGATTTTACAGATCCATGATGAGCTGGTTTTTGATTTACCATCGGATGAATTGAATGTGCTCTGTTCTTTGGTAAAAGACAGAATGGAGAATGTTGTAAAGTTTGATGTCCCGATAAAGATAGATATAAAAAAAGGCCCTAATTGGCTTAAGATGTCAAGTTTAACTCCTAAGGAGGTTGGACAATGAAGATAGCTGTGCTGGCTTCTGAAGTCTTGCCTTTTGCAAAAACAGGAGGGCTTGCGGATGTGGTTGGCGCTCTGCCTTTAGCGCTTCAATATTGCGGCCAAGAGGTAATTGTTATTATGCCGCGCTATAAATGTGTCACGGATTCCAAATTTAAGATTAACAGGGTTTCTGAAGATATATCGTTTTCAGTTATCGGAAAGGATCTCAAGGTCTATTTTATAGAAAACAGCTCATATTTTGCCCGTGATGGTTTATACGGGGATAAGAATGGAGATTACAAAGATAACTTGGAACGATTTTCATTTTTTTGCCGCAGGGCCCTTGACCTATTGAAAGAAATCAATTATCCTGCCGATATTCTGCACCTGCATGACTGGCAGGCAAGCCTCATTCCCGTTTATTTAAAGAACATCTATGCGGCTAAAGGTTTTTACAGCAGAATGAAATGTGTTTTGACTATCCATAATACCGGATACCAGGGTATTTTTGAGAAGGAAAAATTTGCCAAGCTTGGTCTTAGCTGGGATTTATTCGGTATTAACGGTCTTGAATTCTACGGTAAGGTTAATCTGCTTAAAGGCGGGATAATCTTTTCAGATTTTATTAACACCGTAAGCCCTACTTATGCCAAAGAGATACAGACCAAGGATTTTGGTTTTGGTTTAGACGGCCTTTTAAGGGAGCGAAAAGAGGTTTTAAGTGGAATACTAAACGGGCTGGATTATTCTGTTTGGGATCCTATGGTGGATAAATTTATTATTCAGAATTTTTCCGCGGAGACTTTAGAAAGCAAGGTTTTTAATAAAGAGGATTTACAAAAAAGGTGCGGGTTGCCGTTGAATAAAGATATCCCTGTTTTAGGTATCGTTTCGCGCTTAGCCGAGCAGAAGGGTTTTGATGTTCTTGCTGAAGCCCTAAGCAAGCTTTGCAAGATGGGATTGCAGTTGGTCATTTTAGGGACTGGAGATTTAAAATACCATCAGATTCTAAAAAACGCATCCGAGAAATACCCCGGGGTTATTTCTTTAAATTTAAAGTTTGACGATCCTCTGGCGCACAAGATCTATGCCGGAAGCGATATTTTTCTTATGCCGTCCAAATATGAGCCTTGCGGGCTCGGGCAATTAATAAGTTTGCGTTACGGCACTATACCTCTGGTTTTTAAGACCGGAGGCCTGAATGATACTATAAATGCGAAAAACGGTTTTCTTTTCTCCGATTATTCCAAAGATGGGCTATTGAGGGCCCTTGACCATGCCCTGTTAGTTTTTAAAAATAAGGCCAAATGGGCTTGCCTTATGACCAATGCCATGAATTGTAATTTCTCCTGGAGTATTTCTGCCGGTAAATATATTAAACTATATGCAAAAGCAAGGGCGCGCTAAATTTGTTTTGGGGATTACCGGCAATATTGCCTGCGGTAAAAGTACGGTCTCTAAGATGTTTAAAACAAGGGATTCCCTTTTAATCGATGCTGATGTAATTGCCCGCATGTTTTTGGCGAAAAACAGGAGAATTTATGAAAAGGTCAAAGCGGCTTTTGGAGAGGGAATTCTTAAGCCTGATAAACGTATAGATCGGAAGAAATTGGGAAGAATAGTTTTTGCCGACAGTTCAGCGTTAAACAGGCTTAATAAAATAATCCATCCTGCGTTAATCAAGGAAATTAAACGGCTTATTAAGAAATCAGATAAGAAAATAATAGTTTTAGACGCGGCCTTAATTATTGAGGCGGGTTTAAGAAAAATAGTCGATAAATTAGTTGTAGTTACAACCCAAAGGCAACAGCAGATCCAGCGCCTCATGCAGAGAGGGGTGTTTAGAAAGGAAGATATTGTGATGAGGATGAAATCCCAGATTTCGCAAAAGGAAAAATTACGTTTTGCGGATTTTATTATAGATAATAGCGGACAAATCAGAAAAACCGAAAAACAGGTTTCCGAAATAAGGAGGAAGTTGTGGAAAAGTTAGATATTAAGAATCTTAAAGACATGAAGATCAGCGAATTAAACAAGCTTGCCAGAGAGTTAAATGCAAACGGTACAAGCGGCTTAAAGAAACAGGACCTGATTTTTAAAATACTTCAGGCTCAGGCAGAAAAAGAAGGGCTGATGTTCGGTGAAGGTGTGCTTGAAATACTCCCCGAAGGTTTTGGTTTTCTAAGAAGCCCGAATTATAATTATTTACCTTGCCCTGATGATATTTATATTTCACCCTCGCAGATTAGAAAGTTTGAATTGCGTACGGGAGATACAGTGAGCGGGCAGATCCGTCCGCCCAAAGAGGGTGAAAAATATTTTGCTTTGCTTAAGGTTGAGGCGGTGAACTTTGAAAATCCCGAGGAGGTAAAAGAAAAAGTCCTTTTTGATAACCTTACTCCGGTTTATCCCCGCGCGGCGTTTAATATGGAAACAAAGCCCGATGAGATATCTATGCGCATTATGAGCTTGTTAACTCCTATCGGCCGGGGGCAGCGCGGTTTAATTGTTGCTCAGCCCTATAGTGGAAAAACAGTTCTATTGCAGAAGATTGCTAACGCCATTACTACCAATAATCCGGATGTAATTCTTATCGTTTTGCTTATTGATGAGCGCCCGGAGGAAGTTACGGATATGCAGCGCAATGTTAAGGGAGAGGTAATCTCCTCTACTTTTGATGAGCCGCCGGAACGCCATGTTCAGGTTGCTGAGATAGTTTTAGAAAAAGCAAAGCGCCTGGTTGAGCATAAACGCGATGTAGTTGTTCTTTTGGATAGTATAACCCGCCTTGCCCGCGCCTATAACTCGGTCGTGCCCCATAGCGGCAAAGTACTTTCGGGCGGCATTGATTCTAACGCCCTCCAGAAACCAAAAAGGTTTTTTGGCGCGGCGCGCGCCGTAGATGAAGGCGGAAGCCTGACAATCATCGCAACGGCGTTAGTCGATACCGGAAGCCGCATGGATGAAGTTATCTTCGAAGAGTTTAAGGGTACGGGAAATATGGAAACTCAGCTTGACCGCAATCTCTTCCAACGCAGAATATATCCGGCAATAGATATTAAGCGTTCTAATACCCGCCACGAAGAACTTTTAGTTAAACCGGATGTGCTGCAGAAGACATGGATCTTAAGGAAAGTATTGAACGAATTAAATAACGTAGAGGCGATGGAGCTATTGATCGAAAAATTAAGTAAAACCAAGAATAACGAAGAATTCTTAAACAGTATGAACCAGAAATAATAAAAAGGAGTGAGTAAAATGAAAGACAAAGTTCATCCTAATTACAAAGAGAGCACGATTGTCTGCGCTTGCGGTGAGACAGTGCATACCCGGTCGACTAAGCCAAGTATCCGCGTTGAAATTTGTTCGAAATGCCATCCGTTTTTTACCGGAAAGCAGAAGTTGGTAGATTCTGCCGGACGCGTGGATAAGTTCATGAAGAAATATGGGAAAAATAAGTAAAGCCAATTTTAAGATTTAGGATAAGGTTGAATCAAACTAACTGATATGTTTGAACAATTAGAGAAACTAGTTGCGCGTTATGCAGAGCTTGAGCATCTTTTGGCCAGCCATGAACAGATTGCCGATAGGGATCAGTATAATAAGCTGGCTAAGGAGCTTTCTGATATTAAAGAGACCGTTATGCTGTTGGCTGAGTATAAGAACTTGGTTAAGCAGGCAAAGGATCTTGAGATAGCGCCAGGCGAAAAAGATGACAAGGAGTTCCTCGAGTTAGCAGAAGAGGAATTTAAGGATCTGGAAGCAAAAAAGACAGAGATTGAACTAAAGTTGAGAAAAATAATGGCTGGCGAGGATAAGGATGCCGGCCGTAATTGTATTATCGAAATCAGGCAAGGTACGGGTGGAGATGAGGCAGGCCTATTCGCGGCCGATCTTTACCGGATGTATTCAAAATTTGCAGCGGCAAAGGGTTGGGTGATTGAACCTATGTCAAGCAGCGTCAATGAAGCCGGGGGTATTAAAGAAATTGTTTTTGGCGTAAAAGGCAAAGATTCCTTCCGCTTGCTTAAATTTGAAAGCGGAGTACACCGCGTGCAAAGGGTTCCGGCAACTGAAGCGCAGGGAAGAATCCATACTTCTACGGCGACGGTTGCGGTATTGGTAGAGCCGGAAGAGGTCGATTTGATTATTGAACCGAAGGATTTGAGGATTGATACTTACCGTTCAAGCGGGCCCGGAGGGCAGCATATGCAGAAAACCGATTCAGCGGTCAGGATAACGCATATACCAACCGGAACAGTGGTTGCCTGCCAGGATGAACGTTCGCAGATCAAGAATAGGGCCAAGGCAATGAGGGTTTTGCGCGCGCGTATTTTAGAAGCAAAAATCGAGGCAGAGGTAAGAAAACAATCCAGCGCCAGAAAGATCCAGATCGGTACCGGCGACAGGAGCGAAAAAATCCGTACTTATAATTTTCCTGACCGCAGGGTTACTGACCATAGGATTAATTTTACTTCGCATCAGTTAGAGGCAATTCTTGAGGGGCAGATGGAGGAGCTTTTCGAGGCCCTGTTAAAGGCAGAATCAGATAAGAGGGGCCAAATGAATGAATGAGGCCGAATTAGTATTGACTCATGTTTTAAATTGCGACAGATTGTCTCTGTATATAAATAAAGATTCCACTTTAGGCAAATATCGGTCTGTTTTAATCTCTAAAATATTAAAGCGCAGGATTGCCGGTGAGCCGCTGCAATATATCCTGGGCTCGAGTAATTTTATGGGTTATGAGTTTAAGGTTGACAGGCGCGCGTTGATCCCCCGTGCGGAAACGGAAATCCTGGTTCAAGCAGCGATAGAGGAATTAAAAACAATGAATACTGCTTGCCCGAAGGTCCTTGACCTGGGAACAGGTTCAGGTTGTATTGCTGTGGCAATAGCTAAAGCATTACCGCAATCAATCGTATGGGCGACTGACATATCGAAACAAGCTTTGCAGCTAGCCAGAGAAAATGCCCGCTTTAATAATGTGGATATTAAATTTTTGAATACGGATATTTTCAGTGTTTTAAAGGGTTCGGAAGAGAAATTTGATTTAATCATCAGTAATCCGCCTTATATTCCAGTTAATCAACTTAGTGCTTTAGCCAAAGAAATATCCTTTGAACCGGTTCAGGCCTTAGAAGCGGGAATCGATGGATTGGATTTTTACCGCCGAATAGTTATTGAGGCTCCGGTTTATTTGCATGATAACGGGCTTTTAGCCTTTGAGGTGGGGATTATGCAGTCTGGCCCGGTTAGCTCCATGCTTTTAAAGGAGAATTTTCATGATATAAGGGTAATTAATGATTATAATAATATTGAGCGGGTCGTAACAGGTAAAAAAAGGATTTCTTGATATGGATAAATTAATTATTGAAGGCGGGGCAAGATTACAGGGAGAGGTTACGGCCTCCGGGGCAAAGAATGCAGTGTTACCGATACTGGCAGCAACCCTGCTTACTAATGAGCCATGCGTTATTAAGGGCGTGCCATGCCTGCGGGATACTAATAGTATGCTTAAAATTTTGCGCTCATTGGGTAAAATTGCCGAGTTTGACAAAGGCAGGGTTAGTATTTGTTCGGGCAAAGCGGAAAATTACATTGCCGAATACAAACTGGTTTCTACTATGCGCGCTTCATTCTGTGTTTTGGGGCCGCTTTTAGGTAAATTAAAAAAAGCAAAAGTTTCTCTCCCAGGAGGATGCATCATCGGAGTGCGCCCCGTTGACCTGCATTTAAAAGGCATCAAGGCCTTGGGTGCCGATATTAGCATTGATTCGGGTTATGTGGTGGCTAAAGCTAATAAATTGCGCGGCGCCTATATCTATTTAGGCGGGGTTTATGGTTCTTCGGTCTTAGCTACTGATAATGTCATGATGGCTGCGGTTTTAGCTAACGGCAAGACCGTAATAGAGTCTGCGGCTTGTGAGCCGGAAGTGGTGGATTTAGCGGAATTTTTGATTAAGATGGGCGCTAAGATTAAAGGTCATGGCACTCCGGTAATTGAAATCGAAGGCGTGAAGCATTTGCACGGCGCAATGCATTCGATAATTTCTGACCGCATTGAAGCAGGCACATTGATTTTAGCCGCGCTAATCACCGCGGGGGATGTCTTAATTAAAAATATCCAATATCAACATTTGGGTGCTTTACTTGACAAATTAGATGAAGCCGGCGCCCACATTAAGCGCAGCGAGGGATCTTTGCGTGTTAAGGGTAATAAAAGGCTAAAGGCGATTAATATTACTACGCTTCCCTATCCGGGATTCCCTACGGATATGCAGGCGCAGATAATGAGCCTGATGTCGGTTGCCGAAGGCATAAGTGTGATCACCGAGAAAATCTATCCCGACAGGTTTATGCATGTGTCCGAGCTTAACCGTATGGGGGCCCATATTCAAAGAGAGGGGCCGCATGCAATAGTAGAAGGGGTGAGGAATTTAAGCGGTGCTCCGGTTATGGCAAGCGATTTGCGTGCCTCAGCAGGTTTAGTTTTAGCCGGCCTAGCCGCACGCGGCAAAACTTCTATTTCAAGGATTTATCATTTAGAGCGCGGTTATGAGTTTATCGAGGATAAATTAATTAACTTAGGCGCGAAGGTGTGGAGAGAAAAAGAATAAGTTCTTAGTTCGTAGGTTTTCCTACGGGCTGCGAGTCAAGAGTTAGGAACTGGTTTTATCGACTATGGTCCATAGTCTATCGGCCATTCTTTGGGGAGATTTAAATGATATTAATGATTGATAACTACGACTCATTCACCTATAACCTTGTGCAGTATTTGGGAGAATTAGGGGAGAAGATTCTGGTCTACCGCAATGATGCGTTGACTGTCGGGGATATTAAAAAACTTGATCCGGAAAAAATTGTTATATCTCCGGGCCCGGGTAGGCCGGAAGACGCCGGTATCTCATGTGAAGTCATAGGCAGCTTTCTCGGGAAAATCCCTATTTTAGGGGTTTGTTTGGGGCATCAGGCAATAGGTTATTATTTCGGAGCCAAAATCATTCAGGCAAAAAAGCTAATGCATGGAAAAACCTCCAAGATTTATCATAATAAGAAAGACATCTTTAAAAATATTCCGAGTCCATTTCTGGCTACGCGTTACCACTCGTTATTAGTGGACAAAAAAAGCCTGCCTTCATCTCTTGAGATAACCGCCTACACTGATGAAAATGAAATTATGGGGTTAAAACATAAAGAGTATCCTATTTGGGGAGTGCAGTTTCATCCTGAATCAATACTTACTAAAAGCGGGAAACAGATTTTAGATAATTTCATTCAAATAAAATGATCAAGGACCTAATCGCCCAGTTGGCTAATAAAAAAGATTTAACTGATCTTCAAATGCAGCAGGTAATGCGGGAGATTTTAAGCGGGCATGTTGATACCGCGGATATTGTTGCTTTTTTAACTTCTTTAAACGATAAGGGGCAGACTGTCGCCGAATTAACTGCGGCCGTGAACGTAATGCTTAAATACGTTGAGCCGATTGTCGTCGACCGGCCAAACATTTTAGATACCTGCGGAACCGGCGGGGACAAGAAAGGTTCCTTTAATATTTCGACAATTACCGCTTTTGTAGCAAGCGGTGCCGGGGTTACGGTGGCCAAACACGGTAACCGTTCAGTATCGAGTAAATGCGGCAGCGCTGATATCTTAGAGGCTTTGGGCGTTAATATTAATATGGATAGGGAGAAAATTAAGAAATGCCTTCAGGAGATAGGGATTGCTTTTTTGTTCGCTCCAAACCTGCATCCGGCAATGCGTTTTGTGCTGCCCGCCCGGAAGCAAATTGCCCAGAAGACCATATTTAATATTTTGGGCCCCTTGATTAATCCTGCGCGGGCAACTAATCAATTAATCGGCGTGTATTCTAAGGAATGGGCTTTGCCTCTTGCGCAAGTATTATATAATTTAGGTTCAAAACATATTTTAGTAGTTCATGGTTCAGATGGCCTTGATGAGATAACGACTACCGGCAAAACATATGTTGTTGAGATGAATAATGGGGTATTGAAAGAATATGATATTTCTCCGCAGGAGTTTGGTTTAAAGACATCCTCACCGGAGGATTTATTAGGAGGTTCGGTAGCCGACAATGTCAATATAGCTCAAGAGGTGCTCGCAGGAAAAAGCGGCCCGAGACGGGATATCGTTTTATTCAACGCTGCCGGTGCAATTTATGCAGCAGATAAAGCTAAAACAATCAGCGAAGGATTAATCCTTGCAAAAGAATCAATTGATTCAGCCCAGGCATTGAAAAAACTTCAGTTATTAAAGGAGTATTCTTAAGAAAAAATGGTAAAAACCGATATTTTAAAGAAGATTGTCGCAAAAAAGAAGGAAAGAATTATTTTAGCCAAACAGCAGCTAAACGAGGATGGCCTGAAAGCGAAATTAAAAGATCTGCCGCCAACGCGCCCGTTTAGGGAAATAATCGGTAAGCCGCGTCAAATCGCTCTGATTGCTGAAATTAAGCAGTCTTCGCCTTCAGCGGGAGTGATCCGCCAGAATTTAAATTTAAGAGAAGTCGCCATGGCCTATCAGGAAGCTGGCGCTCAGGCAGTTTCTGTGCTAACCGAAGAAGATTTCTTCGCAGGTAATCCCGCTTATCTAAGTGAGGTAAAAAATGTATTTAGCGGACCGGTATTAAGGAAAGATTTTATTTTAGAGAGCTACCAGGTTTATGAGTCGCGTTACTTAGGCGCTGATGCAATTTTATTAATTGCCGGCCTCCTAACCAAAGAAAAGTTAGCGGAATTTATGCAGATTGCCGATAGTTTGGGCCTTGATTATCTGGTTGAGGTGCACGATGAAAAAGAATTAAAGAAGGCACTTAGCCTGAAAATCCCCGTGATCGGGATAAATAACCGTAATTTAAAAACACTGGAGGTTGATTTCAAGACTACCGAAAAATTATTTACATTAATCCCTAAAGATAAAATAGTGGTTGTAGAAAGCGGGATTAAAAATTCTCAGGATGTTTTATTCTTAAAGATTCTTGGGGCAAGCGCGGTTTTGATCGGGACGGTTTTTATGCAGTCTGACGATATAAAAAGTAAAGTAAGCCAGGTTATGGGGTGGTAATTAGTTCTTAGTTCGTGAATCGTAGAAAACCATGTATAATTTAAAGACTAAAGTTGCAAGCCTAAAAGGGCGCACAAAGCCTAGGCTAGAGATGAATTTTTAGACTTTAGTCTTTCGACCTTTGGCCAAAGATGATAAAAGTTAAAATATGCGGAGTAACTAATTTAGAAGATGCCCTTGTATGTTATTTTGAAGGCGCAGATGCATTAGGATTTGTTTTTTATAAAAAAAGCCCGCGCTATATAAGCCCGAGCGCGGCAAGAAAGATATCCCTGATTTTACCGAAGAAAATCAAGCGGGTAGGAGTTTTTGCTGATGAACCCGTTTCGAGAGTAAAAAAAATTGCCAGCCAGTGTAATTTAGATATGCTGCAGTTTCACGGCCAGGAGTCCCCAGCATATTGCCGCAAATTTAAAGGATATAAGGTAATTAAGGCTTTTAGAATAAGCAGAAAAGAAGATCTCCACGGGGTATCCAAGTATAATACCTTTGCCTATTTATTTGATAGCTTCTCGAATAATCAATTAGGCGGTACGGGGAAAAGATTTAACTGGAAAATGCTTGCGTATCTAGGTAAAATAACTCCTATTATGTTTTTATCGGGAGGTTTAACTTCTTCTAATGTAGCAAGGGCAGTCAAATTATTAAAACCCGGCTGGGTAGATGTATCAAGCAGTTTGGAAGATGAGCCCGGTAAAAAAAATCATAAAAAAATAAAGGAATTCATGAAAGAGGTTTCTAGATGAATAACAGGGTGCCGGATAGAACAGGGCATTTTGGGGAATTTGGCGGCAGGTTCGTCCCCGAGACGTTAATTTATGCCCTTGATGAATTGGAAAAAGAATATTTAGAGGCAAAAGAGAACAAGGAGTTTGCTAAAGAGTTTTCCTTTTTGTTGCGTGAATACGCAGGCAGGCCTACGGCATTATATCTGGCTAAAAACTTAAGCCGCCATTTAGGGATAATGAAGATTTATTTAAAACGGGAAGACTTGCTGCATACCGGTTCTCATAAAATCAATAATACCTTAGGTCAGGTGCTTTTGGCGGTTAAAATGGGCAAAAAAAGGTTAATTGCGGAAACTGGGGCAGGCCAGCATGGAGTTGCTACTGCAACTGTTGCAGCTTTATTCGGTTTAAAATGTGACATATATATGGGCCAGGAAGATATTGGCCGCCAGGCCTTGAATGTTATGCGCATGAGGTTATTGGGCGCAAGAGTCATCAGCGTAAAAAGCGGAACGCAGACTCTAAAAGATGCGATGACCGAAGCTTTGCGTGATTGGGTTACTAACGTGCGCAGCACTTATTATGTTATCGGAACGGTGGCCGGGCCGCATCCTTATCCTGAGATGGTGCGTAATTTTCAATCTGTGATTGGCCGCGAGGCAAGGGGGCAGATTTTAAATAAGGAAAACCGTCTTCCTGATTATTTAGTGGCTTGTGTCGGAGGCGGAAGCAATGCCATAGGTTTATTCCATCCTTTTTTTAATGATTCAACGGTAAAGATGATCGGAGTTGAAGCCGCAGGCTTGGGGTTATCAAGCGGGAAACATTCGGCAAGCCTTGAGGCAGGTTCGGTCGGGGTACTGCATGGTTCTAAATCAAAGATTTTGGAGGATAAATTCGGCCAGATCAAAAATGCCCATTCAGTTGCCGCGGGCCTTGATTATCCGGGGGTGGGACCGGAGCATGCTTATTACAAAGAAATAAAAAGGGCTGATTATGTGGCAATTACCGATAAAGAGGCTATGGATGGGTTTAGGCTGTTATCACAAGTTGAAGGAATTATTCCTGCATTAGAATCCGCACATGCCATTGCTTATTTAAAAAAGTCAGCTAAATATTTTAAGAAAGCGGTAGTTATAGTTTGTCTTTCCGGAAGAGGGGATAAGGATTTACATGAATCGTATTAAGGAAAAATTTGTACTATTGAAGAAACGGAATAAAAAAGCCCTTATAGCTTTTATAACCGCGGGTTTTCCGGATTTACCTGCGACAGCCAGGCTTGTCTTAAGCTTTGAAAAGAGCGGGGTAGATATAATTGAATTAGGCGTGCCTTTTTCTGATCCATTAGCTGATGGCCCGGTTATTCAGGAAGCCTCGGCATATTCCCTTAAAAAAGGGGTTAATCTGCAGAAGATCCTAAATTTAGTAAAGAAATTGCGTAAGAGTACCGGTATCCCGATATGCCTGATGACTTATTATAATCCTATTTTTCGTTTTGGAGAGAAAGAATTTGTTGATCAAGCTGTAATTTCAGGAGTTGACGGGATTATTGTTCCGGACTTGCCGCCGGAAGAGGCAAGGGAGTTTATCCGTTATGCGGATAAATCAGGGCTTATTAACATTTGTTTTATTGCGCCGACTAGCTCAGGCGAGCGGATTAAAGCAATATCAAAAAAAGCAAAAGGTTTTATTTACTATGTTTCATTAACCGGGGTAACCGGTAAGCGTAATAATCTAAGCGCTGATTTAAAAACCAACCTTGCTAAGATTAAAAAGTTTACCTCTTTGCCTGTTTGTGTTGGTTTTGGTATTTCTGGAGCGCAACAGGCTCAAGAGGCCTCTAAATTTTCAGACGGAGTAATTATCGGCAGTGCAATTGTTGATAAAATTAGGAAGAATCTCGGCAGCCGCAGTATGGTTGAAAGGGTGGCTAAGTTTGTCAGGAGCCTTAATGTATAAAAAGACCAAATTAAGTAACGGCTTAAGAATAGTTTCAAAACGTAATAGCGGCGTGCAATCAGCATCTTTGGGGATATGGATTAAGATTGGCGGACGTTACGAAACAGCTGACCAGAAGGGGATCTCGCATTTTTTAGAGCATCTTCTTTTTAAGGGCAGTGCGAAATATTCCTGCCGTGCTATAAAGGAATTAATTGAAGGGGTCGGAGGCTCATTAAATGGTTTTACTTCCGAAGAACTGACCTGTTACCTGGTTAAAATCCCCAAACGGTATTTAGCATCTTCTTTGGATATTTTGTCCGATATAGTAGCGTATCCATGTCTCAAGCAGGCGGATATTGATAAAGAAAGAACGGTTATCTTAGAAGAGCTTAAGATGTATAGAGATCTCCCGCAGAGCTATGTTTATGAGCTGCTGGATGAACTGCTTTGGCCAAAACAGGCCCTGGGTGCTCCGATAATCGGCACGGTTGATTCGGTAACGAAGATTAACCGCCAAAGTTTGAAAAATTACCAGTCCAGGCATTACACCGCCCCTAATATCGTAATTAGCGCAGCAGGCTTGGTTGACCATGATCTCTTGGTTAAAAATGCTTCCTCCATTTTTTCATTACAGAAAGAAGCTAAATTTAATGAATTTACCCCGGTAAGGGAAAACCAAGATAGGCCGCAGTTAAAAATCTTCCATAAGGAAACCGAACAGACGCATATGGCTTTGGGTTTTCATGCCTTAAAGCGGGATCACCCTTTAAGGCATGCGCAGTCAATATTGCATATAATCTTGGGCGCAAATATGTCCAGCAGGCTTTTTAATGAAGTCAGGGAGAAAAGAGGCTTAGCTTATGAGATTGGTTCCGCTCTTAAGCGTTTTACCGATACCGGGGCTTTTCTTGTGCACGCGGGGATCGATAATTCTAAAGTAGAAGATGCTTTAAGTTTGATATTTAGGGAATTGGGTAAGACTAAAAAAGCTCTCCTGCCCATTGATGAATTCAGGCGCGCAAAAGAATTTTATCTGGGCCAACTGGCTTTAGCTTTAGAGGATACCATGGAGTATATGCTTTGGATGGGCGAGAGCGTTGCCTGCTTAGATAAAGTATATACTCTTCAGCAGGTTATTAAAGAAGTTAACAAGGTAAGTTTGGAGGATATACGTCAGGTTGCCGCCGGATTATTTAATAATAAAGCGATTAATCTGGCTTTAATCGGCCCGCTTGGTAAGCTTGAAGGAAGTATCTATGAGAAACTTAATTTAGGATAAAAATGTTATTATTGTTGATTTTACTGATTCTTCTGGTCTTGTCTTTCCTTTTCTCAGCCTCAGAGACATCGATAATCGGTTTGAGCAAGGTTCGGTTGCACCATATGCTGCAAAAAGGGGTCAAGGGCGCCCACGGCGTACAGCGATTGGTAACTAAGCTGGATAAAGTAATCGCTGCCATATTGATCGGAAACAATCTTACGAATATAGCCATCTCATCGATTGTAACCGGTATTTTCGTCCAGATTTACGGTTATAAATGGGGGGTTATTATCTCTACGTTTGTAATTACAATGGTTTTGCTTATTTTCTGCGAAATAACCCCCAAGATACTCGCCTCTAAGCATACGGAAAAGATGGTCCTTATTACCGCTCCGCTGATGCGGTTGGCCCTTGTGATTTTTAAACCTTTGAATATATTTCTTATCGGGATTAGCAATTTTATTTTAAGAATTTTTGGTTTAAGCGTTTCTAAGAAGTCGCCCTTAATTACAGAAGAAGAATTAAAAATAATGATTGAGCTTGGCCAGCAGGAGGGGTTTTTAAGCGAGGACCAGCGCATGATGCTCCACCGCATCTTTGAATTTGGCGATACCCAGCTATTGGAGATAATGGTGCCTAAGGAAAAGATCGTTGCCGTTGATATAAATACTAATTCGGATAATCTTTTAAATATATTTGTTGAGGAGGGCCATGCCCGTCTTCCGGTTTATAAGGGCAATAAGGATAATATTGTAGGGATAGTCTATGCCCAGGACCTGCTTTACATATTACGCGAAAAAAGCCTGTTTTTGTTGCAGGACCTTCTTCATGATGCCTGTTTTGTTTCTAGCTCAACGCGGGTAAATGACCTTCTAAAAAGATTCCAGGCGGAGAAAATGCAGATAGCTATTGTCGTAGACAGAGACAGAAAGGCCTTGGGCCTGGTGACACTGGAGGACCTGATTGAAGAAATTGTCGGGGAGATAGAAGAAAAATACTCTGCGAGAAAATGCATGAGCAAATAAATTGACATCGAAATTAACCTGTGTTAAAATTATTTATAATCAGAACGATCTTGTGGTATAAAAAGGAGGAATCAAATGGCAGAAACAGGATATTGCGTAAAATGTAAAGGTAAGAAATCTATGAAGGATGAACAGAAAGTTACTATGAAAAATGGCCGCGCGGCAATGAAAGGCAAGTGTCCGGAATGCGGAACCGGAATGTATAAGATCTTAGGAAAGAAATAAACGGTCTTCTTTAGATAGGAGTAGAAAATAGACTCGAAAACTTTAGCGCAACGCATTGCTTGGGTTGCTAAGTCTAAAAAAGCCGAGCAGGTTGTTATTCTCGATGTTTCCAAGGTTGCCGGGTTTTGCGATTATTTTGTTATTGCAAGCGGTAATTCTTTAAGGCAGGCTACTGCGATAGCTCAGGCGATCAAGGATGACCTTGAAATAAAAAAAATAAAATCTCTCTCTAAGGTTTCTCCGAACGACGAATCAGGGTGGATAGCCCTTGATTATGTTTCTGTGATAGCCCATTCGTTTTATAAACCTGTGAGAGAGTTTTATTCTTTAGAGGGGCTCTGGTCCGATGCTAAAAGAGTAAGAGTGGGAACTCCTAAAAAATAGCTTACCCAATCTGCACCAACCGTTTCTTAAAACTTTAAAATGACGAACGATATTACAAAAGAGCTTATTGATTTAGTGGGCGCAGCTCTTAGGCACTTAGGCTACCTTAAGGATGGCCAAGAAGCGATTTTAATGGATCTTCCTACGGATAAGCGTTTTGGTGATTTTACCACTAATATTGCCTTAAAATTAAGTAAAGAGTTAAAACAGCAGCCTAGGGTCATTGCTAGCCGGTTAGTTGAGTTTATCCAGAAGGAAATAGCTAAGACAGGATTAAAAGAATTGGTTACTAAAGTAAAAGTAGAGGGGGCAGGTTTTATAAATTTTTATCTTAAAGAGGATTATTTTTATGAGAAACTGCGTAAGATAATTGCAGTAGGCAAAGAGGCATTAAAGGCGGATTTAGGAGGTACCAGGAAGGTTCTAATTGAATTTGTCAGCGCTAACCCTACCGGTTCTTTGTCGGTTGCCCATGCCCGTCAGGCAGCGGTTGGTGATTGTCTTGCCAGTATCTTGGATTTTCTAAATTTTCAGGTTTCGCGCGAATATTATTTAAACGATGAGGGTAACCAGATAAATATTTTAGGTAAGTCAGTCCAGCTTAGGCTTAAAGAATTACAAGGTGAAACGACAGAGTTTCCTGAGAACTATTATCAGGGCGATTATATCAAAGACATTGCCCAGGAAGCGCAAGCTAAGGGAATCAAAGAAGAAGATTTGGGTGATTTTGCTTCCGGGTACATCCTTAAAATTATTAAACAGGAGCTGGATGATTTTGGGGTTAAATTTGATTGTTGGTATTCACAAAAAGCGCTGGCTAAAAGTGGCAAGGTTGAGAAAGCATTTGAGCAATTAAAGCAAAAAGAATTCTTATATGAACAGGATGGGGCGCTTTGGTTTAAATCAACCGTATTTGGCGACGATAAAGACCGGGTGATTATTAAGAGCGATGGAAGTCAGACATACCTGGCTCCGGATATTGCTTATCATCAGGACAAGTTTGATCGTGGTTACAGCTGGCTGATTAATCTTTGGGGCCCGGATCATCATGGGTATATTAACCGTATTAAAGCTTCGATTGAGGCATTTGGGCATAATAAGGATGATTTGTCCGTAGTTATTGTCCAATTAGCTACTATTTTTCGCTACGGCCAAGAAGTGCAAATGTCTACCCGGCGCGGCCAGTATATAACTTTACGGGAAGTTTTAGATGAGGTGGGAAAAGATGCCGCAAGGTTTTTCTTTTTGATGCGCCGCACTTCAAGCCACTTGGATTTTGACCTTGAAGTAGCCAAAAAACAGAGTGCCGAAAATCCCGTATATTATGTGCAGTATGCGCATGCGCGTATTTGCAGTATATTACGCAGCAGTCCGCCTGCCGCAGGCATGGAAGGTTTAGACCTTTCTGTGCTTAAAGAAAAAGAAGAGCTGGGCCTTATTAAGAAAATGCTTGAATTTGAGGCAGTCCTTAATATTTGCTTGGTTACTTGCGATCCCTACATGCTTACGGTATATCTACAGGAACTTTCAGAAAGTTTCCATAAGTTTTATGATCTGCACCGTGTTTTGGGTCAGAGTGATGTTTTAACTTGCGCCCGGGTTGCCTTGATTACAGGTACAAAAATTGTTTTATCCTGCGGATTAGAGTTGTTAGGGATAGCCCAACCTGAGAAGATGTAAATGTCCAGTCACACAATCTTACGAATAGCCGCCCCGCATGTTTCCCTGCAGAATCAATTTGCAAAAGAATTAGGTATTTCAAAAATACTGGCCCAGATCTTGATTAACCGCAAGATAATTACCGCAGCTCAAGCAGAAAAGTTTCTAAAACCTTCAATCGCAGATTTATTTAGCCCGCACCTATTCACGGATATGCCTAAGGCAATCAGCTTGGTTAAAAAGGCAGAGGCTAATAATGAAAAAGTAATGGTTTTTGGAGACTATGATGTGGATGGGATTACTAGTACAGTTTTGCTTAAAAATAGGCTTGAGGCGATAGGTTTAGTTGTTCTACACCATATCCCCCATAGGATTACCGAAGGTTACGGGTTAAATCAAGATATTGTTGATTTTGCTGTGAAAAACCATGTTAAGCTTATGGTTACTGCTGACTGCGGTATAACCAACCATAAAGAGATAGAGGCTTTAAGACGGGCAAATATTGACGTGATTATTACGGATCATCATGAGCCGCAGAATTCAAATTTGCCAGGGGCATCCTGTATTATTAATCCAAAAGTAAAACATTCAACTTATCCTTACAGGGAGTTAGCCGGGGTGGGGGTGGCTTATAAATTTGCTCAAGGCCTGTCAGGTTCTTTGTTGCCCGATGATCTGGATTTGGTAACTTTAGGTACAATCGCAGATAGTGTGCCTTTAACCGGTGAAAACCGGATTATCGCCAAAGAAGGTTTGTTGAGGCTGCCGGAAACCAAAAGATGGGGTCTGCGCGCTATAATTGAAAATGCAGGCATTGAAAATAAGAAGTTTAATTCTACTTATGTAAGTTTTATTATTGCCCCCCGCTTGAATGCAGCCGGCAGGATCTCTAGCGCTGAGGTGTCATTAAAATTATTGATGAGCCGGAGTGAGGCAGAGGCGCAAAATTTATCCAGAGAATTAGAACAGCTAAATCGCCAGCGCCAGAAGATCGAAGGCAAGATTTTAGAAGAAGCGGAACAATTGATTAACGCACAGGTTAATTTTAAAGACCATAAAGTAATTGTAATTGCCAAAGAAGATTGGCATCAGGGTGTTTTAGGCATTGTTGCCTCTAAACTTGCCGACAGATTTTACCGTCCGGCAATAGTGATCTCTTTAAGTGAAGAGTTATGCAAGGGTTCGGCGCGTTCAATTAAGAATTTCCATCTTTTTAATGCACTTCTCGATTGTAAGGAGCTCTTAAACAGTTTTGGAGGCCACGCTCATGCCGCAGGTTTATTAATTACCAAAGATAATATTGATGATTTTAGGAAGAGTATCAACAGGCTGGCCAGCGACAGATTAACTTTGGAGGATTTGCTCCCCAGTAAGGATATTGATTTGGAAATTAGTTTTGCCGAATTAAATGAAGGTTTGGTTAAAGAATTAGAGCTTTTAGAACCGTTTGGCATGGAAAATCCCGAACCTTTATTTTATACGCGTTCTTTAAAGCTAAAAGGAGAAATACAGCTTTTAAATCGCGGGACACTAAAGTTTTGGGCAACCGATGGAGCTACTACTTGGCAGGTTATTGCTTTTGGTATGAGTGGTTTAAGAGAGAGCCTGCTGCAGGCAGAATTTTTTGATCTTATTTATACGCCAAAAATAGACAGCTGGCGCAGGGAAGAATCAATAATCCTTGAGGCCAAAGATATATTTTTTAAGTAGTGGGTCTAGGTTTTCTGGGGACTGCTTTTTTGAAATCGCCTTTTTTAATGCATTTGGCGCAGATAAAGACCCTCTTGGAAGTTCCCTCGACCACCATATTTACCTTTTGTAGATTAGGCAGAAATTTACGCTTGCTCCAGCGGGCAATCTTTGAACCTGTACCGCCTTTAGCTTTATATTGGCCCTTTCTGGATAATACTTTCCCTTGAAGTGCACCTTTTTTGCAGATTACGCATTCTTTTAACATTTGATTTCTCCTTCATTTAAGTTTAATAAGTATACTTGAAATTCAGGCATTGTCAAGATAGAATATAATTAGCTCTTAGCTCGTAGCTATGAGCTAAAAGCTAGAAACCGAGTGTTTTCTGCCTTAGCCTTTTGTGCATGAATTTATGGAGGCCAGATTTTATCGACCATCGACTATAGTCTAGCGACCCTTATTTTGCTGTAAACAATGTTTTTCTAAGAGCTAAGAGCTAATATGAGCGCATACACATGTCCCCATTGCAAACAGCCGATATATGATGATGAGGCGTTGTTTTGCATTTTCTGCGGAGAGAGCTTAAATCGTAGTGTTGGTTTCATGGGCAGGTTGCGATACCCGAAGCATAAGATTGTATTCATTATTGCAATATTAGCAATATTAGCAGCGTTTGTACTGTTGATGGGATTTAGCTCTTAGCTATGAGCTAAGAGCTAGAAACCAAGTGTTTTCTGTTTAGCCTTTTAACCTTATTTTGCTGTAAACAATGTTTTTCTAAGAGCTAATAGCTACGAGCTAATAGCTAAAACCGATTTTTAAGAATTAAACTATGAATAAAGTATTAGAAGGTTTAAACAAAGAGCAAATTAACGCGGTCACTTTCGGCGATGGGCCTCTTTTAATTATTGCCGGAGCCGGAACCGGTAAGACCCGGGTAATTACCCAGCGTATTGCCTGGCTGATTAATCAGGATTTAGCTAAAACCGATGAAATCTTGGCGCTTACTTTTACCGATAAGGCAGCTAAAGAAATGCAGGAGAGAGTGGATATCCTGATGCCTTATGGTTATACCGATATCTGGATCTCTACATTTCATGCTTTTGGAGACCGCCTTTTGCGCGAGAATGCCTTAGTCGCCGGGCTTAATCCTGATTTTAAAGTACTCACTCAAGCCGAAGCCGCAGTATTCTTCCGCGAGCATCTGTTCGAATTTTCACTTACCTATTACCGCCCCTTAGCAGAACCCACGCGTTTTATCGAAGCGCTTATCTCATTTTTTAGCCGCGCTAAAGATGAGGATATTTCAGCCAAAGAATATTTAAGATACGCACAGGATTTTATGGTTGAAGCGAAAAATAAGCCGTTTGATAAGGCTAATGAGGAGCTGGCATTGCAGCAGATGGAGGTAGCGGCTGCTTATCTTAAATATCAGGAGCTTTTAGCCAAAGAAGGGTTGATTGATTTCGGCAATCAATTTTATTTAAGCCTGCAGCTCTTGCGCCAGCATCCGTTGGTCCTGAAGAATTATCAAAAACAATTTAAATACATTTTAGTAGATGAATTTCAGGATACGAATTTTGCGCAATTCCAAATTGTAAAACTTCTTGCTGGTTCGATTAAAAATATTACCGTAGTTGCCGATGATGACCAGTGTATTTACCGCTGGCGAGGGGCTGCTTATAGTAATGTCTTAAACTTTATCGAGGAGTACCCTAAGGCGGAGAAGATTACTTTAATTAAAAACTACCGTTCCACCCAACCGATACTGGATAGCAGCTATCAGCTAATCCAGCACAATAACCCTGAACGTTTTGAGATAAAAGCAAAGATCAATAAGCATCTTATCGGCCTGACCGGTGGAGGCCCAAATCCCGTTCATTTGCACTTTGATACGCATTCTGCCGAAGCTGATAATGTAAGTAAGATTATACAAGATAAAGTAAGTTTAGGTAAGTATAAGTATAGGGATTTTGCTATTCTTGTGCGTTCTAATTCCGACGCTATGAGTTTTATTCAGTCATTAAATATGTTGAGTATTCCGTGGCAATTTAGCGGTAATCAGGGGCTGTATGGCAGAGGCGAGGTTAAGTTGTGTATTAACTTTTTACGTGTAATTGCCAATCCTTCAGATTCATTAAGTTTATATTATTTGGTAAGTTCCGAAATTTATAAAGTAGACCTGGTTGACCTGTCGCTGTGCAGCCATTTTGCCCGGCGTAGAAATCGCTCACTTTATTCCGTGTTTGGAGATTTAGAAAATATTCCGGAGCTAAGCCAGATAAAAGATGAGACTAAGAAAAAAATAGAACAGTTGGTTTTAGATATTGAGAAATTTCTGCAGGTTTCCCGCGATGAAACAACCGGCAGGCTGCTTTATAGTTTTCTGACTGATACGGGTTACCTTAGATATCTGACGCATGACCCAAGCCTTGAGAAAGAAAATAAGATCCAGAATATCGCTAAGTTTTTTAACCAGGTGCGCGATTTTGAGCTTATTGCTAAAGAGGACCGGGTGATCAGTTTTATCAGGCATCTTAACCTATTGATTGATTCGGGAGACGATCCTCCTACGGTTGAGGCAGATATGGATCAGGACGCGGTAAATATTTTAACCATACATAAGGCTAAAGGCCTTGAATTCAGGGTAGTATTTTTAGTCAGCCTTGTGCAGGGGAAGTTTCCGGTTCCCAGGCGTTCACAGCAAATCGAACTTCCTGATATTTTGATCAAGGAGGTTCTTCCCAGCGGGGATTTTCATTTACAGGAGGAACGCCGCCTTTTTTATGTCGGTTTAACGCGCGCCAAGTCAGAGCTGTATTTGACCAGCGCCGAAGATTATGGCGGAAAGCGCCTGCGCAAGCCCAGCCAATTTATTTTGGAAGCTTTAGGCACTAAATCCATGGAAGAGATTGAAAAGAAGAAAACCGCCGCGATTGAAAGCATTCGGCGTTTTGCGCCGGTTAAAGAATTGCCTAAGCCGGCCCTTCAGGAGATTCCTGCGGACAAGCTCGTCACTTTAAGTTATTATCAAATCGATGATTATTTGACCTGTCCTTTAAAATATAGATATGTGAATATCCTGCGCGTGCCAATTATGGAGCATCATACGGTTATTTATGGCCGGGCAATGCATGAAGCCGTTAGCCGGTATTTGTTGCGCAAGCTTAATGGGGATAAAGTGGCCGAGGATGAGCTCTTGGATTGTTTTGAAGCTAACTTTGACCCGCAGGGGTTTTTAGATGCTAATCATCAGGAAGAGCGTTTTCGCATAGGAAGTCAGGCGCTATCCAGATTTTATAGGGACGAAGAAAGGCGTGCTTTCAAACCAAAATTCATTGAAAAAGATTTTTCTTTTGTAATCGGTAATAATAAAATTACCGGTAGGTTTGACCGTATAGATATGCGTGATGATGGGGCAGTAATCATGGATTTTAAAACCTCCGAAATTAAAACGCAGAAGGATGCGGATAAGCGGGTTAAGGAAAATAAACAGCTTCGGCTTTATGCCTTGGCTTATCAGTATATATTTGGAGTTTTACCTGTTGCAGTGGAGCTGTATTTTTTGGAATCAGGGATTATCGGCAGCCACAAGCTTACCGAGGATAATCTGGATGAAGTAAAAGAAGATATTCTTATTGTTTCTGGAGGTATCCGCAAGCAGGATTATCCTGCTAAGCCCGAATATAAGGCCTGCACTTATTGCGCCTATAATCAGATTTGCCCTTTTGCCGTAATCCGTTAATAAAAGTTGACAACCCCTGTTATTTGGATTAAAGTTAAAGTAGAGTATGAAGGCAATTATTTCTATATTTATATGGATTGGCAGTGTTTTACTGACGATTCTCTTATTTTTTGCGGTTTTGGTTTTAACCATTCTGCTTTTTCCTTTCGATAAGAAAAAGAAGGTTACCCATAGGCAGTGTTTTTGGTGGTCAGATGCCGTAATCGGTTTAAATCCTTTCTGGCGCGTAAAAGTAGAAGGCCTGAAGAATATTGATCATAAGAAAACCTACGTTATTATCGCTAACCATCAGAGTATGGCCGATATTGTGGTGCTTTATCAGATTAAGGCGCAGTTTAAATGGGTAGCTAAAGCGAGTTTATTCAAGGTACCTTTTATCGGCTGGTGTTTAAGCCTGATTAAACACATAAAGCTTACCCGCGGTGATTTTACCAGTATTAAAAAAATTTACCAAGAGGCAAGCGATTGGCTGCACAAAGATATGTCGGTATTATTTTTTCCTGAAGGCACCCGCAGCAGCAATGATCAGATGGGCGAATACCAGAACGGGGCATTTAAACTTGCAATTAAGGAGAAAAAACCAATCCTTCCGATTTGTATCAAGGGAACGCAGGAAGCAATTCCTAAGGGTAGCTGGGTTTTTAAAACGACGGTTGCGGCTTCGGTAAGAGTACTGCCGGAGGTAGCAACGGATGGGTTTAGCCCTGGAGATTTTGCCCTGCTTAGAGACACTGTCCGTTCAAAAATAGAAGAAGCGTTACTCCTCTAAAATTAATGAAGAAAAAATTTAAAGTAATAACTTGGATCCTTGTCTTTTTTTTAACGGTATTTCTTGCAGCCAATATTTTGTTCGCAATATTTGCTCCCCGGATCATCGAAACCCAGATCGAGCAGAATCTAAAGCTTAAAGCCAGCCTTAGCAAGGTAAGCCTGACTCTTCCTTTTACAATTAACCTTGAAAGATTAGAGATAGGGGACTTTGCCAGTATTAAGAGGGTATCTTTATCCCCTAATTTAATAGGTTTGTTATTTGGCAAAATAGTTATTCACGGCTTGACTGTTGTCGATCCGGTAATTAATCTCGTGCAGTTAGCCGATGGAAAATTAAACCTCCCGTCTTTAGAACAAAAAGGCAAGAGCCCCGCGGTTTATTTAACCAGCCTTAGGGTGCAGAACGGAAAGATAATTTTTACGGATAAAAAAATTGCGCCCGAAGGCCTCCAGATAATTTTAGATAAACTGAATATAAAAATATCCAAAGTTACCCTGCCCATTGCCTCCTTGGCTGCGAATTTTAGTTTAAGAGCAGAGCTTGTTAATTCGCGCCTTTTGCCTTTTGGTAGCATTGTATTTGACGGACAGCTGGATTATCCGGCGCAGGATATGGATGCAGATTTTAAGGTTAAAAACCTGAATGTGGTTAATTTTGCCCCTTACTACGGAGATTTTATATCAAATAAAAAACTTGCCTCGGGCTTGCTTAATCTAAGTTCTGTTTTTAAGGCAAAGAAAAATGATTTGCAGATTGTTACCGACTTTACTCTTTCCAATCTGATTTATGAAAAAGCCGAAGGCCCTGAGCCTGCTTCTCTTAATCTGGCGGATAATGCCTTGGACCTGTTTACGGACGAAAACGGAAATTTGCGCCTTGAGTTTAAAATTGACACCAAGCTTAATAACCCGGATTTAAGCCTTGAGAAAATAAAGCCTGTGATATTAAAAGCGGCTATGAAAAATTTGGTAAATCAATCCCCGGAACAGTTGGTTGATAAAGTGACAACTGCCATCGATAAGTATAAAGAGATGGGCAAGGAATTAAAGAAAATCTTCGGTAAATAGGAGAATAAGCAGATGCAGGAAACCAGGCCTAAATCATTAAGAAGTATTGAAGAGAAAATGGAAGCCTTAGATATAAAATCTTTACGTTATCATGTCCTTGAAAGCGCAAAAAACTTTAAGTGCTCTTGGATTGAATTAGGGCGTTCTTTGTACTCGGTTTATAAAGACAAAATGTATAAAGAATGGGGTTATCTCAATTTTGATGTTTATGTCAGCCGCGAGATAGGCATACGCAAACAAACTGCAATGAAGCTGCTTAAATCATATTATTTTCTGGAAAAGGAAGAGCCGCAATATTTAAAAGATGATTATGCCGATGCGGCAAAACCGGCCAGTATTCCCAGTTATGAGTCGGTTGATATCCTGCGCCAGGCAAAGAATAAAAAAGGTCTGGATGAAGAAGACTACCGAAATTTAAAAAAAGAAATATTTGAAAAAGGAAAAGACGCCGCTGAAGTTAAGAAAAATTTAGGGGTGATCATCCGGCAGAGGCAGGAGCTGGATAGCGACCAGATACAGGAAAAAAAGAGGTTTTCGGCATTAAAAAGACTTCTCGGCCAGCTGCGTTCGCTTAAAACAGAGGTTAGCACGTTAAAGATACTTTCTGTGTCTTTAATTAAAGATCTGGACAATTTGATCAGAAATATCGATTTAGAGATGGAGGAAAAATCCTGATATGTTGCCTCTACCGGTAAAAACAGTAACCTTAGAAAATAGGATGGCTCTTTTAGGCGTGCGTGAAGAGGACATTGTAGAGAGTTTTATACGTTCAAGCGGCCCGGGAGGCCAGAATGTTAATAAAACTTCTACTTGCGTATATCTAAAACACCTGCCTACCGGAATAGAGGTAAAATGCCAGCGCCAGCGTTCCCAGCTCCTAAACCGGTCTTTAGCCCGGCATATCCTTTTAAGTAAAATTGCTAATAAAATCCAGCAGGATAATTTGGCCAATCAGTCATTTAAGGCCAAGGTTATGCGCAGGAATCGCCTCAAGCCTAAAGGGCTGAAAAAAAGGATACTTGAAGAAAAGCGCAGGCATGCAGAAAAGAAATTTGTGCGCAGGAAAATCCGCGAAATTGAAGTTGCATAAATATTTTCTTGTGGTAACATATTAATGGTAAAGAAATTATTGACTTGTTAAATTAATTACCGTATAATCGTTAAGAAAAAAGGAGGTAGAGATTTGGTTTTGGCAAAGGAACAAAAGGCAAAATTAATCGATGATTTTAAAGTGCATTCCAGGGATACTGGGTCTGCCGAGGTCCAGATAGCAATTTTAACCGAGAGGATCAACGATCTAGGGGAGCACTTTAAATCACATAAGAAAGATCTTCATTCTCGCCGCGGGTTGCTTCTTTTAGTAAGTAGGCGCCGCAGACTCCTCAAATACCTCAAGGATAAGGATATGAAGAAGTACGAAAAGATTCTTGGAAAACTTAGCTTGAGGAAGTAATACTCCGCAAGGTTAAATTCAGAAAAGGAAAGAGTGACTTCATGCAGAATAAAAGTTTAAAAATTAAATTTGGGAAAAATGACCTTATCATAGAAACAGGTAAAATTGCAAAGCAGGCTAACGGTTCGGTTACGGTTACCTACGGATCAACCGTTATTTTAGTTACTGCTTGCATGTCCCGCGAAATAAGGGAGGGGCAGGATTTTTTTCCTTTAACTGTTGAATATCAGGAGAAAACATATGCGGCCGGAAGGATCCCCGGGGGTTTCTTTAAGCGCGAAGGCAGGCCTTCTGAGAATGAAATACTGGGTTCACGCCTTATTGATCGTCCGATAAGGCCTTTGTTCCCGGAGGGATTCTTACATGAAGTCCAAGTGATGGCTATCGTTTTGTCAAGCGACGGAGAGAATGATCCGAATGTTTTGGCATTAATCGGCGCCAGCGCTGCCCTGTCCATATCGGATATCCCTTTTAACGGCCCCTTAGTTAGCTGCCGGGTAGCCAGGATAAATAATGAGTTTGTCCTTAATCCTACTTATGCCGAGATTGAAAGTTCAGATTTAGAAGTTGTGGTTGCCTGTAATAAAAATGGCGTAGTTATGCTTGAATCAAAAGCTAAGGAAGTTTCCGAAGAAATTTACCTTGAAGCGGTCCAGTTCGGAGCGGACAGCTTAAGGCCTATTCTTGAAATGCAGAATGAATTTGCCCGCCTTTATGGTAAGCCTAAAGCAAATGTCGAGCTTAAGTTGATTGATTTAGACCTAATGCAGAAGATTGAGTTGCTTTCCCGCGAAAAATTGGCTGAAGTATATAAATTAAGCAAAAAAGAAGAGCGTGAAGAGGCAGTGGCTTTATTGACAAAAGAATTGGAAGTGCAGCTTACTAGTGAAGGGTTCTTGGCGCCTGATATTTGTACCGGGTTGCATGAAGTTGAAAAGAAGCAGGTTCGTAAAATGATCCTTGATGATAATATCCGTATTGACGGGCGTTCTTTTAAAGAAATCCGCCCAATTGCATGTGAAGTTTCTGTGCTTCCGCGTACCCATGGCTCAAGCCTTTTTACTCGAGGACAAACTCAGAGCATGGCTATAACCACTTTAGGTACCGGTGAAGATGAACAGCTAATAGAGGCTTTGGACGGAGAAAAGAAGAAATCGTTCATGTTGCATTATAATTTTCCTTCTTTTAGCGTCGGTGAAACCCGGCCTGTGCGTTCACCCGGTAGGCGTGAAATTGGCCATGGGGCCCTAGCAGAGAAGGCTTTGCTTGCGGTGATGCCGACAAAAGAAAAGTTTCCTTATACAATTAGGGTAGTTTCTGAAATTTTAGAATCTAATGGATCCAGCTCTATGGCATCGGTTTGTGCGGCGACCCTTTCATTGATGGATGCTGGTGTTCCTATCAGGGATGCTGTTGGCGGGGTTGCTTTAGGTTTGGTTAAAGAAGGCAATAAAACGGTGATCCTTACGGATATTGCCGGGCTGGAAGACCACTTTGGAGATATGGATTTTAAAGTTGCCGGAACGCGTACAGGGGTTACCGCGGTTCAGCTAGACCTTAAGATCGACGGTATTTCCCTGGAGTTGCTTAAGGAATGCCTTGCTCAATCTAAGGAAGGCAGGCTGTTTATTTTAGATAAAATGAGCATGGCTTTAGGCACCCCGCGAGAGGAACTTTCTAGTTTTGCTCCGCGCATTGATGTTTTAAAAATCAATACTGAAAAAATCGGGGAGCTTATCGGCCCCGGAGGGAAAACGATTAAAGCTATAATCGCCGCTACCGGAGCGAGTATAGATATAAAGGACGACGGTACGGTCTTGGTCGGCTCAATCGATGCTGAGAAATCAGTTGCTGCCATTAAAATGATCAAGGCAATCACTGAGGATGTAGAGGTAGGCAGAATTTACTTCGGCAAAGTTAAGCGGATTATGCAATTTGGCGCTTTTGTTGAGATAGCTCCGCGTAAAGAAGGGTTAGTGCATGTTTCTGAATTGTCCAGTACTTTTGTTAAGAAGATTGATGATCTTGTTAAAGTCGGAGACGAATTCAAGGTTAAAGTTATTGGCATAGATGAGTTAGGAAGAATTAATTTAAGCAAGAAACAGGCTGAAGCAGCTTAAAAAATAAGTCCATTCTAGAAGTGAGAGAAAGAAGAATAAATGAGGTTAAAGGCGTTATTCTAGTAGCGTTAGGGCTGATGGTTTTGGCCAGCCTTATCCGTTTTGACCGTCTTGACTTAGTTTTCTATACTTCTCACCCAAATTTTCCCCCAAAAAATCTGCTCGGAGTTTTCGGTGCTTATCTAGCCGGGTTTCTTATTTTTCTTTTCGGTAATATCTCTAGTTTTATCATTCCGTTCCTAGTTATTGCGCTTGGTGTAAAATATTTTCGCCAGGATAAGCCTTATTTGAGTATCCCTCGTATTCTGGGGATGTTTGTCCTGCTTGCCTCAATAAGCTCGTTTATTGGTATGTTTAATCTAAGCAATGAGCCTTTAAGGTTTCAAACCTCCGGGTTTTTAGGGGCGCTTACCTCTAACTTTATAACTACATATTTTAGCCGGTTGGGCGGGTTTATTATTTTTATTACCTTTGCAATCCTTTCTCTTGCGTTAGTTACGGAAATCCTCATTTCTTCGCTTTTTCTTAAAACGATCGAAAAAATGAAATCCGTGTTTTTCGGCTTATCAAACTTTCATAGTGCAAGAAAGTCTACGCCGGTAAGGGTTAAACCGAGCCTTATTAATAATTCTCTTGCCAAGAAACAGGAAAGCGAGCCAGGCCTGTCAAAACCTAAAATATTTATGCCGCAGCCGGTTCTTTCCAAGCCGAAGATTCAGATTAAAACGAAACCGGTTGCGCAAGAGATTAAGTTGAAAACCGGCGAGTTAAAAATCGGAGATTATCATCTGCCCTCTATAGATCTGTTAGATGAGCCGCCTGCCTCCGATACTAGGCAGATGAAAGAGGACCTTGAGGCTTGCGCCCGGACATTAGAAGATACCCTGGAGGATTTTGGTATTTCGGCCAAGGTTACAGATATCATCCGCGGTCCCGTAATTACCCGTTATGAACTTGAACCTGCTCCGGGGGTTAAAATTAACCGTATCGAGGCTTTAAGTGACGATATTGCTTTAGCAATTAAAGCCCAGTCAATAAGGATTATTGCTCCTATTCCGGGTAAAGGCAGGGTAGGGGTTGAGGTGCCTAATTTACAGAGTTCTTTAGTGTGTATCAGGGATCTGCTCGTATCTCCGGAGTATCATAAGCAGAAGTCAGCTTTGACAATAGCTCTAGGCAAAGATATAACCGGCCGCTCCGTGTTTGGAGATTTGGACGATATGCCGCATTTATTAATTGCCGGAACTACCGGATCAGGTAAGACCGTGTGCGTTAATACCTGTATACTATCTTTGCTTTTTAGAGAGTCACCCAATGATTTAAAATTCCTGATGATTGACCCCAAAATGGTCGAGCTTATGCCTTTTAACGGTTTACCGCATTTATTGTGCCCGGTAGTCACGGATGCCAAGAAAGCGGCAGTTGCCCTTAATTGGGTAGTTTCAGAAATGGAGTCACGTTATGTGCTTTTATCTAAGGCAGGGGCAAGGAATATTGAGGCTTATAACGAGAAGCAGGAGAAAATTCCCTATATTATAGTTATCGTGGATGAATTTGCGGATTTAATGAGTGTCGCACGCGACCAGATTGAAAATGCAATTACGCGCCTTGCACAGTTGTCACGCGCCGTAGGCATACATTTGATTCTGGCTACGCAACGGCCAAGCGTGGACGTAATTACCGGAGTAATAAAAGCAAATTTGCCTGCCCGAGTATCTTTTAAGGTAGCCTCTAAGGTTGATTCGCGTACCGTATTGGATATGAATGGTGCAGAGACTTTATTGGGTAAAGGCGACATGTTATTTTTGCAGCCCGGTAAAGAGGATCTTATCCGTATCCAGGGAGCTTTGGTCAAGGATTCAGAGATCGAAAAAGTGGTAGAGTTTATTAAAGCTCAAGGTGAACCCATTTATGATGACCAGATTCTTAAAGAGCAGCAAAAGAATAGTTTGTCTGGCGGCGGCGAGAAAGATGAGCTTTATGATGAAGCGGTACGTGTAATTATGGAAAGCAACCAAGCTTCGGTTTCTATATTACAAAGGCGGATGCGCTTAGGTTATACCCGGGCTGCGAGGATTATTGATACCATGGAAACAGAAGGCCTTGTCGGACAGTTTGAGGGCAGTAAACCGCGTAAAATTTTAGTTGATCGTCAGGCTTGGCTTAAGGATTTAACTACAGGTGGAAAGATGGAGAAACCGTGAGTATTGAGACAGCAGGATCCAGGCTAAAGAAGACCCGTCAGGAAAGAGGGTTGAGTTTAGAGGATATTCAGAAAAAAACCAAAATCCACCTTAATGTTTTACGTGCGATTGAAGGTGATAGTATTTCGGATTTAAGCCCGATCTATCTTAAAGGTTTTATTAAGATTTATTGTGCCGCTTTAGGGCTTGATGCTAAAGAGTTCATTGGCGCCTGCTCTGAGGTGGCGCATAAGCCGGTATTAAATGCTACTGTCGGCAGGCCTATAGGGGAGAGGGTTGAAAAAAAAGCATCATTTATAAAAGATGCTTCGGTAAAGTTGGTTTCGTTAAGGCCTTCGGCTAATTTTAAAAAGATAATTGTTTTTGCGGTTTTTGCCGTAATTATTATATTCTTGGGAGTGAATCTGATTAAATTTATTTCTTCCAGGCGTAGGGCCCATATAGAAAAAGTTAAGGCGCTGATACCTGCCGCTTCTCTTGCGCCAAAGGTTGCTTTAAAGCAGCAGCCCAAGGCTAAGCAAGCTAATATTAAAAAAGACCTGACAGAAGGTTTTACCTTGGGGATATTTGCTCGTAGCAAATCCTGGATATCTGCTAAGGTTGATGGTAAGGTTATTTTTCACGGCGTGCTCGCCCGCGGAAGGAGCGAAACCTGGCATGCCCGTGAAAAAGTTGAATTATCTTTGGGTGATGCCGGCGCGGTAGAGCTTCAGGTTAATGACCAGCGTTTTGATAATCTCGGCCGGCGCGGTAAGCCTCTAAAGAATATTATTATCAATAAAGATGGCTTAAAGATATCCCGATGAAACAAAAATTAGGGATACTGACTTTAGGGTGCCCAAGAAATCTGGTTGATAGTGAGGCGTTAGCAGGCCGCCTTAATTTCAAAGGTTATTCTATTGTTGAAAACATGGAGGAAGCTGATATTGCGTTAATAAATACCTGTGCTTTTATCCAGGAAGCCAAACGCGAGTCTATTGATGCCATCCTTGATTTAATTGAATTAAAAAAACAGGGCAGGCTTAAGAAATTGATCGTTTATGGCTGTTTGGCTCAGCGTTATAAAAACCTGAGAAAACAGCTGCCTGAGGTCGATGCGTTTGTAGGTTCGCCGGAATTAAACCATGAGTTAAAAAGGTTTGCGCTTACCCCTGGACATTATGCTTATTTAAAAATATGCGAGGGTTGTGTTAATAATTGCAGTTATTGCGTAATCCCTAAAATTAAAGGCACGCTTAAAAGCCTTGATGAGAAAACGATAATTGCTAAAGTCAGGCGTTTCAATAAAGAGAAAATCTCAGAATTAAATATAATCGGACAGGATATTACTGGTTTTGGGATGGATTTCTCAGGTAAAAGCGGGTTAGCTGGAATCTTAAAGAAAATAATCAGTAACGCGCCTGATATTGCATGGATTCGGCTTTTATACTTGAATCCCGAGAGGGTCAATACTGAACTGCTTGATTTAATCGCAGCAGAGAAACAGATATGTAAATATATCGATTTACCCATGCAGCATATAAATAACCGTATACTAAAGCTTATGAATAGGCGGGTAAATAAAGATGAAATTTTTGCGTTAATTAATAAAATCAAAAAGATTATACCGGAAATTACTTTGCGGACTTCAATCATCGTAGGTTTTCCTTCGGAAACAGATAAAGAATTTAACGAACTGCTTGAGTTTGTAAAGCAAATAAAGTTTGATAGGTTGGGCGCCTTTATTTATTCAAGGGAAGAGGATACTCCCGCCTATAACTTTAAAGGCCAAGTACCTGAAAAAATAAAACAAGAAAGGTTCGACATTATTATGTCTGCGCAGCAGAAAATTGCCGCGGAATTGAACTCTAATTTTCTCGGAACAATTATTCCTGTTTTGGTTGAGGAAAAACATGGCAGCGGATATGCCGGGCGGCTTCAGGCAGATGCCCCGGAAGTAGACGGCAGTGTTTTTATAAATACAAGAAAAGCGCTAAAAATAGGTAAATTTGCCCGGGTAAAAATTACGGATACTTTAGAGTATGACTTAGTGGGGGAGCCAGTCCTATGAATCTTGCTAATCGCCTGACAATGTCGCGTATATTATTGACCTTTGTTTTTATGTTCTTTTTATTTTGCCATGGGCTTTGGCCCAAGGTAATTAGTTTAGTGGTTTTTGTCCTTGCGGCTTTATCGGATTTATTCGACGGAATAGTAGCCCAGCGCAGAAATATGGTTACGGATTTCGGCAGGCTTATGGATCCCATTGCCGATAAGATACTGGTTTTGGCGGCTTTTGCGGCATTTGTCCAGCTGCAGTTGATCGATGCCTGGATGTTTGTAATAATTGTTTCACGGGAGATTTTAATCACATCTTTGCGCCTGTTTGCCTTAAATAAAGGTAAAGTATTGTCTGCCGCTCGGGCCGGAAAGCATAAGACAGCTTTGCAGATGACCGTGATATTTACTATCTTAGGTTTTATCGTGCTTAAAGAGATTATACTTAAATATTATACCTGGAATCCTGCGTGGGAAAAAGTTTTCAGGCAGGGAATATTCTTTCTCATGCTTACGACCGTAGGCTTAACGCTTTATTCCGGTTTATCATACCTATGGGAGAATCGTAAAGTCATTACCCGCTTATGAAGTCCGGAGCTTTTCTTGATTTTTTGAGCAAAATAATATCCTCTGTTTTTTTTATCGGTTATTTACCGTTTGTACCCGGGACATTCGGGAGCATGGTGGGAGCCGGTTTATTTTATTTAATTAAGAGAGCTGATTCTGCGGTTTACTTTTTAAGCATTCTTTGTATAATTCTCTTAGGGTTATTAACCAGCGGAAGGATGGAGAGGCTTTTGAATAAAAAAGATCCCAGCCGGGTGGTTATTGACGAAGTTATGGGAATGCTTGTTGCCTACAGTTTTATGCCGCTCGATTTAAAGGTTGTTATCCTGGGTTTTATTATTTTTCGTATACTTGATACACTTAAACCTTTTCCCGCAGAGAGATTGCAGCATATGCGCGGAGCAGCCGGTATAATGGGAGATGATTTAATCGCAGGGATCTACACGAATATTGTCCTTCAGGTAGTTTTAAAATTAGCTTGTTTTAAAACAGTATAAACCGCACCCGCCTTATCAAGCCTGCTTTTAAATAAGGTGATCCCCTGGGCAACAAATTCAAGGTTTTTATTAATCAAATTTTTGCCTGCTTTATTAAGTATTTTTTCCAGATTTTCGAGTTTAACATCGGTTTTTATCCGGCCAATAGTTAGATGAATAGAAAATGCGCGGGTTTCTTTAGCGGCTCCTAATTTCTCAATTTTTAGTTCTAATTGTTCAGCAATTTTTTTTATTTCCGTAAACGTATTATTTGTGCCTATCCAAATTATCCGCGGCCCAGATATGTCAGGGAAAACGCCGAATTTATCAAGTTTTATTTGAAATTGGGTAGTTTTCTTTGAGATTTCTGCGATTATCTGCTTAATATTGTTTAGCTGTCCGTCTGATATTTCACCAAGGAATTTTAAGGTGATATGCAAGTTGCCCGGTTCAATCCAGCTGATTTTAGGCAGTCCGGTTTTTAATTCATCCTGTAATATGGCAACAGCTTTTTGGATCTCTGCCGGTAGGGTTATCGCGATAAATGCGCGCATAGTAGTTTTAAGGCTTCTTGGGCAGATTTCTTGCGAATACTCTGGCGGCTACCCGAAAAAGAGAATTTTCGGCAGATATTCCTGTTTTCATCGGAAAGGCTGATAAAAACAGTTCCTACGGGTTTATTTTTATTAGCTCCTGATGGTCCTGCCAGCCCTGTAACGCTTAAGCCGAAGTCGGCATTTGTTTTCTTGCGGATGTTTTCTGCCATTAATTTGGCGATTTTTTCTGATACTGCGCCATATTTGACAATTGTTTTTTCCGGGATGCCTAAAAGCAGCTCTTTTGATTTGTTGCTATAGGCAACTACCCCTGAAAGAAAGTATCCGGAGGAGCCTGATTGACTGGTTAATAGGCTGCTAATTATGCCTCCGGTGCAGGATTCAGCAAGAGATACGGTTTTTTGACGGGTTAGAAGCGTGCGATGGATTTGTTTTAGAATTTTTGTAACCACGTAAAATATTATAGCCCATTTTAATTGTATTGACAAGTTTAGTTTCTCTGGTAAAATAATTTCAGTTAATCTTCAGGGCAAGGTGTAAATCCTTACCGGCGGTAGAGCACAATAAACCAAAAATATGGTTAAGTTGTAAAAGCCCGCGAGTCCGCCACTGATTCAATGGCGGACAGATCTGGTGAAATTCCAGGGCCGATGGTTCCGTAATAAAACGGGCACCCATTTTAAAGTTGGTTAGGGTGTAAAGTCCAGATGGAAGAAGATTACCGCTGTAAATAGCCGCGGATTCGCCGGTGATTCCTGGTGAAAATAGCAAATTGCCCGAAGAGTTTATTTCGGGCTTATTTTTTAATACCCTGCGTTTTAGGGATCTGCGCGGATGCACCCGGAGGGTATAGGAGAGCCATGTTTAACACAATTCCAGAAATTGTAGAAGACTTAAAAAACGGCAAAATGGTAATTGTCGTTGACGATGAGGACCGTGAGAATGAAGGTGATCTGGTTATGGCGGCTTCAGGCGTCAGGCCCGAAGATATAAATTTTATGGCTAAATTTGGACGCGGGCTTATTTGTGTTCCTATGGAAGAAGAGCGCTTGCGTTTTCTGGAACTTGATCCTATGCTTAAAAATACCCTGCAGCCCCATAAAGAAGATCCTTTTAAGACTGCATGGATGATTTCAGTTGATGCGGCGCGCGGAATAAGTACGGGTATCTCTGCTGCCGATAGGGCTAGAACAATTGAAATTTTAATTAGCCAAGATACTAAACCAGAAGACCTCCTGCGCCCAGGGCATATTTTTCCTTTGCGCTGCCGGCGCGGCGGAGTTTTGGTTAGGGCAGGACATACTGAAGCAAGTCTTGATTTAATGCGTCTTGCAGGATGTTATCCGGCGGGGGTAATTTGTGAGATTATGAATGATGATGGCAGTATGGCCCGCCTTGCGAATCTTCTTGAATTTGCAAAGAAACACTCATTAAAGATTTGCAGTATTGCCAGCCTTATAGAATACCGCCGCAGAAGCGAAAAATTAGTTGAGGCAGTAGTTGAAACTAAGCTGCCGACAAAATTCGGAGAATTTAAATTAGTCATCTATAGGGATACGACTTCTGATCAGACGCATATAGTTTTGTGTATGGGCAGCTGGAAAGATGAATCGGTATTGGTGCGCGTACATTCTGAATGCTTAACCGGAGATGTCTTCGGTTCATTGCGTTGTGATTGCGGCAGGCAACTGGAGAAAGCCATGCAGATAATCGCCGCAGAAAAGAAAGGGGTTATCCTTTATATGAAACAAGAAGGGCGCGGAATTGGTTTAGTTGAAAAGATCCGCGCATATAAACTTCAGGATAAAGGTATGGATACGGTAGAAGCTAACGAGGCATTAGGCCATAAGGTTGATTTGCGTGATTATGGTATCGGTGCCCAGATTCTTGTAGACTTAGGGGTTAAGGGGATAAGGCTATTGACTAATAATCCGCGTAAGATTATTGGCTTAGAGGGCTATGGCCTTAAGGTTTTAGAGCGCCTGCCTTTGGAGATTCAGCCAAACAGCGAGAATTACAGGTACTTAAAAACAAAAAAAGAAAAAATGGGGCATCATCTCAAACTTTAAACAAGGAGGAAGTTATGGTAAAAGTGCTCGAAGGTAAACTCTTAGTAAAAGGCCAAAGCTTTGGCTTGGTGGCTTCGCGTTTTAATGATATGATGACCAAAGAATTAGTGAGCGGCTGTATTGATACCTTGCTAAGGCATGGTGCAGAGGATAAGAATATTACGGTAGCCTGGGTTCCCGGCGCATTTGAAATTCCATTGGCGGCTCAGAAAATGGCCAAATCTAAAACATTTGATGCAGTAATCTGTTTGGGCACGGTTATTCGCGGCGCCACTCCGCATTTTGATTATATCGCATCGGAAGCCGCTAAGGGCGTAGCCAAAGTTTCTTTGGATAGCGGTGTGCCGGTTATATTTGGCATAATTACGGCTGATAGCATTGAACAGGCTGTAGAACGGGCAGGTTCAAAAGACGGTAATAAAGGCAGGGATGCGGCACTTTCTGCAATTGAAATGGTCAATTTATCAGGCCAGTTAAAATAATAATTTTATGAGAAAAAGGACTAAGGCAAGAGAATATGTATTGCAGATGCTCTATCAAGTGGACATTACCCGCCTCTGCCATCAGGAGGTCTTGAAAAGTTTCTGGGATAATAGCGAAAGACAGGCTGATTCCGAAGAGCTTAAGGATTTTTCTGCGCAGCTTCTTCAAGGGGTGGTGGAGCATATAGAGGAGATTGATAAAAAAATCAGCAAATACGCTGCGAATTGGCAGCTTGACCGTATGGCTTTTGTGGATCGCAATATCATGCGTTTGGGTTGTTTTGAACTTTTATTTCGTCAGGATATTCCGCCCAAAGTAGCGATTAATGAGGCAGTTGAATTGGCAAAAAAATATTCCGGATTGGAATCCGGTAAATTTGTCAATGCCATATTGGATCAGATAAAGATTGAGAAAGAAAAGTGAGATACGCTGATTTGCACGTGCATTCTTTGGCCAGCGACGGCACATGTACGCCTAAAGAACTGGTCAAAGAAGGAGTTAAGCGCAAGCTTTCCGCAATTGCCATAGTTGACCATGATACCGTTGAGGCTATTGCTCAGGCGAATGAATCGGCTCAAGGCACGGATTTAGAAATTATTCCCGGCATCGAATTAACTGCCCAGCATGAAAACCGAGAAGTCCATATATTGGGGTATTTCTTGGATTATAAGAATAATGCCTTGCTTGAAACATTAAAATTATTGCAGCAAAATCGCATCAGCCGGGCCTATAAAATAATACATAATTTAGAGGGGTTGGGGATAAAGCTTAATCCGGAAACCGTATTTAATATTTCCGGAACTGCCACAGTTGGCAGAATGCATATTGCCCGGGCGCTGGTCAAAGACGGGCATGTAAATTCCGTTTCTGAAGCCTTCTTTAAATATATCGGTGATAGCTCTCCAGCTTATGTTTTAGGCTTTCGGCTTTCGCCCCGCGAAGCAATAAAAATAATTAATGACGCAGGAGGGGTAGCTGTTTTGGCACACCCCTATATATTGCATGATGATGCTTTGGTCGCTGAATTTGTAAATGATGGGCTGGAGGGATTAGAGGTATATTACCCCGAACATTCGCAATCCATGGTTAATTTTTATCTGGATTTAGCCAGGCGGCTTAATCTTTTGATTACCGGAGGTTCGGATTTTCACGGCCAAGCGAAACCGGAAATAAAATTAGGCATGGTTAAAATACCGTTTGAATTAGTGGAGAAATTACGCCAGGCTAGAAAATGAATAAATATACTGATGAGTACTATATGGGTTTAGCTTTAAAATTAGCGCTTAAGGCTAAAGGAAACACTTCTCCTAACCCTTTAGTGGGGGCAATTGTTGTTAAAGCAGGCTCGATCATCGGGCGTGGTTTTCATGCCAAGGCCGGACTTGCGCATGCAGAGATCATTGCTTTGGAGCAGGCAGGAAAAAAGGCTAAAGGCGCGACTCTTTATGTTACCCTTGAGCCATGTGCGCATACCGGCCATACCCCTCCTTGTGTCAACCGCATTATCGCAAGCGGGATAAAGAAGGTAGTCGTCGGGATGATTGATCCCAACCCTTTAAATAACGGCAGAGGGCTTGCTTTGCTTAAACAAAACAATATTAAGGTCAAGGCGGGCATTCTGGGAGATAAGCTTAAGAAAATCAATGAAAGCTTTATAAAATATATTTCCAGCAGGCTTCCTTTTGTTACGGTTAAGGTCGCTCAATCGCTTGATGGGCGCATAGCTACTAAAACCGGAGATTCTAAATGGATTACTTCTGATAGATCACGGGTTTATGCCCATAAGTTACGCAAGAATTATGACGCGATTATGGTTGGGGTAAACACTGTCCTACGGGATAACCCAAGCCTTAATGCATGGTTTGCCCAAAAAAAACTAATAAAGGTAATTGTCGATAGTAATTTAAGTACTCCTGAGAATTCCAATATTTTTTCTGCGGATGCCCAAGTTATTATTATTACATTGCCAAGCCACCCGGGTCAAGTTACGGAAAATCGGAAGAAATTATCCGCAAAAGCCAAGATTTTGGAAGTCAAGGAAAAAGCAGGCCAGATTAATCTGCGTGATGCCTTAAAGAAGCTGGCTCAATTGCAAATAAGTAATATTATTGTTGAAGGCGGCGGTACACTGATCGGCTCGCTGTTTGATGAGAGATTGGTAGATAAGATTTTGTTTTTTATCAGTCCGAAGATTATCGGAGGTAAAGACGCTGTCTCTTCCGTAATGGGCAACGGGATTAAACGCATTGATGCCGCGATAAGATTAAGCGATTTAAAAATTAATCGTTTTGGAGAGGAATTACTGGTTGAGGCAAGGGTAAAATAGATGTTTACCGGTATTATTGAAGAATTGGGGGTGGTAAGAAAAATATCGCCTAAAGGAAATGTATCTCTTTTGGAGATTAATGCAAAAGAGATACTATCTGGCGTTAAGGTCGGGGATAGTGTCGCAGTTAATGGCGTTTGCCTTACCGTGATTTCTCTGGGGCTTAACCGGGTTAGTTTTGAAGTTATGGATATTACGCTTAAGAATACTAATTTAGGGCAGCTTAAGCCCGGTCAACAGGTTAATCTTGAGCGCAGCCTTAAAGTTGGAGACAGGGTTTCCGGGCACTTTGTCTTGGGCCATATCGATTGCCTGGGCACACTACGCAGGAAATGCTTGCGCCAGGGTATCATGGAGCTTGATATTGCTGTGCCGTATGAATTTATGCGCTATTGTCTGCCGAGAGGCTCGGTTTCTCTCGATGGCATAAGTTTAACTTTAGCTAAAGTTTCCGCAAATATATTTACTGTCTGCATAATCCCGCATACTTTTAAAAATACTACTTTAAATTTTAAAGGGCCTTCGGACAAGTTAAACGTAGAGTTTGATATCCTCGCAAAAAATATTCCTTTTAACCCATTTTAAAAAACAATTATATCGTTATTAATTGATTATCTATTATTGCGCATCCCGAGGATTTCTGTTATACTAATTAATATTTGGGGATGCAATGAGTTAGTTTCTTATTGTTAGTTTGTAACAAAAATAAGAGATGCAACGGGCGTGCCCCGTTGCATCTCCACAATAAAGTCCAGAGATGCAACGGGGCGTGGCTCAGCTTGGTAGAGCGCAGCGTTCGGGACGCTGAGGTCACAGGTTCAAGTCCTGTCGCCCCGAATAAATCTTAGGGTGAAACTTTAAAAATGGGGTACAGGTTTCCGCCGAAGGCGGACCCGCCAAA
Source organism: Candidatus Omnitrophota bacterium (assembly GCA_028712175.1). Taxonomy (GTDB): domain Bacteria; phylum Omnitrophota; class Gorgyraeia; order Gygaellales; family Profunditerraquicolaceae; genus UBA6249. Next base: position 167 of record JAQTQQ010000004.1, on the reverse strand, counting down.
AAATTGTGGCGGGTGAGTCCTGTCAAGCCAACCAATATATAACTAAAAGGAGGCCCCTAGTGTATAAGAGTAATTTTTTGTTTATCTTGCTGATCCTTATTTTAGTCATTCCTTTTCTTGCTTTTGCCGAAGAGATAACCATTACTACTTACTATCCTTCGCCATAC
>JAQTQQ010000013.1 GCA_028712175.1 Candidatus Omnitrophota bacterium | reverse complement strand
TCGCCGGTTAAAAGGGTACGCGAGCTGGGTTCAGAACGTCGTGAGACAGTTCGGTCTCTATCTGGTGTGGGCGTTAGGATATTTGAAGGGGAGTTCTCTTCAGTACGAGAGGACCTAGAGAAACGAACCTATGGTTTTCCGGTTGTCCTGCCAAGGGCAAAGGCCGGGTAGCTATGTTCGGAAGGGATAAGCGCTGAAAGCATCTAAGTGCCAAGCCCCCCCCAAGACTAAGTATCCCTGAGTCGCAAGACTCTGTAGGCCGGTCGTAGACTACGACCTTGATAGGCGTAAAGTGTAAGACTCGTAAGAGTTTCAGCTAATACGTACTAATCGGCCAATCGGCTTGTCCTTAATTTTTGTTTCACTTGGGTTATTTGGACGAGTAGTTTTTGCTCACTAGATTCTGTATGTAGTTGTTGATGTTTTAAAAAAATACAAGAGGTCTCCAGGCGCTTTTAGCGCCGGGGCCAAAGGTATTTTAAGGAGCAAATGTACTTTGCTCAAACCTAGATGTTACGGTTTGAAGATATTCGAATGTTGTATCGCAAAGTACAAAATTTTTGCTACGAAAAAATTTTGGAGTGCCTTTATCGAGGGGGAAACACCCGTTCCCATTCCGAATACGGCCGTTAAGCCCCTCAGAGCCGATGGTAGTGTGTTCGTAAGGACATGTGAGAGTAGGTCGGTGCTCCTTTAAATAAAAAAGCCATTATAGTTTAAATACTGTAGTGGCTTTTTTATTTACACTGCGCATTTTTGTGATAGAATACCCTTGAAATCACTAATTTATGGGAGATTAAGAATGCTTGAAGAAAGAAGGAAATTTCTCAGAGTTAATGTTAAGTATCAGATAAATGTCAAATGTTCCGGGCAAGTTATAAAAGGAGACCCCCAGCGTTATACCTTTCATGCTTATACGGAAAATATAAGTGAAGGCGGCATGAAAATTATTTTGGAAAAGGAGATCAAGGTAGGTTCATTGGTAGAACTGCAGCTATTCATCACTGACAAAGAGGCTTTACCTATACAGTGCAATGGTGTTATAATTTGGAATAAAAAGGCTAACCCCGAAGGCACCAAGCCCGATCTTTTTCATACTGGAATTCAATATACCGATTTAGTAAATCCTGTTTACCTCAAGTTTTTAAGAGAAGTTATCAGCTGTTATTTAGATAAAGAAGCAGAAAAAAATAGTTAGGTAGAATTATTAGAACAGTTCTTTGAGTCGTCTACCTATAGGATTTATTATTGGCTGGACTTTAGCGTTCAGCCTTTTTTACGTCTAGTGAAATAGCTTGGGATTTTTGGTTAAAGCGGTATAATAATACAACAAGGAGGACTTAGATGGAGAATAAAAATACCTGTATAATCAGCTCAATTTTATGGGGAGTTGGGATATTGCTGCTTTTGGCGGCGGCCTTTGATGTTTTACCGCTATCTGATAATTTGGTTATATTCCTTGCCCTTGCCTGCTTTATCGTCAACCTGGTAATCAAGAAGATTGTAAGAGGTTCAAGCAGCTGCTGTAAATAATAATAGATAAACGTTACGTTTAGTTTGTAGCTCGTAGTTTTTAGAAAATCTTATTTAGAAAGAATAATTAAGGTATGGGAAAAAATAAAATTTTCCATAGATATGCATTTGTTTTGAGTTTAACCGCAATTTTTCTTTCTGGCTGTGTATATATAACGCATTTCGATGAGGTTATGTTTGTAAAAGGCTTAGAGTCTAACCAGAAAGCAATGCAAGCAGAATTAGATAAAGAGGATAAGTTATTCAATAAGTTAAAAAGTGATATTGATAGTATGCGTTTAAAAAAGCTAACATCAAAGCGCAGGATTGCTGTTCTTTATGGGGAAGCGACTTTATGCCGTTTGTCCGAAAACCTGGGCGGCATCAAAGAAACCTGTATTTACCGTAATTCTAAGGGAGGGTTAATTTTGCTTGATCTGGATGTTCAAGGCAGGTTAATTTCATGGCAAATTCAAAGCCTTTAGAATATATTTTAGGGCAAGGAGAATGATATGAATATAGAAGTTTATGCTTTATGCGACGCAGCAACAAATGATTTTGGCAAGTTGAATATGCTCGGTGCATTTGATACGATTGCCGCTAAAGACTTACCGGCGGTGCATCCTCAATGTGCGATTGCTATGCGCATAAGGTTTGAAAGCATCGAAAAAGGAGAGCATAAAGTTACTGTGACTTTTGTTGATTTTGACGGAAGGGACATACTTAACCCTGCGCATGCGGCTATAAATGTAAATATCCCGGAAGGGCAAAGGTCAGGTTCGGCAAATTTGATTATTAATATTCAAAGGCTTAAGCTTGATAAATATGGCGAGTATTCAATAGATTTGGCCATAGATGGAAGAAGAGAAGGTTCTTTGCCTTTATTTGTAGTTAAGGCAAAATAGAGATGTAATCAGCTAAAAAGGAGGCCGAGATGGGAGAGAAGGAAAAGGTAGAGAGATTTGTTAAGGAGTATTTAGATACATGGTTAGGATATGATACTGTTGGGCTTAAGGGTATGGTTGCTGATGATAAGAAAGCCGTGCATATAGGAACAGATGCGGATGAATATATAGTAGGTAAAAAAGCTTTGTTAACGAGAATTGAATCTATCAGGAAAACCGGAGTAGGCATGACTACAAAGGTTAAGAGCAAGCAAATAAGCCTTGTCGGAGGAAATCGCGCCGCGCATTTTGCCCTGGAATTTGATACTAAAATCTATAAGGATGGAAAATTGGTTAAAAAAATCAATAATGTTCGTACAACCGGTTTTTTGGTTAAAAAAGGTAAAGAGTGGAAATTGGCCGGAAGCCATGTTTCGCTCCCTGTCAAAGGCCGGGCAGTAAAATATTAAAAAACTAATAGGGGCCTAAGATGATGAGCTGGGGATTGTTTGGTCAGTTTGTGCTATTAATAATTATTTTTGCTTTTGTTAAATCATTTGTTAAATGTTTGCATGATAATTATTGCGTGAAGTGTAAAAAATAAACAGTTATAGTTTATTTCTAAATCCCAAGCTCGAAAGGGTTTGGGATTTTTGTTTGGGGGCTACAGGAAGTTAAGGTATAATATAAAAATGAAGCTTTTTATTCTATATATTTTTTTTCTGCTCTCTGGCTGCCAGGATAATGTTCCTGTCAAAGGGGCGTATCCTGCGGAAGGCCTTGCCACATGGTATAATCCCCGGCTTACTGCTTCCGGAGAAAAATATCGTAAAGAGGAGCTTACCTGTGCCATGAGAAAGAGGGATTTCGGAAAATATTACCTGGTATGTAATCTTGAAAATAATAAATGCGTGGAAGTTAGGCACAACGATTTTGGTCCTGCGTGTTATTTGTTTAGGCGCGGAAGGGTCATTGATTTATGCCGGAACGCATTCTTAAAGGTAGCGGATTTGAAAAAAGGTGTAATAAAGGTGAGGATTGGTGAGGTATATCCCGGAAATACTGAATAGTAATAAGGAGGCTCTAATATGGCGCAGATATTATATTTAATTCTTGGTTTAGCGGCGGGTGTCCTCGGAGGCATGTTTGGCATTGGGGGAGGGGCAGTTATTGTTCCGGCATTAGTGTTTTTCTTCGGGCTTACGCAGCATCAGGCACAAGGGACTACCTTAGCCGTTCTTGTGCCGCCCATAGGCCTGCTTGCGGCCATGCGTTATTATCAGAGCGGCAATATTAAGCTGTCCGTAGCTGCGTTTGTCTGCCTGGGGTTTTTTATCGGAGGGCTTATAGGGGCTCATCTTGCGCATTATTTATCCGATCCTCTGCTTAAGAGGATGTTTGGTATTTTTATGTTATTTGTTTCATTGCAGATGATCATTTCCAAATGATTTTCTTTAACTAGGAGATTTTGTGCAAAAAAAACTAGCAATAGTCTTTGTTTTTATTTTTTGCTTTGTTGGGATCAGCCCTGCGCATGCAGTTAGTTTTACTTTGGAAGGCGGCCTGTATAATAGCCCGCCTGAACCGAGGCTCAGGAATCCTATTTATGATGCGGTTATTCTAAACAGCACCCAGCCGCTAGAATTTAGCTGGTGGAATGATGTAACGGGTACACGAGGAATGATCTTTAAGATTTATAAAGGTTATAATATGTATGAGGATAATTTAATTCATAAAGAAGATTTACCGGATAGCCTGTCTTCGGTTAAAATCGATTCAGCTCTTTTTGAGGACGGTGAAATTTATACCTGGTCCTTGGTGCGCGTTGGGTTTTCCGGAAAGAAAAGCGATAAAAGCTTTAACAGTTTTAAAATAATCAAAAACAAAAATGAAAGCAAGGAATAATTTTTTTCGCAGTTTTTATTTTAAAGTCGCCGCTTCTTTTGTCCTTTCGTTGTTATTTGTCGCTGTTTTAGGAAATTTTATTCTTTTTAGGTACAGCCTTAAATCGCAATTTAATGAGTTTAGGGATAAGCTTAAGGTAATTGTCCGCACTGCAGTTCTTTTTATAGATGCCGATCAGCTAGGCAGTATCCCTCTAGGTTCGGAAGGCATAAATGCTCCTTCTTTTAGGGGTATAGCGGTTCAATTGCTAAGAATCAAACAAGCCAACCCTTTGGTCAGGAATATTTATATAATGGCAAAAACAGACCGCCCGGGAATTCTGCAATTTCTTGTTGACCCTGATGCGCTTACCTCAAACAATGTTAAAGCTAATGCCACATCTTTTCCGGGAGATAAATATGACGCTAGCCGTTTTCCCGAAATGCTTAAATCTTTTAGCGGCCCTACGGTGGATACTAATTTGTCCTCTGATGACTGGGGAAGATTCCTTTCCGGGTATGCGCCTATTCTTGATAAAAATAATGAACCTGCTGCGATTTTAGGCATAGATATTAATGCAAGCGATGTTTATTTGGCTCAAAAGGAGCTATTTTTAAGAGGGGTATTTGTTCTATTTATGGGTTTTATTTTTGCTCTCGGTTTAGGTGCGATATTCTCAATAAGGATAATTACCCCCATTAAAAAACTAATCGGTGGTACAAAAAATATCGCTAAAGGCAACTTAGAGTATCAGGTGGAGATTCCTTCTAGCGATGAAATCGGCCAGCTTGCTGAATCTTTTAATAAAATGTCTTTAAGCTTGAAAGATGCCCGTGAAAAATTACATGATTATTTTTACCGCGTAGTTAAGTCAATGGTGCGCAGCCTTGAGGCAAAAGATTCTTATACCTGCGGACATTCAGAAAGAGTCGGGGAATATGCTTATAAAATTGCCATTGAAATGGGCATACCCATGGATAAAGCTCAATTATTGCAACGGGCGGCGCAACTGCATGATATCGGGAAATTAGGTATTCATGAGGATATACTAAATAAGAAAAGCGGCTTATCTGTTAAAGAGAGCGACCTTGTGCGCAAGCACCCTGTAGTTGGTGAAGAAATATTAAAGCCGGTATTTTTAGACCAAGAGATGCTTTCTGTAATCAGGTCGCATCATGAGCGTTATGACGGCAAAGGTTATCCTGATAATTTAAAGCCGGAGCAAACCGGTATTTTCCCCCAAATTGTTTCGGTTGCGGATGCCTATGACGCGATGACATCTACCCGTTCATATCATACAAAGATGACTAAAGAAGAAGGCGTAGTCAAAATAAAAGAAGGCGCAGGTACCCAGTTTAACCCCGAAGTTGTGGCTGCTTTTTGTAAAATAATTACTTAACCAGCATTCTTTAGGTAGTATTTATACTGGTTAGCTTGCCGCTGGCATAAATTATATGCCTATTAAATAGTCATAATATTGCTGGACAAATCGTAAAAATGTGTTAAACTTACCAAGTAGTGAATAAAGGATTAGAAGTTTGTAGGCCGCAAGGTTTAAAAAACTAACCTTTGCGGTTTTTTGTTTCTGCCGTTATTTACTAAAAAATTAAGAGGAGAGGGGGTAGTAAATAATGGCAAAAGGCAAAGTAAAGTGGTTTTCAGACCAGAAAGGTTTCGGGTTTATCACACCTGAATCCGGCAGCGATGTATTTGTTCATCACAGCGCAATTCAGGGTGAGGGTTATAAATCCTTGGCTGAGGGTCAGGAAGTAGAGTTCAATATCGAAAAAGGACCTAAAGGCGAACAGGCTACAAATGTAGTCAAACTGTAAGAAAGAGTACACAGATAGCCTGGCTTCTATTAAGTTAGAGGCCAGGCTATTTTTTTAGCATTTAAATATATTTTGAATTTAGCTATAAAGGAATGTATAATAAATAAATGAAAACTAAAAATAAGAAAAAACCGGAAATTGATTGTTTTAGTTGTAAGAATCAGGCGGATTGCTGTAGGCTTGGGGCTTGGATTGATCTGGAGGAAGCTAAAAAAATATTGCAGCATGGTATCAAGGGGGATTTTTTCCACTTAGAGATTGACAAATCATTTCCTTCCGGGTTCAAGGTGGGCACTAGTTATGAAGATGAGCCGTGTGTTTTTTTGGACCCCGACGGCTTGTGCCGGGTGCATAAGTTTGATTATGCGATAAAGCCGGTGACCTGCAAGGAATTTCCTTACGAGGGCAAGAAGATTGCCCCTATTGCCGAGTTTCTGTGTGTTGCTCATAGGCGTAAGATTAAGAAGGAAAGATCCCGCAGAAGAAATAATTACTAGCCGCAATTAGCGTAGTAAAAAAATATGAAATATACCAAGGGGCAAATTGGCAGGGTTTTTCTGCTAAAATTTGATAATAATGATATTTTGATTCAAAGCTTAAGCAATTTAGCTAAAGATGAGCGGATCAAAACGGCAACCGTCATTTTTATCGGCGCGCTTAGGGAAGGCGATTTAGTTGCCGGCCCAAAGAAACCGGTTATTCCTCCCAAGCCGAATAAGAAATTCTTTAAAGACGGCTGGGAGGTTATGGGAATTGGAACAATATTCTCAAATTCTAAGGGCCCGCAGATACATATTCATGCAAGCATGGGGAAGAATGACAAAGTTTTAACCGGATGCCTGCGCGGCAATTCAAAAGTATTTCTTGTTATTGAGGCCGTAGTTTTGGAATTAAAAGGAGTAAAAGCAGAAAAAGAAATTGACCCAAAGACCGGGCTCAATCTTTTAAATATTCTTTAACTTCAAACTGATTTAAATAAATTCCAAGCGTGTTATAATGTTAAAACAAAAGGCAGTTATGGACTTTTCCTCGGTAAGAGATAATATAAAAACGCTTAGTTTTGAGGTTCTGCGGACTGATTGCGATAATTTTTTTGAAGCGGTTATTATTAATGAAGAGATAGAGAAACTCAACCTGCGCTTAAAAAACTTGTTTGGAGAGCCGGTTTTTCCATCAAAAAGCAGCCTTCAGCAGAAAATACAGGAAACAGTAGATAACCTTGGCGGGATTATGCCGGGCCAGACTTTGTATTACAAGGACATGGGGCAGGGCTGTATTTTTGCTATGCTTTGGCCATGGAGAGATGGGGTGCGCACTACCGTAAAGATCATTCAAAAGTAAAATAAACAGGAGTTAGCGATGGATTTAAAATTTGATTTTAATAATATGCTATGTTCAAACGTGGGTGAACACGGAGTAAGCCAGCAGGATATTAATGAGATTTTACCTTGCGCGCATGCGGCTTCAGACCACCTAAAAAAGATTATTGCAAATCCTGCCGCAAGGATAAAACTAAATTTGGAGTGGGCTAAGCTCCCTGAACAGGGCAAGGAACAGATTGCCGAAATTAAATATCTTGGCCGCCAGATTGCTGGAAAATACGAGAACGTTCTGTTTTTAGGTATCGGCGGCTCTTACTTGGGCCTTAAGGCTGCTCAGGATGCGTTGTGTGCGCCTTATTATAATGAATTTAAATCATTAAGGAAGAAATCCCCGCGCATTTATCTTGAGGGTAATAACCTTGACCCCGATACTCTAAATGTTTTGCTGAAAAACCTTGATCCTAAAAAGACATTTGTCGTAGTTATTTCTAAATCAGGTGAAACTACCGAGACCAAGGCAGCTTTTATTTTGGTCGAGGCTTGGCTGAAAAAAACTCTCGGCGTAAAATACGGCAGGCAGGTTTTAGCAATTACCGACCCGGAAAATGGCGCATTGCGTAAAAAGGTTACCGAAGCACAGAAAAAAGATCTTCTAAGTTTCCGCTCTTTGCCGCTTTTAAAAGGGGTTGGAGGAAGGTTTTCTGAATTTAATATGGGACTGCTGCATCTTGCGATTATCGGAGTAAATATAGAAGAATTATTATTAGGTGCAAAGGATATGTTTAAAAGGTGCAGCCATGATGACATCTTGAGAAATCCCGCCTATATGTATGCTTTACTGCATGTTATTCTTTATCGGAAGAAGTCAAAATCATTGGCAATACTTATGCCTTTTTCTCAAACTCTTAAGTCTAGCGCAGACTGGTATGTTCAGTTATTAGCGGAAAGTTTAGGCAAGAAGTATCATCGTTTGATCGAAACAGGCGCAGACGGCATTGAAAGCTGGATAGCGAATAAAGAAGAATATTTCAGCCGCGGTCGCACGCCGATTTCAGCCGCAGGCACTAATGATCTGCATTCTATCCAGCAGAATAATGTCGAGGGGGAGAATAATAAAGTTATCACATTCATCCGGGTCCAAAAATTCAATACGGATTTAATGATTCCGGAAAAATCCGATTTTTTATCAGGCAAAAGTTTTAGCCAGCTTATGCAGCTTGCTCAAGAGGCCACGGAGTGGGCATTAGTTAGCCAAGAAAGGCCTAATTGCACTATTATTATGCCGGAAGTTAATGCCTATAATTGGGGAGCTTTGCTATTTTTCTTTGAGATGGCTACTGCTTTTGAAGGTGAGTTGTTAAATGTCAATGCATTTGACCAGCCGGGTGTTGAAGGGTATAAGAATTATATGTATTACAAGTTAGGTAAACCCGGGATCCCCCAAGACGTTGCTGAAGAGATAAAGAAGAAGCCTCTAATTAAAGATCCTAAGTATATACTGTAAAAAATGGGGTCAGAGCTAATTTATCCTATTTTGCATCCAGATAAATTAGCTCTGACCCCATTTTTATAATATGTTAGAAATCGGAAAATTAAAACTTAAGTCAAATTTGATCCTTGCGCCTATGGCAGGGATAACGGATTTACCATACCGCATGGTCTGCCGTTCTTTCGGTGCAGAACTTGCTTTTGTTGAAATGATTAATTGCCGTTCGGTCAGCTTTAAGAGCAGAAGGACAAAACAGATGCTTACTACTGAGCGCGGGGATAAGCCTTTGGGCGTGCAGATATTAGGCTCTGAAGAGGAGTATATCCTAAAGTCGCTTGATGTTTTAAAAAATTATAAATTCGATATTCTGGATTTTAATGCGGCGTGCCCGGCAAAGAAGGTAGTACGCAGAGGAGAAGGGTCAGGGCTTCTAAATGACCCTAAAAAGCTAAAAAAAATCTTAAAAATTATAGTTAAGAATTCCATTCTTCCTGTGAGCGTAAAAATACGTACAGGCTGGGATAAAGACTCTGTTAACGCAAGGGATATCGCTTTGCTTGCCGAAGATTGCGGAGTAAATGCTTTATTTATTCATGGCAGGACCAGAACTCAGGCCTACAGTGGAGAGGTTGACTACGGCGTAATCAGGCTAGTTAAGAAGGCCCTAAGCATCCCTTTAATTGCAAGCGGTGATATATTCTCTGGAATATTGGCTAAAAAGATGATTGATGAAACAGGTTGCGATGGCCTGGCTGTTGCCCGCGGTTCATTGGGCAACCCTTGGATATTTAATGAAATAAAAGAATATCTTAAAAATGGCAAAACCATCAGCCGGCCTAAAAAAGAAGATATCGCAAAAGTCATGCTAAGCCACCTTGATTCCTCTATTGATTTCTATGGGCAAAGAAACGGTGTTATAATCTTTCGTAAATTCTATAGCTGGTATACTAAAGGTTTGCCCAAGGTCCGGCGCTTAAGGGAAAGGTCTTCACGTGTCAAAACAAGGCAGGAGATAGCCGAGATTATCCGTCAGGCATTAAAACTTATGCCCGGGCGCAAAAAAATAGTTACTCCTTGAATTTTTAAATAATTAAGTTAGAATAATAAAAAAGGAGGCATATATGAGTTGCAGGCCATCTAAATCAAAGAAACCTAAGAAGAAAGCAAAGAAGAAAAAGAAATAAGTGTTAAGTGGCAGGTTATTAAATTTTTAGCTGCCGCTTGTTTTTAAAAGGAGACGAAATGCTTAGAAGAATAAAATTTAAAGGTTTACCCCTGACTTTAGTCGGCAGGGTTTTAAAGGTTGGTGCTTTAGCCCCCGATTTTAAAGTTACTTCGCAGGATTTAAAAGAGGTTACCAGTTTTGATTTTAAGGATAAGGTAAAAGTGATCTCGTCTTTCCCTTCTTTAGATACTCCGGTCTGTGACCTGCAGGTTAAAGAATTCAACAAGAGGGCTGCCAAGTTTTCATCGGATGTGGTGGTAATAGGCATTAGCAAAGACCTGCCTTTTGCTCAAAAAAGGTTTTGCTCTGCCAATGAGATTAAAAACGAAATAGTATTATCCGATTATAAACTTTCTTCTTTTGGCATAAACTACGGTTTGCTTATTAAGGAATTGAGCCTTTTGGCAAGATCGGTTTTAATCATCGATAAAAATGATTTTGTAAGGTATATCCAGATAGCCGACGAATTAACCAGCAGCCTTGATTATGAGGGTGCATTAAAAAGCTTACAGGAAGTATTAAGTTCTCCGGCCTTTACTGCAAACGGCAGAGTGTTGCCTTCTAAATGCATACCTTGCGAAGGCAATGTGCTGCCCTTATCAAAAGAGAGAATAGAGACATTATTGGCCAAAGAGCGCGGTTGGGAACTGGTAGACGGGAAAAAACTGGTTAAAGAGTTTAAATTCGCCGATTTCGTTGAAGAAAAATATTTTTTGGATACTTTATCTATTGTTACAGAAGAACAAGGTCATCATCCCGTTATAACGATAGTTTACAATAAGCTAAGGGTTACGTTAACCACCCACGCAGCAGACGGGCTGACTGAAAATGATTTTATCCTGGCCAGGATAATTGATGAGCTGGGATATGAGGAGTGGAAAGAGCCTTCCTCATAACATGCTTTAGGGTCATTTTTTAAATATCAACAAAAATCCCCGGGAAAGCTGCTCCGGGGTTTCTTGTAGGTGATAGGCCTAATAGCTTTCGCTATCGTTAGTGACCTCCTTGTTGAGTTTTTCTCTCACCTTCGAAGTAAGTATGCCATATAATTATTTAATTTTCAAGGGCAGGAGGTAGAATATTTTCTGATGCAAAACACGCCTGTTCAATATCTTAAGGGAATTGGTCCAAAGCGCGCAAAAAGTTTTCAGATTCGTGGGGTAGAAACCATCGAAGACCTGTTATATTATTTTCCGCGCCGCTATGAGGACCGCACAAATTTTGCCGGGATATCCGGGTTAGAAGCTGGACAGGTTTATACGATTAAGGCTCAAGTTTTAGCCGGAGGCCAGCGTAATTCCTGGCGCCGGCGCGCATTTAGTATAACCGAGGCTTTTGTCGGTGATAATACCGGAAAGATTTCCTGTGTCTGGTTTAACCAGCCATACCTTAAAGAGTATCTTAAGGTAGGTAGTTCGATGATCCTTTACGGAAAAGTTGAACTGTATAACGGCAAGATGCAAATGAATAATCCGGAATTTGAGTTTATTGGCAAGGATGTTGAGGATTCTTTAAATATCGGGAGGATTGTTCCGGTTTATACCTTACCGACAGGTTTTAGCCAGCGTAGTATGCGTTACTTGCTTAAAAATGCCTTGGATGAATTTTTGCCACAGATTAATGATGTTCTGCCTTATGATTTACGCGCCCGGAATAATTTGCTTAATTTGGCGCAAAGCCTTCTGAACATACATTTCCCGCAAGATTTGACTTTGCAAAAATCAGCGCATACGCGTTTAAGTTTCGAGGAGTTTTTTATGTTTCAGCTTCCGCTGGTCTTAAGAAAGATCAGCCAAAAAGAGAAAAAGGGAATTGCGCATTCTGCCGAAGGCAGATTAGTCGAAGATTTCATTTTACATCTGCCTTTTAAATTAACCGATTCTCAGGAGAAGGTTTTATCGGAGATAAAGATGAACATGGCCTCTCCGCAGGCGATGCAAAGGCTCCTAGAGGGGGATGTTGGTTCGGGTAAGACCGTAATAGCTACCTTGGCCTGTTTAATAGCTATTCAGAGCGGCTATCAGGCGGCTTTTATGGCGCCCACAGAAATACTTGCCCGTCAGCATTATGAGAAAATATCTTTACAGTTTTCCGAGTTAAATTTTTCCGGCCGTAAATTACGCGTAGGCTTATTGACCGGCCAAGGTAAGCTAAAAGAAAGAATATATCGGGATGTGGCTGAGGGAGAAATTGACCTTGTCATCGGTACCCATGCTTTGTTACAGGAAGAATTAAGTTTTAAAAGTTTAAGTTTTATAGTAATTGACGAGCAGCATAAGTTTGGTGTTGGCCAAAGAGCGCTCCTGCCTAAGAAAGGCAATAACCCGGATGTTTTGATTATGACCGCCACACCTATTCCGCGGACATTGGCGATTACTCTTTACGGGGATTTGGATATTTCCGTAATCACCCAGCTTCCTGCCGGGCGCATTCCTATTAAGACTATGTCGTTTAGCAGGCAAGATGAGGATAAAGTTTATACTCTCGTTAAAGAAGAACTTAAGGCCGGCCGTCAGGCGTACATTATTTATCCTGTTATTGAAGAGTCGTATATTTTAGATATTGCCGGGGCTAAGAAAATGTTTACCAAGCTTAAAATGGGTGAGTTTAAAGATTTCCGGCTTGGGCTGATTCACGGCAAATTGAAACCTAAAGAACAGGAAGAGGCTATGTCTAAGTTTAAGAATAAAGAACTTGATATTTTGGTTTCAACTACGATATTAGAGGTAGGTATTGATATCTCGAATGCCACCTGTATGATTATCGCTTCAGCCGAGAGGTTTGGCTTAAGCCAGCTGCATCAGCTGCGCGGCAGGATCGGTAGAGGGAGTCTGCAGTCATTTTGTATCCTTATTTCCGACGTTCAGACTGAAGAGGCAAGGGCCAGACTTAAGGCTATGGTTTCCTCCGGAGATGGTTTTTATATCGCAGAAGAAGATTTAAAAATCAGGGGCCCGGGTGAATTCTTTGGTAATAGGCAGCATGGCCTTGCCGAGTTAAGGATTGCAGACCCTTTGATTCAAATGCGGCTGCTTAAAGTAGCCCGGGAAGAAGCGATTAAACTGCTTGGTCAGGACCCTCGCTTGGAATCGCGTAATAGCCAGTTGATTAAGGCTAAGTTGCTTGCGCGGTTTCCTGAATATGAGAAGTTAATGTTTGTGGGGTAAATAAATAGCCGATAGACACTAAATTAAAATGAGAATAACAACCGGTAAATATAGAAATCGTAAACTACATGTGCCCAGAGGAATCCGCCCTACTCAAGATAAGGTGCGTAAGGCAATTTTTGATATCTTAGGAGATGTAAGCGGTTTGGTATTCTTGGAGCTTTTTGCAGGTTCAGGCGCAGTAGGGTTTGAAGCGCTCTCCCGTGGGGTAAGCGAATTAGTTATGATTGAAAGTAACCGGGATGCAGTATTGGCTATAAAGAGGAATATTGAGCAGCTTAAAGCCGGCGGATGCAACCTGTTCCATCTTGAGGCAGAAAAAGGAGTAAAGTTGCTGTTTTTAGATAAGAAACAGTTCGATATAGTATTTGTTGATCCTCCTTATTGTAAGGATATGGCAAAAAAAATCTTGCAAACCCTTGAGGGTTATGATATATTAGCCCCTCATGGCTTGATAGTTATACAGCATTCTAAAGCGGAATTACTGCCAGAAGAATCCCCGAAATTTGACTTAATCAAAGAAGCCAGGTATGGAGATACCCGGCTTTCAATTTTCAGGAAGAAAGAGTAAAAATGTGCCAAATAGCTTTATATCCGGGTACATTTGATCCGGTAACTAACGGTCATATCGATTTAATCTGCCGCGCTCATGATATCTTTGGTGAGGTGGTTGTGGCTGTGGCGCATAATCCCCATAAAAAGCCTACTTTTAGTGTGGCTGAAAGAGTCGCTATGCTGGAAAAAGCTACCGCCGGGATGCCCGGAGTAACTATCACTCACTTTGACGGCTTAGTTGTGGATTTTGCCCATAAGATCAAGGCAAAGGTTTTGGTGCGCGGTTTACGCATGCTTTCGGATTTTGAGTATGAGTTTCAGATGGCTTTGACTAACCGCAAACTTTCCAATGATATAGAAACGATTTTTCTTATGCCGCATGAATCTTATAGCTATTTATCGGCCAAACTGATTAAAGAAGCAGCTGGTTTGGGGGCGGATTTGTCCAATTTTGTCCCGGAATTTGTGGGGAAGGCCTTACGGAAAAAACTGTTTAGAAAATAGTGAAAATAATTATTAATCAGGTTCCGCAAGGCGGCCTGTATTTAGAAGAAGAAGCTAGCGCTAAAGAGCTTGATCTTGAGACGGATTTAATCAGGTTCCGCACGCCTTTAAAATTAAATGCGCACGTTTTCCTGATTACTAATGCGCTAACCGTGGAATTAAATATCAGGGCCGTTCTTTTTTCGAATTGTTCCCGCTGCCTTGAAGAGTTTGAATGGAAGATTAATAAGGATACGCAGTTAAATTATTCTTTAGGGAGCAGGGATGTTTTTATTGATTTAAGTGACGATATAAGAGAAGAAGTAATATTGGATTACCCCATTAAGCCTTTGTGCCGGTCAAACTGCAAGGGGCTTTGTGTTCAATGCGGTAAAAACAAAAACCAAGGAGGATGTAACTGTGGCTCTACCTAAACGAAGGCATTCAGCAGCGCGCGGCAGAAAACGCCGTACGCATTGGAAAATTAAAGCAACTAACTTAATCCCTTGCCCGCAATGCAAACAGTTAAAATCTGCGCATCGCGTTTGTGGGTCTTGCGGATACTATGACGGCCGTCAGGTTGTCGAAATAAAAGTAAAAGAAAAAAAGAAGAAAAGGTAACTGAGAAGTGTTGTTAATATAGGCCGCCTTCTGTTTTAGGGAAGAGGCGGTTTTACGATAATAGGAGTGTTGGTTTTAAAATCAACAAAAATATAATATGAAAATCGTTGTTGATGCTATGGGCGGCGATCATGCTCCGGAGGTAGTTATTACCGGTAGCCTTGAGGCAGTGAAGGAGTACAATGTAGATGTTATTCTGGTAGGAGATCAGCCGAAAATAGAGGCTCTTTTAAAGAAAGCCAGATACAAGGGCAATAGAATTACCATACGCCATGCCCCCGAAGCTATTGAGATGTGCGAATCTGCGGCAACTAGCGTCAGGCGGAAAAGAAATTCCTCTATTGTTATTGGTTTAAATCTGGTGAAGGAAGGCGCCGCCGATGCTTTTTTCAGCGCTGGCAATACCGGTGCGGTTGTTTGCGCTGCTACTTTAGAGTTAAGGTTGTTGCCCGGGATTGAACGGCCGGGCATTGCTATTATTACCCCTACCTTAAAAGGTGTGTCTCTGATTATTGATGTGGGGGCCAATATTGATCCTAAGGCCACTCAATTACTGCAATATGGGATAATGGCCGATGCCTACTGTAAAAATATTTTAAATAAATCCAACCCTAGTGTTGGGTTATTGAATATCGGAGAAGAAGAGAAAAAGGGCACAGAGTTTATCCGCGAAGCCTATGATTTATTGGAAAAAAGTAAATTAAACTTTATTGGCAATGTCGAGGGCAAGGACCTTTTTAAGGGTAAATGTGATATTATTGTTTGCGATGGTTTTGTCGGCAATGTCGCTTTGAAGGTGTCAGAGAGTGCAGTAGAAGCAATGCAGACATTCTTAAAGAGGCATCTTTTAAGTAATATCTGGGGTAAAATCGGGCTTGTTTTTATGATGCCCAGCCTCAAGCGCTTTAAAAAGGAGCTTGATTATGCCGAGTATGGCGGAGCGCTTTTGTTGGGGGTAAATGGCGTAGTGATAATCGGCCACGGCCGTTCTAATAAAATAGCGATTAAGAATGCCATAAGGGTAGCTAAAGAAGAGGTGGAACGCCAGGTTAACGCGCAAATTCTTGAAGCTATAAAATAGAAAGGTATGACTTTTGAAAAAAGTAGGAATTGTTGGTTTAGGCGAATATCTGCCTGAGAAAATACTTACTAACGCGGACCTAGAGAAGATAGTTGATACCTCTGATGAGTGGATTACTACGCGTACCGGGATCAAAGAAAGGCACTTGGTTCAAGAAGGCCAAGCGACTTCGGATTTAGCTTTTCTCGCCGCACAAAAGGCATTAAAAAACGCAAATCTTAAGCCAGAAGATTTAGATTTGATCCTTGTTGCCACAATTACCCCGGATATGCCTTTTCCTGCGGTGGCAGCTATTATCCAAGATAAACTTGGCGCAAAACATGCGGCTGCTTTTGATATTTCTGCCGCCTGCGCGGGTTTTGTGTACGGGATTTCAGTAGCAGAAAAATTCATCGCCAGCTCCGTTTATAAAAATGCATTAGTGATTGGTGCAGAAACATTATCTTCGGTAACCGACTGGCAGGATCGCAATACATGTGTATTATTTGGTGACGGCGCAGGAGCGGTGGTTTTGTCAGAGGTAAAGAAGGGCGGAATTATTTCTACATATTTAGGTTGCGATGGCTCTAAAGTTGGCATATTAAATTTGCCTGCCGGCGGCTCGCGTAATCCGGCGACTACCGAGACCGTAAGGAACCGTCAGCATTACTTGAAGATGCAGGGGAATGAGTTGTTTAAAATCGCGGTTAATACCATGACTGAAGCCGCGCAAACCGTTTTAAAGCAGGCAGGGATGACTTTTTCTGATGTAGATTTGATTATTCCTCATCAGGCAAACGAGCGTATCATTATGGCGGTAGCAAAGAAATTGGGGATTCCTAAAGAGCGTGTTTATCTTAATATTGAAAGATGCGGAAATATGTCCAGCGCCTCAACAGTTACTGCGCTTTGCGAGGCTGTAGAAGAAGGTAAAGTTAAAAAAGGCGATATAATTTTGCTTGATGCATTTGGCGCAGGATTGGTTTGGGGTGCCTGTGTTATCGAATGGTAGGTTATCTTTTTGCCGGCCAGGGCAGCCAATATATAGGAATGGGGAAGGACCTGTTTGATTCCTTCCCGGAAGCAAAGTCGGTTTTTGACAGGGCGGATAAAGTTTTAGGTTTTTCATTAAGCAGCCTTATATTTAACGGCCCGCTTGAAGAATTAACCAAAACTAATAATTGTCAGCCGGCGATAGTGACAGTGTCCATTGCCTGTTGGCAGGTTTATTCCGCTAAGCATCCGCAGATCGATGGATATATGGCGGGTTTAAGTTTAGGAGAGTATTCGGCTTTAGTTGCAGCAGGTGCGCTTAATTTTGATGACGCGGTTTATCTAGTCAGGCGTCGCGGTAAGTTTATGGAGGAGGAAGCGATTGCGCATCCGGGCAAAATGCTTTCGGTAATTGGTTTGGAGTTGAATAAGGTCAAGGAGATTTGTGCTGAAGTCAAAGCCGAGGTTGCCAATATTAATTGTCCCGGGCAAATAGTTATTTCCGGTTCTCCCGAAGCAATCCAGGCTGCGCAGGTTTTGGCCAAAGAAAAAGGCGCTAAATTAGCGGTTGTCCTTGAGGTTAGCGGAGCGTTTCATTCTTCCTTTATGCAGGGTGCTTCAGCTAAGTTGGCCAAAGAACTAGAAAATATACGGATAAATACTCCTAAATTTCCGGTTGTTAGTAATATTACTGCAAAGCCGGCTTTAAGCGCTTTAGAGATTAAAGAGAATTTGATTCGGCAGGTTTCCGGAAGCGTCTTATGGGAAGATTCAGTAAGATTAATGCTTTCTAAAGGGATATCCGATTTTATTGAATTTGGTCCGGGTAAGGTGTTAAAAGGGTTGATGCGGCGCATTGATAATAATGCCCAAGTTTTAAATATAGAGAAAAACGCAGATATTGCGTAAAAGTTTATGGAGGGGAATGTGAGATTAAAAGATAAAGTTGCTTTGGTTACTGGCGGAGCCAGGGGTATAGGGCAGGCAATAGCGATGGCCTTTGCTAAAGAAGGGGCGGATATTGTTGTAGCTGATGTCAACCTTGAGATTGCCCAGAAAACAGCCTCTGAAATCGAAAGTTTGGGCCGCAAGGCTTTGGCCTTAGAGATGGATGTGACTAATTATGAAAAGGTTGAAGAAGGTATAAACAAAATTCTTGACAAAATGGGAAAGGTTGATATATTAGTTAACAATGCGGGGATTACTAAGGATAATCTTTTGCTTAGAATGTCTCAGGCAGACTGGGATGCGGTAATTAATGTCAATTTAAAAGGGACTTTTAACTGTATTAAAGCCGTATCCAGGCCGATGATAAAGCAGCGAAGCGGCAGAATCATTAGTATCGCATCGATCATTGGTTTAATGGGGAACCCGGGCCAGGCAAATTACGCCGCCTCAAAAGCCGGAATAATCGCTCTTACAAAAACAGTAGCAAAGGAGTTAGCAAGCCGCAATATTAACGCTAACGCTGTGGCTCCGGGATTCATCCAGACGGAGATGACGGCCAAGCTTCCAGAGGATATAAAGAAGAAGATGATGGAGGCAATTCCTTTAGCTAAGTTAGGTACGCCGCAAGACGTAGCCAACGTATGCTTGTTTTTAGCTTCGGATGAATCAAGCTATATAACCGGTCAGATAATTACGGTTGACGGCGGAATGGTCATGGCATAAAGCATATAACCCAAGGAGGGAAAAGAATGGCATCACAAGAGAAAGTAAAGTCAATTATAGCAGAGCAGTTAGGCGTAAAACCCGAAGAAGTAACTCCTGAAGCTTCATTTGTTGATGATTTAGGCGCAGATTCTTTGGATACCGTAGAGTTGGTAATGGCGCTAGAAGAGGAATTTGGTATTGAAATTCCTGACGATGATGCAGAAAAGATAGCTACTGTTGGCGATGCCATCAAGTATATTGATGAGAAGACCGCCAAATAATAATTCTAGATAAAAATAATCCATAATTTACCCCGCATTTTTAGTCTAGCGGGGTAAATTTATATTAGTATACAAATGAAAAAAAGAGTTGTAATTACGGGTTTGGGGATAATTAGCCCCGTTGGCAATGATGTTGCCAGTTTTTGGCAATCTTTAAAAGATGGTAAGGGTGGGTTTGGACCGATTACCAGCTTTGACGCTAAAGATTTTGATTCCCGCATTGCGGCAGAGGTTAAGAATTTTGATCCTACCCATTACGGAATTACCCTGAAAGATGTTAAAAGAACGGCAAAATTTGTGCAATATGCCGTAGCCGCGGCAAAACAGGCGCTTGAATCCTCCGGTATTGACTTAAACAAAGAAGATAGAAGCCGGATAGGGGTAATCATTGGTTCCGGTATCGGAAGCCTGCATACAATCGAGGAAGAACATAAGATTTACCTTAATAAGGGGCCTTCCAGATTGTCCCCGTTTCTTATCCCTATGCTTATTGTAAATGAGGCAAGCGGCTTGGTTGCGATTATCCACGGGTTAAAAGGGCCAAATTCATGTGTTGCTACTGCCTGTGCATCCGGTTCTCATGCCATAGGAGAAGCATATCGTACTATTCTTTATGGTGATGCCGATGTAATGCTTACTGGCGGAACGGAAAGTTGTATTGTTCCTACTGCTGTGGGTGGATTTTGCGCTCTCAAGGCGCTTTCTACAAGGAATAATGACCCGCATAAAGCCAGCCGGCCTTTTGATTTGGAGCGAGATGGCTTTATAATGGCCGAAGGAAGCGGATTAGTGGTATTAGAAACTTTAGAGCATGCCCAGAAGAGAAATGCCAATATTATTGCCGAAATTGTAGGATTTGGCATGACATGCGATGCGTATCATATAACTGCTCCTGATCCCGCCGGCGAGGGTGCCGGAGCCGCGATGACTACAGCGTTAAAAGACGCGCAGATGAATCCGGAGGATATAGATTATATAAATGCGCATGGCACTTCCACTAAACTTAACGATAAAATTGAAACTTTATCTATGAAAAGGGCATTCGGCCAGCATAGTAAAAAGGTTATGGTTTCTTCTACAAAATCAATGACCGGACACTTATTGGGCGCAGCGGGCGGCGTTGAATTTGTTGTTTGTTGCCTGGCAATTAAAGACGGAGTTGTTCCTCCTACCATTAATTACGAACATCCTGATCCGGAATGTGATTTGGATTACGTACCTAATGTAGCGCGTAAAATTAATCCATGTGCCTGCATGTCAAACTCGTTAGGGTTCGGTGGACACAACGCTTCTCTGATAGTAAAAAAATTCCAAAAATAATGTAGGCGTAATATTTTTGCGTCTCTACCTAAATTTAAGAATATGGGCTATACTATTGCGGAAAAAATATTATTGGCGCATTCGGGAAAGAAATCAATTAAGCCGGGTGAATTCATCGAAGCTAATGTTGATGTTGCTTTGGCTAATGATATAACCGCCCCGCTTGCTATTTCCGAATTTAAAAAATCCGGGTTTCCTAAAGTATTTAATAAAAATAAAATTGTTTTGGTGCCGGACCATTTTGCCCCGGCTAAAGATTTGAAAAGTGCCAATCAGTGCAAGGTGCTTGCAAACTTTGCCAAAGAGCAGGGGATTAAGAATTATTTTGAAGTCGGCTTGATGGGGATTGAACATGCGCTTTTACCCGAGCAGGGAATTGTTTTACCCGGAGACCTGATAATTGGGGCTGATTCTCATACTTGTACTTACGGGGCGCTAGGTGCTTATGCAACCGGCATGGGGTCAACGGATTTAGCACGCGCATATATAGACGGAAAGTGCTGGTTAAAAGTTCCGGCCACACATAAATATGTATTTAAGGGTAAATTAAATAAATGGTCTGGAGGTAAGGACCTTATTCTTTATACGATTGGCCAGATTGGTGTTGATGGGGCGTTGTATAAAGTAATGGAGTTTGCAGGGCCTGTGATTGAAAAATTAGGCATGGACGATCGTTTTTCTATATCAAATATGGCGATTGAAGCAGGCGGCCGGGCGGGATTAATCGAACCTGATGAAACTACTAAAAAATTTGTCGCCGGATTTAAACGTAAGCCCAAATTTTATTATTCTGACGCCGATGCTGTTTATGAGAAAATTCATGAATGGGATGTTACAGGATTGGAGCCGCAAGTGGCCTGTCCGCATTTGCCCAGTAATGTTAAACCGGTAAGCAGCCTAAAAAGCATAAAGGTGGATCAGGTGGTTATTGGTTCATGTACAAACGGCAGGATCTCTGACCTGCGTATTGCCGCTAAACTGCTTAAAGGTAAAAAGGTTGCAAGCAGAGTAAAATTAATTGTTTTCCCGGCGACGCAAAAGATATACCTAGAATCAGTAAAAGAGGGACTGGCCGAAATTTTTGTTAAGGCCGGCGGTGTATTTTCGACGCCGACCTGCGGTCCGTGCCTTGGCGGCCATATGGGGATTTTAGCTGAAGGCGAGGTGGCAATTGCAACGACGAATAGGAATTTTCTAGGGAGGATGGGCAGTCCTAAATCTTTTGTGTATCTTTCTAACCCGGCAGTAGCGGCTGCGGCGGCTGTAACCGGAAAAATTACCCATCCGGGGGAAATTTAATGGTTATTAAAGGTAAAGTCCATAAATTTGGGGATGATATAAACACCGATGATATTATTGCGGCTAAATATTTAGTTTCTACTGATGCAAAAGAATTGGGTGCGCATTGTATGGAAACTATTAATCCGGAATTTTCGCAGAGGGTAAGTCCCGGAGATATAATTGTTGCAGGAAAAAATTTTGGTTGTGGTTCAAGCAGAGAACATGCGCCTTTGGCAATTAAGGGATGCGGGGTTTCCGCGGTGATTGCTAAAAGCTTTGCTGCTATTTTCTTCAGAAATGCCATAAATATAGGTTTGCCTTTTTTAGAATCGGCCGACGCGGATAAGACTAATGACGGAGATATGATTGAGATTGATTTGTCAAGCGGTGTAATTAAGAATATAACGCAAAGCAAGAATTATAAAACGCAGGCATTCCCTGAATTTTTGCAGGAGATTGTCTCCTGCGGTGGCTTGATTGAGTATATTAAAAAGAAAGAAAGAGGGTAGGTGCTTAATGTATAAAATCGCGGTAATTCCCGGTGACGGAACAGGCCCGGAAGTGGTTAATGAGGGGTTAAAAGTTTTGCAGGCAGCCAGCAAGAAATTTGGTTTTAAATATGAAACGAAGCTTTTTGATTTTAGCGGTCAGAGGTATTTAGATACCGGAAAACTTGTTGATGACGCTGATGTTGCGGAATTAAAAAAGTTTAACGCAATTTACCTTGGTGCGGTAGGTGATCCGAAAGTAAAACCCGGGATTATTGAAACCGGAGTATTGCTTAAACTGCGATTCGCCCTTGATCAGTATATCAATCTTCGCCCGGTTAAGCTTTATAACTCCGCTTATTGTCCCTTAAAAGATAAAAAACCTGAGGATATTGATTTTGTGGTAGTGCGCGAGAACTCCGAAGGCCTGTATAAAGGTATGGGTGAGTTTAGGGATAAGGGCTCTGTCAGTGAAGTGGCTATTCAAATATCCTATAATACGCGAAAGGGAGTTGAGCGCTGCATCCGCTATGCTTTTGAATATACGCGTAAACGCAATAAGAGAAAGAAACTTACGCTTTGCGGTAAAACTAATGTGTTGACATACGCCTGGGACCTTTGGCAGCGCACCTTTAATGAAGTAGCTAAGGAATACCCGGATGTTGCTACGGATTATGCCCACGTCGATGCAACGACTATGTGGTTTGTAAAAAATCCGGAATGGTTTGATGTAATCGTTACGGATAATATATTCGGTGACATCATTACGGATTTAGGGGCAATGATCCAGGGCGGTATGGGTATTGCCGCCGGAGGCAATATTAATCCCGAAGGGGTTTCCATGTTTGAGCCTATTGGAGGAAGCGCTCCAAAATATACCGGCAAGAACGTAATTAACCCATTGGCTGCTATATGCGCTTGCAGTATGATGCTTGAGAATTTGGGGGAAGCTCAAGCTGCCAAAGATATTGAGGATGTGGTGATAAAATTAGTGAACAAAGACCTAAAATCATTGGCCGCAGGGAAAATGGGCTATTCAACTGCTGAAGTAGGCGATTTGGTAGTAAAAAATTTATAATAGAGGAGCAATTAAATGAAGAGATATAATGTAGCGGTAATCGGTGCAGGTGTTGTAGGGCTTGAAATGCTTAGGGTTTTAAAACAGCGGAATTTTCCTATTGGCAGTTTAAAAGTTTTTGCGCGTTCAGCGCGTGATATTAAAGTTGACGGGCAGGTTTACTCAGTCCAGTCGATTGCTCCGGAAGTTTTTAACGGAATTGATATTGCTCTATTTGCCGGGACTGAAGGAGAAAAGGGGGCAGCGGTTACTTATGCCGCTGAGGCGGTAAAAAGAGGAGCAGTGGTTATTGATAATGGGGCAGATTTCCGCATGGACCCAAGCGTTCCTTTAGTTGTTCCTGAAGTTAATCCCGGAGACGTAAAAAAACATAAGGGGATTATCGCTAATCCAAACTGTTCTACAATTCAACTGGTGGTTGCTTTAAATCCTATTCACAAGAAGGCTGGAATAAAGAAAGTAATCGTGACCACCTTGCAGGCCGCAAGCGGTGCGGGAAAAGGCGCGGTCGAACAATTAAAAGAGGAATCAGGCTTAATCGTTGGCGGAGGATGCGAGAATGTCCATGTCAACGCGCAAAATAAATCTATGCCACAACAGTTGGCTTATAATTGTTTTCCGCATATCGGAAGCTTCGTATATGGCGACTATACTAATGAAGAGTGGAAATTGGTTAAAGAAACCCACAAAATCATGCATGCGCCTAAAATCAAGATTTCTGCGACTACTGTCCGCGTACCGGTAAGGACAGGCCACTCCGAATCAGTTTATATTGAAACTGGTAAGCCTTTAACGGCACAGCAGGCTAAGAAAATTCTGGCCAGTTCTTCGGGAGTAGTGCTTATTGATGAACCCAGGAATAATCTCTATCCTATGCCTAAGGACGTTGAAGGTAAAGATGAGATTTTTGTCGGGCGTATCCGTCAGGATGCGTTCAATAAAAAAGGGTTATGGTTGTGGGTGGTGGCGGATAATTTACGCAAAGGGGCCGCGACCAATGCCGTCCAGATTGCCGAATGTTTAATCTCAAACTCGAAATAGAGTATGACGGCACGCATTATTATGGATGGCAGGTGCAGAACGCCAAAAATACAACCTACCGTTCGAACAGGACTATCCAGTACATTTTAGAGAAGGTTCTTAAAAGAATCTTACAAGAAGATATTAAACTTATTGTTGCCGGACGCACCGATTCCGGCGTACACGCTCTTTCGCAGGTTGCAAATTTCAAAACCTTAACAAGGATCCCGCTTTTAAGGTTGCGTTGGGCTATAAATTGCCTGTTACCTGAAGATATTAAGGTAACAGGGATTAAGAAAGTCCCGCTTGATTTTAACAGCAGGTTCAGCGCAAAATCCAAGATTTACCGCTACACGATTCTAAACCGGAAATATTCATCCGCGCTTCTTGCCTCCAGAGTGTATTTTTTCCATCATCCCCTTAATGTAAGCCTGATGCGCAAGGAGTCCAAGGTCCTTCTTGGACGGCACAATTTTAAGGCTTTTCAGGCCTCCGAGGCGAGGCTGAGAAATCCCATAAGGAGGATTAAGGCGATTAAGGTAAAAAAAGAAAAAGATTTACTTTATGTTGATATTGAGGCAGACAGCTTTTTGTATAATATGGTAAGAAATATATGCGGGACACTGCTAGAGATAGGGAGGGGAAGGTTCCCGGAAGGAAGCATGCGCAGAATCCTTCATTCAGGCAACCGGAAGCTGGCAGGGCCGGCCTTACCGGCAAAAGGATTGTGCCTGGTTAAGGTAAAATATTAGTAAAAAATATTTGACTTTCTCAAATTCTTTGTTATAATTATCTTTCTATGAATAAGACCTATATTGTAAAATCAGGTGAGATCAAAAGAAAATGGTATATTGCCGATGCCAAGGGCCAGATATTAGGAAGGCTTGCGGCTAGGATTGCCGCTATATTAAGAGGTAAGCATAAACCGATTTTTACCCCGCATTTAGATACTGGTGACGGGGTAATTGTGATCAATGCTTCTCAAATCAAAGTTACCGGCCGGAAGCTTAAGCAGAAGACTTACCGCAGGTATTCCGGTTATCCGGGGGGCCAGCGTGAAGTAAAATTGGAAGTAATGCTAGAGAGGAAGCCGGCTACGGTGATTCATTTAGCAGTTCAAAGAATGCTTCCCTCGGGGCCGTTAGGCAGGGATTTAATTAAGAAGTTAAAGGTTTATGCCGGTGACAAGCATACTCTAACCGGCTTAAAACCGATCGTTTTGGAGGCTAAAAAGTAAATGAGCGATTCAATTAAGCATATATCGTTAGGCAGGCGCAAGGAATCGACCGCCAGAGTGCGGCTTTCTCCCGGTACCGGGAAAATTTTAGTTAATGGGCGGGCTTTTGAGAATTATTTCATACGTGAAACTGATAGGATCATTGTTATGCAGCCTTTGACTCTTACTGAAAACGCGGGTAAATTCAATATCGTAGCCAAGCTTGCAGGCGGCGGCCTAACCGGCCAAGCCGGCGCTTTACGTTTAGCCATTTCCAAGGCATTGTTGGCTACGGATAATAACTTTAAAGATATATTACGTAAGAACGGCTATTTAACACGCGATCCGCGTATGAAGGAACGCAAGAAATATGGCCTTAAAGGCGCGCGCAAACGCTTCCAGTGGACAAAGAGGTAAGAGGAAATATACTTTAAAATAAATTTGTAGAAAAAGTCCCGCTCGCCAAGCGGGACTTTTTGTTTATAGGCGTTTTATTCCCGACGAGAAAATCCTTGACGGGAGATTAATTTTATTCTAATATGATTCAATAATGCGGAGGCAGACATGTTCATCAACATAGGAGTAATCGGCGCAACCGGGCAGACCGGGGAGGTTTTGGTGGAGCTTTTGCTCGGGCATCCCAATGTTAAAATTGCCCATCTTTATAATAGTGGAACAGGTCCAAAATCTACCCAGGTTATTTCCGATATATTCCCAAAATTCAAAAAAAGACTTGAGTTGCCTTGCAAAAAACCGGATTTCTTAGAGATAAAAAAAGATTGCGATCTTGTTTTTCTCGCCCTGCCGCATACTGTATCGATGAATTATATGCCCAAGCTTTTAAGTCTAGGTAAAAAGGTTATTGACTTAAGCGCGGACTACCGGCTTAAGAATCCTGTGATTTTTGAAAAGTTTTATAAGGTTAGCCATAAAGATAAAGAAAATTTGAAAGAAGCTGTTTACGGCTTGCCCGAGCTTAACCGGGCCAAAATTAAAACTGCGAAGCTTGTTGCTAACCCCGGTTGTTATCCGACATGCGCGATCTTGGGCCTTTCTCCGTTGGTTGCCTTGGGCTTAGCGGATCCAGATTCCATAATTATCGACGCGAAATCAGGAGTAAGCGGGGCAGGAAAGAAGCTGGAAAAGGAATATTTATTTTCTGAAATACAAAGTGATTTCAGGGCGTATAAAGTTAATCTCCATCAACATGCCCCGGAGATAAATCAGGTGTTATCGAAAGTTTCGGCAAAGAAGATTAATGTAATATTTGTGCCGCATCTTTTACCCATTGAGCGGGGCATACTTTGCACTATTTATGTTAAAAAAGCAGGTAATGCTAAACTTAAAGCAAAAAACCTGGTTGAATTATATAAAAAATTCTATAAAAATGAACCTTTCGTCAGGGTTAAGCCATTTGGAGTTTTTCCCAGAATAAAGGATGTAGCCAAGACCAATTTTTGCGATATCGGCGTAAAGGATTTCGGCAGCTCGATAATTGTTATTTCTGTAATTGATAACTTGCTAAAAGGCGCATCCAGCCAGGCAGTGCAGAATATGAACATCATGTATAATTTGCCGGAAACAACAGGGTTATTATGAAAAAAATTCTAAAGGCAATTCTACCCGCCGGATTTAAAGCCAGCGGCATAGCTTGCGGCTTAAAGAAATCCGGTAAACCAGATTTAGCCCTGCTTTATTCAAAGGTTCCTGCTGTTTCTTGCGCGAAGTTTACATCTAATAGCATTATTGCCGCACCACTGGTGGTTTCTAAGAAGCATTTGGAATCCGCAAAAGGTTTTCATGCGGTAATTGTTAATAGCGGTAATGCAAATTGTTTTACCGGTAAGGCGGGGATTAAAGATGCGTCTCTGACCGCAGAATACCTCGCCAAAGAGTTAAATATCCCAAAGGACAGCGTGCTTGTTAATTCTACGGGGATTATCGGTAAAAGGCTTAACATAGTAAAAATCAAGCAGAGTATTCCCGGACTGGTTTCAGGATTATCCGCTCAGGGCATTCATAAAGCAAAAAGAGCGATTATGACTACGGATACCTTTGCTAAGGAAATAAGCGTAAGTTTAAAAATCGGATCAAAAACAATACATATCTGCGGTATCGCTAAAGGGGCAGGGATGATTGCCCCGGACATGGCAACCATGCTTTGTTTTCTTATGACAGATGTCTCTATTAATAGAAGTGTTTTAAAAAAGGCGCTAGATACTGCCGTTACTAAATCATTTAATTGTATTTCCGTTGACGGATGCATGAGCACCAACGATACGGTTCTGATTTTAGCTAATGGGGCTGCCGGTAATAAGACTATCCGGGGGGGCAAATACCTTAAGGAATTCTCCAAAGCTTTAGGAGTTGTTTGTATGGAGCTAGCCAAAATGGTGATTTTAGACGCTGAGGGTGCTACTAAATTTATCAAGATAGATGTAGCTGGGGCTAAGGATTGGCATCAGGCAAGAAAGGTGGCTTTAGCCATTGCAAATTCCGTTCTCTTTAAGACGGCCGTGTTCGGGGAAAATCCAAATTTTGGCAGGATAGCCGCTGCGGTTGGGGCGAGCGGTTTAAGAATTAAAGAAGATCAGTTAAAAATAAGGCTTGGTCCATTAAAAGAAAAACATGTTGACTTGCGGGTTAGTTTATCCTTGGGCAAAGCTAAGTGTAGGGTTTTTACCTCTGACCTTACTCCGGGGTATATAAAAATTAACGCTGCATATAATTAAGAAAGGTTTAAATGGAAGACGCAATTAGAAAAGCCGATGTTCTGATAGAGGCATTGCCTTATATAAAAAGATTTCACAAGAAGGTAGTTGTGATTAAGTATGGAGGCAGTATCCTTGGAGATGAAAAGATCCGTAATGGTGTTTTAGAGGATATTGTTTTCTTGAGTTTTATGGGTTTGCGGCCGATCCTTGTGCATGGAGGAGGGCCGAATATCAGCGAACGCATGCGCGCTCAAGGCAAGAAAACTGAGTTTGTCGAAGGTATGCGTGTTACAGACGAGGAAACGCTAAAGCTTGTTGAAGAGGAGCTATTGGTATTAAATGCTTTAATTGTGAAAGAGTTAAATGAATTAGGGGCAAAGGCCGTAGGCTTAAACGGCAAGGAAGATGATTTAATTCAGGTTGAGAAAAAGAAGGCAAAGGTTGATATCGGCTTGGTGGGCCAGATTAAAGAGATCAATATTCAATTATTGAGCGATGAGTTAAAAAAAGATAAAGTGGTTGTGGTTTTGCCTATGGGCCGGGGAAAAGATAAGAAAACATATAATATAAATGCCGATGAGGTGGCCAGTAGCATTGCCTCCAGCATGCAGGCTGAGAAATTGGTTTTATTGACTAACGTTAAAGGGATTATGCGGAATTCCGAAGACCCTAATTCCTTTATTTCTACTTTGACGGTTAACGAGGTTAACGGTTTAATTGAGAATAAGATTATTCAGCAGGGAATGGTCCCTAAAGTTGCTGCCTGTGTAGAGGCATTAGGAGGCGGTGTTAAGAAAACGCATATTATTGATGCGCGCACTCCGCATGGGCTGCTCCTTGAAATCTTCACTGACCAGGGAATTGGTACGGAGATCATAAAGTAAATGAATGTGGATGAGATCTTTCAGATTTATAAAGATAATATAATGCCCAGTTATAATAAGGTGCCGCTTATTTTTGTTAAAGGAAAAGGCTCGCGGCTTTGGGACATAAACTCTAAATCCTATCTTGATTTTTTCCCGGGTTGGGGAGCAGGGAATTTAGGCCATTGCCACCCTAAGGTAATGCAGGGGGTCAGGGACCAGGTTTCGAAATTAATATTTATACCTAATAATTATTATCACCCGTTTCAGGCTAAATTGGCCAAAGAGCTGGTTTATCAAAGCTTTCCCGGTAAAGTATTCTTTGCCAATTCAGGAGCGGAGGCAAATGAGGGTGCGATAAAGTTAGCCAGAAAGTTCGGGCAGGGCAGGTATGAAATAATAACTTTTGAAAATGCCTTTCACGGCAGGACCTTGGCTACGCTGGCAGCTACGGGCCAGAAGAAATATCAGAATGGTTTTGAGCCTATCCCGGAGGGTTTTAAACAAGTTAAATTTAATGATATTACCTCGTTTAAACAGGCAATTAGTGATAAAACCGTGGCAGTTATGCTTGAGCTTATTCAGGGGGAGGGTGGAATTAATGTAGCAGATAAAGATTTTGTTTTGGCCTTAAAAAAAGTATGCGATGAGAAAAAACTCCTTTTAATTATTGATGAAGTACAGACCGGTATCGGCAGGACCGGGAAAATGTTCTGTTATCAGAATTACGGTATAACCCCGGACATTATGACTTTGGCTAAATCTTTGGGAGGAGGCCTGCCTATTGGGGCAATAATCGCCAAAAAAGAGATAGCTGACCTTATGGCCCCGGGTATGC
Organism: Candidatus Omnitrophota bacterium; assembly: GCA_028712175.1. Taxonomy (GTDB): domain Bacteria; phylum Omnitrophota; class Gorgyraeia; order Gygaellales; family Profunditerraquicolaceae; genus UBA6249. Next base: position 1,837 of record JAQTQQ010000013.1, on the reverse strand, counting down.
ACGCATCTACTTTTGGCGGTGGTCCGGTAATTTGCAGGGCTGCGCTGGGAGTATTTAGGGCAATAGAGAAGGAGCAGATCCTAAAGAATTGCAAAAATACAGGGGAATACTTAAGGGAAAAGTTAAGCCTCTTAAAAAATACTCATCCGGTTATTAAAGAGATAAGAGGTATGGGTCTTATGTTTGGTTTAGAGCTTAGTATTGAAGGGAAACAGATCGTAGCTAAATGCATGGAGCGGGGTTTATTAATTAATTGCACCCATGATAAGGTTTTAAGATTAATGCCGGCTTTAAATATCACTAAGAACGAGATCGATAAAGCTTTAAAAATAATGGATTCTGTTTTGAAGGAGTGCGCATAATGAAAAAAGACCTGCTTTCGATTAAAGATTTAACTTCTGCCGAAATTGATTCTATTTTTAAGCTATCTTTTGAGGTTAAGAAAAATAAAAATAAATTTGCTAAAGTTTTGTCCGGTCGCAGCCTTGCTTTAATATTTCAAAAGCCGTCAAACAGAACGCGGGTATCTTTTGAAGTAGGTATGTACCAGTTGGGAGGAAATTCACTGTATCTGTCTCCCTCAGAAATTAATATAGGGGTAAGAGAGAGTATTAAGGACGTAGCCAAAACTATCTGCCGCTACGTTGACGGGATAGTCTTAAGGACATATGAGCATAAGAATTGCCTGGATATGGCCTCAAGCGCCACGGTGCCGATTATTAACGGCCTTTCGGATTATTCGCATCCCTGTCAGGCTTTGGCCGATTTGTTTACGGTTAAAGAGAAGCTAAAAAATTTAAAAAATGTTGTTTTAGCTTATGTCGGTGACGGTAATAATGTGTGTAATTCTTTACTTCTTGCTGCGGCAAGAACAGGAATGAGTATGAATGTGGCTAGCCCTGCTGGATATGCGCCCAGCCAGGAGGTAATTAAGCAGGCGCAGGCCTCGGCGGATAAAACAGGCAGCCGGATAGTGATCATGGAAGATCCTCTAAGCGCCGTAAAGGGCGCTAATGTGGTTTATACCGATGTTTGGGCGAGCATGGGGCAGGAAGAAGAGGTTAATAAAAGAAAAATTATCTTTAAGGATTTTCAAATTAATGCTAAACTTTTAGCGCATGCAGCGCCTCAGGTTTTGGTGATGCATTGTTTGCCCGCGCACAGAGGCGAAGAGATAACCGACGAGGTTATGGATAGCAAGAATTCAATTGTTTTTGATCAGGCGGAAAATAGAATGCATGTGCAGAAAGCGATTTTAATGAAATTATTAGGCAAAAATTAACCGGGCCAGTTTTGGGTATTTTCTTGCGCTGGCACATTTATGAAAATACCAAATTGCCCTTTAATTTAAGATAAATTTTATTTAAATTATTAGGAGAAGCGATGAAAAAAGTAGTATTGGCGTATTCAGGCGGGTTAGATACTTCTTGCATAGTCCGTTGGTTGAAAGAAAGAGGTTATGAAGTAATTTGTTTTGTTGCGGATCTTGGGCAGGGATTAGGCCAAGGCGAAGATTTTGAAGCAATTGAAGAGAGGGCTTTGGCCGCGGGAGCTACCAAGGTTTATATCCGCGATCTCCAGGACGAATTTATCAGTGATTTTATTTTGCCTGCTTTAAAGGCTAATGCCGTTTATGAGGGTAAATATCTTTTGGCAACAGCCTTAGGGCGGCCATTAATCGCTAAATACCTGGTGCAGATTGCGCATAAAGAAAAAGCCGGCGCAGTCGCCCATGGATGCACAGGAAAGGGCAATGATCAGGTAAGGCTTGAAGTTGCCGTAGGCATACTTGATCCAAAGTTAGAAATTATTGCCCCGGTAAGAGAATGGGAATTTA
>JAQTQQ010000003.1 GCA_028712175.1 Candidatus Omnitrophota bacterium | reverse complement strand
GAAACCTCTTTTCCCGTTTCTAGCGTAAGCAAATCACGATATTCGGCAATAAGATAAATCTGTTCAATCATCTTTACCTTAAAAGCTTCGTGCAGCCTGAAAAAATTTACCGCGATATCATAAAGTTTAGTTTCCGGATTATTTTCACAACGGACAACCTTGGCCTTAATATTAAATACCTTATCCTCAAAGGGCATGCTTATGGCAATCATGGAATCGGCTTTAACGGGTCTCTTTGCCGGAAAAGACAAACCTCCAATACTTATATTCTTTGTTTCAGCCTCCAGGTTTACGCTTCCGGCAGATGCCCCCTGTTTAATAACCTTATATTTAAGAGGCAGCGAGATAGGATGGCGAATGAAACGCCGGCGCTCTATTATGCAATTATTCTTATATTCTTCTTTTTTCATTTGAGCACCTCCAAATCGTTTATAATTACATGCTCATTTTTAAAAGTCCGTTCTTTATTATTTAATAGTGGGTAGCCGGGCAGGATAGGTTTAATCTCTACTGGCATATAAACACACCCGATTATTGCTGGCGGGAAGATTTGTTTTTTAACCACATACTGTAGCCAAACTTAACGAGATCAACTTTTGCTTCAATGGGAATTTTCTTGAATTTCAAACCGACCACGCATTTGCCATCGGAATGCTTTACCCAAACCACATAAGCAATAACGGGTATCTGATGATTATAATCCGGCCGGTTAATATATATCTGGATATCGGGTTTCTCATCGAACTCGGGGGCATCCATCATTATCTTCATCCCCTTGCGGGAGAAATCAAGAACCTTCCCTGATACACCGCGGATATTAATTTTACTAAGAGAAAGATTTAATAAAAACCTGCGCGCTTTTCTTCTCTCTTCAGTCATAGGCATATTATAGCATTTCGCGATATTCTTACAATATAATTTAAAACCCGGGCGCCTTACTGCCGGTTAATCAGATGAATCAGCTTACAAAGCCTGCCATAGCTATGCTTATTAAAATTCATGATCAGCCTCGGCAGAAACGGATACTCGTTTTTTTCAATTTCTTCTTTTTTCGCCTTCCCGGGCAAAATCGTACCGCTGGATAAAATATCCTTATACTGGCTGTTTATTAGCCTTAGGGACTCATCACTAAGCTGCTTATTCAGCCTTATTACAGTCTCTCTGCCAACATACCTTAGCGAATGGTAAACCCTGTAAAAATCATCTATGTATTTAATCGCCCCATCAACGCTTCTTTCCAGTGAAAAAATATTGAGGTCTTCTTTATCAACGAAACCGGTTTTAACTAAATGCCGCTCTATAAAACGTTTCCAGTCGGACCAATAGCTGGACCCCTCAGGCTCCATTAAAACTACCGGCCTTGGGCGGGATTTTCCGGTCTGAATCAGCGTGAGCATCTCAAAACCTTCGTCATTTGTGCCGAAACCTCCCGGGAATAAAGCCGTCGCGTCAGTCTCTTTGACAAAGGTAAGCTTACGGGTAAAAAAATATTTAAAATTTATCAGCCTTTCCTTTTCATCAATATATGGATTTGGTTTTTGTTCATGCGGCAGGCGGATATTTAAAGCAAAGTCATTCTTGCCTTCTGCTCCTTTGTTACCGGCCTCCATAACCCCCGGGCCGCCCCCGGTTACAATCATATACCCTTTTTGAGTAAGCTTCCTGGAAAACTCTTCGGCCATTTTATATTCAGCCGCATCTTTCCTGCTCCTTGCCGAACCGAAAATTATTACTTTTTTAATGCTCCTATAAGGAGAGAATATCCTGAAGGAATACCTTAATTCTTTCAAAGCGTTATTTACCAGCTTTAAATCTCCCTTATCACTGGACTCTCTTCCCAGCTTAACGGCAGTCGTGATTATTTCTTTTAATAGATGCGCGTTTTCCAAAGAGCCCGATTTCTTAACAAGCTCATCTATAAGCCTGTCAATATCCGGATCTCCGATTTCGTATTCTTTAAATTCTCTGTTCATTTCGGTTATGGCTATAGCCCCTCTTCTTTTAACAACGACTCTGCCTTTTGGCTATCCCTGATATTTAACTGATAAATATCCACATTACCGCTTTTATCCTTAAAAAATGGCTCAACTGTTGAGGCTACAAATTTCTGATAGAAAAAATATACCGCAGCCGCGATTGCAATAAGTAAAATGATCTTCCTTAACATACCAATCCTCCGTATTTTATTTGGACCAGAACACGGCAACCAGCATCAGCAAAATAATAACCGGCAGAATAAACGCAACCCAATAAAGAAAGCTCCTCTTTTTTGATTCTTTAACTATGTTTCTGCATTCTTCCCTGGCAAATTCTTTTTTAAACTCTGCTTCGCCTTCATGCAGTTTTGCCCAAGCCTCCAGAGGTTCTTTATTAAAATTTGTAGCAATCAAATCATCGAAAAGTTTACGCATACCTAAGCCCAATACCCTATCAGTATTCCTGTAAAAATTATTATTTACGTTCAAAGTCAATAAAACTTGCGACTGCTTCTCTATTTTTTCTTCAAGTTTAGGAAAGGGCCCGTTACATACCCAGCAGTTCTGCTTATTGGGGCTGTTTTTTGCACCGCAAAGCTGGCATTTCTTAAGATTAACTTTTGTTAACTCCCTGCCGCAGCCCGGGCAAGTTTGAATATCCGGCCCAAAATCTTTATTGCAAAATGCGCACCTGTAATAATAAATAGAGCCCGTCATATCCGTTTTATTAATTACCTCTACCCTCTCTACGGATAATTTATAGATTCTATTGCCGATCTTATAGCTATAGTTACTTATATCCCTTTTTGCGGGCTTGATTTGATTTCTATGCTTATCCTTCTTTTTGTTGAAATTAAACTTAAAACGGACCTTTTTTCTTTTTTTCATTTTTATGAAAGCGCCTGCGGATCAAACCCTTTAGCAGCTTTTTATTGGTTCATTAACAATCTTAGCACAATTTCAGAAGTATCTCAATATATCAACAAAAACCCTCGCAAACAAACTTCTAGCCTGCGAAGGTTTTTTAGATAAACAAATCCTGCTTATTTCTTATTCCAATCTTTGCCAGACTTTGAGGAACTCTTGTTCCACATATCGGTTAAATTTCTGCCTTGATTAGTGCTGTCTTTAGCCTGCACAATAGCGCCTACGCTTATCGGCTCTGTTTTCTCCAGTATTTTTGCCTTGGATAAATCTGCTCCGATAATATCTGTTATTTTGACCTGGGCGATCTTTTGATTGTTAAAACCGAGTATTTTTTTGGTTACAGGGTCAACAATCTTGTCTTTTTCTTTATACACGCCCAAGACCATATTTTTTTCAAGCCCTTCATCATAACCTGCGTTTAGATACACGTTATCCCCTTCAACTTTAGCAATAACGCAGCTCCACGGTTCGCTTTTTACCCTATCGGTAAGTTCAGCTACCGCCATAGAAACCGCTTCATCTACAGTAGCAGCCCGTCCCGCTCCGGAGGCCGCTACCCTGCCGGTTTCAATCTCGCACATCCTTAAAACCACAGTATAGCCGGAATCCGAAACCTCTGTTCTTGGCCTATTCTTCAGCAGCTCGGAAATAATAATATATTTTACTCCGTAAAGATTGCCTAATTTAGCTGACTCGGCTGGGCTAACCCATTTGGATTTTTCAAAATCTATCTCCCGGAGAATAGCATTTATATCTTTTCTCTCAACCAAAATAAACTTATCGGTTAGAGAAAGCTTATCAACCAATAAACCGGTGAGGACATTCTCGTTAGTCTGCCTTTTTACTGGCGGGATACGCTTATCCGCGGCTAAAGAAATGTCAACTTTAATATCTTTCTCCCTGCCTTCTTTTTCTTCTTCCAGATTAAAAGGGCTGCCTTCAACCTTAAATGCTTCCTCCGGCACGTAGATAGCAACCTTGACCTTTAGGTCTTTTCTTATCTCTTTATTCAGAATCTTCTGTTCATAATTAAAACCTTCCTGCCCGGCCCCTTCTGCCAAAGATAGGCCACAAAAAGCAAACAGGCATAAAACGCTAAAGAAAATTGACCCCCTCATATGACACCCCTCACTTTGCATACCTGCACCTTATCGTATATTTTTCTGATTTTGTGTTCATCGCTTTGGCTTCATAATAATGATATGCCTTGGCAGGTATAGGAACCAGCTCCCAATTAGTTTCATCTCCTGTGGCAAATCCGTCTTTGTCTTTAAACACGGTCTGTATTTGCACTCTAAGCGTTTGCGTATACCTGTTCATCAGCTTGGCTTTTACGATTAACCGGGAATCTTCGGTCCTATCCGTAGACTCTTCTACCAGCCTTAAGGAACCTTCTAAGCCGCCGTCTAAATGCACAAAGGTATCATTTTCTTCGATATAATCGCGCGCCCAAAAAGGTTTTTTACCTTTAGCAGGAGACATTGAACAACCGGCAATAAATATAACGGCAAGAATAAGTAGAACAATTCGCCTGCGCATAAATACCCTCCTTTTAATTTACTGATAAACTACTCCGGCCTCTCCGACTCTTTTTACTTCATACTCATTTTCCCAGATAATCTCGGAAGTCTCCGCATCTACCAGCTGAAAGGACATGGATATATAATCCGACCTATCCCCTCCGGCGGCCTTACTTATACCCATCAGCTCTCCGGTAAGATAATAATCAACCCCCATCATATCCGCTTCCTTGCTGGCACTGACAAGGCCATCTATTTTTCGCTGCTTCTCTTGCATAATATCTTCTATTCTGTCGCGGGCAAGAAAACGGAGTTTGCCTTGGGTGTTTTCATTAAGCTGAATGCGTATTTTTTTGGTAAATATATCGCTATTAATTAAGAAACGGGTCGAATTTTTAACAGGAAGAAGCGCAATCTTTGGCGCCGCGCCCTGCGCTTTGCTTATCTCAGGAACTTCAAGTATCGAAACCGCCATTTTCCGGGCAACTGTGCGTATATCCGTAGACTCAATACCTGTGCCTCCTAAATTATCATCTTCATCCGGTAAAATACTCCGCGTATGCGATGTCTGCGGAGTAGCGCAGCCAAACAAAAATATAGGCAACATAAGCAGCAAAAGCAGCTTTTTCATCATTACTTCTCCTTTCTAATAAGACAGGTCTTTGACAATCTCTTTACCCTGTAGAACGGGAAAAGCTTTTTTTTCTAATTCCATATCTACAGCGTATTCATCTTTCACTAAATTTAACTGGCTGTAGCCTGCGGTGCTCCAGTCAAAAACAAGCCTGCCGGCATAGGTTATCTTCATTGGCGTAACATCAAAAATATTGCCTGCGGCAAGAAAATGCTGGTAGCCAAAAAATCCCCCTAATTGCCCGGTAAAAGAATCCAATTTATATGTGCCTTTGGGAAGCTTGAGGCCAAAGACAAGGAAACTACCGGAGATATTTTCCGGCACGCAAGGAATGATGTATTTATTTAAAGCCCCGTAAAATTTATACTGGTTAATTTCCTGAAGGCTGTAATGGAAAGGACGGTATTTTCCCGAGGACACCTCTGCGGTAAACAGGACTACTCCTTCATCCTGAGAAAGGACTAAACTCTTCTGCTGTTTTCTTAAAACGTAAGGGTTTGCGCATCCCGAGAAAATCATAACAAAACAAATTATCAAAAAAGTGGAAAAATATCTTCTCATCTAAACCCTCTCAAAAATACGCTTAAAAATAACAGTAGTGCCGGTATTCTTAACTTCAATATCAAATTCCGCCTCCATCCCTTTAAGTTCCCGGCCAGAATCATCACAAGATATTAAACTAACATGATGTTTTCCCGCGGCAGCGCTAAAAGGTATGATCTGAATTTCAGCAGGCAGATAACTCCAGTGCCTTGCATCAGCAGAAGGATTTGCCGCAGCGCTGGTAGCTGCCATTACTAACCCAGCAACTAAGAAAGCTCCTGTTACAGCAAGGCCGGCAACACTGCTGTCACCGGAGCCGGAAAATGCGGTAGTAGTTGCCGCTATCGCAGACATCTCCATAAAAGCTGTAGACACTTTTGCCGTTGTTTCTTTAAAATTCGCCTTGCCTTTTAGGATCCCGTCCATTTTCCTTCCACCGCGCGTCTCAGCCTGATAAAGTATATCATTATTATTAAGAAAACAGTTTTTATCAATATTTATATGTTTATCAAGAAGAACGGAAAATCTTTTTGCTTTATAGGGCTTTAATCTAAAGATTGCCTTTTCGCCATAGGTGCCGGTTTGCACTTTTAAAGGCGCCTTTCCTGTTTCGATACAAAGGATGACATTATTTTGTTGGCTTAAAAAGTTATTAAAATTAGGTAAAGTTATTTTTTTGTTATTTTCTTCTCTAAGAGCTGTTTTTTCCTTTATCTGATTGTCTAAAGCTTCTATCTGCGACTTTAATCCATCAATCTTCTTCTCTGTCTTTTTACTTGCCTTTTTTGCTTCTTTAGCATCAGCCGGCTGGTCCCCGAGAAGTTTTTTCAACTCCTTTTGCGCATCTGATTTTTTACTCTGCAGAATCTGTTCCTCCCAGACAATCTGCCTGTTAGTTGGATGAGATAGATAGTAAGCATCCTTGGCTGTCTTTAGATATTCATCGGCCAAAGCCTGGTTGCCTGTTATTATCTGTGTCCTTGCCGCAAGAAGGTAAAGCGGAGCAACATCGCTCTTATAGAGATCGCCTTCTACATCCGAGTCGCAAAGAATACCGTTTTTAAAAGAAGCGGCGGCATTGCCAAGGTCATCTTCATCAATAAGCAGAAGGCCAAGATACAAAGAGTTTAATACTTTCTCGTAGGGATCCCCTTTGTAAGCTTTAGATGCCTCATTGCCTGTAATACCCAAAGCCTTAGCTTCAAGGTTTTTAAAAGCATCGAAGTTGTTCATTAACAGGAAGGCGTCGGTAAGAGATTCTCTGGCTTCTTTATTTCTTCCTTCGGAGAGGTAGAGTGAGGCTAAATTATTGCTCCAAAGCGCAAAATTACGGTCATGCTTATCCTTTAACCCTTTTAGTATTCTTTCGCTGTTTTCATGGTTACCGAGGTAGAAATCGACTTCTGCGGACATAGCATCGGCATCAGATATGTTTGGATTACTTTTTTTATGAACCCGGGGAATCTCTTGGGCTGGCTTTACGGAGACTTCTTTGGATTGCTTATTTGCCGCGAAGTTATTGCCTGCTTGCAGTAGATGAGGAGGCGGTAAAAGCAGTAAAACTGCCAATAATAATGGAACCGCGCGTTTTTTCATTATTAAGAAATTTTATCCCAGATATCCAAAATTGTCAACTTATAAAAACAACCAAGATGACAAACTTTAATTCGAAACCTATCCCGGCAGATAAGCCATCCCGGGCTTATTTTCGCTTTAGAATTTTTTTGGTGTGATGTTTTACTTCGAAAATCTCAATCGCCTCTAAAATAAGCAAAAGCGCCAAAAACAGTATAATTGCTCCGATAAAACCGACAAAACTCAACTTGTATTGAATGATTACCAACAAAAGCGCCCAGAGTGTCATGACCAGCATAAAAACCATCGGGATAACGACAAACCAAACATGTTTGCCTTTTTTCTTAAGCCAAACAGCTATAACCATAAGCACGAGCCCTGCCAAAAGTTGGTTTGTTGCGCCAAAAATCGGCCAGATACTTTTCCATGCAGGAATAATACTGCCACTTGCATCTTTAATGTTGATTAATACAAAAACTGCGGGTAGAAGCAGCGTAACTGCAGTCGCCAGATAACGCTTCTGCTTACCCTCAATATCAAAGAATTCCTGAAAGATATAGCGCGCAAGCCGGGTTGCGGTATCAAGAGTGGTTAGAATAAAAGTAGACAAAGCCAACAGCCCAAAAGAAGCGCCGAATTTTTCCGGTATTCCGAATACAGATAGAAATTTTCCGATCCCTGCCCCGTAAATTGCTAAAGGGGCTTTTGCCGCCAAAGGGTCGTCTCTTCCAATAACCATAACGGTGCATAAAGCAATTACCGCAACCAAGCCTTCAACCAGCATAGCGCCGTAACCAATAGGTAAAGCATCGCTCTCTTTCTTTAACTGCTTACTCGATGTTCCGCTGGCAACAACCGCATGAAAACCGCTAATTGCTCCGCAGGCAACAGTTACAAATAGTATCGGGAATACCGGCCCAAGGTCTTGGGCGTTCCAGCCGATAAACGCCGGATAATTAAGCGGCAAGCCGCCTAAAAGGATACCAAAAAAGCCTCCGACAACCGAACCATAAAGCAGAAAACTGGACAAATAATCCCGAGGCTGTAATAATATCCAAACCGGGGTAACCGACGCAATAAAACAATATGCGAGCAATATAATATTCCATGTCTTGGCCCGATCGCCAAAAATCTCCGGAATATTATTTAGAGGAAATCTCTGGCCCAGCCAGACAAAAGCGAATAGCAGCGGAACAAATATTAAAGTCGCCCATTTTAACGGCATCTTTAAACGGTATAAAGAAATCCCAAAACCTGCCGCAACCAGTATAAAAAGCACCGATGAACTGCCTACTCCGCCATCAAGCTTAAAGGTATTTGCGGTTAAATCCGTAAAGACAGTCAATACATATACCAGAGAAAGCCAGATAAATGCGAGCATTAAATGGTATGCCCGCTTAGACATATAGGTATTGGCTATTTCCGCAATGGAACGGCCGCGGTTGCGGACAGAAATTATTAAACTCGAAAAATCATGGATACCGCCGATAAAGATAGAACCAATAATAACCCACAACCATACCGGGCCCCATCCAAAAGCAATGCCGGCAATTATCGGCCCCAAAACCGGCCCGGCTCCGGCGATAGATGAAAAGTGGTGGCCGAATAAAACAGGCATAGGCGCAGGAACATAATCAACCCCATCGTACATATGCCGTGAAGGCGGATGATTCTTATCATTCAGCTGAAAATATTTTTTCAGAAAATTTCCGTATTTTAGATAAGCCACTACGAATAATGCGACTGCGAGCAAGAATATTACGGTAAGCATAATTTATTTTTCCTAGCGAGGCGCGATCATTTTTGTTTCCTGCAAGATATCGTAGAAGAAATCTATCACCGGCACGGCGGCATCAGGATTTTCTTTATTTACCATATCCATGCCATAATTTAAGGCAAAAAGGGTGCGGCTGGTATCCTTTAGGGACACGATAACCGCCTTCTTCTTCTCTATCTCCTTTGAACCTTCAAAAATAAACATTAATTTCTGATAATCGGTGAGCCTGCCCCAGTTCTTGTTGGTAACCCTGTAACCATCCCATTTTGCCTTGTCCTTGGGGAAAAAACAAATTTCCGGCTCTTCGGTATAGGTGTAATCTTCTTCAATAATATCTACTTTAGCCACAGGACGCACAGAAGCACAGCCGCCCAATAAAAACACTGCTGCCAAAATTATAACCGGCATATCAATCTTCATCTTTTTCTCCCTCCCAAGCATCAATAAATCTTTTAATTAGAGAGCCGATTGCCCTAAAATCCTTTTTTAACAAAAAATCTCTCCTGAATACGCTTGCGCCAAAAGTTACCGCGTCGGCGCCGCAGGCAAAATAGTCTTTTAAATTTTCAGGAGTTACTCCCCCGCAAGCTAAAAGCCGGCATTTATCAAAAGGCCCTTTGATCTTGCGGAAATATTCCGGGCCGCAGCAATCCGCAGGGAAAACCTTAACCATAGTTGCGCCCGCCTTCTGAGCCTGATAGATTTCAGACGGAGTAAAGGCTCCGGGAAATACAGGTATCTTATTTTTTACGCAATATTTTACGACATCCCGTACTAAAACAGGCATCACAATAAAACTGGCTCCGCTTTTTAAGGCTGTTTTTAAATCCCGCATCGAAAGCACTGTCCCGGCGCCCAAAGCAAGCCTTTTGCCGGCAATACTTTTTGCTGTTTTAATTAATTCCGCGGCTCCGGAGGTATTCATGGTTATTTCCAAACTCTCAAGCCCTGCAGAAATTACCGTCTCAACCAAAGGTTCGATAATTTGAAGCTCCGCCCCCCGCAGAATTCCAAGAATCGGTTTAGCCTTAAAATGTTCTAAATTCATTTTAGTCCTCGACCTCGCCAATCAAACTTTCATAATACTCGCGGTAATTCTCTTTTTTATCGCTTTCCCGTAAAGCAATGGCTGTACGCGGATGCTCATCAAGAATCCCGGTTATGGCATAGGGAATAAAATAACCCCATTCAATCTTTTTCTGCAAAGGAATAAACTCTTTAGAGATCACATCCAGTATCGGCCGGATATCGTATTTCGGGTTCTTCAAAAATCCCAGTATTAACTCCGTGGGGCAATTACCCGCAGCCCTGCCTAAACCAAAGATAGAGCCGTCCACATAATTAGCATTATGAATAATCGCCTCAATCGTATTGCCAAAAGCAAGCTGCTGATTATTATGGGCATGCATGCCGACTTCTTTGCTTTTTAAGATTTCCTTTGCCTTTTTAACCAAAAACTCCGTTGTCTCCTGATAGAGCGAACCAAAACTATCTACAATATAGATAATTCCGGCTTTGCTTTCTTTTTCCAGCTGTTCTAAACATTCGGTAAGCTCGTTATCCAAAGCGCGGGATATTGCCATAATATTAACCGTAGTTTCATACCCTTTGTCGGCAAAATGATTTACCAGATATATAGCCTTATCCACATCTTTAACATAAGTAGCCACCCTAATCATATCTACGGGGCTTTCTTCTTTGGGCAGGATATCTTCAACATCAACCCTATCCACGTCAACCATTACGGAGATCTTGGTCCGTGACTCTATCCCCTCGGTAACCTTTCTTATTTCGCAATCATCGCAGAATTTCCACTTCCCATATTCTTTCGGGCTAAAGAGCCTCTTGGAATTCTTATAACCGATCTCCATATAATCTATTCCCGCATCCGAAAGCGCCTTATAAACCTGGCGCACAAAACGCAGGTCAAAATCGTGTTTATTCATTAATCCGCCGTCCCTGATAGTGCAATCTAAAACCTTAATTTTTTCCCTAAACATTAACTCCTCCCGTCATTTATTTTATTAAGCCTCACAAATTCACCTATCGCAGCTTTATCTTCTTCGGAAACCTTGTTAAAACATATGCCTATTCTATGGCTTGTATCCGGAAACATAACATTGGAGGCTACCTCGCCTTTAATCTCCAGGCGCCTTAAGCGCTCTTCTCCGGATAACTTTAAATTCATAAGATTAAACTTTAAAAGCAGCTTTGCGCCAACAGGTAAATTATCTTTTGTGACAATAGCCATGCCTAAGTCGCTTAAATCAAGCATTAATACGTCTAGATTATCCGCCAGCGTCATGCTAAGTCGCAATTCATAAGGCTCTTCAACGCTATAGGTAAAAGTATATGCAATATCCTTGCGTTCGGATCTCCTTCTGTTCAGGCTATCAGCCATAAAACCTCCGCCCAAGCTTCCTAATAACCTATTAAATCATTATACCACTTCTCATCGCAATTCTATCAACTCATAATCAAGGCTGCCCAGCCCCAACTCTTCGGCATACTTTAGCTGTTTTAAACCGTCTTGGTCAGGGTGGCTCTTTTTAAATATGTCTGTAGCGCAAGCCTTATTCACTAAATCAAAACTTGCTTTATCGAGACTTACCGGGTCAAGCGAAGCCAATATACCGACATCAGGGGCAATAGGCGGATTCTCGCCTCCCCAACAATCGCACTCTTTGTTAATTTTAACGGCAAAATTTATAAACCCTATCTTATCTTTATTCCCTTGAAGTACCGCTAAACTATATTCAACCATTTTCTCCTGAACCTTATAACCCGCGCCAAAATCAATAAACATTGCCATGGTCGGGCATACCGCAAGACAGTTTGCGCAACCGATACATTTTGTTTTATCTATAACCGATTTTTTATTTTTAAGATGAACCGCCTTTACCGGGCAGATTTCTACACACTTCCCGCAGCCGATGCACTGTTGGAGATGGACGACCGGGGCAAGGTCACAATGCTGGGCAAGCTTGCCCTCTCTCGAAGCACAACCCATGCCGATGTTTTTTAATACCCCGCCAAAACCGGTCAGGATATGGCCTTTAAAATGGCTGACTGCAATAAACGCATCGCTGTCAATATAAATACGGCAAAGTTTTGCCTCTTTAATACTGCCGCCTTCAATCTTAACGGCAATTACATTTTCCTTCTTCGTATCATCCGGAATTATAACCTCGGTTCCGGTAATCTCTTTTCTAAACCCATGTTCATAAGCCAATTTTAGATGATCTTTTGAGTTAAGGCGCCTTCCGCGGTAAAGCGTATTTGCGTCTGATAAAAATGCTTCTCCGCCTTTTAATCTAATGGCATCACAAACCACACGCAGATGTTCAGGGATTATAAAACCGGTATTACCGGCCTCACCAAAATGAGTTTTGACGATACACCTGTCCTTTTTAGCAACAAAATCAATAACCCCGCTTTTATCCAATAATTTTTTTAGTTTTTCATTAATAAACTTTAAGGTATCGTTGCCTGCAACCGGAATAAAATAAACTTTACTCCTCATGGTTTTTCTCCTGCTCACAAATTTTTTCCAAAAGCCAAGCCATGTTCACACCTAGCATCTTCATTGTGTTTATGCCCTCTTCGTCCTTTTCTACTTCGCCGATCTGACGGCCAATTCCGATATTCCAGTATAACGAACCTACTATAATCATCTCCCCTATCGTAAAAAAATGGTTTATTGTATCAAAGGCATGAATTGCCCCTGCGCGCCTGACCGAAACGACCGCAGCGCCGGCTTTACGGGCCAGCATATTGTTATTTGCCCGGCTAACCATGCCCGCGCGTTCAATCAAAGCTTTTGCACCAGCCGTGCAATCGGCAAAATACGTCGGAGAACCAATAATGATACCATCGGCCTGCAGCATCTTTTTAATATACTCGTTAACCGGATCACTGGTTACTGCGCATTTTTTATTCTTTAACTCAAAACATTTACCGCAAGCTATACAACCTCCTATCTTTTCGGTAGATAGATTAACGAGCTCTGTATCGATCTTCTTCTTTTGCAGTTCTTTAAATACCTCATTTATAAGGATTGCCGTATTGCCGTCAGGGCGTGCGCTTGCGTTAAATGCAACAACCTTCATTGTATCCTCCTGCCTTATTTTTTATATAATTTATGCCGCTGTTCTTTGATTTGTTCGTTAGCTAAATATTCATCAAAAGTAGTACTAATGCGGTCAATATAGCCTCTGGGAGTAATTTCAATAATGCGGTTTGCTGCGGTCTGGACTAATTCATGGTCATGGGAAGAAAATAAAATTGTACCCTGAAATTTGGATAATCCGCGGTTAAGTGAAGTAATGGATTCCAGATCAAGATGGTTGGTCGGCTCATCCAAAATAAGCACGTTGGGCTGGTTAACCATCATTCGCGTAAACATACAGCGGGCTTTTTCGCCTCCGGACAAAACATTTACCGGCTTAAGCGCTTCTTCTCCGGAAAAAAGCATTCGCCCCAGGAATGAACGGATAAACTCCTCTTCGCTATTCGGCGAAGACTGCCTAAGCCAATCGGCGATATTTAGCTGGGAATCAAAAAAAGAGGAGTTATCTTTCGGGTAATACGCCCGGCGGGTTGAAACCCCCCACTTGAAATCACCGCTGTCAGCCTTAGCCCCGTTCATCAGGACCTCAAAAAGCATAGTTTTAGCAAGGTCATTCGGGCCGACAAAGGCGACCTTGTCGCCCTTATGAATAGTAATGCTTAACCGCTCAAACATTACCTCGCCATCAAGAATTTTAGATAAATTATTTATACTTAAAAGGTCATTGCCGGCTTCCCTTTCTTGTTCAAAATTAATATAAGGATACTTACGGCTGGAGGGCTCGATATCTTCGATAGTAAGTTTTTCAAGGATCTTTTTACGGCTGGTCGCCTGACGGCTCTTGGAAGCATTGTTGGCAAAACGCATGATAAAATCCTTTAAATCTTTTCGTTTTTCCTCCAGCTTTTTATTGGTCTCGCTGCGCTGACGCGCGGCAAGCTGGCTTGCCTCCGACCAAAAGGTGTAATTTCCCGCGTAAAGATGGATCTTGGAAAAATCAATATCCGCAATATGGGTGCAAACCTTATCTAAAAAATGGCGGTCATGGGACACAACAATCGCAATATTCTCAAAATCGCATAGAAACTCTTCAAGCCACATACTGGATTCGACATCCAAATGGTTGGTAGGCTCATCAAGAAGCAAAATATCCGGATTTCCGAATAATGCTTGGGCAAGCAAAACACGAAATTTCATCCCGGCTTCCAGTTGGGACATCTGTACCGTATGTAAAGACTCCTCTATGCCAAGATCACTTAATAATTTTCCGGCGCTGGACTCGGCATTCCAGCCATCAAGGTCGGTGAATTCTTCCTCTAAACTTGAGGCATGCATTCCATCATCATCGGTAAAAGGAGTCTTGGCATAAATTGCTTCCTTCTCAGTGATAATCTCATACAGCCGCTTATGGCCCATAATTACCGTAGTAAGCACCTGAAACTGGTCAAAAGCAAACTGATCCTGCTTCAATACTGAAATACGCTTCCCGGAAGGCATAGTCACCTCCCCGGCAGTCGATTCAATTTCGCCTGAAAGAATTTTTAAAAAAGTGGATTTTCCGGAACCGTTGGCGCCGATTAATCCATAACAATTCCCGGGTGAAAAAACAAGGTTTACCCCGGAGAAAAGTTTACGCTGGCCGAATTGTAATGATAGATTGTTTACGGTAATCATCTGAAAAATAAAAGGGAACGTTTTCTTTTCTTCTTACGTCCCCTTTTATAAAAATACTTCCTAAAAACGATATATTCCCTTCCAATAATCTGTGTACTCTTCTTCGGTTATCCTGTTGTCATTATCTTTATCCATTTGTTTAAAGTATTCGGCAAACTGGGAGATGGATTCTGTTTTAGTAATTTTTCCGTCTTTATCCGTATCAGCATTTTCATACATCTTTGTTTTATCGGATGAGAGTTCTTTTGAATCAATAAACCCGCTTTTATCTTTATCTAATTCCCTAAACCTTTGCTCCTCATACATCCGCATTTCTTCAGAAACGATATAACCGTCTTTATCCGCATCCATCCTTTGGAACTCAAGGGTTATCGGGTCCACCTCGTCTTGTTGTTCAGCAAAAAGGTTAAAACAACTAAATAAAACTGCAATAAACAACAAAATCACTACCTTAAAATAATTTAGCATATCTCTCCTTTACTTTTTCTTAAATAAACCGATTAACTCCGCTTTATCTAAAATGTGGCCCTGCATTGCCTTTTCTAATTCTGCTTTGCTTGCGCCATCATCTAAACCAAGCATTTTATCAAGGGCATAGATCTTAAAGAAATAACGGTGGGTACCGGTTGGCGGACATGGGCTTACATAATAGATATCTCCGGAGGTATTCACACCTTGCGTCCCGGGGATACTATTCTCTTCTATGCGCGCAATAACCGGAATATCGTAAACAACCCAATGAACGTAAGTTTTAAGCAAGGCGTCAGGGTCATCAACTATTAATGCCAGGCTTTTAGCTTCTTTAGGAATATTCTCAATAATTAATGCCGGATTCACGCCTTGGCCCTGGCAAGAAAATTTTACTGGCATTAATGTATTATTTTCAAAATCAGGGCTAGATAATTTCATCGCTAATCCCCCTTCCAGAGTCCTCCCTAAAAATAAAACCACAAAAAACAAATTAAAGAATATTCTTCGGAACATGTTTTCTATATTTGTCTTTTATCTTCTAGGCGCTGCAGCGCGTGGCCTACCAATAGGTTTTCTATCCGGGCTGGCGCCTGGTCCGCCTTGCGGCCCGGGTTTATTCTCCCAGTTAGTTCCCGGTCCACCTTTAGGCCCCGGAGGATTATTGTCTTTGTCTAACCGCGGCTTTCTATCCGGGCTGGCGCCTGGTCCGCCTTGCGGCCCGGGTTTATTCTCCCAGTTAGTTCCCGGTCCACCTTTAGGCCCCGGAGGATTATTGTCTTTGTCTCTCTTTGGAGGCAATACGCCATCCTGGCGCGCTTTTCTAACATCACTCCTAAAATCTTTCATATCGGTCTTTAGAGCATCCTTGTCCTGAACCATCTGCTTCACATTTGCCATGTGTGTAGCCCTTAACTGCTCTCTTAGCTCTCTGGCCAATTTCGTATCGCCTGAATCAACTGCTGATTTTATTTGCTCTTTTAGCTGTTGTTCCTGCGTTCTTGCCTCCTGCGCATTTTGTTTTATCTGCTGGCGCTGCTGGTTAATTTGCTGTTTATCAGAAATTAATTCCTGCTTCCAATCAGTGCCGCTGGGTTGCTTCTTTAAAACACCAGAAGACTCCTCACCTTCAGCGCATACCGCGCAAACGCCAATTAGAAAAAAACAAGCAACAATGCAACCAAACAACAAACATATCTTTTTCATCTAGTCCCCTTTCTTTATTTAGCTTTACCTTGATTTGCCACTGACTGCATAGCTTTTTTCACTGCCTCTTGATCCCCCAGGTAATAACTCTTAATTGGTTTTAAATTATCATCTAATTCATAGACCAAAGGAATGGCGGTAGGAATATTTAAATTTACGATTTTTTCTTCGGAAATATTATCGAGATATTTAACCAAGGCGCGCAATGAATTTCCGTGGGCTGCAATAATTACTTTTTTCCCGCTTTTTACGCTGGGCGCAATAGTTTCATGCCAATAAGGAAGAAACCTGGCAACGGTATCTTTTAGGCATTCGGTAAGCGGCAACTCCTTGGCCTTAAGCTCTTTATACCTGGGGTCATTACCCGGATAACGGCCGTCACTCTTTTCTAGGGCCATCGGAGGCACATCGTAACTTCTTCTCCATATTAAAACCTGCTTTTCACCGTATTTTGCTGCAGTCTCAGATTTATTTAAACCCTGCAAGGCTCCATAATGCCTTTCGTTTAACCTCCATGAATTATATACAGGTATCCACATTAAATCCATTTTGTCTAAAGTAATCCAAAGCGTGCGGATAGCCCGTTTTAGTACCGAGGTATAAGCCATGTCAAACAGAAAACCTTCTTTTTTAAGTAACTCTCCGGCATTCGTCGCCTCCTCTACTCCTTTTTCGGACAAGTCGACATCGGTCCAGCCGGTAAAACGGTTTTCTTTATTCCAAATGCTTTCCCCGTGCCTTAATAAAACAATTTTATTCATCAATCTCCCTCCATATCCTTTAATTTCTTCATATTTTAACTCTTAAAATTAATTTTAGCAAGCCAAATAAATCTTGAATTATAAAACCATTTTGATAGAATATTGGCTGAAAGGAGGATCTCATGAAGAAAATAAGTTTTATTGTTTTGGTTTTATTTGTTGCGGTATTGCTTAATGGTTGTGCCACCCCGTATCCGATGGGAATGCTTTATACCGAAGTCAAAGCCCCTGTAGGTGCTGCGGATGGCGGAATCTCTTACAGTAAAGTAGGGACATCTAAAGCTACCTCCATCTTAGGCTTAGTGGCAACAGGCGATTGCAGCATAAAAGCCGCGGCTTCAGAAGGCGGAATCAGAAACATCAAATATGTAGACTACGATGCCAAGAATATTCTGGGCATTTATGGTGAATACACCACCACTGTCTACGGAGATTAATATTATTCAATAAAAATAAGGCCGTACTAAAAAAGTACGGCCTTATTTTATTTACGAGCGACTATGGTCTATAGACTGAAGCCGATAAAACCGTTTTCATGTTGAAATTTTTATCGTCCACAATCTATCGTCTATCGACCAAGATTATTCTGGTAATTAGATAGACTTACTCAAATCAATCATCTGTGTATCGCCATGAATTTTAACCAATTCCGCTTTCGTTAATTTTGACATCTTATCCGTAACATCACGGATCTTTTGAAAATTATTCCGCATAGTCTGAATTCTGTTTTGAATTTTTTCGCTGGCGCCTGAACTTTTAATCTCCGAATCCAAAAGCTCGAGGTTGCCGCCGATGACCAAAAGCGGGTTATTTACCTGGTCCCCCAAGGTGAGCACGGTTTCGGTAATTGCCGCCAAACGGTTCTTTCCGATCAATTCCTGCTGCATGAGCAAAATCTTCTGGTTATCATCTATCAATTTCAAGGTTACCGACATAAGCATCCTTCTGCCGACGATGATCCCCATAATGAAAACTCCGATTGTGGCCAATATGATATAGCCAATCTCGCCGGCTAAGTTATTGAAATTGGATAACTTCCCGACTACTAAATACACAAAAACAAGCAAGGGGATAACACCGACAAGGCTGATTGCGCGGTTAAAATCATTTCTAATATTATGGGTGAATTTTTTTAATTCCATGGAATTTCCTCCTGATTATCAGCAATGTAATTAGGTAACTGAACAAACCTAAAACCAGGCCAATAACTAAATACCCTGATACAATGGGCAAGAATGCATCAAAAAAAGAAAGTTTAAATAATTTATTAAAACTAAAATCACTGATCAAAAAATGCGCTTTCGCTTCTACGTCCTGCCATTTCATATCAAGTATAGCAGAACCAATCTTTATTGCAAAGATAAAAGTTACAAAACTAAGCCAGGTATTGGTAAACATACTGCCCAATAAGGCTGCTGCGCGGTTAGCCCTGAATAAGAAGGCCAGGAATAATGCAGCCAAAGGCCCTGTACCGGGTATAATCCCGGAGAATATTCCTAAACCAGCGCCTAAGGCAATCTTATGAGGAGTATCATTAATTTTTAAAAGCTTGGCAGATAAAAAAGAAATGGCTTTCTTAAACATGCGGTTCCTTTTGACAAATTAAACCGGCTTGATATTTACCCCGGCAAATCGTTCCCGGCCGTATGACTCCTGCATCCAACCGTTAAACAAATGATAACGCTCCAAAATTTTCTTTGCCTCTTCATACTCTTTAAATTTTATACGGCGGTTAATCTTAAGGTTGCCTTGTGCTTTATAATAAGGCAGGTACTGGCTCATCAGGCTTATATATGTTTCATCAGATAATTCACCGGCAATAAATTTCATAATCTCTTCCGTACCTGAAACCTGATTGGGCATAACTAAATGCCTGATAATCAGGCCTTTTTTAATTAACCCGCTTTCAGTAAACTGCACGGTCCCTGCCTGCCTGTGCATTTCTAAAAGCGCCTTTTGATTTAATTTTACATACCCCGCAGCATGCGATAATTCTTCTGCGGACAAATCATCTCCGTAACGGCTATCGCTTAGGTAAATATCGACTATCCCCTCAAGCAGTTTAATAACCTCCGCTAATTCATACCCGCTGGTATTATAAACCAAGGGTATATTTAACCCGGAGGAAATAGCCAGATTTAGGCTCTTAAGAATTTGCGGTAAGACATGCGTAGGGGTGACTAAATTAATATTGTGGCAGCCGTCTGCCTGCAACTTTAACATTATTTCTGCCAACTCTTCAAAGGAATATTCTTTCCCCTTTCCCATTTGGCTGAATTCATAATTCTGACAATATATGCAGCCCATATTGCAATGGCTAAAGAATATTGTCCCGCTGCCAGCCGTACCCGAAATAGGAGGCTCTTCCCCGTAATGGCGCATAAAGCTGTAAACTTTAGGCAGCTTTCCAGTCTTACAAAAACCGGTTTTATTGTCCAAACGGTTAACCTTGCAGCGGCGCGGGCAGATCTGACAGGATTCCAGGGAGGAAAACAACTGGCCGGTTATTTCCTGCAATTTACCGCTCTTATAGGCCTGAAGGTACGACGGATAGGATGGCATCTGATTATTGATTTAAGGCGGCGATCTCTTTTTCTGCCTGCTTAATTCGCTCTTCAATGGGAGGATGCGAACTTAAAAAAACCAGGTTAATACCTGTATCGCCTCCTTCTTTTTCAAGCTTCCTAAAGAAAGTAACCATGCCCTGCGGATTAAATCCCGCTGCCTTGGCGTACTTAACCCCTAGTTTATCTGCCAGATATTCATCTTTACGGCTATAACCTAAGACAACTACATTAAAAACTACATCAACGGCCTGTAAAACCTGTTTTTGTCCACTCGCCCCTAAAGCAATTGAAGTGATTAATTGATACCCTAAAACCGCCTGCAGCCGTTTTACGCTATGCCGAGCGGCAATATGCCCGACTTCATGGCCAAGAACAGCTGCCAGCTCATCATCATTGGCTTCCTCCAAAAGGCCGCTATGAACATAAACAATGCCTCCGGGTATGGCAAAGGCATTAAATTCTTTATTTTCGACGATATTAAACTTATAACTGATATCCTTCCTGTCGCTAACCGCAGAAATCCTGCCTGCAATCCTCTCAAGGCGCTCACGCATCTTATGGCTGGTAAGCAGCTTAACTTCCGAGTTAATCTGCTCTGCCATATCTTCGCCTAAACTGACCTCGGTTTGCGTATCAATAAGCAGGGTTTCATGCTGCCCTGTCGCTGGATTATAAACCGAAGTACAGCCGCTTAAAAAAACAATAAAAAAAACTAAAACAATGCTAAGGCGCATAAATTTTCCTTATCTGGTTAAAGATATCAATATACTCTTTTGAGCAATAATCCGGATAGGTCCAGTCATTGCGGGAAAATGTATCTTTCCGGTAAGTCAATGCTATCTCGGCAAAAATCCCTTTTCGTAAGAATATCCTATGGGAGTAGTCTTTAGTCGAAGCAAGCACAAGCTTTGCCAAATCCATATAACCCGGGTCGATATTCACAGAACGGTTTCCGGAAATTGAGAATTTTGCCTCTAGCCTGTTAGTAAAAAGCTTGATTTTATAGAGATCCTGGATTGGAATTAATTTTGCAAAGCCAATAAACCTTCTTTTTAACAAACCGCCCATCTCCGCTTCATAATGGTCGGTATAATTAAAATCAAGCGGTGCCGATTCAAAATCAATCTTGCCGAATTTTTTTCTTAATTTATTCTTGGCTTTAATAAAAACAGCCTCATCTTTATAGATGAGGCCTGTTATAAGCTTAACACGTGGATTATGTTTTGCGGCTTTTCCCAATTTTTAAGGTTTATTAAGGCAAGAATTGGCTTACATAATGGGCAATTTTTTTACGCTGGTCATCGCGGATATCATTGAAGAATATGGCCAAGTTAAACCCTCCTGCGGCTTCATCCTCAGACCTCACTACTACTCCCCTGCATTCGACAATAGTATTCTTGCCGGCCTTCTCTTTATTTGGAAGGCTTAATTTAACAGAAATCTTAGTAAAAGGCGGCATGTATTTATCCAGATGGCAGTAAGCGCCGACACTGCTGATATTGTGGGTGGAAGTAGAGAAATCATAACCGTTAACCGCCAGGTTAAGCGGCAGCCGGTGGTCTATTCTAGGGTGTAACCTGCGTTCTTTAAGGCTTCTTGTCATTTATTCTCTTTGCCGGCTTCTTCTTTTGACTTAACCACAAAAGCACGCCAGCATTTTTTGCTGCAATATAGCTTACCGTTTCGATAATACCGTTTTAACTTCTTTATAAGTTTATTACAAGAAGGACAATTGGTTTGTTTCTCTGCTTTTGGTTTTTCTCCAGCTCCTTTTTCCTTATCTGCTTCGCCTGCCATAACTACTTTCCTTTCATTAAATTGTAACTGCTTAAAGCTGCATGTTTATAAAATCTTTAAGGTATTTTTTTTCTGACGGGTCGAATTCTACAAACTCTACGCCCATTTGATTACGGTTAGAATGGCCCAAAGATGAAAACCATACTATTTTCCCGATAGGCCTTAATACGCGGTTTAAAACTTTTATCTCAAGCATCAGCGCAGTTAGAGTAGGAATAAACCTGTCATTACTAAACCTTAAGCCGCCGCAGCTTATATCGTTGCTAAGCGCGCTATCAAAATCCGGCTTGCCTCTAATCTGATAATGAATTTTTGAGTGAAAGTCTATCCGCGGGAAACACCGATTTTCTTTCTTACCTACCCTATCCATCGCTTGAAATGATAGCATATATTAATATTCATGTCAATAGCTTACAATCCATGCCAGCTCTTGGGTTTCAAGATAAATTCACCCAATAAGCTGCCGGCAAAAGCCTCAAATTAATTTATCTATATTCAATTATAAGATTTACAAACTTTATAATTTTGTTATAATAACTACGAAAGAATCAATGTGCTTAAAGAATGCATAAGCCAACGCTAAACTGTAAAAGCTAGAGCACGGGATTAAATATATGAGTATTATTAATGAACCCCTGAAAAATCCGGAAGCGCAGAACCCAGGAAATACTGCTCATCAAAATGCGCCCGCAGAAACAAAGCCTGCGCAAAACCCAATACTTTTATATATACTGGTTCTTTTAGTAGGGCTGTTTTTAGGCAATATCATATTAAATATATTAAACAAAAAAGCAAAACCTCAAGAGGCCCCCAAAAAAACTATCCCTGCCGGACAATTGGCAGTTACCCCTCCTGCTTTAGCCGTTACCCCGGCAGAGCCGCCAAAAGAAAAAAGCAAAACCCCGGAGCCCGATCTTGAATCAGAAAAAAGAAATTTTGTTTTAAACGGAACTTTCTTCTCAACTAACGGCAAATACGCGTTAATAAACAACCGGATTGTAAAAGAGAACGATTCTGTTAGCGGGGCGAAAGTAAGAAAAATTACTCCAAATAGCGTGGAATTAGAGCTTGAAGGAAAAATTACTACTCTTACAACAAACAGGTAACTTTAAACTATACTATTAACCGCCTGCTTTATCAAATCCAGCCTGACATTACGCACAATCTTAGCTTGCCCTATCGCACTGATAAGCACTAATTTATTCTCTTTGCCTGAAAACTTCTTGTCATAATAATGCGCTTTAATGATTTTATCCAAGGGTACATTCTTTAACTTTACAGGTAAGCCATAAAGCTCAATTAGATCTTTGACTCTCTCGGACACTTTTCTATCAATCAGCCCAAGAACAGCACTTAAATTAACGGCGGCAATCATGCCCAGGCCAACGGCTTGGCCGTGGTTATACCTCTTGTATCCGCCTGCTGCCTCAATCGCATGGCCAATCGTATGGCCGAAATTAAGAATAGTCCTTAGGCCCAAAGATTCCTTTTCGTCTTTACTCGTTATCAACGCCTTAATCCTGCTGCATGAGCCAATTATCTCCATAAGCGCATGCGCACTGCCCGAAGACAGGGCTTTATGCCTGGTTTCTAAATAAGTAAAAAGTTTAGCATCTTTTATAACCGCATATTTAATTACTTCAGCCATTCCCGAACCAAGCTGTTTATTATCCAAAGTTTTCAGGAATTCAACATCGCTAAATACAAGCCTCGGTTGGTAAAAGGCGCCGACTAAATTCTTTCCCGAAGCAAGATCCAGGGCGGTTTTACCACCGATAGCGGAATCAACCTGCGCGAGCAAAGTTGTAGGAACCTGTATATAGTTTGTACCACGCTTATAAACAGAGGCAACAAAACCCGCAAGGTCTCCGATTACCCCCCCGCCGAAAGCAATAATAAAAACTTTCTTTTTCCTGTCAAATTTAGCTACATCTTTAATTACAATGCTTGCAGTTTCAATGGATTTACTCTTTTCGCTGTCTAAAACTGTTTTAAAAATAAAGTTAATTCCAGCCGCGGACAAAGACTGCGCAAGCTTAGCGCCGTATTTATTTTTTAGAAAATTATTGGTAATAATAAAAGCGTCGGAACCGATATTGAGTCTTTTTAAAACTTTTCCAAGTTGGCCGGTTATGTTTCTTCCGACGATTATCTTATAACTCCGCATCCCTAGATTTACTGTTATTTTATGCACGATATTTCCTTTTAAACCATCATTCCAATAATTAAATTAACCATCGGCCAAAGTATCCGGTTAAAAATACCCAGCCAGATAAAAGCAAAAAGAATAATAAAACCATAACGTTCCAAAGCAGCATACTGGCGGCTTAAACCCAAGGGAAGCAGGCCCATCAAAACTCTTGAACCGTCAAGCGGAGGAATCGGAATAAGGTTAAATACCGCTAAAACTACGTTAATGGCCAATAGATTATAAAGCAGATAAGTCAATAACTCGCCAAAGGGGAAAAATTTTATAATCTGAGCGATAAGAAAAGCTAAAATAAAATTAGCAAGCGGCCCGGCAAGACCGATCCAAATCATATCCCGCTTAGGATTCTTCAATGCGTAGTAATTTATTGGGACAGGTTTTGCCGCACCAAAGACAAGATTTCCTCCCGTAGATAAAAAAAGCATAAGCGGCAAAAGCACGGTCCAAAATGGGTCAATATGCGCCAGGGGATTTAATGTCAGCCGTCCGGAATTACTTGCGGTAGGGTCTCCCAGCCTATAAGCTACAAGGCCATGAGAAAATTCATGCACAGTCATAGCAATCAACAAAAGCCCGAATGAAATGGCAAACTGCGGGATTAAACTGGCAAAATCCACTTAACACCTCTTTCTTCTTAATATATCAAATATGCGGCTTAAAGCAGCAGGAAAACTAAACTCCGCATGAAATGGCGGTAACACAAAGCTTTCTATGCCGATAACTCAATGGTATCTATTTCAATAATAGGATATTTATTTGCTTCTGGGCTGATAAGTTTTCCGGTAACCTTTACTTTATGGTAATTAAGGCTGTTTAAGCTTTTACGGTTGCCTTTTAGAAAATATATTTTATTGTCAGCAGTGATTAATTTATGCGTCGCTTTACGCCATAGGACTACGCCATACGGGCTAACATTGCCTTCTATAATCATGCGGCCGGAAGGCGCTATTTCTTTTATGGTTTTAGCAGGCTCTTCCTCCTTAACCGCGGGAACGAAATCTTTGCTAACAAATTTTTTATTTACCCAGCCGAAGCTTTGATATATCGGCTGAATCCTGTACCAGCTGCCTGAAGCAGCAAGAATATTAACCACCGTAAGCCTGTTAATCTTTCCAAGAATCCAGCTCGATTCGCTCGGCCCCAAACGGATATTCACCCTGTCCTTTATCACTTTGGCGCTGAGGCACTTTCCCGGATTGGCAACCGGGTCCATATTGATACACTCAACAAGGTCTTTTCTTACGTAGGAAGGCGCTTCCTTGGGCAGGCGGATTTTATACCAATCATAGGCTTCCGCAACAACCTCAACCAGCGCGCCTTTAGAAAGAATGCAGACTGCCGTAGAGGCAACTGTCGCATCAACCCTGACATTTATATTATCTGCGTTAATCTGCCCGGTAAACGCAGAAAATGTACCGGCAAAAACAAATCCCGCCAAGCTAAAACAAAGCATAATAAGAATAAGTATTACCTTATATTTAGAATTTATCAGCATTTAACCAGCCTTATTTCTTAACTTCACCCTTAGAAGCAGCTTTAGGCGCTTCTTTTGCCCCGGCGGCAGCCGGAACAGACCCATCAGCAGAAGTTTCAGCCTTCTCAACCTTCTCTTTTTTAATTTTAATCCTGAGCGTCTTTAGCTTCGGTAATCCATAAACAGGGTTACCTTCTTGCCAGTTGCCCTTTTCCTGCATCTGCCTGATACGCTCCGTTCGTTTTAATACCGAACGGGCCTTTTTGTCCTTTTCCGAAATAGTTAATGACGGATGTACTGACATGTTTTATAACCTCCTTATGCGGCAATTAGCGTAGGTCCTTTGCAGGTGAATCAGCATAGGTTGCGCGCTCTCTTGATTAGAAAATTTGCCTACGCACAAAATAAAGTAATTTCCTTTGGTAAAAGCCATCGGCGAAAAACCGCTTTTTATTAAATTCTGCGCCAGCCTTAAAGCAAGCTGCTTGTTTTTAAAAGCTGCAACCTGAATAGTGTAGGTGCCCGGGTTAACGTTATTATTCTCAACCCTGGCTACATGCTTGCCTTTTTCTACGCCGAGAGAAAAAGAAATTATGCTTAATATAACCATGCCCATGACAAAAAGCATGGCTTTTTCGTAGTTACGAATCCTTAAAAAAAACGGGTTCCTCGGAATTTGCGGTTTATACTGCCCGCTGTCTTCGGATTGCGTAAAAAGTTCGGGTTGTACATATTCCTGCTTTTGGCTCATACACTTAATTTATGATTTCGATGTATCCTGATCCAGATAAATCCGCTTATTAAATTTCTTGATTACCCTCAAGAAAGCTTCAACAACCTTAGGGTCAAATTGCGTTCCGCCTTTTTTCTTTATCTCTTTAATGGCAGATGCGATATCCATCCTCTGACGATAAGGCCTGCCGTAAACCATCGCCTCAAATGCATCCGCTACCGACATTATACGCGCACCCAATGGTATTTTCTTGCCTTTAAGCCGGGAAGGATACCCGGAGCCATCATATTTTTCATGATGGTACATAATAATCGGAATGGCCGGACGCAAAACCTGCAACGGCCTTAAAATTTGCGCTCCCTTAACCGGGTGTTTTTTAATAACATTGTATTCTTCTTCGGTGAGTTTAGTAGTTTTGGTCAATATCGCAGCCGGGATATCTATTTTTCCGGCATCATGAAGAAGGCTGGCATATTTAAGGCTCTGAAGCTGTTTTTCATCCAGATGCACCTCGCACCCTAAAGCATAAACTAACTTGCTAAAATGCGGTGAATGCGTATATTCGCTGGAAACCCTCGTATTTAAAAATGTAACCAAAGATTTAATACTGCCAAGCACTATCCTCTGTTGCTCCTCATAAAGCTGCAGGTTCTTAATTCCAACTACTGCCTGCTCGGCCATCGTCATAAGCATCTCCTGATCAAAAATATCAAATGGCTTAGAAGGTTGTGTGCGTTTTATAATAATCAGCCCAAGAATGTCTTCGGAGATAAGCGGAATGCCTAAAAGATTGCCTTTTCTAACCGAAGAGGACTTCTTAATTATTTTTTCTTCAACCTTACCGCTGATTTTAAGCCTTTTATCTGTGAGGACCTTTTTATTGTCATCTATCGTGCATTTAATAGTGGAATATTTCTTAGTAGGATCCAACAGGATAATCGCACAATAATACGCATTAAAAAATTGGCAAAACAGCCGGCCCATGCGGCCGACTAACTCATTAACCTCATAGGTAGAGTTAAGCAAACGGTAAATACTATGCACCGCCGAAATCAAAAATCTATACTTTTTCGTAGGGGTTAAATAATTTTTTGTATTCATCTAATGCGTACCGGTCAGTCATGCCAGCGATATAATCACATACCACCCGCCTTACTCCTTCTTTGGAAATCTTTTGCTGGACCTCCGAAGGCAATTGCTGAGGGCGGTTGACATATTCACAAAATAATTCCCTTATAAAACGTTTTGCTTTGGTGCTCATGCGCATAACACGGTAATGATGATAGAGTTTTTGCATGAGCAACTGCCTAAGCGGCTTTCTTAATTCGCTGACCTCTTTGCTAAAACCTACTATCTTACGCCCAGCCTTATAAAGGTCGGTGTAATTTTTAATTTTTAGCCTGTTTATTTCCGATTGAGTATGCCGGATTAGGTCCGTTACCTGCAAATCGATTAAACCACGGATGATCAGGTATTTACGGTAATTAAAATTAATTTTATCATATTTCTGGCCTATCTTGTGATTTATTTTCTTCCAGATATCAAGCCCCTCTAGGTCGCTCTCCTTAATTAACCCTGAGGTTAACCCGTCATCCAAATCGTGATTATCATAAGCTATTTCATCGGCGGCATCAACAAGCTGGGTTTCCAACGAAGGCATCCTTTCCGGGAAAAACTCTTTAATTTTAACCGCGATATCAAAAACCGAAGAATGCTTAACGATCCCCTCTCTTACTTCCCAGCTTAAGTTTAAACCGGGAAAATCCGGATAACGTTCCTCCAGATAATCCACTACTCTTAATCCCTGGAGGTTATGATTAAACCCTCCGCACTTAGCCATTAATTCATTAAGCACTTCTTCACCGGAATGGCCAAAAGGCGTATGCCCCAGATCATGCGCCAGGGCGATTGCCTCGGTTAAATCCGTATTCAAACGCAGCGCGCAAGCAACGGTGCGGGCAATTTGAGAAACCTCAATACTATGAGTCAGGCGGGTACGGTAATAATCACCTTCATGGTTTACAAAAACCTGCGTCTTATACTCAAGCCTCCTAAAAGCCGCAGAATGAATAATGCGGTCCCGATCGCGCTGGTAACAAAGCCGGTAAGCATGCTCTTCTTCCTTATGCACCCTGCCGCGGGAATTAGAACTCTTCATTGCATAAGGCGCCAGGAACTTTTCCTCAAATTCATTAGCCAAAAAGCTGTTGTTTGGCTGCAATTTACCTAAACTTTTAAATTTATTTGTCGGCATTTTTCAGGAGTTTAGCTAGTTCCTCTAGCGATTGAGAAATAATTTTATGATTAGCGACTACCGGCATAAAATTAGTGTCCCCTACCCAGCGGGGGACAATATGTAAATGCAAATGTCCGGTAATTCCTGCGCCGGCTGCACGCTTAAGATTAAACCCTATATTGTAACCTTGAGGTTTTAAGGTTTTCTCAAGCAGCACCTTTACCCGCTTGGCGCATTTAAACATATCCAAAATCTCCTTATCAAGCGCCTCTGATATATCGCCAAAGTGCCTTAGGGGAGCAATCAGGATATGGCCGTTATTGTAGGGATAAATATTAAGCAGGCAAATTGATTGTCTTGTCTTAAAAATTACGTAATCTCCGGCAGTATTTTTCTTTGCATTACAAAAAACACAGCCTTTTTCTTTCTTCTTTTTACTTACGTAATCTATACGCCAAGGAGCCCAAAGCCTGTCCATATTTATATTTTAATTATGCGAGCCTCGATTTTGCCGTTAATTTCAATTATTCCGTAAGAGGGTTCTCCTAAAAGGCAGTCAGTCGCGCTGCCCGGATTAAAAAATAAAATTTTTCCTATTTTCTCGTTCATGGGCTTATGAGAATGCCCAAAAACAATAATATCGCAATTGTCCTCTTCAAATGTACTTTTAAGCAGCTCAATCAGCTTTACCGGCGCCCCTGCCCCATGCGCAAGTCCGATCTTAAATCCTGAAATATTGAATACCTGTTTTAACGGGTATTTTTTTACAACTTCACTGCCATCCATATTCCCGGCTACGGCGACTACCTTAGGGCATACCGACATTAACTCATCTATTGCCTCCAAAGTCACCATATCGCCAGCATGAATAACCATATCTACCTGCTTAAAAGCTTCTAAGATTTTAGCAGGTATATGCCCACATCTATCGGGGATATGCGTATCTGAAATTACTCCAATTTTCACTTGGTTCTTTCTCTTCAACGCAGGCTTTAAGCTCTTCAGAAAATCGGCGTTAAGCGATTACGCGCGGTTTTGAAAATAAATCAAGGATCTGATTCAGGCTATTTAAATCCCATGTCCAGATCTTCTCTTCAAGCGCCTTTAACCTTGCGTTCGGATCTACTTCTTTTAAAGTAACAATGATCTTGCGCTGCGACTTATGATGGTACCTTTTGCATTCTTTGGCAAACTCAGCTATATCCTGTTCAGTAAGCGCCTCAGGCTTAATCGCCATAATCCACAAAGCATCGCTTGAACGGCCCAATAAACCATCTTTTAAGAATCGTTGATTAAAAACCAATGGCTTGATTTCTCGAAAATGGTTAAGCCTTATTTTCTTACGCTCAACCTGCATAAGATCATCCTCAAACAACGCAAGCAGTTCATAAACACGGTTAGCCAAAGGTTTTTCTGACTGCACGGAAAACTCTTTAATAAGGCCGAGGATATTTTTCCGGAATTTATCCTTTTGGTTCTTTGCGTCAAAAGAAATACAACGCATCTTTTCCTGATAAACAAAACGCATCCAATAAGCAAACAAGCGGTCGCCAACTTTCAGGAAATCTCCGCTGCGGCTGATAACATCTGCTTCAAGAAGGTAATTCACTCTTGCATAAAGCTCTTTTTTTTGTTTACGCAGGATATGCGCAATATCCTTAATCCGATTTTCTCCGCAAGAGACCAAATAAAGTATAGATATATAATCGTTATTTTCCGGTTCATCCAAGAAACGTTTAATATAATTAGAGAATCTTTGATTAAGGATCCCAGAGGTGTTAAAGAGCAGGTTCTCAAGAATATCAGGAAGGTCTAAAGAAATATTTGCTTTGCTTAAGGCATCAGCTATTAATTCAAGGTATAGCGGATAGCCTCCCGTGAAATTAATTATAAAATCTTTTAAACCCGGGTTTAACTTTAAAGCGGGAATACGCTGGTCAAGATAACTGGAACTGGTGCGGATATCAAAAGGCTCAATAGTAATTACCTCAAAATTACCGAATAATAGCGACAGCTGCTTGGAGAGAATGGCTTTAGCTTTAAATATCCTTGAGCTGGTTATAGCATAAAGCGTGTTTTTCTGCAGGATCAACAACTTACCCCATTCCCGGTATATATTACTAACACCGATATTTTCAAGGTTATGGAATTCATCAAGGAAAATAACCGTAAATTTACCTGTTTCCTGATTAATCAGCTCCGGCAGGCTAAAAAGTTCGGTAATAATATTTAACTTCTTTCTTCTGGAAAGCTCATTTAGTATAAAATTTATTTTTTCGCAGGACTTGGGGATATGACGGCACGACTTACTGATTAAATAACTGACGTCTTCCTTCAATGCTATGCCGCTATTTATAAGGAAGTTATAAAGCAGGGTGCTTATAAACCTCTTAGCAAAACTATCCAAAGATTCAGGACGCACTTCCAAAAATACCGATATAATCCGGGGGTCGGTGAAACCGGCTAAGAATTTACTAATAATGCTCGTTTTTCCAACATCCTCCTGGCCAATAATAGCGATATTCTGGCGGTAACCTTCTTTTAAGCTGCTTACCCTTTTTTCCAAAACCTGAATATAATTCTTACGGTCAAAGAATTTATCTTTTATCATGGCAAGTAAAATGCGGGGTTCTGAGGCAAAGCGCCTTTTCTGATCTCAAAATACAAATAACTATTTTTATCCCTCGGAGATATGCCAACGCGCCCAATTATGGCGCCCCTGTACACATTATCGCCGGCTTTTACAAAAACATCGGATATCCTTGAATAGACACTGCGCAGCCCGTCTCCGTGGTCAATAATTACGGTTTTCCCAAAATTTCCAAAATTAGCGGCGTAAAAAACTACCCTGCCGCTCCGGCTGGCTAAAATCTCTGCGCCTGAGGAAGCCTGTATATTGATCCCCCTGTTAATCAGGTTGCGGTAATTTGAACCAAAACCGGAAATTACTTTGCCTTTAAGCGGCCAAATAAAATCATCTGAAGCAGATTTAATTGCCTGCTCGCTGCCGCGCAAGGCAGATGCTTCCGGAATCATAAGCACTTGCCCGATTTCAATTACTGCATCTTCCGAGATGCGGTTAAGCTTCAGGATATCATCAATATCCACATTATATATGCGCGATATCCTCCAAAGAGTCTGGCCTGCTTCAACCTTATGCTGTAACCCTGAAACTTTCTGCACCGAAACAGGCAAAGCCGGGCCAGTATAAGTAGGGACTGTCGAGCATCCTGCTAACCCGGCAATAAGTATTAAAATTATAATCTTGATTTTCATCAATCTAATATTCTATATTCTGACTGTTTTCTACTCATTAAGCGGACAAGCGGAATCCCTGCCTTCTAGCAGGCAGGGGACCGCCGCCAATTCAGCGAGCGAGGGGAATCGAACCCCCATATCTAGCTTGGGAAGCTAGTGTTCTACCACTGAACTACGCTCGCAAACACCGTCCTCAAGCCAATACTACCTGATACAATCTTCCATTAATTTAATAGAACAATATTTCCCGCACATCGTACATACACTAGAAAGCTCCGGCTTACTACTTAAGCGATATTGTTTTGCTTTCTCCGGATCAATCGATAATTGAATCTGTTTTTTCCAGTCACGCGCATGCCGGGCAGAAGAGACCTTTCTATCCCAGGCTATAGCGGATTTTCTCCTTTTTACTAAATCTCCTGCGTGAGCGGCAATACGGCTGGCAACTACCCCTTCCCGGACATCTCCAGCCGATGGGTGGCGTAAATGCTCCGCAGGCGTAACATAACAAAGAAAATCCGCGCCAAAGCTTGCGGCCAGTGCGCCTCCAATTGCAGAAGTAATATGGTCATAACCCGCGGCAACATCAGTAACTAACGGGCCCAATACATAAAATGGGGCGCCAAAACAATATTTCTTTTCCAAAGCGATATTTTTTTCTATCTGATTTATCGGAACATGGCCCGGCCCCTCAATCATAACCTGGACACCCCTCTGCCTGGCGCGTTTGGCCAGTTTCCCAAGGATTTTTAATTCAGCGATCTGGGCCTTATCCGTAGCGTCTAAAATTGAACCCGGGCGCAAGCCATCCCCTAAACTTAAAGTTATATCATATTTATGAGCAATATCTAAAATCCGGTCAAAATATGAATAAAACGGGTTTTCCTTGTTGTGCAATTTCATCCAACTAACCATAATTGCTCCGCCCCGCGAAACAATTCCCATAAGCCTTTTATGTTTTTCTAAAACCTTGATGCTTTTTTTTGTTACCCCGCAATGGATAGTAAAAAAATCAACTCCAAGCTTCGCCTGTTCTTCTAATACGTTTAAAATATCTTTTGCTTCAAATTGAAGAAAATTCTTATTCCGCTTATCTGCCTTTACAGCAACATCATAAACCGGGACTGTGCCGACAGGAACAGTTGAATGCCTTAAAACGTTTTTTAACATTTTACTTAAATTGCCGCCTACGCTTAAATCCATTACCGCATCAGCGCCATGTTTAATAGCAATTTTAAGTTTTTCTATTTCATCGGGAATTTGAGATTCATCGGTAGAAGTACCGATATTGGCATTAACTTTAGTGGATAAAGTGGCCCCAATTACGCAGGGCTTCTTTACCTTATGATTCGCATTTAAAGGTATCACCGCTTTGCCCGCCCTGATAAGGTGCATCAGGTCCAAGGGCTTAACGCCTTCGGCAACCGCTAATTTGCGCATAAGCGGAGTAATAATATTTTTCTTGGCAAAATCTAATTGTGTCATTATTTTATCAACAATCTATTAAGCCTCTTTGCTTCAAGCTTAGGGTTTTTAGCTTTTAAAATCGCCCTGCACACTGCAATGCGCCTTGCACCGCTAGCCGCAATATCTTTAATGTTGCCGCTATGAATATCCCCTATGGCAAAATAAGGAATCTTGATCCTGCCTTTAAGCCTGCGTAAAACGCTTAAACCTATCGCCTTATACATGGGCTTTGTAGGAGTTGGATATACCGGGCCGATGCCGATATAATCCGCTCCGTCTTTTTGAGCATTCACGGCCTGCTTCAAAGTATGGCAGGAAACACCGATAATTTTATCCCTGCCTAATATTTTTCTTGCCTTTTTTACGGAAAGATCATCCTGCCCAAGGTGAACTCCGTCAGCTTTAGCCAACAAAGCCACATCGGCATAGTCATTAATTATAAAGAGCGTTTTTGAGCTATCCAGGTATTTCGATAGCTTAAGGGAAAAGCTTAATACATCCTTCTTTGCGCTTCCCTTATCCCTCAACTGAATCAAATCAACTCCCCCGCAACACAAATCAGAGAATATTTTTTCTAAAGAACGGCTATTTTTATTTTTCCTATTTAGGATCAGATAAATCCGAGACTTTTTTAAAAGAATATTTCTCGATTTCATAAACTTTATATCTTAACTGTTTAAAACCTAAAGCGCCACGAGAATCAGCTAACTTGCTAAACTCTTCAAGCACGCGCAAAGATTCTTTAACTCTCTGGATATTGGCAAAGAAAATATCCCTGTAATTACGCCGGCTTAATTCCCCGCGGTAATTTAATTTGCCCACGTCGCTACCGCTATTACGCCGGCTGATTAGCTTCCAGGCAGGGTATATTTTCCTGGACTTATTGTCAACCTTATGCCTGAGCTCTTTAAAAAGTGCCGTTAATTTGTAATCGTCCAAAATAAACCGGGTTATTTCTTCGCATACCCGCAGGCCTTCTTTGGCCCGGTTCAAATTAGCATCAATTATCCGATAAATATTATTATCCCGAGAAGTTCCTGGCAATTTTATCAATTATTGCGCTGGTTGAGCGGTTCTTAACTAAATTTACGGTAAGCACCTTACCACCGTAACTTTCTACAAAATCGGCACCGATTATTTTATTCTTGCTCCAGTCCGCACCCTTTATCAGGACATCCGGCTTAAGCGCCTTAATTAATTTAAGCGGATTATCCTCATTAAACAAAATAACAAAATCCACGCTTTCAAGCGCTGCCACTGTTTTTAAACGGTCCATCTGCCTTATAACCGGCCTGCCTTTGGCCTTGATTTTCTTAATGGATAAATCGCTGTTAAGCGCAACAATCAGATAATCTCCTTTAAGTTTTGCATCTTCCAGGTATTTAACGTGTCCATAATGCAAAATATCAAAGCAGCCATTGGTAAAAACTATGCGATTACCTTTACGCCTAAGTTTCTCAACCTTACGCCTAAGAACGGAAAGCGTGGTTATTTTTGTTCCTGACAAAGTTCTTGTTCGATCATTTCGCATATTATATGGGCAATGGTAATATGGGCCTCTTGAATCCTTGCGGTTATTTTTGACGGTACAACTAAAGATACGTCGGCTAATTTTACTATCTCACCTCCGTCACCGCCGCTTAAGGCTACGGTTTTAATTCCCATTTTCTTAGCCTGTTTAATTCCTAAAGAAACGTTTTTTGCCTTTCCGCTGGTTGAAATTGCCAAGACTACATCATTTTTCTTCCCTAATGCCTCAACCTGGCGGGAAAAAACCACATCATACCCATAATCATTGGCCAGAGAAGTAAGTATGGAAGTATTGGTGGTCAAGGCCACGCCGGCTAATGCCGAACGGTCCTTTTTAAAACGGCCGACCAGTTCTGCGGCGATATGCTGGCTGTCGCTAGCCGAACCCCCGTTGCCAAAAACAATTACTTTGCCGTCTTTCCTCAAACAATCAATCATAAGTTCGGCAATCTGGGCAATTGATTCTATCTGGTTACGCAAAATCTCTTCTTTAACCTGTATACTCTCCAAAAGTATATCTTTTATTCTCTCACGCATTTTTTCTCCCGGCGATTATCCAAAAAATACCTTGGCAATATTATAAAGCTCCATATCCACCGTTTTTAGTTCTTTTACCGCATCTTCCAGCGGGACTTCGATAATTTTAATTCCGGACAATGCCACCATTTTACCGAACTTCTTGGCCTTCACCAGCTCTACCGCTTTTACCCCTAAACGCGTGCCTAAAACGCGGTCAAACGCAGTCGGAGAACCGCCTCTTTGTATATGCCCCAAAACGCTGACGCGGGTTTCAAAACCTGTTCTTTTCTCAATTTGCGCGGCTAACTCTTCTCCGATACCGCCTAACCTCACATGGCCAAATGCATCAAGTTTTTTCTCTTGTGTAACCATAGAGCCATCATTAAATTGGGCGCCTTCGGCAACGACAACAATACTAAAAGTCTTGCCTCTTGAATGCCTTTTTTTAATCACAGCGCATACTTCATCCAAATCAATGGGGATCTCGGGAATCAAAATCACATCGGCGCCTCCGGCAATTCCAGCCTCTGTAGCAATCCAGCCGGCGTGCCTACCCATAACCTCGGCTACGATAATACGATGATGGCTCTCTGCCGTAGTGTGCAAACGGTCGATACATTCAGTTGCCACATTTAAAGCAGTATCAAAACCAAAGGTATAATCAGTAGCCGATAAATCATTATCTATAGTTTTAGGTACTCCGACGATACCGGGGATACCGTCTTTGGTTAATTTAAAAGCAACCCCCAAAGTGTCTTCTCCTCCCACAGCAATTAAAGCGTCTAAACCGAGTTTTTTAAAATTATCTTTAACCTTAGCAAGATCGCCTTCTTTTTTATACGGATTAGTACGGCTAGTTCCTAAAATAGTCCCTCCTTTAGGAAGAATCCCTGAAACCGCATCTATGTTTAGAGCCATAGTGTCGTTTTCAACCAGGCCTTTCCAGCCGTTCTTAATGCCTACGATTTCATAACCTTCAATTAACGCTTTGCGCACAACCGCGCGAATAACCGGATTTAGTCCGGGGCAATCACCGCCACCTGTTAAAATACCAATCCTTGCCATTTCCTTTATCCTCCTTCTAACTAAACACGGCCATATCCGCCAAATGGTAAAGTTGGCCGGTCATCCTTATCCAATTCTTTCTTTTTACGATCATCTTTTTCATCATGAGCAATTTTAGCGACGTGAATCCTGATAATAATTTGCTCTTCAAGGCCCAATACTTCCTGGATCTTCGATTTTGAAATATCCTGAAGCCTGCTTGTCAACTCAGGGATATTTGCTTCTGAGCGCAATACTACGCGCATATCTACGATAATGCCCTTTTTATTTGCCACGACATTCGGACGCAATTCTTTTACCTCCGGGATTACTCCCGCCAGCCTGCGGATTAAATCCTCTACCGCCGAAAGCGAAATTGTCACCTGCCCGCTTGAAGTAGTAAAAGCAATTGTTTTCTCCCGCTGGAATTTTCCTAAAATAATCTGGGCAAAAGAAAAACTGATTAAAATCAAAAGCGCACCGCTTAGGCCGACAGCAATTCTTGAATTGTTATTGCTTTGAGCATAAACAAGGAGGTTATTGATATCCTGGGGGAGCAGTAAATTAAACGCAAACACAACCAATGCCAACCCAATTATAATAATAACGGCAGCATAAAATATAATACCTAATGTAGTAAAAAATCTCATTACTCTACCCCCTTTCTATTCCCTGCACATTTACATTAATATCCTTTATGGAAAGATTGCTCATCTTTTCTAATGCGCAACGCACATTTTCCTGCACATTCTTTGCAACTTCAGGAATGTTATAACCGTACTTAACAATCAAAGGGATCTCCACTCTTACCTCTTCATTTTTGGAAATCTCCACTTTTATCGCGGAAGAAAATTTGTGGCCGGCTAATTCAATGAGCGTGCTCTTAAAATCTTTACCCACGCGCTTAACCCCTTCAATCTCGATAGCGGCAATCGAGGAGATTGAAGAAACAACATTCTTATGTATCCTTAGAACACCTAACTCATTCCTGAAATCATCGGGATTCATTTATTCGCCCTTTCCTTCGGTTGCTAAAAGTTCCTGAACAAAATGCGTAGAAATATCGCCCTTTTTAAATAAAGGATTATCCATTAATCTAAGGTGAAAAGGTATGGTAGTTTTAACAGGTGAAATATAAAACTCACTTAGAGCCCTGCGCATAGTTTTAATCGCCTCATTACGGTTATTGCCGCGCACGATAAGTTTGGCTAATAACGAGTCGTAATAAGGCGGTATTTCATATCCCGCATAAATATGCGTATCTACGCGCACATTCGGACCACCAGGGAGGATTAAACTTTCGATTTTTCCGGGGGAAGGCATAAAATTAGCATCCGGGTCTTCGGCATTAATGCGGCACTCAATAGCATTACCCCTGATTTGAATATCCTCCTGGCTAAACTTAAGCCTTTCACCGCTTGCGACCCGGATTTGTTCTTTAATAAGGTCAATACCTGTAACCATCTCGGTAACTGGATGCTCAACCTGAATACGCGTATTCATCTCCATAAAATAAAAATTGTTTGTTTTCTCATCCAAAAGGAATTCAATCGTACCGCAGCTCTGATAATTAATAGATTTCATTCCTTTTAAGACCAATTCCCCCAGCCTGCGGCGCATCTTGCTGTCAACAACAGGAGAAGGCGATTCTTCAAGCAACTTCTGATGCCTGCGTTGGATACTGCAGTCTCTTTCGCCAAGCTGCAGGATATGCCCGGAACGATCAGCAATAATTTGTACTTCAATATGACGCGGGCGCTCAATATATTTCTCTATATAAACACTGGAATTTCCAAAATTGGCCTCTGCCTCGGTTTGCGCAGTCAATAAACTGGAAACCAGGGTCAAATCATTATGGCAGATACGCATCCCTTTCCCTCCGCCCCCGGCAGCGGCCTTAATAATAACAGGATAACCGATTGACTTGGCAGTCTTAAGCGCTTCTTCTTTATTTTTAATAATCGCGCGGCTTCCCGGGACGATAGGAAGGCCTGCCTTCTGCATAGTGGTACGCGCAGCCATTTTATCTCCCATAAGCCGCATATTCTCGGGAGTAGGCCCTATAAAAGCAATTTTGCAAGATTCACATATTTCCGCAAAATGCGCATTCTCGGCGAGAAAACCATAACCCGGATGGATCGCTTCGACATCGGTAATTTCTGCGGCACTGATAATTGCTGGAATATTTAAATAGCTGCTTGAGCTTGAAGATTGGCCGATACAAATAGCTTCATCGGCAAAACGCACATGAAGGCTCGAACGGTCGGCCTGAGAATAGACAGCCACAGTACGGATGCCCAATTCATGACAGGCACGGATTATTCTTAAGGCGATTTCGCCTCGGTTAGCAATGAGGATTTTGGAGAACATCTTATATTACTAAAGCGGCTCAATAAGGAATAAAGGCTGGCCGAATTCTACCGGTTCAGCGTTATCAACCAATACTTCAAGTATCTTACCTTTGATCTCTGACTTTATTTCGTTCATTAATTTCATGGCTTCAATAATACAAATTACCTGTCCGGGTTCAATGACGGCGCCGACCTCGGCATAGGCAGCAGCCTCCGGATTGGGTGAGCGGTAAAAAGTGCCCACCATAGGAGACTTAATTTCTACCGTCTTAATTGTACTTTTATCTTCCA
This sequence comes from Candidatus Omnitrophota bacterium, assembly GCA_028712175.1. Taxonomy (GTDB): domain Bacteria; phylum Omnitrophota; class Gorgyraeia; order Gygaellales; family Profunditerraquicolaceae; genus UBA6249. The sequence continues at coordinate 100,774 of JAQTQQ010000003.1, read as the reverse complement.
CTGCGGCGGGCGCCTGCATTTTTACTCCGGCTTGACCAGTTTGCCCTTGCAAAACCAACTGCCCATCAAAACCTTCGATTCCATTAACTGTTTTTTTAAGGCGAATACGCATATCATCCTTTTCTACTTCCAGCTCGGAAAGGCTGTTTTCATTCATCAGATTAATCATTTCTTTAATTTCTTTAATGTTCATCTAAAAGCTCCTTTTAATTAATTCTTTCAACATAGGTGCCGCCGGTACGCGTATCAACCTTAATCTTGTCACCAATATTAATAAATAAAGGAACCTGGATAGTTGAACCGGTATCAATCTTTGCAGGCTTAGTGCCGCTTTTTGATGAATCACCTTTTATGCCCGGTTCAGTTTCAATAATGTTAAATTCGATAAAATTAGGCAAGGTAACAGACAGGTTCTCTCCTTTAAAAAAATAACCTTGAATCTCAAGGTTATCTTTTAACAATTTAACATTATCTCCGATTTTGTCCTCAGGAATAGCAATCTCTTCGAAATTCTCTGTATCCATAAAATGAAATAGCCCGCCGCTTGAATACTGATACTGCAGCTTTCGCTCTTCGACAAAAGCCTGTTCGATCTTTTCATCTCCGCGAAAGGTCTTTTCTTGTATGTTGTCGTTTTTCATATTGCGCAGGCGCGCCCGCACAAAAGCTGCCCCTTTGCCGGGTTTTACATGCTGGGCATCAAGGCAGAGATAAACATCCCCATCCACTAAAATGGTTACCCCTGATTTAATTTCATTTATTGATAGCGCCACTTAACACCTCGCATCCTTTAACCGTCACTAATACCATATCCTCAATTCTTATACCAAATTTTCCGGGTAAATATACCCCCGGTTCCACCGTAAAGGTCATCCCCGGCCTGACTGCACTGGCTTCGTTGCCCGAGATCCGCGGGTCCTCATGCACCTCTAGTCCATAACCATGGCCAAGATTGTGCGTAAAATGCTTGGCATACCCTTTTTTAGCGATATAACTCCGCGCAACCCTATCAATTTCAGCCATTTCTGCTCCGGGAGCAATTTTCTTAATGGCAGTTTCTTGTGCTTTAAGCACAATGTCATAAACTTTACGCACAAGAACATTTATTTTACCCAAAAACAAAACCCTTGTCAAGTCAGATTTGTATCCCTGATAGTCAGCTCCAAAATCAATAAGGACCGGCTCATTGTTCCTTAATCTACGCTCTCCGGAGAGGTGATGCGGCTGGCTGGAATTAGGCCCGCTGGCTACGATAATATCAAAAGAGGCCCCGCTAGCGCCCTGATACCTCATAAAACGCTCAAGCTCAGCAGCTACCTCTATCTCTTTTATTCCGGGAGCAAGAAACCGCTTGATATATTCCAGGGCTGAAGCGGTGATTTGCGCGGCTTTGCGCAGTTTAGCAATCTCTGTGGCATCCTTAATCATCCTTTTATCTTCAACTATACTATGTGTAGGAATTAAATTGAATTTTCCTTTTGAATACTCTTTAATCTTATTAAACTCAGCTAACGGCAGGTATCTTTCTTCAATGCCAGCATTTTTCAACTTAAGGGATAAAATTGACTCTGCGATACGGGCAAACACAGAGCCGTTACATTCTTTCAACATAGCATTATTGTTTAAGAATTTATTCGCTTCTTCGGTATAACGGGAATCCGTAAAATAAATATTTTGTTTTTTAGAAACTAATAGATACGAATCGCGGGTTTGGGCCTCGGTAAGGTAAGAAATATTGGCCGGCAAAGAAACAAGCAGGCCATCAAGCCTTTTTGCTTCTAATGTAGAATATATGCTTTTTAAACGGGAGTTCATTTTTAAATTAAATCGAGAATGGCGGCCAAACCTAAACCGTAACTTTTAGCACCAAAGCCCATAATTGTACCGCTAGCTACCGGGCTAATTAAAGATTTATGCCTAAACTCCTCGCGGGAATAAATATTAGAGAGGTGGACTTCTACCACAATCAACCCGCATGCTGCCACAGCGTCACGCACAGCTATGCTTGTATGGGTATAGGCGGCAGGATTGATCAAAATAGCGTCAAATTTATTTTTTTTCGCCTTTCCGATCAAATCAACAATAGGGCCTTCGTGGTTGGATTGCTTAATGACCAAACTAACTTTAGACTGCTTAGCCTGGATTTTAAGCATCTGATTTATCTTATCTAAGGTTATCCGCCCGTAAACATCAGGTTCTCTGACACCTAAAAGGTTTAAATTTGGGCCATGAATAACCAGGACTTTTTTCATTCTGCCTCATCAATTAGCATTACCGGTACTCCGCCGCGCAGAGGGTATTTTTTACCGCATTTTTTGCAGACAATCTTGTTGCCTATCAGTTCAACGTCAGATTTACAACCCGGGCAAGCTAATATTTCAACTAGCTCCTTATCAATCATTTTAAATTTTCTTCCTTGCCAAGATACGCCAGCCTTAACTCATAAAGCAAATTCTCCAAAAGATCAGTTTCCTCTTTAGTCAGATTACCTTTAGTTTTTTCCTGCAACATTGCTAAGGTATCAATAAGGAATTTAGCCTGAGCAGGATCTTTCTCGGTTTTACCGGTTGAAGGATTCGCAATATGCCCGAGGGCAATGGAAGCCTGCAAGGTTAATGTGGTAATAAAAAATTTAAAATCCGCTTCCGGAGGGATAAATCCTTCTTTTACCGGAGTATCCTGCTTCTCTTTTTCTACCTGATTCTTCCAGCTTTCATCTACTTTCTTTTTTATCTCATCCATAATTTAATAGATTGTGATTCCGGCATAGCCAACAACACTGCTAAAATCTCCGCTGGCTTGGCCGCTTGTTTGATATTTGATTAACTGCCCACCTTTGGCGCCCAGAAGTTTTGCCGTTTTTATTAACACCGCAACAGGAGCAAAACCACACATGGATATATGCTCATCGTTAACCACTCTGCCCAATTCATCCTCATCTAAAGCAACTATTGCATCAATGGCCAACGCATCTTTTCTTTCTGCAATTTCTTGAGGCTCGTAATGAGTCAGGTCGCTGCTTGCTATAAAGACAGTTGACTTTATCAGGTTATTTTCGTTAATTACTTCTGCTAACTCCTTGGCCAGGGATTTAAGCAACCCCAGGTTTAAAGATCTGATCGCAATGGGAATGATTTTAAAAGTTTTTTTAAAATACTGCAATATCGGCAACTCTACCTCCAACGAATGCTCATTTTTATGCGCCAAAATGTCAGCACGAAGGTTAACCGATTTATTCAAAAACAAATTTGACAACTCTGCGTTGACTTCCAACTCTCCCAGAGGCGTCTGCCATATACCAGAAGGCATGATACTAAATTCAGGGCCTAAACCCGTATGGTTTGTGCCTAATAATACTACGTTATTCTTAATATTTATTCCACAAACAGTCTGCGCAGCAACTAAACCCGAATAAACATACCCTGCATGCGGCAGGATTGCACCGATTGCATCCCGCTTTTGCCCTTCCTTATCAGCAAAAGAAGAAATTACTTTATTAAGCCCTTTTGCATCTCGGGGATAGAATTGTCCGGCTACAACTGGTTTACGAAGGTTGTTTTGTACCACCATGCTTATTTTCTGGATTTTGCTTTTTTTCTTTTTCGCTCGCTTGGTTTTTCGTAATGTTTGCGGTCGCGGACCTCGCGCAAGATGCCTTCCTGCTCAATCTTTTTCTTAAACCTGCGCAAAGCAGACTCAAAAGATTCGTCTTTCTTGATTTCAACCTGAGTCAATCTAATCATCTCCTTTCGTATTAAATTTTAGACTAATAATATACCATTCTTTTAAATTAGTGTCAATGAGTTAGCTCGTAGCTCGTAGCTCGTAGCTCGTAGCTCTTAGCTCGTAGCTCTTAGCTCGTAGCTTATAGTAAAAGGCTGCCTGGAGTAAGGTTAAAATTATTCTTTATTCAATTTCGAATGAGATAATAATATTGAAAGAAAGCTGGGGATAATCTAATTCTTTAGGAAAGTTTGGAAAAGGCGAAGCATCCTTGACGCTTCTTAAGGCAATATCCTTAAGGTAGGCGCGGGCTGTTGTTTTCTCTTCGACTAACCGCACGGCCTTAATATAGCCATCGCTAGATATGATAAAAGAAACATAAACCTCCCCTGTTTCATCTTTAGTATAATTCTGATAGGCACTGCGGCGGATCTTCTCACGCACAATCTGATAATAACTTATATAGCTCGGGTTATCGATTTTAGCCATTTCTATCGCAGGCAGGGAAATTTTCTTTTTTATAATCATAAGGTCAGGGCTTGAAAAATTTGGCTTGGGAAATTCCGAAAAACCGCTAGAGAGTGTTTTAGGGGATTTATTTTGCTGCTCGATATAAGGCGGAGGGATTTTTCTAAAGGCAACAACTTTAGAATCGAGTTTTAAAAAAGGGTCAGGCCGATAAATAGGCTTTTGTATATCAAGCAAGGATTTATTCTTAGACAAAGGTTTTACTTCTAAATCTTCCTTAATATAACGCACCTCCGTTTTTTGATCCTTTTGTTTAATAGGAAGAGAGCTAAGCTTGGGGAAATGCAGAAAAATAAACCCGTGAGCAAGGAGTGAAATAATAAAAGCGGCGCAAAGTATCCGGTTAGTAAGCATGTTAATATTTTAACACAGAAAATCAGGGACGATCCCATTTATTTTAGAAAATAAACAGGGAAGTCCCTAAAATATAAAGTAATTAAAAACGTCTGCCCTTAGAAACAACACTCCTAAAACTTGCGGGTAGCTTTAATGAAGAAATTCCTTCCGCTAGCCGGGTAATAATTTACCGCGCCGCTTGTAGCGTTACAAACCCCATATTCATAATACTTTTCATTAAAAATATTATTAATACCACAGCTTAGCTTATAGTCATCTTTTCCGAAAACCAGCCCGCTATCCAAAGTAAACATCTGCTTTAACCTTGGCCACCTGTTTGACTGGTCATTGATAAAGTAGCTGCTGCTCCAATAATTAGAAGAAAAACTCCAAGTAAGATATTTTGTAACTGGATAGGCAAGGTTTAAATTAAACTTATGCTCCGGGACCATAGGGATGCTTTTATCCTTATAATCGCCTTCTTTAAATACGGCCTGATCAAAAGTATAGTTTCCGGACAGCTTAAAATTCCAAGGCAGGCCAGCCTTAAATACAAACTCAATACCCTGATGTCGCGTCTTATCATAATTCTCATTATTAAATGTGGCGGGATTGTAATAGAGTTCATTTTTAAGGTTCATCAGGTAAGCGGAAAACTCAAAACTTAAACGGTCGGATATTTTATGTTGAACACCAAACTCAATATTCTTGCTTTCCTGGTCTTTAAGCGAAGGATTAAATACCCCATAGACAAAATACTCATCAACAGCCGGCGACCTAAACCCCTTGTTATGATTAATGAATAAATTTCCATTATCATACTTGTAAGCTAAACCGACATTATAAGCAACCGCATTTAATCCCGTCTTTGAATCAACCGGAGGATTCGGGAAAAACGCGGAATAATCGTTGTAATTAAAATCATAATTAATATTTTCGTAGCGATAGCCAGCGGTAAGCGTAATCCTTTCATTAAGCTTAAGCTCGTCCTGCAGGTATAAAGCGGCAGAGGTTTTTCTTACGTAATTATCGCTTTGTTTAATTACTGACAAATCATAAGTATCTGACTGCAGGTCGTAGCGGTAAAAATCCGAGCCTAATATCGCTTTATTATTCAATGAAAATAAAGTTTTTTCAAATACATATTTAGGATTAAATCCGATCGTATTGATGCTGGATTTAATAATAGGGTTATACCCTCCGTTTGCCCCGATAAAATTCGTGAAAGTTCTGCGCTTACGGTACGACGTATCAAAAGAAAACTTACCGTAATCTCCTGTTGCCTGGTCAAACCCCAGGACAAAATTATAATCAATATCTTTAGCGTGATCATCGCCGTAGGCAGAATACCTTCGGTTGAATCGGGCTAAATTTGCCGTAGAAAGCGCGCCGGGAAGCCCATAATTAGACTTGTTATAGGCCTGGCTAAAACGTAACAATGTATCTGTAGCATCTATTTTATAATCAAGCCGGGTTGAAAAATCCGCTCCGTTAAAATAAGTATTATTCCTATAACCATGCGTGCCTTCTCTGCTGGTAGATAAAATATAATTAAAATTACTGACTGTGCCGCTTAAATTAATTGCCTGTTTATTCATATCATAACTGCCGTATTCAGCAATAAGCTCTGTGGACAAAGGCTCTGGTCCGCCTCTCTTTGTAATTATATTTATTACTCCGCTTGTAGCGTTGTCCCCATATAACACAGCGCCAAACCCGCCCCTTAAAACCTCAATTCTTTCTATCTGATCCACAGGTATTTGCGTCCAGTCCGTCCCGGACAAATCAATTTCATTTACCCGCCTGCCATTTATTAACACAAGCACATTCATGCCTGCCTGCTCTCCAAAACCCCTGATATCTACAGTCGCCTTAGAGCCGTTACCTGACCAATCCCTAACCACCACTCCGGGCAACCCTGATAAGATCCCCACGGTACTAAACGAGGCGGAATCAAATATTTCATCGGAATTAATTACAGAAATGCTGGCGGGAGTATTTCCCATGCTTTCACTATAGCGATACGGAGTCACTACAATCTTTTCTAAATCCACATCCTCTGCGTACCCAAAAACAAACATCCCTAAAACAAGTGTTAATAAAACCAAAAACTGTGCCGCTAATTTATTCCACAACATCATTTCTCCATTCTCGGACTTGCATAAAACAAAAAACCCTTGAGTTTAATAAAATTAACTCAAGGGTTATCCCTGCTTTTTAACCCATTTAAGCCTGTCCGCGGGCTTAAAAGTCGCATTGAACAATTTCGTTTGCCTAAGAGAGGTCTTCTGACTCCTCCGCCTTTTTGGCTTGCCTTCCCATCCATTATAGACAGTGGCATAAAACTTACCAAATTGGTTCCCTTAAAAGGGCGGAGTTACAGCAGCGGGAACTGTGGCCGATTTACACGGCCTTCCCTTGCTCTTAACAAACCTGTTTTTTAAAACTTATTACAAAAGAACTTTGGCTAATTTTGTATTACGGAGCTTTGAAGCAATTAATTCGTAAGCACCAAAGAAAATTGCCGTATATAAAAGAGTCGAAATACTAAATATGCGTAAAAATGGCAGGCCCAGAATATAGCAGTCCAATAATCCTTTTAAATTCTGAGGATACCAACCCATGGACCAAACACCAAAATTAGTTACCAGATAAAATAAAACAGAAGAAACTATTGTTGCAAAAACCGTTCGCCTGACGCTCTTACGGCCTCTTGCCCAAAAGCCAACAAGGGTAACAAGAAGAAAACTTCCCCAGGTAAAAATAACCACATTATGCATTCCTAAGAAAATGTCGCTTATAATCATAAGTAAAAGCGGCACAATTAAAGCCTGTTTTTTGTTTAAATATACCCCGGCAAACAAAGCAATCGCAGCCACTGGGGTAAAATTTGCGGTATGCGGTATAAACCTGAATAATATTCCGATTAAAATTAAACTAATTGCTAGCATTTGGCTCCTCTCCTGGCTGCTGCCTTAAGCAGCCCTCACCAATCAACGGTGCGGTTTATTATTTGTAATGTTAATGCAAATACCTTTTTCTGTCAAGAAAAATTAAATAAACTGCCTCTTTTGATCCACTCGGCTTGCTACAGAAGAAGCCCTGTATACCTTTGTAAATTCACAATATTTTTTAATAGGAACGGCATAATCGCCATATATTTTTTTTGATAAAGCAATGCAGGAAAAAATACAAAATTCTTTGTCCGGACAGGCCTTACACTGCACCAATGCTTCCGGAGATAACGATCTAAGCGCCGCAAGTTCGCTTGAATTCTGCCAAAAATCACGAATACGATCTTTTTTTATATTCCAGCTTGTGGTTTCTGCTTCTAAGCAAGGAGAGAGTCTGCCTTTTGCATTTATATAAATCGTAGTCCTTCCGGAACCACACAAGCGGCCTTTATTTATTGCCTTATTGCTGCTCTTATCAACCATTGGCTTAGCCTTTAATCCCGAGGCAGTATATCGCAAGCTGTTTAAATACTCTTTCAGCATATTTCGAGAAACAACATGCTTCATGGGCAAAAAATTGCCGGATGTTTTTGGGGTTATAATAGGGCTTACACCACGAAACCCAACTCCTAATATGTTAACTACAAAATCCTCCAACCGTTTTATCTCTACAGCGTTTTCACGCATCAAAACCACTTTAACAAATACCGGAACCTGGTATTTCTTCAAGAAACGGATTGCTTTTATCGTACGCATAAAAGACCCCTTACGCTGCGTAATCCGTTCATGCACCCGGCTTGATATGCCATACAGGCTCGTTTCAACAGTCATTGGGTATAACTGGCTGATTTTCTTTGCGCTTTCTTCATCAATTAATGTTGCGTTAGTAAATATTCTTAAGGCAAAATGCCTTTGTCGCGCATATGCAGCCAATTTAAAAAAATCCTTCCGCATCAAAGGCTCGCCTCCGCTAAGCAAGAGAATAATCGTTCCCAAATCGGAAAGCTGGTCTAAAGCGCTATAAACCAATTTTGCCGATAAACCGGCTTCTCCGTGTCCGTTATTATAACAGTGCAGGCATCTTTGGTTACAGGTAGTATTTAATTCCAATGTCGCTGAATAAGGGATGAGATTTTTAAAACAGTAAGAGAAATATTCCGTCCATACCGGAAAATCTTGGGAAGCAAGGCGGCCATCCCGAAAGCTCTTTTTTTTAGTTGTTTTCTGAAGCAGCCCTTTTGCGATAGCCTTATTCAAAAATGCCGAGATATCCGAAGCCATGCTTGACCGGTTTATATTATAATGCGGCATTAATTTTGCAATGAGCCGGCCATGGCTTAGCCCTGTTTCGGAAAAAAACTTCCAAATAAGAGCGGCTTCTCTATTTAACTCGGTAATCGTATGCTCGGGATGCTGGCCAGATGCAATTTTAATTACAACTAAACGGTCTCCCACAGGGCGCCAGGCAACATCCGGAGGGATAAACATTTCCTCTTCTTGCATCATTCTTAAGTCAATTCCCTTTTAATATATCCATACACTGAACTGTTTTTAGCAAAATGCAACTTTTTGCCGCACATATATTCCGCCAGAAAAAATAACAGCCGCAGAGTGATCCTATATGCATTGTTATCCCATTTAGGCAAAGCAGTATTTTTTAATAAACCTTTCAGGAATATCAATTTGCTCATTGAATTAATGCTATGAATACCCGCTTTTTGCAAAAAATAGATATCCCTAATCAATACGGATTTTGATGAAGTCAATGATAATTCCCCATGCCAGGGCGTCCCATACATTCTTACCCCGTCCTTAGTTTTACGCAAAATAATTCTATCATCATTTAAAACACGTACGTAGGGTTTAAGCAGCCCGGCCATAGTAGACTTTCCTCCGCCAGAAGAAGCTAAAAAAGCCCAGCCCTGCTTTCCTGTTCTGTCTAACACGCCACAGCCATGGGCCATTAATCCTTTAAATTTGGGCAATGCGGATATCGTCAATATTTCCGGCAACAAGAAAAAAAGCAATTGCTGCCGTGGGCCTTCGCTAAAGAAATCTACCCTGCTCCAATCATGCGAGCAACAGGCAACCGAATTATCAGAAAAAATGATCCATTTGTATTTAGAATCTTTTACTACGCTCCACGTCCTATTTTTGTATAATAGCGCAGAACCGTTGGGTACAGAGATTTTCCTTTCAATTAAGCGTATCGCGACATCAGAAATGGCACTTGATATGCAAAAACCACCATAATGGACTTTTAGGCTTTTAAGAAGGCGGCTGTTTAAAGCCTCAAACCTAATTTTAATATCAGCTATAGAGATGGTTAAAAAAGAATCGTTTCTTACAGGATCACTGGCAGGACTCATTATTAATGAAAAAATCTTTTTTTGAATATAGCAGGATAGCTTAAAATTTAGCTATTAAAAGGACGGCTACAGCTACCGAGGCCGCGGCAAGTTGGCGGATCCGCAGGTCTAACAAACTCGGCCGACTTAATACAGGTAGCCAAATGCGCATCAACTTCTGTTAATAACATTGTCTTAAGCTTTGGCGCAACCCATTTCTTTTTAACGGTTAATTTACTCTTTGGCATCCGATCTCCCCTTTTCTTGCAACTCTGCAGGAATCAAGCAACATAATAAAGGATTTTAAAATAGAGTGATCATTTCTTTAATAATTGTAACAGATATTCTGCCCTTAAACAAGTATATATAAAACAGGATTAAAAAATTGACCGTTTTCCTATTTAGAATGTCTTAGCGCACCATTTTTGTTTTTAAAGAAAATTGCCTTAAACGGAATATAAAGAAAACGGCACCGGTAAAAAAAACCGGTTATCCTGCTATACTGGACAAGATTATAAAATTTTGCGAATTGCTCCTGCGGTATGTTTAGAATATATGTTATAGGCTCTAATATGCTGTCATAAAGAAGAAAGTGCGCCTTTAAATAAATATCCTTGTCCTGCGTAAAGTCAACCGGATAATAAATATTTCTCTCAATGAATCTGGTTGTAATCAATCTTTTCCACCTGCCCACTTTTAATTCTTTCCAAACAAAATCAGGGATATGCGCAGAAAACAGAATCTTTACGCAACAAAGCGCAAAGAATACGGTTGAGCAAAATTTTGATTTTCTGCTTTCCTCTAGGACATAACTCCAATCAAAACAAGAAGCATATTTATCCAGCAGCAAAGCCGAGTCACAAATGTTTTTAAAACCGAGTACCCTGCCAAACCTGCGGTTATGCATGGCCAAGCTGATAAAAGTATCTTCCGGAGAGAGCACTTCTATATTCCGGCCCTGAAAATCAAGTTTTCTGACCCTATCCCACAGTTTCGGCAAGAGAACCCTGTTCTTTCGTTTAAAATCAAGCGCCCAATGCGCATCTATGAACAAAGTAATATTGCCTGACTCCTTCTTTAAAAAACTAATATGGCATTGGCTTTTCTTCCAATACCCCTCTTTTAATCCGCCTAATTCTTTTTTGTAACCCAAACCATAGAGCACACCTTCCAGCTTTGAAAAATCATTTTCTTTAACCAATATATCAATATCTGCCATTTGCCTCAAATTTCTGCCCTTGTAAATGTCTTCCAGCAAAGCTACTCCCTTTATCGGCACAACGCTTATCCCCAGCCTATTACTTGCCTCGGTTATCCCTAAAAAAGCCTGCTGGAGACGCTGGCAACGCACAATATTAGCATAATATCTATCCCTCAAGAATTCAGCCAGTTTAAGCGGCAACAAAGAAAAATACGGTTTAAGCCCCAAATATGCAATAACAACAATCTCATGGCAAATAATCAGATCTTTAAATCTTGCCCAATCAATAATTCCGCCTGCAATTATATCTTTTATTTTGAAACCATCTTTTTCTTCTATTGTATTGCGCAAAATATATAGGACCAGACTGTCCGCTGGATTATTCATTTTATTCAAATTATCATTCAACATATCAGATACCCCTGACAACTTTATCCGGGCCTCCCAAGAAATTCAAACCCCGCTGGCCGGTTAATCTTAAGATAAACAAAATTTTTTATTCGGATAAAAATAGCTATTGCCGGATTAAATACCCTGCCTTAAAGCTACATGACAACAGTTTAATTCGTAAATTCGAGTTAGAATTCGATTCCGCGGCGTGCTTTAATGCCTTTATTATAGTAATGTTTCAATTCTTTGACTTCACTGACTAAATCGGCTAAGCCAATAACTTTGGGATGGGCGTAACGGCCTGTAAGGATTAATTCCATAGACCTAGGCGCGCTCTTTATTAATTTAAGCAAATCGCCTAAAGAGAGTAATTTTAACTTAACAGCAATATTGATTTCATCCAGTATGACTAACTGAAACTTCTTTTTAGAAATAATTTCGCCGGCGCGCTTTAACCCTTTATTAGCCATCTGAATATCAACTCTTTCCGGAGTTTTCTTTATAAAACAACGCCTGCCGAATTGCTCCACTTTAATATTGTTAAATCTCCTAAGTGCCTTTATTTCGCTGTAAAGGCGGCCCTTGGCAAATTGCGCGATATAAACATTCTTTCCTGCTCCTGCGGCCCTTAAAGCTAAACCGATTGAAGCAGTAGTCTTACCTTTACCATTACCTGTATATACCTGGATCATCCGCTAACCGCCTTCCAACTTAATATGCCCAAAGAACATAATGCCGAAACAATAAGCCCCGCGCAAAATATGCCGGTAATTATTGCGGCAAACGCATAGCGAAAACGAATCTTAAAAAGAGAGGCAGCAATTATCCCGCTCCATGCCCCGGTCATAGGAAGCGGTATAGCGACAAGGATAGCCAGCCCCAAAGCCTCATATTTTTGCACAGAATCAGAATTCTTTTTTGTACGTTCAAACAGCCAGTCGAAAAAACGTGACCAGATTTTAAATTTTCTTAAAAACCCGCTGACCGGCTCAAAAAGAAAAAGCGCAGGTGCAACAATAATACAGTTACCTAAAACAGAAAGCCAAAATGCACGCTCCATAGACATTCCGAATGATAACGCAAGCGGTATCGCGCCTCTTAGCTCCGAAACAGGCAGCGCTCCCACAATTATCACTACATAATCTTTAGGAAACTGCCCTGCCCAATGCAGGATTATTTCAAGCATGTTTAAAGCTCCTTAAAAACTCAAGGATTATAAAACGAAAAAACCTTAAGGTGTCAATAACGGGATTAATCTGGCTTTTTTGTCCGGAATATATTGTTTTGACCGGGACAGATTCAATTTTAAAGCCTAAACGCGCCGCCTTGATCAAAATTTCAGATTCAGTCTCATATTTAGTAGTAGAAAAATCTAACCCTGCAAGGACCTCTTTTTTTATCAGGCGGAACCCACACTGGGTATCGGGAATATATTGTTTGGTAATTAACGAAATCAGGCGCGACATAAGACGATTGGTTAAAACACGTAAAGCAGGCATCCCTTTAGTCATTGCCATACGGTTACCGGCAATAACTGCGGCAGGCGAAGTTTTCGCTTTTTGAATGAATGTTTCTATATCAAGGCAAGAATGCTGACCATCGCCATCCATACTTATTACCGCATCAAAACCATGGGCAACGGCATAACTATACCCCTTAATTAAGGCTGCCCCCTTACCGGCATTTGAGCTATTACGCAAAACATTCGCCCCGGCTGAAGCGGCAATCATCGCCGTATCATCCAGAGAGCCGTCATCGATTATAATTACCTCCAAGCCTAACCCGGTTATACGCCTAATTAAGCCTGCGATTTCTTTTGCTTCGTTATAAGCTGGAATAATTACGCAAATGCGCATGTCTACTCCGTCCAAAACCTGCGAAAAACATACCACTGGTCCGGATATCGGCGAATATAATCCTGGAAAATATTTTTGTAAATCGTTACCAATTCGGTTAGATCTTTTGTCTTATCCCCCTTTGGAGAAAATTCTATTGGCCTCTCAATTCTCAAGGTAAAGGTATCATCCGGGTTTCTAAGCATAAAACCCGGGACTATCGAAGCGCCGGTAATCAGGCTTAAAGCCGCCGGCCCTTCGGGAAAATGAGTAGGCTTAGAAAAAAGATCGACGATCACCCCTTTTTCGGTAAAATCACGGTCGCCTACCAAGGCGACCATATGGTTCTTCCTGATTTCAGAAATACAGCTCCTCACCGCCTTACCCATAGCGATTACCTTGACACCTTTTCCGTTCCTCCGGGCATCAAAAAAGTCATTAACTTTTTTATTTTTATGCGGCAGGGCAACCGCCCAAAAAGGATATCCCAAGAGAGCAATAACTACCCCTCCCAGCTCCCAATTACCAAGATGGGCGGTGAGAACAATCACTCCCTTCCCTTTGGCTATGGCATCATCGAAATAATGAAGATTTTCTAATTTTACTTTTTTATTTATATATCCAAGGTCCAGCTTATCAAAACGGAAGAAATCTACAAGGTATTTTGCAAAATTTCGAAAAACTCTGCGGCTTATCCTGCGTAAAACCCGATTTTCCTCTTGCGGAAAAATAACCCTCAGGTTATTTTTAACAAACCTCCTGTCGCGAAAAGCAAAAACATAATGCAGGTCTGCTAAGATAACGGCGATAGCATAAACAAGTTTCAACGGTAAAGAAACTGCGATAAATTGGCCTAAGCGGTATAAATAATAATTTAACACAGTTATAAACTCAACAGGAGGTTAGCGATATCCATACTTGCATTGGGCTTAGCAATTTTAGATGCTGCCAATTTAAACCGCTCTAACTTTGCTTTATCGCTTAGTAATTCATCAATAAATTTATACGCATCTTTGGGGTCGTCTACTTTAACCGCCGCGCCTTTCTGCGTCAAAAAATTAGTATTGTTAACCTCTTGCCCGGGGATAGGCTTAACAATGACCATCGGCAGCCCTATGCTTAAAACTTCAGCAGTAGTTACTCCCCCCGGCTTGGATATTATTACATTAGAGATATGCATTAATTCATGAATATTATGTATAAAACCAAACAGGCGGATGTCTTTTTTATAATGTTTTATCCTGCGCTTTAAGCTGGAGAACAGTTTTTTATTTGTTCCAGCAACGATTAACTCCTGAATATCATGTTTACTTTTTTCTAAGGACTTGACGATAGTTTTAATTGGGCCTAATCCTTGGCCGCCTCCCATAATCAAGACCACGGGTTTTTTAGAATCTAACCCTAATTTATGGTAAACTTTCTCCTCATCAAACTTTTGATTAAACTTATGATCAAAGGGAATCCCGTATGCCTTAATCTTAGAACGGTCTACGCCTTTTTTCTCCAGGCGCTCTGAAACATCCTCCGAAGGAGTTATATAATAATCTACCGAATTATACACCCAATAAGAATGCGGTATATAATCGGTAAGCACGGCTACCAACGGCAGATTTACACCATAAGTCTTCTTATAATCAGCAACCATCCCGCATGGAAACGCCTGCGTGCATACTATTAAATCAGGGTTAAATTTATCGAAAAGTTTTTTAAGTTTAGGAGAGTTGGATTTATGGACATGCTTCTTGATTTTATCCAGCCCCTTGACTACGCTCGGGTTATCATAGAGATAATCCCAGATTTTAGGGGTGTGCTTAATTACCTCCATATAAATGCGGTTTATAACTTTCTCGGATATCGGATTAGTATAATTAAAAGCATTGATATTCATGATTTCGGTATCAGGACGGAGCTGTTTTACTGCCTTCTCGATAGCCATGGTAGCGCTTCTGTGGCCTGAAACTTCGGAGATATACATCAAAATTATACGCTTAGGATGCATGGGGAATTAAAATTTACCTTCCTTGCAGAGCTCTAAAAAAGCATCAGTAACAAGAGGGGAAAACTGCTTGCCGCTTAAACTGCCGATCTCATGAATCGCATCATGTTTATCAAGCGCCGAGCGGTACGGCCGGTTAGTATTCATTGCATCAAAAGAATCTGCCACCGAAATTATAGAAGCAACTAAAGGAATTTGCTTTCCGCATATCCCTTCAGGATAACCTTTACCGTCAAACCGTTCATGGTGGTACCTGACTCCCAGCAAAGAACCCTCCAGCTCTTTAATCGGCTTTAGAATATTAACCCCAATCATGGGATGCTCCTTAATGCGATTGCGTTCGCCGATAGTTAATCCCCCCCTCTTATTCAAGATATGCTCCGGCACGCCAATTTTACCAATATCATGTAGAAGGCTTGCAATATGCAGATTCTCTAAGAATTTTGCATCGAATTCATTTTTATTCTTTTCAGCAATCCTTTGAGCTATCTCTATGCTTAGATTTGTTACCCGTGTAGTGTGTCCATGGGTATAGTGGTCTTTTGCTTCGATAGCCGCAGCCAAAGCTACGGTAGTACGCACAAAAAGCTGATGCTTACGGTCCAGTTGATACTCTAGCTCTTTAAACAATTGGGCATTTCTGATTGCCATTGCTACGTTAGAATTAAGGGCGACAAAAAAATCCAGCTCTTCATCAAAAAATTTCCTTCCGTTTTCTTTCTTGCCTAACAATAAAATACCGAGTAATTCGCCGCGAAAATAGCTGGGAATGCAAACTACAGTTTCTAAAAGTTCCATTTGATAAAGAACTTGCGCAAGCTGCTGTTTAGTTTCCTGCTTAATTTTAAGGTTTTCTAATGCGGATTTTGCTTCACTATAAAGCAGGGCCTCGCGCCCAAAAATAAAACTGCTTTTATGCTCTCTAAAGAAATGGATCAAGACATCGTCTTTATCGATACAGATTAAATCCAAGGGTATGCGTTTACCTAAGGAACCTTTGGAAACCATAAGCATGTAGCCTTGTTTTTCTCTATTGTACAGGAAAAAACTGGCGTGGGTAATTTTGGCCTTATTGACCATCATGCGCACGATCATCTTAATCAAAAGATCAGGGTCGTGCACAAAAATCATGTTCCTGGCTGCATTTTCTAATTCCTTTTTATAATCTATCGCCATTTTTTTAATTTACCTTATAAGCCTATTATTGTCAATGATAATGTGGTTTTATCCGATATTTGGATATTAGCGCTTTTTAGCTCTTAGCTCGTAGCCCTTAGGTCGTAGAAAATCTATGTAAATTAAAAATTCGGGGACGTTACTATTTATTTTTATAAATAGAGCGTCCCCAGCTATTTAGTTGATGTTATGGTTTTCTATGAGCTAAGAGCTAAATGATAATTTTCATAGACCATAAACTTTGGGCTTTCGACCAAATCAGCTTTCATTAATCACAGCCAGAATTTGGCCCACGTTTACGCTTGAGCCTTCACTATAGGTTATTTCAGAGATTATTCCTGTACAGGGGCTGGGTAAATTAAATGTAGATTTATCGGTCGTTAGCTCAACTAGGTCATCATTTTGATGAACCATCTCTCCGTCTTTAAAAAACCAATACGTTACAGTCGCCTTTGTTATTCCTTCTCCTAATTCCGGTAAAACGACTTTAACCATAAAAGCCTCCCTAGTTATTTATAGTTTCACGCAAACTTTCAGAAAGAGTAGGATGCGCAAATATCATTTCCCGCAACTGCTTGATATTTAGACGCGCTGAGATTGCCATCGTAGGCACTGCGATTAATTCACAGGCGCCCGGGCCGATCATGCAGGCACCAACGACCTCTTGGGTTTCCAAATTACTGATAATCTTGATAAACCCCTCCGCCTCATCAATAACATGCGCCATTGCAGATGCGCGAAAATCGAATTTATGCACCTTTATCTTTATTCCCGCATCTGCTGCGTTTTCTTCACTCATTCCCACGGAAGAAATTTGCGGTTCGGTAAATACGCAAGCCGGGACAATAAAATTGTCCGCTTTATGGCTATTATCGGAAATTATGTTTTCAACGGCAAGAGCACCCTGATATGCTGCATAATGAGCAAGCATTAACTTTGAGGCACAATCTCCGGCAGCATATATATTATCAACACTGGTCTTCAGGTAGCCATCAACGGCTATCCTGTTATTTTCTAATTTTAAACCCAGACTATCCAGGCCTAAATCCGAAATATTGGGAGCCCTCCCCAAACATGCCAGAATATGGGAATAATTATTTAAATTAAAGCTGGATATATCTGCGCCGCAAGAAACCTTAATCCCTTTTTTGTTAAAAATTACTTCGATCTTTCTGCTAATCTGGCTGTCCTGGCCAGGCAAGAGCAAGGGCATTCTCTCGGCGATAGTTACCTGGCTGCCTAAAGCCGAGAATAAACCGGCGAATTCACAACCGATGAACCCCCCTCCGACAATTAACAAGGACTCAGGAAGATCCGTTAACGAAAGGGCCTCATTGCTTGAAATTATTTTATCACTATCAATTATTTCTCCCGCCAGTTCAACGGGGCGGCTCCCGGAAGCAATAAGTATGAATTTTGCCTGGATCTCCCCGCTTTCAATTTTTATCCGTCCGGGAGAAATAATTTGTGCGCCTGTTTTGATAAAATCAATGCCTTTAAGCCGGCTTTGCATTCCCTGCGCAAGCAAGCTTATAATTTTATCTTTTCTCTGCTGGATTTGTCCGAAATTAACCCGGGGATTCTCTAATTCTACGCCAAAGGTTTTCGATTTTAAGGCTTGTAAAAATATTTTTGCGGATTGAATTAGTATTTTGGTAGGTATGCAGCCGTAATTTAAGCAGGTGCCTCCGATCCGGTCTTTTTCAATAAGGCAAACCTTGAGGCCAAGCTCTTTTGCCTTAATGGCAGCGTTATAACCCGCCCAACCCGCTCCGATAACAGCCAGATCATATTTAGGCATAAGTTATGCAATTAATTGTGCCGTTGCGCTTGCCACCAGCATTGCTGATTTCTCAAGCTTAGCTTTTTCTTCCTGCGAAATATCCAGCTCTATGACCTGTTCGATTCCGTTCTTGCCTAAACGGCAAGGCACGCCTATACAGGCATCTTTAATGCCATACTGTCCGCTTAAATAACTACACAAGCCGATAGTGCGTTTTTCATCTTTTACCATAGTTTTCACAATACAGGCAATCGCAGCGGACGGAGCAAAATATGCGCTCCCTGTACCCAGGTTTGCAACAATCTCTGCTCCTCTAGAAATAGTACGGTTAACTAACAATTTAACTTTATCATCACTGATAAACTCATCCAAAGAGACGCCTTTTACCTTGGAAAAACCGGGCAGCGGAAGCATGTTCTCGCCATGGGCGCCTATTACCATTGCCTCAATATCAGTGACCGGCAAATTTAATTCTTGGGCAATTAAATTAACAAATCTGGCGGTATCCAAACTAATCCCCATACCAAAAACTTTGGACGGTTTAAATCCCGTAATTTTTAAAGCGTAATATGTCATAATGTCCAAAGGGTTAGTTACCACTACTACTATTGCCTTTTTCGCTAACTCTTTAATCCCTAAACAGATGCTTTTTAAAATTTGGGCATTTTTTACCAACAGTTCTTCCCGGCTCATACCGGGCTTACGCGCAAGTCCGGCAGTAATGACAATAATATCGGAATCTTTGACATTTCCAATATCATCGCTGCCATTGATATTATAATTATATTTTAAAAGCGGGCGGGCATCCTCTAAATCCAAAGCCTTGCCGTGCGCAAGCCCTTTTACTACATCAATAAGAAAAACATCCCCAAGGCCGTCACTGGCGATACGCATGGCGCTTAAACTTCCGACATTTCCGGCGCCAATAATCGATATTTTCATAAAATTATAAATTTTCCTTTATTTTGCTGATAATGGCATCAGACATCTCTAGGGTGCCGACAGCAGACGGGTCAGATGGATCAGGTTTTAAATCATAGGTTACTAATTTACCTTCGGCAATTACCTCTTTCACCGCTTCCTCTAAAATATCCGCCGCCTTATTTTCTCCGATATAACGCAACATTAAAGCACCGGATAAAATCATCGCGGTAGGATTGACTTTATTTTTACCTTTATATTTTGGCGCAGATCCATGCACTGCCTCAAATACTGCCATGTCAGAGCCGATATTTGCCCCAGGGGCAACCCCCAAGCCTCCAACAAGGCCGGCACAAAGATCAGAAACAATATCCCCGTAAAGATTAGGCAGGACTAAAACATCATAATTATGCGGCTTTTGTACCAGTTGCATGGCCATATTATCGACAATCGCTTCATCAAAAACTACTTTTGAGGAGAATTCGGAGGCAACCTGACGGGCCGTTTTCAAGAATAGCCCATCGCTAAATTTCATGATATTAGCCTTATGCACACAAGTAACTTTCTTACGCTTATTCTTTAAAGCGTACTCAAAGGCAAATCTTACAATCCTTTCAGAGGCAAATTCGGATATAGGTTTAATAGAGATACCGGAATCAAGACGGATAACCTTATTCGTATCTCTTTTTATCCTTTCAATCAAGCCTAAAGTTTCCGGCTTTCCTTCTTCATATTCGATGCCCGCATAAAGATCTTCGCTATTCTCCCTGACAATGATTAAATCGATATCTTTAAACCTGCTCTTCACCCCGACATAGCTTTTCGCCGGGCGCAAGCAGGCATAAAGATCCAAAGCATGCCGAATTGCGACATTAACCGAACGAAAACCGGTACCTATGGGGGTAGTAATCGGCCCCTTGAGGGCTACTTTATTTTTTCTTATTGAGGCCAGCGCACTTTCAGGAAGGAGTTCTCCGGTTTCTTTAAGGGCATCGCTGCCGGCAAGCACATTATCCCATTTAATATCTACGCCGCAAGCCTCTATGCATCGCGTAGCTGCAAGCGAAACTTCATAACCAATGCCGTCTCCTGGAATAAGGGTTATTCTATGCTGCATTTAGACTTTCAACTCTCCATGCTTTTTATAATAATTAATAATGCCGCCTTCGGCTAAAAGGTCCTGCATAAATTTCGGCAAAGGCTTAATCTTTAAAACAATACCTTTGGTTACATTCTTCACCACGCCATTATCCAAATCAATTTCAAGCTCATCAGCTTCTTCAATTCTGGAGGTATCCGTTTCAATTAACGGCAGTCCGATATTAAATCCGTTACGGAAAAATATCCGCGCAAATTGCGGCGATAAAACGGCAACAATACCGGCCTCTTTGATTACAAGCGGCGCCTGTTCCCTGCTTGAGCCCATGCCGAAGTTATTACCGGCCACAATTATGGATTTGCCCGCGGTTATCTTTTGCGGGAAATTCGGGTCAATATCTTCCATAATATGCTTTGCCAACTCCTTCATGTCGGTAATAGCAAATTTATACCGGCCGGAAATAATAAAATCCGTATTAATATTATCCCCTAATTTTATACTTTTTCCCGTGATACTCATAGCTGCTTAAATTCTTCCATATTCTTAGCCTTGGACATAGCCATATCCAGAGTAATTAGCCCTCTCTGCGTAAGGTCTTTTAAAGACTTATCCATAGTATTCATTCCATATTGCAAACCGGTCTGCATAATCGTTGGAATCTGTTCGATCTGCTGCTCACGGATAAGGTTACGGATACTGGCAGTAGCTACCATAATCTCTGTTGCCAATACGCGGCCCTTTCCTGATGCATTAGGAAGCAAGAGCTGTGAGACTACTCCCTGCAAACAGTCAGAAAGCTGTAATTTAACCTGTTGCTGCTGGTGAGGAGGAAAAACATCAATAATCCTGGAAACAGTCTGCGGCGCATCAGGGGTATGCAGCGTAGCCAAAACAAGGTGCCCGGTTTCAGCCGCGGTTAAAGCAGTCGAAATAGTTTCCAAGTCGCGCATTTCGCCGACAACAATAACATTAGGATCCTGGCGTAAAGCATGGCGCAAGGCTTCAGCAAAAGAATGCGTATCAGAATAAACTTCGCGCTGTTTGACTATACTTTTTTTATTAGCGTAAATAAACTCTATCGGGTCCTCGATACAAGTAATCAAGCATTCTCTTTCGGAATTAATTAGATCAATCATTGCGGCCAAGGTTGTGGTCTTACCCATTCCGGTAGGGCCGGTTACCAAAACTAAACCATTTGGCTTGCGCGCAAGATCCGATATGATCTTAGGCAGGCCCAATCTTTCAACGGTAGGTATTTCTATCGGAATACGGCGAAAGGCCCCTTCCACGCAGCCCCTTTGTAAATGGATATTAACACGGAATCTGTCCAATCCCGGCAAGGCAAGCGAAAAATCAAGTTCTAATTCGCGTTCAAATATCTCTTTTTGAACATTAGACAGGACGCTATAAATCATCTTCTTTAAATCTGTTTTACTTAAGATTTCTTTATCCGTCCTTAATAACCTGCCGTCAATACGCAGAATAGGAGGTTCATCCTCTGTGACATGCAAATCTGAAGCGCCTTTTTCAACACACATCAAAAGCAAATCACGAATTTCCATAAAATACCTCCTTAGAAGTAGATTCTTGGGTCGCTAATATAGCCTTTAATCGCCGAAGCAGCGACTGTAGCAGGTGATGCCAAATAGATAAAAGCCGAAGGATTCCCCATCCTTCCCTTAAAATTACGGTTGGCAGTTGAAATGACAACCTCCGCGTCACTGGGGATGCCGTTATGTGTACCGACACAAGGCCCGCAACCGGGCGCAACAATAACTGCCCCGGCTTTAATAAACACCTCAACAAGGCCAAGCTTTAAAGCCTCCAGATAAACCTGCCTCGAACTGGGAGCTATGATCAATTTAACCTGGCTAGAAACTTTGCGCTTATTTAAAACTTTTGCTGCCGCTTTAAAATCATCTATACGGCCATTAGTACAGGTGCCTAAAAACGCTTCATCAATCTTTGTTTTCTTTAGAGAAACTGCCGAGGCAGTATTGTCAACGCTGTGCGGCATAGAAACCATCGGCTTGAGTTTTGAAATATCAAATTCATAAATATTCTGATAGACAGCTCCTTTATCCGCAGAAACACCTTCAATCCGCCGGTTTATCCCCGCCCTCAAAGCCAACCAGGAAAGAGTCTTTTTATCAACCGGCATAAAACCTGCTTTTGCCCCCATCTCAACCAGCATATTAGCAATAGTAAAGCGGCCGTCCATTCCCATATTATCAATCACCGGGCCGGTAAATTCAACTGCTTTATATGTTCCTCCGTCACTCTTAAGTTCTCCGATAATATATAAAATTATATCTTTGGCAAAAACTCCTTTAGGCATCCTGCCTTTAATAATAATTTTTATAGTCTCCGGGACTTTAAACCAATTTTTCCCCGTAGCAAGAGCAACTGCTAAATCAGTAGAACCGACTCCGGTAGAAAAAGCCCCAAGCGCACCATAGGTGCAGGTATGAGAGTCAGCTCCCAAAACTAGGTCGCCGGGTATGATATTTCCCGACTCAGGAATAACCTGATGGCATACCCCGCAGCCAACATCAAAAATCTCCGTCTTAAACTTTTGAGAAAAATCGCGCATCTTTTTATGCACCCGGGAAACCCCTTCGCTTGGGCTTGGGGCGCTGTGGTCAATAACCATGCAATAGCGTGTCTTAAATTTCTTAACCCCTAAATCTTTAATCCGGTCGATTATTATCGATGAGGTGCCGTCTTGGCCGAATGCAAAATCAATTTTACAAATAGCAAAATCGCCCGCCCGTAAATATCTCCCTGCGTGCTTACTTAAAATCTTTTCAGCTATTGTTTGGCCACTCATAATTTAACAACCCAGTCTTTGAGCCTATCCATGCCCTTTTCTAATTCCTCTATGCTTGTAGCATAACTTATACGTATGTAGTTATCCATGCCAAACGCACTTCCGGGAATAACGCTTACATATTTTTCATCGAGAAGGCGACGGGCAAAAACCATAGAATCAAGTTTTGTCCCGGATATATTACAAAACATGTAAAATGCGCCTTGCGGCTGGCAAAAACTTAAAGGCTTAATTTCCTTGAGCCTTGATACCAAATAGTCCCGTCTCTTCTCAAACTCCTTGCACAGCTTATTGGAGAAATCTTCAGGCGCGCTTAAAGCACACACTGCTGCCTTTTGCGCGATAGAGTTCGGGTTAGAAGTTGAATGGTCCTGTAAGTTTGAGATTGCACCCGCCACATCGCTTGGCGCCCCAAGATAGCCAATACGCCATCCGGTCATTGAATGGCTTTTCGACAGGCCATTGACCGTAATCGTAAGATTATAAATATCCTTATTAAAGCTGGCGATTGATTCATGCTTCAGCCCGTCAAAGATTATTTTCTCATAAATCTCATCGCTAATCACAAAAATATTTTTATCAACACAGACTCTGGCAATAGCCTCCAATTCTTTTCTGTTATAAACAGAACCAGTCGGGTTAGATGGGCTATTAAGTATAAGCACTTTAGTTTTTGGGGTAATATGCTTGATAAGCTCTGCTACGCATATCTTAAAATTATTTGCAGCGGTAGTTTTTATAAAACGGCAGGTACCCTCGCAAAGATTGACCATTTCAGGATAGCTTACCCAGTAAGGCGAAGGAATAAGCGCCTCATCGGAACGGTTTAACAACACCATGAGCGCATTATAAATGCTGTGCTTTGCCCCGTTTGAAACAATAACCTGGTCCGGGGAGTATTCCAAGGAGTTATCCCGTTTAAATTTCTGGCAGATGAGTTTTTTTAATTCAGGAGTTCCAGTGGTGGGGGTATATTTGGTAAACCCGGATTTTATGGCGCCTATTGCCGCTTCTTTTATAAAATCAGGGGTATCAAAATCCGGTTCGCCTGCGGCAAAATTAACAATATCCTTGCCTTCCGTCTTCAGCTTTTTAGCTTTTGAGGTAATTGCCAAAGTTGAAGACGGATGAATTTTTTTTAGCCTCTCCGCAAGCCTAGTATCTATTTTCATAAAAGTTTTTCTTTATCCCGCACCGTCTTTTTATTCAGCCCATTGATCTTAAGGCTTAATAACTAAAATATTTAGAGGCGCGGAATGATATTTACAAAGAATCACTTTTCTTTCTGAATATGGTTCTTAAGCCGCCCATAAATTTTTTGGGCGGCTTCTTTTCATCAACAGGTTTTTCTTTAACAGCCGTTTTAGTTTCTTTCTTTTGTTCACCAGTTTCTTTTCCGTCGGCAGCTTTCTCTATTCCTACCTCGGACTTATGATCAGCTTCTTTGGCTGCTTTAGGTTTTTTTGTTTCTTTTTTCTTTAATTCGGTCATCTCGAAAATAACCATTTCCGCATTATCGCCGCGGCGCTTTCCTAAACTGATAATCCTGGTAAAACCGCTGTTACGCTTGGAAAAACGCGGGCCGATATCGTTAAAAAGAACATTTACCAGTCTGTGTTCACCTAAAATCTTCTGCGCCTGCCTGCGTGCAAAAAGAGTATTTGTTTTGGCCAAAGTTATAAGCTTCTCGACTGTTGGCCTGCTAGACTTAGCCCTTACCAGTGTAGTTTTAATACTTTGGCAAATAATCATATTTTTCGCTAAGCTTGTTATTGTCGCATCGTGCCAGCTGGTGAAACGCCCCAGCTGCATCCTTTTTTTTCCATGTCTCATTTTATTTAACCCTTCTTGATTTTCTTAGGATCGACCTGCATCCCCAGAGTAACTCCCATACCCATTAACAGCTCTTGAATTTCGGTTAGAGATTTCTTGCCGAAATTCTTAAAACCAAGCATCTCTTCTTCGGTCTTCTTAACCAGATCTGCGATAGTCTTAATACCGGCTTCTCTTAAACAGTTGGAACTTCTTACTGAAAGCTCGAGTTCTGAAATCGGCAACCTTAATTTCTCATAAAGCGCCGCATCTTCTTTGGTCATCTCCGGCTCTTCTTCCGCGATATCTTCCGGGAGCTGCCCGAAATTAACAAAAATATCGAGGTGCCTTTGTAAAATATTTGAGGCATAAAGCAGCGCGTCTTTTGGATTAATGCTACCGTTAGTCCAAATCTCTAAGATCAGTTTATCATAGTCAGTACGTTGCCCTACGCGCGTATTCTCAACAAAATAATTGATCTTCTTAATGGGAGTAAATATTGAATCAATTGCGATAAAACCGGCTACCTTATCTTCTCTTTTATTCAGCTCCGCCGGAACATATCCTCTGCCGCGGGATACCTCCATCTCAATATTCAACTTGGTATCTTTGGTAAGAGTTGCAATGTGTAATTCCGGATTAATAATCTCAATAGTTTCATCCGTTTCTATATCTTTGGCCTTAACCTCGCCTTTTTTATCCGCTTTTAAATATATAGTTTTAGGGATCTTAGAATGCGAATTTAAAACAAGGCTTTTGATATTTAGGATAATCTCCGGTACGTCCTCCAGTACTCCGGGAATTGTCGAAAATTCATGCGCAACTCCGGCAACCTTAATCGCGGTAATTGCACTGCCCTCTATTGAAGAAAGCAAAACCCTTCTTAAGGAATTGCCCAGAGTAACACCATATCCTCTTTCAAAAGGAGCTGCCTGAAATTTACCGTAGGTATCAGTATATGTCGACTCGTCACATTCAAGCTTTTTAGGAAATTGAAAATCTCTCCATTTTATACCCATATTACCCCCCCTATATTAATAAAATCAAAATATTATTTTGAATACAACTCGACGATCAACTGCTCCTGTATCGGCTGCTGGATGTCGCCTTTTTCAGGAAGCCTTAAAACTTTTGCCTTCATAAGAGAAGCATCAAATTCAAGCCATGCCGGAACAGTCCTGTCCTTGGAAAGCTCCAGGTTATCCTTAATCTTGGCCTTAGCCTTATCCTTAGCTTTAATTTCAACTACATCATCCTTATCAACCAAAAATGAAGGGATATTGACCCTGCGGGAATTAACTGCGATAAGATTATGCCTAACAACCTGACGAGCCTGTGCACGGGAAACCCCCAAGCCCATACGAAAAACTACGTTATCAAGCCTGCGCTCTAACAACTGCAAAAGGACTTTCCCGGTTACACCTTTAGTTTTAGAGGCAATTTTAAAATATATACGGAACTGCTTTTCCATGACTCCGTAAATTCTTTTAACTTTCTGTTTTTCTTTTAACTGTACACCGTAGTTAGAAAGTTTCTGCCTCCTGCCTTTACCATGTTGACCCGGCGGATATGCCCTTTTAGCGGCGGCACATTTTTCAGTCTGGCACCTAGTCCCTTTCAAAAATAATTTTTCTCCCTGTCTGCGGCATAATCTGCAAACTGCACCAGTATAACGGCCCATAACTTAAACTCTCCTTTTCTTCTTAGGACGGCAACCATTATGAGGGATAGGAGTTACATCCTTAATTAAAGTTACCGCTAATCCTGCTGCTTGAAGCGCCCGGATTGCCGACTCCCTGCCAAAACCCGGACCTTTCACATAAACCTCTAATTCCTTCAGGCCTACTTCTTTGGCCTTACGCGCTGCGTCAGTTGCTGCAATCTGGGCGGCAAAAGGCGTAGATTTCTTTGAACCGCTGTAGCCTACGCATCCCGGAGCGCTCCATGCTATTACATTCCCCTGCTTGTCAGTAATAGTAATTATTGTATTATTAAAACTGGCCTGAATATGAGCGATACCGCTGGTTATCCCCCGCGCTATCTTCTTCTTTTTTGCCTTATCTTTTGTTGCCATAATCTATCTCCTCTATTTAGCAGCAGGCTTGGCTTTTTGCGCGCTTTCTGCCCTCTTTACAGGTGCTAAGTTTACTCTTTTCTTGCCTTTCCTGGTCCGTGAATTAGTACGTGTACGCTGCCCCCTGACAGGAAGCCCCTTTTTATGGCGCATCCCTCTCCATGACCCTATATCCATAAGCCGCTTAATATTCTGGGATATATCACGGCGCAGGTCCCCTTCAATCCTTAAGCTTCCTTTTTGAAGAACAGCCGTAATGCGGGAAACTTCTTCGTCGCTTAAATCTTTTGCGCGCTTATCCGGATTAATCCCGGCCTCTTTAAGCACAACATTAGACATTGCCCTGCCTATCCCATACAAATAGGTAAGAGCGATCTCGATTTTCTTTTCTTTAGGTATATCAACACCGATAATTCTTGGCATATTATACTCCCTGGCTTAACAAATATTTTAACCCTGCCTCTGTTTATGTTTAGTGGTTACGCAAATTACCCGCACCACTCCTTTTCTTTTTATGATCTTGCACTTATCGCAAATCTTACGAATCGAAGCTTTAACTTTCATTATCTCACCCTGAATGTAATTCTCCCGCGGCTTAGATCATAAGGAGAAAGTTCTAATTTCACTTTATCACCCGGAAGTATCCTGATAAAATTCATGCGCATTTTTCCGGAAACATGCGCCAGCACTATGTGCCCATTCTCAAGCTCTACCTTAAACATAGCATTGGGAAGCGCTTCTACAATTTTACCTTCTGTTTCTATTAGTTCTTCTTTGGCCATATTATTGTGTAAGTATTACCGGCCCATTATTGGTAATGGCTACAGTATGTTCAAAATGCGCCGATGGGGCACGATCCTTGGTAACTGCCGTCCACCCATTATCAAGTAGCAGGCACTCCCATGTGCCCATATTGATCATTGGTTCAATAGCTAAAACCATTCCGTTTTTTAAGGCCGGGCTTGCGCCAGGCTTGTAAAAATTAGGGATTTCCGGTTCTTCATGCAGCTCTTTACCTATCCCATGGCCCACAAACTGCCTGACTACCTGAAAACCTTCGGCTTCAACAAAACTTTGAATGCTATGAGAAATATCGGATAAACTGTTGCCTAAGCGCGCCTGCTTAATACCTAATTCCAGTGATTTTTTTGTTACTTCAACTAACTTTCTTTTAGCTGGGCCCACTGAACCTACGGGTACCGTTACTGCCATATCCGAAAAATACCCCTTGTAATTTACCCCTAAATCTATGCTTACGATATCCCCTTCTAAAATTACTCTCGGAGAAGGGATGCCATGGACAACTTCTTCATTTACAGAAACGCACGCTGTCGCAGGAAAACCTTTATATCCTTTAAAAGCCGGTTGAGCATTGTTTTTAAGAATAAGTTCATGGCACAACCGGTCAATATCTAAGGTCGTAATTCCCGCGCGGATATTCTGCTCCACTTGGCGCATCACATGCGCTAGAATTGCCCCTGATTGCTTTAACACCTCTAAATCTTTTTGCGATTTTAGAGGAATCATCTGCTCTCTTTAGAGCTTAAATCAATAATCTGTTTTAAAACAACCCCGGCATCTAAATCCGCATTTAAGCTGTGCAGTTTCTTTATCCGGCTGTAATACTCTATCAAAGAAGAGACTTCCTGCTTATAAACCTCAAGGCGCTTACGCACCGTTGTTTCATTGTCATCAGAACGTTGATACAAAGAAGAACCGCAATTATCACATATGCCTTTGGACTTGGGGGGCATATTAGTTACATGGAAATTTGCCCCGCACTTAGAACAAACCAGCCTGCCTGTGAGCCGCTTGATAATTACCTCATCGCTGGTATTTAAATAAACTACTAAATCTACCGCTAAACCCTTGGATCCTAAAATATCATCCAAAGTGCCGGCTTGGGCTAATGTCCTGGGATAACCGTCTAGGATAAAACCTTTTTTTATGTCCGGGTTATTAAAACGCTCGTCGAGCATCTTGGCAACCAGATCATCCGGCACAAGCAAACCCTTATCCATAATGCCTTTTGCTTGCTTACCTAGGTCCGTACCGTCTTTAACATTCTGCCTTAAGATATCTCCGGTAGATATATGCGGCAGGGATAAGCTTCCAGCCAGCCTCTTTGCCTGCGTCCCCTTGCCTGCACCCGGCGGGCCTAAAAGCACTAGGTACATTATTATCTTCTCCCTCTAATTTGGCCGCTTTTTATAAAACCTTCGTAATGATGGGTCAACAAATGCGATTCTATTTGCTTTAAGGTATCAAGCATGACGCCTACGATGATTAAAATACCGGTACCACCGAAAAATGAAGCAACTAGATAAGGTATCTTAAGCCAAGCCATGATAAAATCCGGCAAAATTGCAATTATAGCAATAAAACTTGCTCCGGCAAGAGTGATCCGGGTCATGACATAATCAAGAAATTCCGCAGTAGGCGTACCCGGCCGGATACCTGGAATAAAACCACCGTACTTTTTCATATTTTCGGATAGATCATTTGGATTAAAAACAATCGCTGTATAAAAATAACAGAAGAAAATTATCAAAAGAGCATAAACTACAGAATATAATACCTGCCCACGGATCAAACTTTGCGCAAACCGCTGAAATCCGGGGTTAGGAATAAAAGAGGCCATGGTTGCCGGAAAAAGGATAATTGATTGCGCAAAAATAATAGCAATAACTCCGGAGGTATCTACTTTGAGCGGTATATAAGTGCTTTGCCCACCGTAAATCTTACGGCCAACAATACGCCGGGCGTACTGCACGGGAATTTTCCTTACCCCCTGCGTAATCATGATAACCGCAAAAACAACCCCTACCAGCAAAGCAGCCATAATCAAAAGGGTAATCGGCTGAATTTGCCTGCGGCTTGAGGCAAACGGGGAAATTAAAACATAAAGCTGATTAAGCGCTGTGGGAATACGCGAAATTATACCTGCGGTTATTATAAGGGAGATACCGTTTCCTATTCCGCGCTCCTGAATCTGTTCTCCGAGCCACATAATAAAAATCGTGCCGGTAGTAAGGGTTAAAACAGTAAGTATTCTAAAACCCCAACCGGGATGCATTACAATCTGCAGCCCCTCAAAACGCGCAGGATTTTCTAACCAAAGAGCTATAAAATAAGATTGTATAATTGATAATAAAACCGTTCCATAACGGGTAAACTGGTTAATCTTTTCATATCCGGCCTTGCCTTCTTTCGCAATTTTCTCTAGCGCCGGGACAACCGCAGTAAGCAGCTGCATAATAATCGACGAGGAAATATAGGGCATAATCCCTAAGGCAAATATAGTCAAGCGTTCCATAGCGCCGCCGGAAAACATATTAATTATGCCAAAGAGCGTTCCACCTTGTGTTTTGGCGATACGGTTAAAAAAATCCGCCAGCGCCGCACCGTCAATTCCGGGAGTAGGCACATAACAACCTACGCGGTAAACCGCAATAAGCAGGCCCGAGATGATTAACCGTCTTTTTAAATCCGGGATTTTAAACGCATTAACCAGCGCATTAAACATTTATAATTTCTGCTTTGCCACCGGCGCCGGTAATTTCATTGGATGCACGCTTTGAAAATGCATGCGCCTGGACAGTCACAGCATTCTTGATGCTTCCGTTTCCCAAAATTTTAATTAGAGCAGCCTCTTTGCCGATTAAACCATTTGCTTTTAAAACAGCTGGGGTAATTGTAGTTTCTTTAATCCTGTTTAAATCCCCCAGATTAATAACCTGATAGGTCTTTTTAAAATTACTTACAAAACCGCGCTTGGGCATTCTACGAATAAGCGGAGACTGCCCGCCTTCAAACCCCAGATAAAAATGCCTTCCTGCGCGCGAAGTCTGCCCCTTACTCCCGCGGGTTGAAGTTTTACCATGCCCGGAACTTGACCCCCGGCCCAAAAGTTTTCTTTTTTTACGCGAGCCAAAAGGACTTTTTAAATTGTGCAGATAAACAGAATTTATCACCGGCTGCTGAAGATCTTTCTTAGCAGGCTTTCTTTTGATAACCTTTTTAACAGCTGGCTTCTTGGATACTGGTTTTGTAGCAGTTTTTTTATCTTTCATTTTATTCTTTAAGTTCCCTTAACCCTTGCATCGTAGCTTTAATAACATTAATCGGATTATTTGATTTTAAACATTTGGTAAGTATATCCTTGATTCCGGCAGCTTCGCAGATTGCGCGTACCGGGCCTGCGGCTATGACACCTGTGCCTTCCGAAGCAGGCTTAAGCATAACACTTGCCGCCCCGAATTTACCGATTACCTCATGTGGAATAGTCGAGCCCTCTAAAGGAACTCTGAAGAGGCTTTTTTTTGCCTTAGTTAAAGATTTACGTATTGCCTCTGCGACTTCATTGGCTTTATCCAAGGCAAAACCAACTCTTCCCTTGGTATCACCAACAACCACCAATGCGCTAAAATGTAGCTTTTTGCCGCCTTTGGTTACCTTAGTAACACGGTTAATACTAATAACTTTTTCAATCAGGTCCGACTGTTGCTCAATAGTCAATTCACGCATAATTTAAAACTCCATTCCGCCTTCTCTTAATGCATCCGCAAAAGATTTAACCCTGCCGTGATAGAGATAACCTGCACGATCAAAGATAACTTTACTATACCCCTTTTCCTTTGCTGCCTGGGCGAATACCTGCCCAAAATATTGCGCTGCTTTTATATTTCCCGCATTAGTAAATTTCCCCTTCAAAGCCTTATCTTTACTAGAAAGAGAAAACAAAACCTTATTTGTCATATCATCCAAAACCTGGGCGGAGATATTTTTTAATGAACGGTGCACGACCAAACGGGGCTTCTCCGGGGTGCCGAACATCTTCATTTTAAGCCTTTTATGCCTTTTAAGCCTTAGCTCTTCTTTTTTTCTCATTTTATTTACCACCGCCTGTTGCCTGCGCTTTTCCTATCTTTTTCTTCACATGTTCCCCCACAAAACGAATCCCTTTTCCTTTATATGGCTCAGGCGGATAAACTAAACGAATCTCTGTCGCTACCTTCCCTATTAGCTCTTTGTCAATACCCCTTATAACCAACTGCGTAGGCTTGGGAGTTTCGATTTTAATCCCTTCGGGTATGGTAATGTTAACCGGGTGCGAAAATCCTAAAGCCATATTTAATTTATTTCCTGCCACTGCGGCTTTAAACCCTACCCCGATAATCTCTAGCTCCTTAAGATAACCCTCGGTTACTCCCTTGATCATATTTATGATTAAAGCGCGGAATAACCCATGCATTGATTTGTCTACCTTAGTATCGCTAACTCGTTTTACTAAAAGCTGGCCATCATTAATTTCAATACTGATACGGTCGTTTAACTTACGCTGCAGCTTTCCTTTCGGCCCCTGGACAAAAACCACTCCGTCTTTAACCTCGATCTTTACATCTTTAGGTATTGTTACTATTTTTTTACCGATTCTAGACATCAATAAACTCCTAAGAAATTTGAATCAAGATTACCAGATATAACCTATAACTTCTCCGCCTACGCCCAACTCCCTGGCTTCTTTATCGGTAATTACGCCCTTGGAAGTAGAAATTATTGCGATACCCCTTCCGCGTAAAACCGTTGGTATTTTCTTGCCGTTAACATAAACTCTTAGTCCCGGCTTCGAAACGCGCTTAATATTACGTATAGCAGGTTTTCCTGCCATATATTTCAGATAAACCCTGACTAATCCCTGCTTCTTATCTTCAATCAGCTTAAAGTTATCGATATATTCGCTCTTTTTCAGAATGGCAATAATCTCTTTGATATTGCTAGAAGCTGGAACATCCACAATGTCCTTTTTGATTAATAAGGCATTGCGAATGATTGTAAAAACATCTGCGATTAAATCTGTCCTGGACATTTATTCTCCTTGCCCTCACGGGCACACCCGCGCAATTCATTATAAACGCGGGGTGTTACTTTACCAGCTGGCCTTCTTCACTCCGGGGATAAGACCCTGCCAAACCAGCTCTCTAAAACAAATGCGGCAAAGTTGAAATCTTCTAAGATATCCGCCGCTGCGGCCGCAAATAGAGCAACGGTTATATTTGCGCGTTGAAAACTTGCTCGTTCTTTTCCATCTAGCGATTTGAGAATTCTTTGCCATCTTTTTATTTTTCTTCCTTAGTTTTAAAAGGCATACCGAAATACTTTAATAAAGCCCTTGCCTGCTCGATATTCTTTGCATTTTTAATTACAAAAGTAATATCCATGCCTTGAGTGCGGGTAATTTTATCATATTCAATTTCCGGGAATATAATCTGCTCGCTTAAACCAAGGGTATAATTATTACCTTTATCAAAAGAATCGGCTGAAACACCGCGAAAATCACGGATCCTGGGAAGTGCCACATTAAGCAGGCGGTCCATAAACTCATACATCATTGCGCGGCGCAAAGTAACCTTGGCCCCCACAGCCTGCCCCTGCCTGACTTTAAAATTGGCAATGGCTTTCTTTGCCCTGCGAATAATCGGCTTCTGTCCGGTTATATTTGCCAATTCGTCAACGGATTTTTCCAAAATCTTAATATCCTGTGTTCCTTCACCGATCCCCATATTCACCACAACCTTATCGACAACAGGAACTTCCATTTTATTCTTGAGGTTGAAATCTGACATCAGCTTGGGAACAATCTCATTACGATATTTTTCTAATAGTCTGGGTACCATTTTATAAGGCCTCTTTGCAGCTTTTGCAAAATCTGGATTTTGACCCGTCCTTTAAAACCATTATTCCGACGCGGGCAGGTTTTGAACAATGTTTGCAAAAAACCATCAGGTTAGAAACACTAACCGGCATCTCTATGGAAATTATTCCGCCCTTTTGATCCTGACGGCTCTGACGTTTGTGCTTCTTGGATAAATTACGGCCTTCAACCAAGGCAGAAGAACCATTTTTAACAATGCTGATTATTTTCCCCTGTTTACCTTTATCTTTGCCTTTAATTATCTGCACAATATCGTTCTTTTTAATTTTTTGCATTAAATTACCTCTGGTGCTAATGAAATTATTTTATTAAAGTTTTTATCTCTTAACTCTCGGGCAACCGGGCCGAATACACGCGTGCCCCTGGGGTTATCTTTATCGTCAATAATCACTACCGCATTCCGGTCAAAACGCAAGATTGATCCGTCTGCCCTTTTTATATCATGCCTGGTGCGTACGATAACCGCCAATGCCTTTTCCCCTTTTTTAACTGTTGCCCCGGGTATAGATTCCTTGATATTAACCCTTACCACATCTCCAATTCCGGCTCTAAAACTTCCCATTTTCTTGAGTACACAGATCATGGACGCCTTACGGGCTCCGGTATTATCGGCAACATCAAAAATACTGCGCAATTGAAGCATTTAAATATTCTCCTCTGGCAAAGATATATGCGCTTCCTCTGACTTTTTAAGGACAGCCTTAACTATAAAACGCTTATCTTTTGATAAAGGCCTTGTTTCCATAATAGTCACGATATCTCCGGTTTTTGCAATACCCTTTTCATCATGGGCCTTAAATTTATTATGAAGTTTCACAGTCTTAGAATATTTGTGATGCCTGGCCAAATGCATGGTTTTAACGACAACAGTCTTTTGCATCTTATCGCTTACAACAACTCCCGTAAATTCTTTCTTTTTACCCATCTTATTTATCTTTCTTCTGGTTTAAGATTGTCCTGATGCGCGCAATATCTTTCTTTATCAGTGCAAACTTATGCGGCTTCTCGACACTCCCCGTATATCGCTGTAAATTTAATTTGGATAATTCGCCGTAGAGCCCTTTTTCCTTTTCCAATAATTCTGTTTTTGATAAATCTTTTAATCCTTGAGGTTTCATTTTATTTATGCATCCTGACCACAAATTTTGTGCGAAGAGGCAATTTGTAAGCTGCAAGGCGGAAACACGCCTTAGCATATTCTTGGGGAACTCCGCCTAGCTCAAAGAGCACCCGCCCGCGTTTAACTACCGCAACCCAATGGTCAAGATCTCCTTTTCCTTTTCCCATACGTACTTCCGCCGGCTTCTTGGTTATGGATTTATCAGGAAATATCCTTATCCATAACTTTCCGCCTTTATGTAACTGCCGCGCCAAGATAACTCTCACCGCTTCAATTTGAGTATTTTTTATCCAACCGTTATCTAAAGATTTTAAACCAAATTCGCCGAAGGCAACGCTAGCGCCAGTAGTAGCTATACCGCGGCGCTGGCCTTTCTGTAATTTGCGATATTTAACCCTCTTGGGTATTAAAACCATCGTTACTCCTTATCCTGTCGTACGGGTGCCGGCTTTAAGGCTGGGTTAGCTTGCGCCTGCTGGGAGACATTACCTTCCTCTTGGATAAATTGTTTTCCCAAGATGTCGCCTTTATAAATCCAAACCTTAACTCCGATTAAACCATAGGTAGTAAGGGCCTCGGCAAAACCGTAATCAATGTCCGCACGTAAAGTCTGTAAAGGTATCTTGCCGATTTTATAGGTTTCTTTACGGCTCATCTCTGCTCCATTGAGCCGGCCCGAACAACTGACCCTGATCCCCTTGACACCGGCCTGAATCGACTGCTCCATCGCCCTTTTTACAGCACGGCGAAAAGCGATTCTTTTTTCTTGCTGTAATGCAATGTTTTCTGCAACTAATTGCGCGTCCCATGCGGGTTTATTTACTTCCTGGATATCAATCGAAAGTTCACTTTTAACCAAACTATTCAAGTCTCCTCTCAGGCGCTCAATATCCGAACCGTGACGGCCGATAATGATACCGGGACGCGCGGAAAATATACGGATTTTTATCTTATCTGCCAGCCTTTCAACAACAACCTTAGAAATTGCGGCCTGTTTAAATTTAGCCTTTATAAATTTCCTGATTTTATAATCCTGCTGGATAAGCGCCGCAAAATCCTTCGGCTTAGCAAACCACCGGGAATGCCACTGCCTTATAAAACCCATCCTTAATAATAAAGGACTTACCTTATGTCCCATAAATTATGCTCCTTGCTTTAAATCCAACTCAATTTTTATATGCACGGTACGCTTGACTATTCCCGAGGCCCTTCCAAAAGCAGCGGCCTTAAACCTTTTCCACATCGGACCGCAATCACAAACAATCTTTGAAATATACAGTTTATCTGCCGTAAAACCCTTTACCTTGGCATTAGCAACCGCAGATTTTAATATCTTTATAAGGTATTCCTTTGATCTTTTATTTAAATGCAGCAAGACCCCCTGGGCATAGGTAACGTCTTTGCCGCGTATCAAATCAGCTACGATACGTACCTTGCTTGGTGAAATCCTTAAGAATTTTCCGGAAGCGTATGCAATCATTTTATGTTTTCTCTAAAGCCTTCTTAGCCTTAATACCGCCGTGTTTTTTAAATATTCTCGAGGGAGCAAATTCTCCTAACTTGTGCCCAACCATATTCTCGGTGACGAAAACCGGGATATGTTTCTTTCCGTCATATACAGCAAAAGTCAAACCTACGAAATCAGGAATTACTGTTGAACGCCTGCTCCAGGTTTTAATCGCTTGACGCAAGCCGGCTTTTGTCTGCTTTTCGACCTTCCTTAATAAACTCTCCTCAACGTATGGGCCTTTTTTTAATGATCGTGGCATATTATGGCTTCCTTCTCTTGACAATAAATTTATTAGAATACTTATTGCGGTTTCTTGTTCGGTAACCTTTGGTAGGCTTACCCCATGGAGTAACCGGATGAGGATTACCTTGCCCGCTTTTGCCTTCGCCGCCCCCGTGGGGGTGATCAAAAGGATTCATTACTACGCCTCTAACTGAAGGCTTAATCCCTAACCATCTGCTCTTACCGGCTTTACCCAGTATAATCGCATCATGGTCAATATTACCGATTTGTCCGATAGTAGCATGGCAATCTAAGCTGACTAACCTTACTTCGCCGCTTGGCAGCCTGACATGCGCCATATCCGATTCTTTTGCCATAATCTGCGCACTGGTTCCTGCACCACGGACAATTTGCCCGCCTTTTCCTTTTGATAACTCTATATTGTGAATCAATGTGCCCGAAGGAATATTGCGCAAAAGTAAGCAATTACCAAGCTTGATCTCAACATCCTTCTGGTTGCTGGCAAGGACTTCATCCCCTACATTCAGCCCAAGCGGGGCAATAATGTAACGCTTCTGTTTATCCGCATATTCTACCAAAGCAATTCTTGCCGAACGGTTAGGGTCATATTCTATAGCTATAACTTTTGCCGGCTGGTCATAAATATCCCGCTTAAAATCTATTATACGCAGCATGCGTTTATGCCCGCCTCCGATATGCCTGGTAGTAATACGGCCATAAGCATTCCTCCCGCCGGTTTTTTTAAGCGGGACCAATAAAGAACGCTCCGGCCTGCCTTTAGTGATTTCGGAGAAATCCGCTCCGCTCATATGCCTGCGGCTTGGTGTAGTTGGTTTAAATTTGATTATACCCATTATGCTACCTCTATCTTTTGGCCCGCGGCCAAAGTAACTACAGCCCTTTTAGTATCAGCTGTACGGCCCAACTGATGCCTTACTCTTTTAAGCTTGCCCATTGAAACAAATGTATTCACATTCTTTACCTTAACTTTATAAATCTGCTCTACCGCTTTTTTAATCTGGATCTTGTTGGCAGAATTATTTACCAGAAAAAGGTATTTCCCGCTCGAAGAATAACCGCTTGATTTCTCGGTCTGCAGAAGCGCTTTAATTATAACCGGCAAATCGCTCATGATTTTAACCTCGATGTTAGATCCGAAACAGCAGCTTTGGTAACAAGCAGTTTTTGGCTATTCATTACTTCGTAAGCATGGCAATTGCTGGCTAAATCTACGGTTAAGAAACTGATATTCTTTAAAGCTTTCTTCAGCTCAGGGTCTAACTTATGCGTTAAAAACAAAACTTTTTTCTCTTTTTTTTCTTTGGCCGAAAATAACTTAAGATTGCTGAATATTCCTACTGCTAACTTAGTCTTAGGCTTTTCGATTTTAAATTCATCCAGTATCATGAAATTATTTTCTTTCAACTTAAGGTTTAAGCTGGTCTTTAAAGCTGCGGATTTTATCTTCTGCGGGAGATCATAAGAAAAATCGCGAGGATGGGGGCCAAAAACTACTCCTCCATGCCTCCAAAGCGGCGAGCGTGTTGAACCCACTCGCGCCCGGCCTGTACCCTTTTGTTTCCATGGCTTCCTGCCGCCGCCTGAAACCTCGCCACGGGTTTTAGTAGAAGCCAGACCCTTTCTTTGATTAGCCCTATAATTTTCAATAGCCTGATGAAGGCAATCGGCATTCTGACTGCCATCAAAAATAGCAGCATTGAGTTTTATTGTATCTATTTCTTTGCCTTCAATGTTATATACAGGCAATGTAAATCCCGCTAGCGACCCTCGTTCTTTAACGGTTTTTACTGATGACGCCTTCGAGCCGACATGAGCTTCATTATGCATATTTTTATCCGATTTATCGCTGTTCTCTAAGGGGGTAAACATATTATTTCTTTACCGCCGCTTTCTTCGGTCTTTTTTTCAGGGCTTTAGTTATTACTAAATATCCGTTTTTGTGCCCGGGGACTCCGCCTTCTACCAAAAGAAGATTATTCGCCAAATCTACCCTGATAACTTTCAAATTCTGTATTGTAGCCTTCTGTGCGCCTAAATGCCCCGGCATATGGTGCCCTCTAAAGACTCTTCCGGGAGTAGTGCTTGAGCCTATGGACCCGACTCTGCGATGGCTAGTTGAACCATGCGTGCGCGGGCCGCCTTTCCAGTGCCAACGCTTCATGCCGCCGGCAAAACCTTTACCGATAGAAATCCCGCTGATATCTACAAAATCACCTTCAGAAAAAAGGTCCACTTTAAGCTCTTCCCCAACCTTATACTCAACTCCCGCTTCTTTTGAAACATCCTTAATTACATTGCGCGGAGTAATATTTATTTTTTTAAAAAAACCCAATTGGGGTTTTTTCACGCTTTTTTCTTTCACCAAATCAAAACCCAGCTGGATATTTTTGCCATTAACCATCAGTATCGGACAGGGCCCTGCCTGGATAGCGGTAACAGCAACCTGGCTGTTATCTTCAGCGAAAATTTGAGTCATACCGATTTTTTTACCAATTAATCCGATCATTTCAATTAACCTTCTATATTGATTTTATTACTTGATCTCTACGTCCACTCCTGCCGGCAGGTTTAGCTTCCTTAATGAATCGATGGTCTTAGCTGTGGGCTCAAAGATGTCAATAAGGCGTTTATGGGTAGATAAATCAAACTGTTCGCGCGACTTTTTATCAACATGCACAGAACGCAGCACCGTATAAATTTCGCGCTTCGTAGGAAGCGGTACTGGCCCCGAAATTTTGGCGCCAGTACGCTTAACGGTATCAACAATCTCTATTACTGCCTGATCCAAAAGCCTGTGATCGTAGGCTTTTAGTTTAATACGAATCTTTTGAGTATTCATTCTTTTAGTGTACTTTAAACCTCTCGAATATAAAAATTCCTGTAAATAAAACTTACAGGATTAAGCAATAAC
This sequence comes from Candidatus Omnitrophota bacterium, assembly GCA_028712175.1. Lineage (GTDB taxonomy): Bacteria > Omnitrophota > Gorgyraeia > Gygaellales > Profunditerraquicolaceae > UBA6249. Next base: position 61,248 of record JAQTQQ010000003.1, on the reverse strand, counting down.
CTCGGTCACTACCCCGGCACCTACGGTATGGCCGCCTTCACGAATAGCAAAACGCGACTCTTTTTCTATAGCAACCGGCGTAATTAATTCGACATTCAGTTCCACATTATCCCCCGGCATGACCATTTCTACGCCTTCAGGAAGATTGGCAGAGCCTGTAACATCGGTAGTACGGAAATAGAACTGCGGACGATAACCTTTGAAAAATGGTGTATGTCTGCCGCCTTCTTCTTTGGTCAAAATGTAAACCTTTGCCTTAAATTTTGTATGAGGCATAATGGATTTAGGCGCAGCAATAACCATCCCGCGTTCAATATCATTTTTTTCGATGCCTCTTAAGAGAAGGCCAACGTTATCTCCTGCCTGGCCCTCATCAAGAAGCTTACGGAACATTTCTATTCCGGTAACTACGGATTTTCTGGGCTCGGGCCTTAAACCGATAATCTCGACCTCTTCTCCAACCTTAACTTTTCCACGTTCAATTCTTCCGGTACCTACTGTTCCTCTACCCTCGATACTAAAAACATCTTCAACAGCCATAAGTAAAGGCTTATCCAATTCTCTGGGCGGAAGAGGAATAAACTCATCTACCGCTTTTATTAAATCAAGAATCGGCTTGGCTTCCGCGCTGTTCGCATCAGTTGCCGCATATGCCTTATTGGCACTGCCGCGGATAATCGGCGTTTTATCTCCCGGGTATCCGTATTTAGTTAAAAGCTCCCTTATTTCCATTTCAACCAAATCCAGAAGCTCTTTATCATCAACCAAATCAACTTTGTTCATAAATACAACCATAGAAGGAACATTAACCTGGCGTGCTAAAAGAATATGCTCTCTGGTCTGAGGCATAGGGCCGTCAGCTGCGGAAACTACCAGGATTGCCCCATCCATCTGGGCTGCTCCGGTAATCATATTCTTAATGTAATCTGCGTGGCCCGGGCAGTCAATATGCGCATAGTGCCGTGCAGCTGTTTCATATTCAACGTGGGCAACCGAAATAGTAACTACCTTTGTCTCGTCTCTAACTGTGCCGCCTTTTGCGATATCCGCATAGTCTCTGGCGGTAGCCTGTCCGGTTTTTGAAAGAACGTTGCATATTGCAGCAGTAAGCGTTGTTTTACCGTGATCAATATGGCCGATGGTCCCGATATTTACGTGCGGCTTACTCCTTACAAATTTTTCTTTAGCCATTTCTTATCCTCCTGTTTTTTTAAAAAGTTTTTCTTGTCTTTGTGGTAGACGCCCCTAAAATAACTTTTTCCGCTACATGAGCAGGAACCTCGCTGTAAAAGGAAGGTTCCATTGTATACGATGCACGGCCCTGTGTCAAGGATCTTGTTACCGTTGCGTAATTAAAAACTTCTGACAACGGAACATTGGCCCGGATAGTACGTAGATTCAATCTCTGACCGAGGGCAATTATTTTTGCGCGTCTTGAGCTTAAGTCTCCGATAATCTGGCCCATAAATTCTTCAGGCACAACTACTTCGATATCCATAATCGGCTCAAGTAAAACAGGATGCGCTTTTTTCATCCCATCCTGAAAAGCAATAGACCCTGCCATTTTAAATGCCAGCTCCGAAGAGTCGACTTCATGGAATGAACCATCAACTAAAACAACTTTTACGTCGGTAACAGGATACCCTGCCAATACGCCGTTTTTGGCCGCACCCATAACTCCCTGCTTTACGGCAGGAATAAATTCACGCGGGATTGCTCCGCTTTTAATTTTATCTTCAAATGTATTACCCATCCCGGGTGTCTCCTGCGGGCTCATCTCAATAACACAATGGCCATATTGGCCGCGTCCGCCGGACTGCGAAATAAATTTTCCCACGCTGGAAACGCTTTTTCTGATCGTTTCACGGTAAGCAACCTGCGGTGAGCCGACGGTAGCCTCAACATTAAATTCACGCAAGATCCTGTCGATAATAATTTCAAGATGCAGCTGGCCCATGCCGGCAATGAGAGTTTGGCCGGTTTCCTGGTTATAGCTAACCCTGAATGACGGGTCTTCATCTTCCAGTTTATGCATAGCCAAGCCTAATTTCTCCTGCGCGTCTTTTGATTTAGGCTCAATCGCCTGCTGAATAACCGGCTCAGGAAATCGCATCGCTTCAATAAGAATAGGATTTTTTTCCGTACACAAGGTGTCCCCGGTTTTTGTATCCTTTAAGCCGACAAGGGCTGCGATATCCCCGGTCGAAATAGTCTCGGTTACCTCCTGATGATTGGCGTGCATTTTAACAATTTTTGTTACACGTTCCCTTTCTCTTTTTGAAGCATTATATATATATGTCCCGGAGGTAAGTACGCCGGAATACATTCTTACAAAATAAATTTTACCGACAAAGGGGTCTGATGCGACCTTAAAACATAAAGCGGTAAACGGAGCTTTATCATCCGCGGCCACCTCTTCGAATTCCCCGGAATCTGGATGCGTTCCTTTTACAGGAGGCACATCAAGCGGAGAAGGGAGATAATCTTTTACCGCATCCAAAACTAATTGCACGCCTTTATTTTTAAATGATGACCCGCAAAGTACAGCGACAAATTTATTTGCAATAACACTCCTGCGGATTGCAGCTTTCAACTCTTCATTAGTTACGGTTTTCCCTTGAAGATAATCTTCCATAACTTTGTCGTCTGCCTCGGCAACCTTCTCTACCAGAATCATGCGGTATTTCTCAAAATCGGCCAGCATATCTTCGGGAAGATCTTTAACCTCAATGTCTTTACCCAGCTCATCTTTATAATGAATAAGTTTTTTATCAACTAGATCAATAAGCCCGTTAAAACCGCTTTCGCGGCCAACAGGAAGCTGGATTGCAGCCACATTTGCCCCTAATCTTTCTTTCATCTGGTCGATGACTGCAAAAAAATCAGATCCCGTACGGTCCATCTTATTCACAAAAGCAATACGCGGGACACCATAACGGTCTGCCTGGCGCCATACGGTTTCTGACTGCGGCTCAACTCCGCCGACTCCGCAGAAAACAACCACTGCTCCGTCTAAAACTTTTAGCGATCTTTCTACTTCAATAGTAAAATCAACGTGGCCGGGAGTATCAATTAAATTAATGGTTATATCTTTCCATTTACAGGTCGTAGCAGCGACAGTAATAGTAATGCCTCTTTCCTGTTCCTGCACCATCCAGTCCATCGTAGCTGCACCATCATGCACTTCGCCGATTTTATAATTTTTCCCCGTATAAAATAGAATACGCTCGCTGGTTGTAGTCTTACCGGCATCAATATGGGCGATAATCCCGATGTTTCTAAGTTTTTCTAAAGGAATTTTTCTCATAGCTTACCAACGAAAATGCGCATAAGCCTTATTCGACTCGGCCATTTTATGCGTATCATCCCTCTTTTTAATTGCTGAACCTTCCCCTTTGAAAGCTGAAATAATTTCATCGGCTAACTTTTGTTCCATAGCTTTACCTTTTCTATTCTTGGCAAAATCCCTTATCCAGCGTAAGGCAATGGAAGTACCGCGCTCCTGCCTTACTTCAACAGGGACCTGGTATGTTGCTCCGCCCACCCTCCGCGGCTTTACTTCCAAACGCGGCCGCGCATTATCTAATGCCTTATAAAAAACTTTTAAGATATCCTGTTCGTTTAAGTTTTTTAACACAATATCGAAAGCCTTATAAACTAAATTCTCGGCTACGGCTTTTTTGCCATCAACCATAACCATATTCATAAACTTGGCAATTATTTTGCTGTTATATTTTGGATCCGCTAAAATGACTTTTTCCTGCGCTTTTCTTCTTCTCATTCTTCTACAATGCTCCTTATGCGATAACTACTTGGTTGGCTTCGGCTTCTTTGCCCCATATTTAGAACGGCTTCTTCTGCGCGCGTTAACTCCCGCAGCATCTAAAGCGCCCCTTACAATATGGTAGCGCACGCCGGGTAAATCTTTGACCCTGCCACCCCTTACCATAACAATAGAATGCTCCTGAAGATTATGGCCTTCTCCCGGAATATATGCCGTAACTTCTATACCCGTAGTAAGCCTGACCCTTGCAATTTTTCTTAATGCTGAGTTAGGCTTCTTAGGCGTCATAGTACGCACCTGAATACATACACCTCTTCTCTGGGGACAGCTCTTTAGAGCCGGAGATTTACTTTTCTTTTTCTTAGAAATCCTACCTAACCTGATTAACTGGGCGATTGTGGGCATAGATTATTCCTTTTTCTCCTGAGCGCTTTCGACAACTGTTTTCTCCACTTCAATATCGCGATGAGCTTTAAAACCGGTACCTGCCGGAATCAAATGCCCAACAATAACATTTTCTTTTAAACCAAATAGTTCATCTCTTTTGCCCCTGGTTGCAGCTTCAGTTAAAACACGGGTAGTCTCCTGGAAACTGGCTGCGGAAATAAAACTCTCGGTAGTAAGGGATGCCTTGGTTATACCTAATAAAAGCGGTGTTGCCTGCGCAGGTTTTTGGCCTTTTTTAATTACACGCGTATTCTCTTTTTGAAATATCCACTTATCTACCTGCTGTGTAGCTAAAAATTCGGTATCACCGGGATCTTCAACCCTTACCTTTTTGAGCATCTGCCTAATAATAACCTCAATATGCTTATCATTTATACGTACGCCCTGCAAGCGGTAAACTTCCTGAACTTCATTCACCAGGTATTCCTGCAAGACCTTATCGCCGCAAACACTTAAAATATCCTGCAAAACTACCGGCCCGTCAGTAAGCTGCTGCCCGGCACTAACCTTATCACCCTTATAAACATTCGGGTGCTTGCCATGGGGAATGACATACTCGCGGGACATACCTGTGGCGGATTTAACAATTATTACGCGCTGATTTTTCTTTGTCTCACCGAATTCCACAAAGCCATCAATTTCGCTGATAACCGCAGGATCCTTCGGGCGCCTTGCTTCAAAAAGCTCGGCTACACGCGGAAGGCCTCCGGTAATATCGCGGGTTTTAACGACTGTACGCGGGATCTTTGCCAATAAGTCGCCGCCCCCTACATGCTCGCCGTCTTTAACAATAATATGGGCCCCAATGGGAATAGGATAAATACCTAAAACTGCGTTTTTAGTGTCTAAGATAACCACCTGCGGATGATACTCGGGTTTATGCTCTACAACTACGCGCTCGCTTAATTTAGTAACCGGATTAAGCTCTTCGCGCATAGTAATATTTTCGCGTAAATCTTCGAAACGCACTAAGCCCGCTACTTCAGTAAGTACGGGCAAGGTATAAGGGTCCCAATGCACAAATGACGAACCTTTCTTTACCTGCTGACCGTCCAGGAATGGAATGAATGCGCCTTGCGGTATCGAATAACGCTCAAGCTCCCTGCCCTGTGCGTCATTAATGCTGATCGCGCCGTTTCTATTTAAAACAACATTTTCTTTATTTTTAAGAGTTACCCTTAAAGCATGATATTTAATCAAACCTTCATTTTTGGCTTTAATGAACGACTGCTCAATGGTTCTAGAAGCCGTACCTCCGATATGAAAAGTCCTCATGGTCAACTGCGTACCGGGTTCGCCAATGCTCTGCGCCGCCACAACTCCTACGGCCTCCCCTAACTCAACCAGCCTTCCGGTAGAAAGATTTCTGCCGTAACATTTAGCGCAAACGCCTCTTCCGGATTCGCAGGTTAAAACGCTGCGGATACGAATCTTTTCAATTCCTAATTTTTCGATCCTGTCAACTTTCTCTTCGGTAATTTCGCTGCCCTGCTCGACAATAATTTCGTCGGTTATGATGTCAACGATATTATTTAAGGCAACTCTTCCGACAATACGGTCTTTAAGGCCGACAACCTCTTCATCGCCTTCGGTAATTGCGGCTACCGTAATTCCGTTAAGCGTCCCGCAATCTTCTTCGCAAACAATTACTTCCTGAGCAACATCAACTAGCCTGCGGGTTAAGTATCCCGCATCAGCGGTTTTAAGCGCAGTATCTGCAAGGCCCTTACGCGCGCCGTGGGTAGAAATAAAATACTCAAGAACATTTAAGCCTTCGCGAAAATTTGCGGTAATCGGGTTTTCAATTATCTCACCGCTTGGCTTGGCCATAAGTCCGCGCATACCGGCAAGCTGCCTTACCTGCAGGCGGCTTCCGCGGGCGCCCGAGTCAGCCATCATAAAAATAGGGTTAAATGAATCCATACCTTTAAATAAGAGGTCGGAAATTTTATCTGTAGCATGCGTCCAAATATCGATTACCTTGGATTTACGCTCGCTGTTAGTAATAATACCTTTACGGTATTGATCCTCAACCTTAGCTACCTCCTCTTTCGACTCTTTTAAAACTTGCGGCTTTTCCAGCGGGATAGTCATATCATCTATACCGATAGAAATTCCGCCTAATGTGCCCATTTCAAACCCCAAACGCTTAATGTCATCTAAAAGCTTGATAGTCGCAGCATGCCCGAATCTTTTGTAGCAGCTGACTACGACATCACTAACCTTGCTTTTATTTAAATCACAGTTAACAAAACCAAACTCAAGAGGCAGTATCTGATTAAATAATACCCTTCCAACCGTGGTGGTAATAATTTGTTTTTCGTTTATAACATTTTTCTCATCAAAATTATATAAACAGTTAATCCGGATTTTTATCTTTGCATGTAAATCAACAGCCTTGTCATCATAAGCTATCAAAACTTCATCGGCACTTGAAAAAATCTTACCCTCGCCGAGCCCTCCGGCTTTCTCCCTGCTTAGATAAGCCATTCCTAAGATGATATCCTGCGTAGGCGTAATAACCGGCCGGCCGTCAGCAGGAGAAAATATATTATTTATTGCCATAATAAGTACTTTGGTTTCAAGCTGAGATTCCAATGACAAAGGCACATGCACGGCCATCTGGTCACCGTCGAAGTCTGCGTTAAAAGCGGTACAGACCAAAGGATGTATTTTTATCGACTTTCCTTCAATTAATAAAGGCTGAAAGGCCTGAATGCCTAAGCGGTGCAATGTCGGAGCACGATTGAGCATAATAGGATGATCTTTGATCACCTCGTCCAAAATATCCCAGACCTCAATCTTACCGCGCTCAACCATGCGGCGGGCCCCCTTGATCGTATGCACAAAACCTTTTTCCCTTAATTTCTTAATGATAAACGGCTCGAATAATTCCAAAGCCATTTGCTTTGGAAGACCGCATTCATGCAGTTTCAATTCCGGCCCAACAACAATAACCGAACGGCCGGAATAATCTACACGCTTACCAAGAAGGTTCTGACGGAACCTGCCTTGTTTTCCTTTAAGCATATCGGAAAGTGATTTTAATGGACGGTTATTCGCACCGTTAACAGGCTTGCCGTGGCGCCCATTATCTAAAAGCGCATCAACTGCTTCCTGAAGCATGCGTTTTTCATTACGGATAATGATTTCAGGAGCGCTTAACTCCATTAGCTTTTTGAGACGATTATTACGATTAATTACCCTGCGGTACAAATCGTTAAGGTCGCTTGTCGCAAACCTTCCACCCTCTAAAGGCACTAATGGGCGCAAATCCGGGGGTATTACCGGGACAATTTCTAAAATCATCCATTCCGGCTTATTACCGCTTTTCTTGAAATCTTCAACAATCTTTAAGTTTTTAATCGCTTTACGGTTATTTAAAACATCCTTGGATTTTTCCAAATCCTTGCGCAATTTCCGGCACACAATATCTAAATCTAACTCTTTCAAAAGCTCACTAATTGCTTCAGCTCCGATTTTAGCTTTAAAATTCGACCCGTATTTGCTTAAGGCCTCCTGATATTGTTCATCGGTTAAAAGCTCTTTCTTCTTTAAAGGTGTAGTCCCGGGATCAACAACCACATACTCCTCGTAATAAATAACTCTCTCCAGGTCTCTTAAACCGATATCTAAAAGCGCGCTCATTCTGCTCGGCACTGCTTTAAAAAACCAGATATGCGTAACCGGAGTAGCTAATTCAATATGCCCCATACGCTCACGCCTGACATTTGAACGATCGACAGTTACACCGCAGCGGTCGCAGGTAATTCCCTTAAACTTTATTCCCTTATATTTTCCGCAGTTACATTCCCAATCGCGGACCGGGCCGAATATTTTCTCGCAAAATAATCCGTCTTTTTCCGGCTTAAGTGTCCGGTAATTAATCGTTTCGGCTTTCTTAACATCACCCTTAGACCAGGATTTAATTACCTGAGGACTGGCAATTTTAATTGAAATACTATCAAACGAGACGATCTCTTCCATTATTTAGCCTTTTCTGTTTTTATATCAAGGCACAAGCCTTGTAATTCTTTAATTAAAACGTTAAATGACTCCGGAGTCCCATGTGTCAGGCGTTGTTCACCTTTGACAATCGCTTCATAAATCCGGGTCCTGCCGCTGACATCGTCACTTTTAACCGTAAGCATTTCCTGCAAAGTAAAAGCAGCGCCATAAGCTTCAAGCGCCCAAACCTCCATTTCGCCTAATCTCTGGCCTCCGAATTGCGCTTTCCCGCCTAACGGCTGCTGAGTGACCAAAGAATAAGGGCCGATAGAACGGGCATGGATCTTCTCATCTACTAAATGGATGAGTTTTAGAATATACATGTAGCCTACGGTAACCTTCTGATCAAAGGGCTCTCCGCTGTAACCATCAAAAAGGGTGACCTTGCCGTCTTCGGGAATACCTGCCTTCTTAAGCAGCTCTTTGATTTCGCCTTCTTTGGCCCCGTCAAAAACCGGACAGCTGACATTTATATTTAAAACTTTTGCCGCCCAACCTAAATGGCACTCCAAGATCTGGCCGACATTCATACGGCTAGGTACGCCTAATGGATTTAAAACTACATCTACCGGGGTCCCATCGGGCATATAAGGCATATTTTCTTCGGGAATAATTCTGGCAACCACACCCTTATTACCATGTCGGCCGGCCAGCTTATCTCCTTCGGAAAGTTTGCGCTTTGTAGCAACATAAACTACCACCCTTTTCAAAATACCGGTGGGCAATTCATCGCCTCGGCGGACTTTTTCAATCTCCTGCTCCTCTTCTGCCAAAAGTTCCTGCATCTGTTCGTCAAAAGAGGCAGCTAAAATTTTAGCCTCCTCATGATCATTCAAATTAAATTTTTCTACCTTTTTCTTATCTATCCCCAATTCCTGAGATAAACGTAAAGTTTTCTCGGCTTGTAAGAATTCAATCTCCTGCTTATAATAAGCTTTGAGCTCGCGGATCTTGGCTAATTCTTTGGTTTTTTCTTCTTTTGTTTTACGGCCGCGGTCTTTACGCTGAAAAACATGGACATCAATAACTACCCCTTCAACCCCCGGAGGGACAATCAACGAAGTATCACGCACATCTCCTGCCTTCTCGCCGAAAATTGCGCGTAATAATCTTTCTTCGGGGCTAGGCTCTGAATCAGTCTTGGGAGTAATCTTGCCAACCAAGATATCTCCGGCTGCTACTTCTGCGCCAACACGGATAATGCCGTCTTCATCAAGATTTCTTAATGCCTCTTCGCTAACATTGGGGATGTCGCGGGTAATTTCTTCATTACCAAGCCTTGTCTCAGCAGCTTCGATATTAAACTCTTCGACATGAATTGAAGTAAAGGTGTCCGCTTTAACCAACCGTTCGCTGATAAGGATTGCATCTTCAAAGTTGTAACCTCTCCAGGGGATTAAAGCAACCAAAACATTTTTACCTAAAGCCAGTTCGCCTTCTTTGGTGCCAATGCCATCGGCAATTACACTACCGGCATCCACATGATCGCCTAATTTTACAAGCGGCCTTTGGTTTATTGAAGTATCGGCATTAGTACGCAGGAATTTTTTCAAATGATATATTTTCTTGCCTATGGTAATCGCAGAAGAATCTACGCTGGATACTTTTCCGGAATCCTGGGCAATAATTACCGCACCGGAATCCCGGGCTACTTTACCTTCCATATCCGTACCAACTAAAGGAGATTCGGTAATCATGAGCGGAACAGCCTGCCTTTGCATATTTGACCCCATAAGGGCGCGATTTGCATCATCATGTTCCAGAAAAGGAATCAATGAAGCAGCGACAGAAACTAATTGTTTTACGGAAACATCCATATACTGGACATCTTTTTGCGGGACTTTCGGGAAATCATCTTTATAGCGGCAGGTAACAAATTTATCAACAAAACGGCCATCAGTATCAAGCAAAGCATCCGCCTGAGCGATAAATTTATCTTCTTCGATATCCGCGGTAAGATATTCAAATTTTTTAGTTACCCGGCCGTCTTCTACTTTGCGATATGGCGTCTCAATTAAACCTAAAGAATTAATCCGGGCAAAACAGCTTAAGGATGCGATAAGACCGATATTCGGACCTTCGGGAGTTTCAATGGGGCAAACCCTGCCGTAATGAGAAGGATGGATATCCCTTACCTCAAATCCTGCCCTTTCACGCGAAAGCCCTCCGGGGCCTAAGGCGCTCAAACGGCGCTTATGCGTCATCTCTGCCAAAGGATTAATCTGATCCATAAACTGGGATAACTGGCTGCGGCCAAAGAAATCGCGGATCTGGTTACTTAAAAGTTTGGAGTTAATCAGATAATGCACATTTAAATTATCAAATTCTCCCAAAATGCTTAATCTTTCTTTAATTGAACGCTCAACGCGGGATAAACCAATACGTACCTGATTTTGCACTAACTCTCCGACGCTTTTTATGCGGCGGTTACCTAAATGGTCGATATCGTCAATTTTACCGGTTCCGGAATTAAGCTTAATCAGGTATTCAATTACCTTAATCACCGTATCAGAATCAAGTACCCTTTTTTCCAAAGATACATTCATATCCAATTTACGGTTTAATATAAAACGCCCCGCTCTCTCCAAGTCATATCTGGCGGGATCAAAAAATAACCTATAAAACAAACTCTCTGCGGCTTCTTTAGTTACAGGCTCTGTGGGCCGCATCTTACGGTAAAAATCAAGGTAAGCTTCTTCCTTATTTTTTGTGTAATCCTTCTTTAAAGTATTGGTTATCTCGGGATATTCTTTTCCAAAAGCGGCAAATATCTGGTTATCTTCGGAAAACCCAAGGATCCTTAAGATTTGTGTTGCGGGAAAATTTCTGCGGCGGTCAACATAAGCGGTAATTGTTTCGGTAAGGTCATATTTAAATTCCAGCCAGGCCCCGCGGTAAGGAATAACCCGGCCATAAAAAATCTTCTTTCCTGTAGGATGTAACTCTTCTTCAAAAGAAACACCGGGGGAACGCTGCAGCTGGCTGACCACCACACGTTCATCACCGTTAATAATAAAGGTACCTGTCTCGGTCATTAGCGGGATCTCGCCGAAATAAGCGTCCTGCTCTTTTGTCTCTTTAGGAGTAGTCAAGCGGAATTTAACCTTTAAGGGGGCGGCATATGATAATGAGCGGTTTTTTGATTCGCTCATTGTATATTTTGGCTTCCCCAAAGAGTAGCTTATAAATTCAAGCTTTACCGAACGGTCTGCATTTTCAATAGGGAAAATCTCTCCGAAAACTTCCTGCAAGCCCTGATTCTTTCTTTCTCCGCAAGATACATCTATTTGGAGAAATTCACGATAAGTATCCAGCTGAACATCCAAAAGGTTTGGTAAATCGTAAACTTCTCTAATCTTAGCAAAATTCTTTCGTTTAATCATAATTATTTAGGGTAACTAAAATTACTTATACTTACTTATATTTAATTAAACTTACCTAGTATTACTTATCTATAATTATCCAAACTTACTCAAACTTACCTATACTTATTTTAATTCTACGGTCGCACCGGCTGCCTCAAGTTTCTTTTTAATTTCAGCAGCTTCTTCTTTATTTGCACCTTCCTTAATTGGCTTAGGCGCAGCATCCACTAAATCTTTAGCTTCTTTCAAGCCAAGATTAGTAATTGTGCGCACCTCTTTAATCACTGCAATCTTATTGGCGCCGGCATTGGCTAAGACAACAGTAAACACACTTTTTTCCTCAGCAGCAGGTGCAGCTCCACCGGCTGCAGCGGGAGCGCTAGCGGCCATAGGAACATTAGCGCTTACGCCAAATTTCTCCTCTAAAGCCTTAACTAGGTCAGAGAGCTCCAATACGCTCATCGTCTCAATAGACTTGATTAAATCTTCCATTTTTGCAGTTGCCATTTCTTCCTCCTTAGCTTTAGCCTACCAAAGGCCAAACCGGCCTTTTAGAGCTAAATTGTTAATTTGACTTTTTTTGTTTAATTTGATCCAAACAATATACAAATTTCTGAAGCGTCTTATTTAAAACAATTACAAATTTAGAGATTGGCGAATTTAACGCAACTACAACCTGGGTTCTTAACACATCCATTGAAGGAAGCGTACTCATAGTTTCTATGTCTTTTAAAGTCAATAACTTATCCTGCAATAAACCGCCTTCCAAAACAAGCTTCTCGTGTTCTTTGCGGAAGGAGCATAAGACCTTAGAAATATCAACCGGTTCATCCTTAAAGAAAATCATCCCGCATGGTGTTTCGATAGATTTAATTAAATCATCTAAACCTAATCCCTTCATTGCCCTTCTGGCGATACTATTTTTAACGACAAAAAGGTCGGCACCAGATCCTTTAAGCGTCTTTCTTAAATTGCTCATATCAGGGCTAGAGACTCCGGAATATTTAACAATGATTAAGCCTTTAGAAGATTTAAAGCAGGTTTTGATGCGGTTCTCTGACGCCTCTTTAACTAATAATCCTATTTTTTTCATCTTAACAAACGATCCTTAATCCGGGATTCATGGAAGTAGTTATATTCAGGCTTTTTACGAATTTTCCTTTTACCGAAGCAGGCCTTGACTCATTAACCGCTTCAATTACTTTAGAGGCATTGTCATTTATCTGTTCCTCGCTAAAAGAAATTTTTCCAACCGACAGATGTATGCCTCCCTGCTTATCTACGCGAAATTCGACTTTGCCTTTTCTTACATCTTCAATAGCTTTTGCAATATCATTAGTAACCGTGCCAGTCTTAGGGCTGGGCATTAATCCACGCGGCCCCAGGACCTTGCCTAACTTACTTAAATCTTTCATCATTTCAGGAGTAGCAATTGCACAGTCAAAATCAAGAAACCCTGCGGCAACCTTTTCCATTAATTCATTTGCCCCGACAAAATCTGCTTTTGCCTCTCTTGCCTGTCGTTCATGCTCGCCTTTACAGAATACTGCGACCCGCACCTTCTTGCCTGTTCCATGCGGAAGCCCGACCGTACCGCGGATCATCTGATCGCTCTTTTTGGTATCCACGCTTAAATTAAAATGTAAATCAACCGAACCGTCGAATTTAGGCTTAGGAAGCTTCTTTAATATGGCGACCGCCTCTTTTAACTGATAAAATTTCTCCGGTTCTACCTGCTTAGCCGATTCCTTATACCTTTTACTGATACTTTTCATATTTATCCTTCAATCGCAATACCCATGCTCCGGGCAGTTCCTTCAATACTCTTAATTGCCTGTTCCATATTATTAGTATTAAGATCCGGAAGCTTAAGCTTTGCAATCTCAATAACCTGCTTTTTGGTTACTTTTCCGATAGTTTCTTTACCGCTAGTACCTGAAGCTTTTGCCAGATTTGCCGCTCTTTTTAATAAAATTGAAGAAGGCGGGCTCTTAATAATAAAGGTGAAGCTCCTATCTTCATATACGCTGATAATTACCGGCAATATTAAACCGTCCCTGCCCTTGGTCTGGTCATTAAACTGCTTACAAAACTGCATGATATTGACGCCATGCTGGCCTAATGCCGGGCCAACCGGAGGAGCTGGATTTGCCTGGGCTGCAGGAACATGCAATTTAATCTGTGCTTTAATCGGTTTAGCCATATTATACCTTCTCTACCTGCCAATACTCCAATTCAACCGGAGTAGAACGGCCAAAAATAGAAACGCTTACCTTGATTTTTCCTTTTTCCGGATACACTTCATCAATTGTGCCGTTAAAATTTAAGAAGGGGCCCTCGTTGACCCTAACTTGCTCGCCTTTCTCAAAAACTATCTTTGGTGAGGGCTTTGCAACGGTTTCCTTGGTACGCTTAAGAATATTATCTACTTCTTCCTGAGGGAGGGCAACTGGTTTTCTTCCTAATCCGATAAAACCGGTAACCCCTGGAGAATTCTTAACAAACAAATATGTCTCTTCGCTCAGCTGCATTTCAATCAATAAGTAGCCGGGAAAAAACTTTCTTTGCGTAATTTTCTTTTTCCCAGAGCGCACTTCGGATACCTGCTCGGTAGGAATAATTACGCTTGAGATCATATCCTGCATGCCTTTAGCCAGAATTTTCTTTTCTAAAGACGCTTTTACCTTCTCTTCTATTCCGGTTTGAGTATGAACAACGTACCAGCTTTTCATTTAAAAACCACGCTTAGGAACCTGGATAAACCAAGGTCCACTATCCCAATAAAAATTGTCATAATTGCCGTGACTGTAATTACCAAGATCGTTGAAGCCATTAACTCTTTTCTTGTAGACCAGGCAACTTTGCTTAATTCACTCCTAACTTCGTTTAAAAAATTTACCGGTTTAGCTAAAATATTCATAGTTATAATATTTTTATCCAAACATAGACTACAGGAGCGGCAAGACTTGCCCGCCATAAATCTTGGCGGGTCCGCCTCCGGCGGAAACCTGCTTTATTTTTTTTCGGCCGCTCTGCCCCAAAAACTACAGGAGCGGCAGGACTTGAACCTGCAGTCACGGTTTTGGAGACCGTTGGTTTGCCATTAACCGACGCCCCTAAATAATTATTTAATTTCCTTATGCGGGGTATGCTTATGACAGGAATTGCAGAACTTACTAAGCTCAAGCCTATCCTGATGCAACTTTTTGTTTTTATCCGTCGTATAATTTCTATTTTTACAAACCGTACATTCTAAAGTGATTGTTTCGCGCATAATTTTTTAGTAAGCTGGAGACGAGAATTGAACTCGTGACCCCGTCCTTACCAAGGACGTGCTCTGCCAACTGAGCTACTCCAGCAGATGCAAGTTCGCTTTGTTGGTAAAGCCCTTAAACAAAAAAAACCTTACCCATAAGAAATTATTCAATCTCTCTCTTTGGTAATAAAAGGTTAAGTTAAATAATAATTATAATGCCTGAATTTAAGTAAGATAAGGAGTTTATACTAAATCGATGGATTTGTCAAGATTTTTTTTGACTTTTTTTAATAATTCTATAAACTGAAGCAGGCTTAAATCTTCCGGCCTCACATTCTTGTCAATCCCGGAACTATTTAAAAAATCTTCAAGTTCTCCTTCAGATATAAAAGCACTCAAGCTGTTTCTTAATGTTTTTCTTCTTTGATTAAAAGCTGCTCTGATTAATTTAAATAACCCCGCTTCTTCTTCATCTTCCAGTAAGGGTTTATCCGTAAATTTTAGGGACAAAAAACAGGAATCCACTTTTGGCAGGGGCCTAAAACATGTTCTCTTGATTTCAAAAAGGATCTTAGTTTGCGCATAATACTGGACAAAACAGCTAAATGAACCGTATTCTTTTGAACCAGAAGAAGCTGCCACCCTGCGGCCGAACTCCTTTTGCACCGTTAAAAAAACCTCGCTGATATTGCTGCGATAACCGATCAGGTGTTCAATTATCGGGCTGGAAATATAGTAAGGGATATTCCCGATAATCTTAACTTTTTGTTTTATTATATTTTCCTGCAAGAATTTCCTTATATCAAACTTTAATATGTCGCTTTTGATGACTTGGCAATTGTCTGTGGCGCTTAATTTTTCTTCCAGTTCAGGATAGATGCGTGAGTCTATCTCCAAGGCATAAACCTTGTTCACAAGCGCAGCAATACCTGAGGTAAGCTCTCCCCTTCCTGAACCTATTTCTAAAATAATATCTTCTTTGGATAAACGGCAGGCATTAATGATTTTTCTCTGGATATTTTTATCAATAAGAAAATTCTGGCCTAAGCTTTTCTTTGGTTTAATGTACATTTTACGGCAAGTTTAATAGCGGCGATCAATGAATTGGGGTTGGCCAGGGCAGGCCTGGAGGCAATGTCAAAAGCGGTTCCATGCAAAGGAGAAGTACGTACAAAAGACAGACCGAAAGTAAGGTTTACTCCGCTGTTAAAATCCGTCAGCTTTAAAGGTATAAGCGCCTGATCATGATAAACAGCTATCGCACAATCAAATTTTTTTTTGAAATGGGCGGATATCGCTATATCGGAAGGCAGCGGGCCGGTTATAACCGCACTCTTATATTTCTTTCTTAGCTCCTTAAGAACAGGGATAAAAACTTTTATCTCCTCTTTACCGATTACTCCGTTATCAGAAGCATGGGGATTCAACCCGCAAACAACAATCTTTGGTTTTTTTATTAAAAATAGCGATTTCAAGCATTTAATTGTAGCCTCTATATTATTTCTTAATTTTTCTCTGGTCAAAACGCCGGAAACATCCTTAAGCGCAATATGCCTTGTAACAAGGCTAAATTTCAATTTGTCGTTGAACAAAAACATTAACAGATTTCTAAATCCGGTTTTTTCGGCTAAATATTCAGTATGCCCGGAGAATTTTGACCCAGCGAGATTGATTGCTTCCTTTGAAATTGGGCATGTAACCAAGCAGTCGATCAAATTCTTATCTAACAAATAAAGCGCCTTATCAAGATACTGCAAAGAAGCAGCCCCTCCCTGGGCATTTAATCTTCCAAAGGCAAAATTTCTTTTTTCTATGTTATCCAAGCTTATTAATTCTTTAGATATAGTCTTTATCCTGAGCTCTTTAGCCTGTTTAGCCAAAGCAAAAGCATTACCGATAACTATAAAATCTACCTTGTTTTTTAGTGCTTGAAATGCCTTTAAGGCTATTGCCGGCCCTATGCCTGCGGGGTCACCGATAGTAAGCCCTACTTTAACTTTCGATGATTTTAATGTAGGATTGTTTTTTAAGTTCATCTAACCACTCAGTCATTTTACTTTGGGTCTTTTTATCAATCAGGATGGCGCGAATCTTATCCTGCGCCTGTGCCAAGCTCATCTGTTGGCTTCCTACGATACTGTCTAATTTAAAAATATAATACTGCTGCTGGACTCCAATAGGATCAGATACCTCTCCTATCCCCAATTTAAATACCTTATCTTCAATTTCATGGCGCAGCTCCTGTCCTTCTGAAACAGAAAGAATATCCGTATTGAACGAATATTTACCTGCTAATTCCTCCAATTTTATACCAAGGCGTAGCTGATAACTTATAGTCTTAGCCAAACTTTCATCCTGCACAATAATGACTGTAAGGAGCCTTTCCTCCGGTTTCAAAAACTCACGCTTATTTTGATTATAAAAACCGGTAATCTCGTCGGGCCGAATAACTACTTTACTGCGCACTTTCTGCTCAATAATAGCATAAACAAGCATCTGCTCCCGGATCTTATTTTCTAAATCCGCCTGAACCAGGCCCTGCTTGGCTAAATCCAGTTCAAAATCAGATTCAAGACTATAGCGGCTCTTCACATCACTAATCTTAGCCTTCACCCTTGCCGGATCAATGGTTATTTTCTCCTCTTTTGCCTTCTGCAGCATAATCCGTTCATCAATCAAGCGCCTTAGTAAATCAAGTTTCATCGAAGATAATTTTTCCTCCAAAGCCTTGCCCTTAAGCTCCCGTGAAAACTGCATACGCATAAAATTCAAAAAATCATTAAGGTCTTTTTGTGTAATAATTTCATTATTCACGATTGCAACTATCTTGTCCTCGGCGTAAAGGCAATAGGCAGCAGGAGGCAAATAGTACGCAGGTAAAATAACCAGAATAAAAAAGAACAGAAAATTAATTATACTTTTCATTAAATACCCCTGCTTTCTTAAAATTAGCTATTGCTTCCCTCAATAGGCGGCAATAAAGATCAAAACCAACAGCTATTATAAACCCATGCTGCTCCTTCCCAAGCAGGTTTCCTGCCCCGCGGATCTCAAGGTCCTCCATTGCGATATTAAAGCCTGAACCTAATGCGCTATGGTCCTCTATTGCCTTAAGCCTTTTTAATGCGGCTGCCTCTAAGATACCATGCTTCGGAAACATAAAATACGCATAAGCCGGGCGGTTAAACCTGCCAACCCTGCCGCGAAGCTGATGCAAGTCACTTAATCCAAACATATGCGCGTTATTTACAATAATAGTATTGGCATTAGGTATGTCGATTCCGGATTCTACGATCATGGTTGAAACCAGAACATCTATATCTCCGGAGAAAAACGCTGACATTATCTGTTCAAGCAGTTTCGCCGGCATCTGGCCATGCGCAATAGCTATACGCACACCGGCCGGAAGGTTTTTAGAGATATTAGCTTTAACTTTTTCAAGATCCGATATCCTGTTATGCAGGAAAAAAACCTGCCCTTTTCTCTTAAGCTCCAGCTTAACCGCCTGCGTTATCAGATCTATGTCATATTCTACCACAACCGTTTTTATAGGCAACCTATTTTGCGGAGGGGTATTTATTACTGAAAAATCTTTCGCTCCCATCATGCTCATATATAAGGTACGCGGGATTGGGGTCGCCGTCAAAACAAGCACATCGGTAATGTTTTTAAGTTTTTTCAATTGTTCCTTGGCTTTGACCCCAAAACGCTGCTCTTCGTCAACAATAACTAACCCCAAATCTTTAAAAGCCACATCAAAAGAAAGCAGCCTGTGGGTCCCAATAACAATATCCACACTGCCGCCTGCTAAACCTTTTATAATTTCGTTCTGCTGTGCAAAAGTTCTAAAACGGGACAACATCTCTATCTTTACCGGAAAATTACTAAGCCGTGCGGTAAAATTCTTATAGTGCTGTTCGGCTAAGATAGTGGTCGGAACCAAATAAGCTACCTGTTTATTATCCATAACCGCCTTAAAGGCTGCCCGCATCGCCACCTCGGTTTTCCCATAGCCTACGTCTCCGCAAAGCAGCCGATCCATAGGCTTAGGCAGCTCCATATCATGTTTTACCTCAAGCATTGCTTTGGCCTGATCCGGGGTTTCTTCATACGGAAATGTTTTCTCAAAATCAGATTGCCAATCCGTATCCGCAGAAAATTTAAAACCTGCCGAGGCAGTACGCATTGCCTGCAGGCTCAATAGCTCCCATGCTAATTTTTGAATGCCTTTGCGAGCCCTGTTTTTTGCCCTCTGCCATTCTTTGCTGCCTAAACGGTAAAGCTTAGGCCTGCGCGCATGAAACGCAATATACTTTTGCACCAAATGCATAGAATCTGTAGGCACGAAAAGTTTTTCATTACGGTCATATTCGATTACTAAATGATCTTTAAGCGAGCCGGAAATTTTGACCTTTTCCATACCCTTAAACCTGCCTATACCATATTCATTATGCACCACAAAATCACCAATATTTAGATCCAGAAAATTATTTAAAGGAAACTCTTCATTGAATAGCGGCAACTTACTGGATAGATATTTCTTATGCGGAAGAACAATGACAATATTGTGCTGCCAGAGCGCGTGATTGTTAAACGGATTAAATGTTTTAATTGCAATTACCTTTTCATTGTCTAATTCAATGCGGACGGGTAACTCAAAAGATACGGGAAAAATATCAACAATAGATCCTCTGCGGCTAAAATCACCTTCGGCAAAGACCGACTCCTGCCTCTTATAACCGAATTCAACAAGGTTCACGGAGAGATTTTCTAGGTCAATATTCTGATTCAGGTAAATCTTAATAGATTGGAATAGCATATTATAAACAAAAGGGGACGCTTCCCTCTGGGCTAAGGGAAACGTCCCCTTTTACGTTTCCTCTATCTGTTACTTTTTGCCTTTATGGCTCCAAGCAAGCACCAAAGGAGAGGCAATAAAAATTGTAGAGTATACGCCGGAGATAAAACCTACAAACAAAGCAAAAGAGAAATTGCTCAACACTTCGCCCCCGTAAAATAAAAATGCAAGGACAACTAAAAGCGTAACCCCTGAAGTAAGCAGGGTACGCCCAAGAGTTTGATTAACGCTTAAATTAATCAGCTCTTTTAAAGAAAGCTTTCGATAAAGATGCGCATTCTCCCTGACCCTGTCATAAATAACAATGGTATCATTAATAGAATAACCTGCGATAGTAAGAAAAGCAGTTACGCTTAAAAGGTCGATCTGCCTGTTAGTAAACACTAAAAATCCCATAGCTATAAGTACATCATGCAGAAGTGCGGCAATGCCGGCAAAAGCAAAATTAATATGTTTAAACCTAAAACCAACGTAAATTAAAATACCCGCAAGCGACCAGAGCATCGCCAAAACAGCCTTCTTTTTAAGGTGGTTACCGGCGACAGGGCCAACACGTTCAATCCTCAATATTTGGATGTCATCATCAGGAAAGGACTCTTTTAACTTATTAGTCAACACCTGGTTATTGTCTTCTGATGTCCTGATTAAAACCGCTCTCGGATTATCCTGAAACTGCTGAATAGATGCATCACCAAGATTAATCTCTTTTAAAACCTGCCGTATTTTATCCGCCGATGGAGGGTTCT
Organism: Candidatus Omnitrophota bacterium; assembly: GCA_028712175.1. Taxonomy (GTDB): domain Bacteria; phylum Omnitrophota; class Gorgyraeia; order Gygaellales; family Profunditerraquicolaceae; genus UBA6249. Next base: position 40,784 of record JAQTQQ010000003.1, on the reverse strand, counting down.
TAAAGCTATACTCCTGAAGCTGGCCTCCGGCAAAATCAATACCGTATACAAGCGGCCCTTTTTTGAAATATGAAAATACGCCAATTAGTATAATTATTATAGACAGCGCATAGAATATCTTTCTTTTCGCGATAAAATCCAGCTTGGTTTGACCGATCAACCTTAACATCGGCAGGTTTTTAACCCACCCTAAGCTAATCAGGACCTCAAATATTACCCGGGTAACGACAATAGCCGTAAACATACTTGCCAACAAACCAATAGTCAAAGTAACCGCAAAACCGCGGATTGGCCCGGTGCCAAACTGAAACAACATAAACGCCGCAATTAATGTAGTAAGGTTAGAGTCAAAGATAGCGCTGAAAGCGCGCTGGTAACCGTTAGTTATCGCAGCACGCAAATTTCTTCCTGCTTTAATCTCTTCCCTGATGCGTTCATTAATCAAAATATTGGCATCTACTGCCATACTTAAAGACAGAGCAATACCGGCAATACCGGGTAAGGTTAAAGTCGCGCTAATTCCGGGAAAAAGTAAAGGCAGCATGCCTAAGCCACCGAGTATTACTATAAGATTCAACAAAAGAGCAATATCGCTTATTAATCCTGCTAAAAGATAATAGCCTGCCATAAAGATAAAGATCAACGCACAACCGATTAAGCAGGCTTTGACTCCTTTATTTATAGAATCCTGGCCTAAAAGCGGGCCGACGGTCCTTTCTTCTTCTATATGCATGGGAGCAGGTAAAGCACCAACCCTCAAAATAAGAGCTAAATCTTGGGCTGCTTCCGGATCAAACCTGCCGGTAATTACCGCCTCACCGGAGGGGATTGACTCTCTTATCCTCGGAGCTGACTGCACTTTGCCGTCTAAAACAATTGCCAGCCGCTTACCTACATTAGCTGCAGTAACCTCGGCAAATTTTTTCGCACCGGCAGCATTAAACTGCAATGCTACAATCGGTTCATTAAACTGGCTCTGATCAAAACGCACTGACGCGTTTGTTAAAGCATCCCCTACCAAAACTGCCTGTTTTTCTAACAAAAGCGGCTCATTCTCATCCGGAGTATATTTCAATTCATATCCCTCCGGAATTGTCCCTGCAATTGCATTTTTAAGCTTATCCGCTTCGTTAGAAACTATTTTAAATTCAAGCATCGCAGTTTTACCGATAAGGTCAATTGCGCGCTGACGGTCAGTAACTCCGGGAAGCTGTACTACAATTTCATCCTCTCCCTGTTTTTGAATGGACGTTTCCCTGACCCCAAACTCATCGATACGGTTACGGATTACCTCAACCGCCCTATCGCAGGCATCGAGCTTGGCTTGGCCATCAAGATGGCTGGTATCAACTTTAAGCAAAAGATGCATCCCGCCCTGCAAATCAAGGCCTAAGTTAATACGCTTATCCAAAGGAAACGCGTAAAAAGAACACAAACCAACAACTCCTAGAATAAGTAATATCTTATAGACTAGTTTTCTTTCCATAATTCTAAAACTCCGGTTTAAAAAAATTCTTAAGGCTTTTTAATATAGGCTATACTATTTTTCTCAACCTCCATCTTCACATTCTCATCAATTCGCAAGATTAAGGTTTTTTCTTTTACATTGACTACAGTTGCATGTATCCCGCTTAAAGTCACAACTTCGTCATTCTTATTGATCCCCTGTATCATTTTTTGATGCTCTTTTTCTTTCTGTTTTTGAGGGCGGATCAAAAGAAAATAAAAGATAATAAAAATTAATACTAACGGTAAAAGCTGGACCAACGGACTGCCTACGGTTGCCTGTGGCATATTAAACCTCCTGCCCGCCGGAAGGCAGGCCTTTATTTGATTTCTTCAATAAGCTTTTCACTGTTGTGGACAATTGAGCGCCTTTTTTTATCCATTCGGCTATACGCTCTTTCTTAAGCTGCGCTACTCCGCTTATGGGTTTATAATAACCTAATTCCTCGATTACGCGGCTATCCCTTCCCATGCGCTCGTCAAAAACAGTAACACGAAAATGCGGTTTTCCGCTTGGGTTCCTGCCGATTCTTCTTAAACGAATATGCACTGCCATTGTGCTGCTCCTTTCTTATGCTTTAATTGATTCCATCATGCCTTTTGCTTTATTCACCGATTCCTCATATTCATTTTCCGGCACGGAGTCAGCAACAATCCCCGCACCTGCCTGCACATAAGCAAAACCACCCTTTAAAAGGATCGTCCGGATGGCGATACAAGTATCTAAATTATGGGAGAAACTGAAATAACCTACTGCGCCGGCATATAAAGAACGCCTTAAATTCTCCAGCTCATCAATAATTTGCATTGCCCGAATCTTCGGGCTGCCGCTAACAGTGCCGGCCGGAAACGCTGCTTTCATAACATCATAGATATCAAACCTTTGTTTGTCAAGTATCGCGCTTACCTGGCTTACAAGATGCATTACATGCGAAAATTTTTCCACACTCATAAAGTTATCTACTTTGACCTTACCTAATTTGCTTATACGGCCCAAATCATTCCTGCCTAAGTCTACCAGCATCAAATGCTCAGCTTTCTCCTTTTCGTCACTAAGCAGCTCTTTTTCAAAATGCGCATCTTCCTGCTCGTTTTTTCCGCGCGGCCGGGTACCGGCAATAGGACGGGTCTGCACTAAGCCATTCTCGCAACGTACCAGCGTCTCGGGGCTTGAACCAATAACGGAGAAATCTTTAAACTTCAGGTAATACATGTAAGGAGAAGGATTGAGGCTGCGCAAAGACCTATAAATAGAAAAACCGTCTTTTCCTACCTTAACCTTAAAACGCTGCGATAAGACTACCTGAATAATATCGCCCTTTCTTATATACTCCTTGCCTTTTTTGACAATCTTAATAAATTCTGATTTCTTAAAATTACTCTCAATCTCCAATTTTTTTAGGCCATTTCCCCTTGCGCAAGTTAAGACGTTTTTATTAAAACTACTATAGATGCATTCAATTTTCTTTACCGCATTTTCATAAAGCTGTTTTTTCTTCAGAACATCTGAATCCCTGGGCACAATAACATTGCTTACAATCTTAATCGTGTGGTTTAAGCGGTCAAAAATCAAAAGCGCATCCGTAAGGATTAAAAATATATCAGGAATCCCCAAATAATCCTTATTCTTATCGGGGATATGCTCAAAAAACCTCACCGTGTCATAACCGATATAACCGACCAGCCCTCCGTAAAAACGCGGCAAGCCTGTTACTTCTGCGCTGCGAAAATCCTGCATTATTTTTTTTACCTCATCTAAAGGAGAAACTTTAGTAAGAAATCTTCTGGTCCGGTTTCTTTTGGTATCAATGATCTCGACATGTTTTCCTTTGCTCTTAAAGATCAGGCTCGGATTGGTCCCGATAAAAGAATACCGGGCGATTTTCTCCTGCCCCTCTACGGATTCCAGAAGAAAAGAGTAATCTCCCTGCTCAAGCTTAAGATAAGCAGAAACCGGGGTGTCAAGGTCGGCATTTATCTCTTTATAAACCGGGATTACATTCCCCTTTTTTGTCAGTTTCAGAAACTCTTTTAAACTCGGAGTATACATATTGTTTGTTTGAATTTGTTCTTAGCTCATAGGTCTTAGTTCTTAGGAAACCATTTCTGATACTTAAAAGTAGCTTTCGAAGCTATTAATATTTTCCATGGGCTAAGAGCTACGAGCTAATTATACAACCTTACGATAAAAACAACTTCTATTGCCAGTATGACAAGCCTTGCCTACTTGGCGCACCTTAATCAATAGGGTATCCAAATCACAATCATAAGAGAGGGATTTAATAAACTGAAAATGTCCGCTGGTCATACCTTTTACCCAATATTCTTTTCTTGAACGCGACCAAAAACAAGTCTTGCCTAACTTTAAACTCCGGCGCAACGACTCCTTATTCATGTACGCCAGCATTAAAACCTGGTTATTTTTATAATCCTGAACGATCGCAGGGATCAATCCGTTTTTATCAAACTTTAAATTGCCTAACTTAAAACTTATCTTCTTCACCTGAATATTTCCTTTCCCTATCTTAGCCGATAGAAGATAGTCAATTGCCGATAGAACCTTTCGTTGAATTTTTATAGACCATACCTATTGTCCATCGACCATTACTATAATCTTACAGGAACTCCCTTAGAATTCAAATAAGCCTTTACCTGTTTTACGGAAAACTCATTGTAGTGAAAAAGCGAAGCGGCTAACGCGGCATCCGCCCGGCCTTGAGTAAAAACATTATAAAAATCCTCTAAAGACCCTGCCCCTCCTGAGGCAATCACCGGAATGCTCACTTTCTCGCCTACTGCCCTAGTCAGTTCCAAATCATATCCATCCCTAGTCCCGTCATAATCCATGCTTGTCAGAAGGATTTCCCCGGCTCCAAGGCGGGCTACTTTTTCGGCCCAAACCAAAGCATCAATCCCAGTAGGAGTCCTGCCGCCATTAATATATACCTGCCAACCGGCATCTTTCTTTTTAGCATCAATAGCTACTACAATGCACTGGCTACCAAACTTTTTTGCCGCGCTGCTTATTAACTCCGGGAACTTTACGGCTTGAGTATTAACCGATACCTTTTCTGCTCCGGCATTTAAAATGTTACGTATGTCTTCAATCTCGCCTATGCCACCGCCCACCGTAAAAGGCATAAAAATATTCTGAGCGATATCCTTAACTAACGCTATTAAAGTCTTCCTATTTTCAAAACTAGCGGTAATATCTAAAAATACCAGTTCATCAGCGCCCTGCCGATCATAAACTTTCGCTACTTCAACCGGAGAGCCGGCATCACGAAGCCCAAGAAACTTAACTCCTTTGACTACACGGCCGTCTTTAATATCAAGGCATGGGATAATCCGTTTACTCAACATGTACTATTATTTTCTTATTTAACTTTCTTATCTAAATAAGCCTTCAAAACTGCCCAGGTTTTTTTACCTACCCTGCCGTCAGCAGAAAGATTATTTGCCTTCTGGAATTCCTTTATAGCCTGGCGGGTATTCTTACCGGTTTTTCCATCAATACTGCCCTGATAATAACCAGCATTCTTTAAAGCGGTTTGAATTTGTTTAGCTGTAGGGCGCTCCTTAACCTCGCTGCTGGCCTTGCTGACTTTTACTCCTGAAGTTTCGTTGCTTTGCGCTAAAGCTTCCCTTAAATTATTTATTTCAATATCCTTTTCGTTTAGCTGAGCTTCCAATGCCATAACCTTATTCTTTAACCCCTGGTTCAATAGCTCATCATTTCTGCGGGTCGTAGCGCAGCCGCTTAAAGAGAAAAGAAAAACTATTCCTAAACCCAGCAACAATACTTTTTTTGCCATACCCCCTCCTTTTCCTAATTAAATTTCGACGCTTCAACCAAAGTAAATTTACCTTCATACAGCGCTTTACCGATAATAACTCCTGCTAATCCGCGTTTTTTCAGCATATTAAGTTTTGATAAATCTTTTAAATCTGAAACTCCTCCCGAAGCAATAAGGCTTAACCCGGTTTCCTTAAGCAGCTCTTTAATCCCTAACATATCCGGCCCGGACAATGTGCCGTCCTTAGAAATATCCGTATAAATTAACTGCTTAAAACCTATCTTCTTTAACTCCTTTGCAAAATCCAATGCGGTTTTAGAAGACAGACGGTTCCAGCCTTCCGTGAATACCCTGCCCTCCTTGGCATCAATACTTATAATAATCTTTTCGCCAAATTTCTGCCATGCTTTTCTTAAAAATTCCGCGTCACTTGCAGCACGCGTGCCCAAAACAACCCTTGTTACTCCTAAATTAAGCAATTTCGATATTGCCTCAATGCTCCTTATTCCGCCTCCAAATTCAAGAGGCACTCCGGTTTGCGCAATAATTGTCTCTAAAACATCTAAATTTTTAGATACCCCGCTTGATGCACCGTCTAAATCGACAATATGTAAAAATTTCGCGCCCTGCCTTACCCAATGTTTGGCCACTTTAACCGGGTCGCTGGAATAAACCTTCTGGCGGTTAAACTTACCCTGAAAAAGCCTGACCACCTTGCCTCCCCTTAAATCTATTGCCGGTATAATTAACATAAGTAAACAAAGTTTTTAATTATCTCTAAACCTGTTGTCTGGCTTTTTTCCGGATGAAACTGAACACCATAAACATTGTCTCTCCACAAAACGCTGGCAAATTTAAGCTCATAATCGCAGGTTGCGGCAATCATGGATTCATCAGCCGGCAGAGGATAATACGAATGGCAGAAATAAACCTGCGGGCTATTATTGCTTATCCCCTTTAACAACGGACAATCTTGCTGAACCACTTGAAGCTCATTCCAGCCCATATGAGGAACTTTTAAACCTGATTTTCGGCTAAATTTTACTACCTGTCCGCCAAAAATACCGAGGCCTCTTTTAGTTTTAGCTTCCTGGCTGCTTTCTAACAAAAGCTGCATGCCCAAACAGATTCCTAAGAACGGCTTTTTTTGATTGATCTGATCTTTAATAGCTTCAACTAAACCTTGATCCTCTAATTCAAACATTGCATCATCAAAAGCCCCTACGCCGGGAAGAATGAATTTATCACAAGAGGCTATATCGCTTTTTTTATTTGTTATGAGAGGATTTGCACCATAAAGGCTAACTGCCTTGGCCACGCTATGAATATTACCCATCCCATAGTCAATAATAGCAATCTTCATTAATCAATAACGCCTTTAGTCGAAGGAACCCCTTTTCTGCGCGGGTCAATCTGAGTGGCTTCATCCATAGCAATACCAAAAGCCTTAAAAACCGGTTCCAAGGTGGCATGTAAATCTATACTGGGATTATCGATCTTTATATTGAGGTTCATGCCTAATTGTTTAGCAAAAGATTCAAAAAAGTGTTCGGCATATTTAAGCTCATAACCGTCTTGGGGCTGAGGCGCACTCAAGCCTGCCCCTTGCATTGCCAGGCTTAGCTTAAAGGAGCCTCTACCGCTGATGTCAACGGTCACATTTGCAGTCACATCTTCCATAGGCGCAGACTTGGAACCAATTCTATTAATGCCCACCTTATCCCCTAAGGCATCCTTAAAAACCTGCCCCAGCACAATGCCCAAATCTTCATTTGTGTGATGTATATCTACTTTTAGATCAGCCTCACTGGTAGTAACCTCTAAATCAAAATGACCCCAAAATGAAAATAATTCCAGCATATGGTCTAAGAAACCAATACCTGAATTAATTTTTGCTTTCCCGGAGCCGTCAATATTCAGTTTAATAAATATTTCTGTTTCGCTTGTTTTACGCCTCTTTTCTGCTATCCTCTGAACCATCTTTCTCCTATTATTAGCTATAAACTCTTGGTTTTATCGACTATCGACTATAGTCTATCGACCCTGAATTATTACAATAAGCAATGGTTTTCTACGGGCTGAGATATAGAGCCTACGAGCTTATTCAAACCTGCTCTTTACTGAATCCAAATGTTTCTGCAGCCCCTCAATACTAGCAATCTTCTCAAGCGGTTCGCGTATCCTCTCTAACGCTTTTTTTGAATAACTGATAATATGGCTGCTCTTAATAAAATCATAAACATTTAACCCCGAGAAAAATCTTGCCGTGCCCAATGTAGGTAAAACATGGCTTGGCCCCGCGACATAATCTCCTAAAGCTACCGGACTATACGGCCCAAGGAATATCGCACCGGCATTTTTTATATTCTTAACCAATGCCTTCGGATTTTGCACTAATATTTCTAGATGTTCAGGAGCAATCTTATTTGCTATTTCACAAGCCTGTTTTAAATTCTTTGTTAGAATAATATACCCGGTGTCGCCATCCAGCTGGGATTTTACTTCTTTCGCCAGGCTCTTTGAATTGGTAATTAATATCGCAAGGCCCTTGGCATGTTCTGCCTGCGCACGAAGGTCGGCAATAATAAATTCCGGGTTGCTAAAACGGTTAGCGATAATCACTAGCTCCGTAGGCCCGGCAATCATATCAATATCAACAACACCGAAAACCTGGCGTTTTGCCTCACTCACATAAATATTTCCCGGGCCGATAATCTTATCTACTCTTGGCATAGTCTTTGTTCCGTATGCTAAGGCCGCAATCCCCTGCGCGCCTCCTACTCGGTAAATTTCATCAACTTTCAATAAATCGGCAACTACTAAAATATGCGGATTAATATAGCCGTTTTTATCCGGGGGGCTGATCAAAACAATATTCTTAACTCCCGCAAGCTTAGCCGGTAAAACCGTCATATAAACGGTAGACACAAGCGGTGCGGTTCCGGCGGGAATATAAATACCTACCCGGTCTAAAGGCGTATAGTTTTCTCCCAAAACCACCCCCTCCGGGCTTTTAATCCTCCAAGATTTACGCAGCTGCTTGCGGTAAAACCGGTTCACATTTTCAATAATTATTTTTAAGGAACTGACAAAGTTTGGGCTGATATTAGCATAAGCTCCGCCTATCTCAATCTGTGAAACTTTTAACTGGCGCAAGCTTAGTTTGACTTTATCAAACTTTCGCGTATATTTAATCAACGCCTCATCGCCAAAGAGCCGCACATCGTTAATTATACGTGCGACCTTTTCCTCAACGCGAACCTGCCGCAGGGTGGCGCGATTATAAATTTTTTCTAATTTTTTACTGGTAAAACGGATTATTTTCATAGTAATTTATTTATTATATCTCTTAATTTATCAATTGCCAGCGTTAAATTTTCTATCTTTGAGCCACCTGCCTGGGCAAAATCTTTTCTACCTCCACCCGAGCCTCCGATAAACCCTGAAACCTGACGAATCAACTCGCCCGCATCCATACCTTTTGATAATAAAGTTTGCGATACTGAAACAACTAAGAAAACTTTATTCTCGCTCTCATTTCTAGCCCCTAAAACAATAACCGCCTGGCTTAATTTATCTTTAATCATATCCGCCAATTGACGTAAAGCAGAAATATCTAAATTTTCTTCGACTGAAAAAATAGTATTTACACCGTTAAGCTTGGCGGCATTCTCTATAAGAAGAGGCACCCTCTTAAGCACTATACCGCTCATTTCGGCGCTGCGCTTTTTTTGGCGGTCTTTTTCTTCCTGCAGTTTGTTCTTTCTTTCTGACTCTTGAGCATCTCTTTTAGCCTGCTCTTCTATAAATTGCTCAGCAAACCTAGCAGTAACAGCCTCGATTCTCCTTACGCCGCTAGCTACCGAGCCTTCGCTAGTGATCTTTATTAAGCCTATTTGACGGGCATCGGTTATATGTGTGCCTCCGCAGAGCTCATTTGAGATACCTCCTACGCTAACCACACGGACGCTCTCTGCGTACTTTTCTTCAAAAAAAGCCAAAGCTCCGGACTTCTTTGCCTCCTTAAGCGGCATCTCCTTGCAACCTACTGAATACTCGTTAAGAATATAAGCATTGGCTACTTCTTCAACTCTTAAAATTTCCTCCTTTGATAATTTCTTAAAATGCGTAAAATCAAACCGCAATTTCTCCGGTCCAACCAAAGACCCCTGCTGTTGGACGTGGTTTCCTAATACCTTACGTAAAGCCGCTTGCAAAATGTGAGTGGCAGTATGATTACGAGCTATATTCATGCGATAGATAGCATCAATTTTGGCATCAACAATATCCCCGTTGTTCGGAAAATTAGCAAACTTCCCCCAATGCACAAACACATCATCGCTTTTCTGAACATCAATTACAGAAAAAACATTAGCCCCAATAGACAATACGCCAATATCGCCGACTTGGCCTCCTGATTCAGCATAAAAAACCGTTTTATCAAGAATAACTCCCATCCTATCAGGATGATCGAGATCCATAATTACTTTGATAACTTTAGCCTTTGTTTCAAGTTGATCATAACCGAGGAATTGTGTCTTTGGCAATCCCGCAACCGCAAGCTTTGGAGCGCCAAATACATCCCCCTGCATCGCACTTCCTATCTTTGAACGCGATTTTTGCTCCTCCATAGCAATTTCGAAAGCTTGTTGCGAAAAATCTATTTTTTGCTTATCCAGCCAGTCTTTAGTTAATTCTAACGGGATCCCATAAGTGTCATGCAGCAGAAAAGCTGCGCTTCCTACAGCTTCGGGATTCGGTTTTTCCTTAAACTCCGTAAACTTATTTTTAAACAACTCCCCGCTTGAACTAAGCACATAAATAAAGTTTTTTTCCTCAGCCAAAACTATCTGGGCAATCTCTTCCCGCTGATTAATTAACTCCGGATAAGGTTTGCGCATTATCTCGGCCTCTATTGAAACTAAGCGGTAAAAAAAAGGCTCGATAATTCCGAGGCTCCTTAAGTGCAACACGGACTTCCGGATTATTTTTCTTACCACATAACCCCTTCCTTCGTTAGAAGGCATAATCCCGTCAAAAATTGAAAATACAACCGCCCTTATGTGGTCGGCTATAGCATAAAGAAGCTTCTTCTCGCAGGCTGTCTGCGAAGGGGACTGTCTGCGAATTATCTCTTTAATTATCGGCTGAAATAATTCCGTTTCAAAATTATTCTGCTTGCCCTGCATAACAGCAGTTAATCTTTCTAGGCCCATCCCTGTATCAATATTTTTATTCGGCAACGGCTCAAGGCTGCCGCCATCTTTACGGTTAAACTGAGTAAAAACCAGGTTCCATATTTCAACAAACCTTCCGCAGCTGCAAGATGGATCACAAATTTTCTCGCCACATCCGATATCCGGGCCAAAATCATAAAAGATCTCTGAACACGGACCGCAGGGGCCGTTAGGCCCTTTTGCCTTTGCTTCGGCAGGCCAAAAATTATCTTTATCTCCCAGCCTTACGATTCTTTCCGGAGGCATTCCTACCGTATCCTTCCAGATATTATAAGCTTGGTCATCATCCTGATAAACCGAAACCCTTAGCCTCTCCGGGCCTATCTTTAGCTCTTTTATCAAAAATTCCCAAGCCCAAGAAATGGCTTCTTTTTTAAAATAATCTCCGAAGGAAAAATTTCCCAGCATTTCAAAAAATGTGTGGTGGCAGTTTGTTTTACCGACTTTATCCAAATCATCCGTGCGCAAGCAGCGTTGAGCTGTTGCAGCGCGCTTAAACCCGGAATCAAATCCCATAAACTCTTTTTTAAACTGGTTCATCCCTGCGGGAGTAAATAACACGGTAGGGTCTTCCTTGGGGACCAAAGAATCACTATCAACAATCTTATGCTCTTTAGCCTTAAAAAAGTCGAGAAATTTTTCTCTTAAAACATCAGCTGTCATAATTGTTTAATTATACCGCTTACTATATCCGGCGAGAAACCTCTGCGTAACAAATATGCATAAACACGCAATTTTGCTTTTTGCGGTTCAATCCCTTTTTGCCTGGAAAACCTTTGCCTGGCTAATTGGCCGGCCACCTGAATTTCATCGTAGCCGTTTTTCGCCTCAGAAAGCGTACCGTCAATAATTTCCTTATCCAGGCCCTTTGCGAGTAGTTCCTGTTTTATCCTTCTTAACCCAAAAGGCCGCTTGAGCCTTGAAACTACCCATCCTTTGGCAAAAATACGGTCATCAATAAACTTTTTAGCTTTTAAGAAACTGATTGTGCTCTGGCTTAGCTCTTCGGAGAAACCCTTTTGTTTGAGCCTGCTAAATAGTTCAGCCTCACTGCGCAAACGGAACTTGAGCAGTAAAAAAGCGTAACCCCTGGCTTTTTCAATATTATGGCTTTGCCGCGAGGAAGGCAAACCATTGCCTTGCGGCTTATTCTGCGAGGGTAGACTTTTTACGCGCTGCCTTTTCAATATCTTCCTGTAATTTTGGATTTTCTTTAAGGAATTTTATTGCCGCATCCCGGCCTTGGCCTAACTTCTTATCTTCAAAGGAAAGCCATGTACCGCTTTTAGAAATTACTTCCAAACTTACCGCTCCATCAATTACTGCGCCGCTCTTAGAAATTCCTTCATTATGCAGGATATCGAACTCTGCCTCGCGAAAAGGAGAAGCGACCTTATTTTTCACAACCCTTACCCTGACATGGTTGCCGATAACTTTGTCGCCCTCTTTAAGAGTAGCGATTTTACGCACATCCAGTCTTACTGATGAGTAAAATTTAAGCGCACGCCCACCCGGCGTCGTTTCAGGAGAACCGAACATAACGCCGATTTTTTCACGCAGCTGATTAATAAAAATTACTGTGGTGCGCGATTTACTGATTGAACCGGTCAGCTTACGTAAAGCTTGCGACATCAAGCGGGCCTGAAGCCCCATATGCGAATCTCCCATTTCTCCTTCGATTTCAGCGCGGGGAGTTAATGCGGCAACCGAATCAACAACCACCAAATCTACGGCATTGGAACGCACCAAGGTTTCGGCGATCTCTAATGCCTGTTCACCGGTATCCGGTTGAGAGATTAGAAGGTCATCTAAATTTACACCGATTATCTTGGCATAAGTCGAATCAAATGCATGCTCGGCATCGATAAAAGCAGCCACTCCCCCTTTTTTCTGGATTTCCCTTATCGCGGTCAAAGTTAATGTGGTTTTCCCACTGGCCTCCGGACCAAATATTTCAATTACTCTTCCTCGGGGAAGCCCCCCTACACCTAAAGCCAGATCAAGGGTAAGCGCGCCTGTTGAAATGGTTTCAACATTGGCCTTTACGTGTGCGCCCAGCTTCATAATCGACCCCTTACCAAACTGCTTTTCAATCTGAGCAAGCGCAAGCTCCAAAGCCTTATGACGATCGGAAGTATCTTTTCCCTCTTCTTTTTCTTTTTTCTTATCAATTACCATTTAAATCCTCCCTGGCTACCTGCGGCAGTCATACCTGCTTAGCAGATAGGCAATTTTAAAGTTTTTAGATTTAATATTATAACCCTCACCATTACCACTGTCAAACAATAAAAATCCCCCTTTCTACGCTAATAGACGTATCAGGGGGATAAAATCTAACAATGTTATTTATTAGAGAATTTCAACAAATTTGTTAAGAAAATAACAAAGCTGTAATTCCTAATATTGCTATTACTTAGCTTTTAACTTAGCCATTTCCTGCTTTAAGGCATCAATCTCCTGCTGCTGGGCCTTGATTGCCTCAATAAGAACAGGCACAATTTCAACATAAGAAACTGCCTTTTCACCATCAGCACCTTCTTTAACGACCTCCGGCATAACCTTCTCTATCTCCTGAGCGATAACGCCATAATGCCTCCCGGAAGAAAACTTTTTATCTTTATATTCATCAGTTTTCCATTCAAAAGACACCCCTCTAACTTTTGACAACTTTTCAAGAGGATTATTAATATTACCTACGTTTTTCTTATATCTCATATCTGAAGGAGCATGCCACCCTCCAGTAGCATAAGCGCTGCCGTTAACATAGAGCTGATAGGAACCCGGATCCGTAACCCCAATACCGACCCTCCCCGTAGAAGTTTTAATCCTCATTGCCTCGCTTGCATCAAGTTTAAAAACAAGATCACTGCCGGTATGAGAAGATCCCCCTATTGCAAACATTCCGGTGTCTCCGTCTTGCTCAAATGAAAACCCGACATTCGCACCATTAGAAGCCGGGGTAGGATCCCCTTTGCTTGTCCGCACACCGCCGACAACATCCAATTTTGAACGCGGATTTGCTATGCCGATACCGGTATTACCGGATATATACACCGGCCCAACAAAATAACCCCCATATCCGCCTATACCCATATTTCCATATACACCGGAATAAAATGCGCCACCCGGATCTGCGTATCCCAAACCACCAGCATGCCACCCTGCCACCATGTCTCCAAAGCCTTGCCCATAAACACCTGCTGTGGTACCAACCCCAAAAACACCGTATCTACGATTGCCCCAATTACAGCCCGCAGCATTTCCAGCAGCAATCCATGCATAGTTAGGATTACCATTTCCTTGAGGAAGATTGGCTGTTTGAGGCCCTACATAAAGCAATCTATCTACTACGCGCAACCCCGTAGAAGAACTACCGCTAAAAACTGCATCATCATTAAAAGGCAGAACACCTATACGTAAACGATTGCTAATTATCCCATCACCGGTAACTTCCAATCTTTGAGCCGGAGCAGAAGTCCCGATACCGACATTACCATTGCTAAGAATCCTCATGCGCTCATTTCCGGCACTGGCTTCATAGAAGTTATCGACAAAAGCTAAGCCGCTGCCTGCGCCGGATCTGGCAACAATACCAAAAGCTGTGACTCCGTTTTGCTGGAAACTCAAACCCACCTGGCCGGCCCCGGATCTGCGCAGCGCCAGTTTTTCCCCAAAACCAGTAGCGCTATTATCAAAGATATCGAGTTTTGCCACAGGGTTAGCCGTACCAATACCCACGTTGCCTTCAACCACAAGATCCGCCAGATAATCAACCTCTCCTCCGTCACCGTTTGTTGCCTCCCAGGTATAGGCAGCACCGTCAATATAGTTATCCCCGATAGCGACTCTGGTTGACCTTAATTCCCGGTAGCTGCCGTATGGCGAAGGATAGTAAGTAGTAATGGTTATCTCTTCGGCAAAAGCAAGAACCAAAGAAAAAAAGAGAAAAAAACTAATCAATCCCAAACTTCTTAGCAATTTATTCATAATTGCCTCCATAAAAATAGTATTATTTATGATTGCTTATCCCATAATAGCTTAAACCACTTATTAGTCAAGAAATTTTAAACTCTGCCCTTTCTTGACATTATCGGTAAAATGTGATAGATTTAACCATTATGGAAGAATTAAATAAGCTAAAAACCGAGCTTGAACGCGCAAAAATAGAATTAAGAATACTCCTTGAGATCTCTAACGCCATGCGCACAACTTTAAAACTGGATGAAATACTTTATATCATCCTCACCGGCGTAACTGCGCATACAGGGCTGGGGTTTAACCGTGCCATGCTTTTTCTGGTAAACGACAAGGAAAAAATAATCGAAGGCAAAATGGGCATAGGCCCTGAAAATGGCGAAGAAGCTAACGTGGCCTGGACTAAGATTGAAGAAGAAAAAATGGGACTTGAAGACCTGATTAATGTTTTCAAAAACTCCGATTTTATATTAGAATCCGGCTTTAACCGCCAGGTCAGGAATTTAAAGGTTCCCATGCTTGACAAAGAAGAAAATCCGCTTTCTTTAGCAGTATTAGAAGGCATGCCTCTGCATTTGACTGTGCCGGCTATCCAAAAATACCGTCATTCTCCGGTAATACAAATGTTAAAAAGCAACGAAATCGTTCTTATACCGCTAAAGGCAAAGGACAAGGTAAACGGAATTGTAGTAGCCGATAACTTCATTACCAATGACCCGATCACTAAAGACAGCATCCGCATGCTCACTATGCTTGCTAACCAGGCAGGCCTTGCAATTGAAAATTCCCGTCTTTTTGAATTAACTGAGGAGCGCACACATTCGGACTACCTGACCTGCCTGTGGAACCACGGATATTTTCAATCACTCCTGCAGGCAGAATTAGAAAAAGCTAAAGCCGGCAAAAAACCGCTTACTTTAATAATGTTAGATATCGATGATTTTAAAATTTATAATGATACTCTCGGGCATCAAGCCGGGGACAAAATACTGAAAGATTTGGCTACGCTCTTACGCAACCAATCGCGCAAGATGGATTTTGTCTGCCGTTATGGCGGAGAAGAATTTACGGTCATCCTGCCTAATACCGATAAAAAAGAAGCATTCTTAATCGCTGAGCGCATAAGAATAGATATTCAAAAATACCCTTTCTTGAATGAAAATATTTTCCCGAATAAAACACTGACGGTAAGCTTGGGGATGGCTACTTTCCCTGAGGATGGACAACTTGCCGCGGACCTGGTTACCTCTTCGGACAAATCTCTTTATCAAGCCAAAAATAAAGGAAAGAATAATACCTGCTGCTGACTTAAGCTGCAACCGGAATTTCCTGTTTTTGCGTTTCCTTATCTTGCGATAATTTTACCGAAACAATCTTAGAAACCCCTGACTGCTCCATGGTAATGCCGTACATGATATTCGCATTAACAATGGTCTTTTTATTATGGGTAATAACGATAAACTGTGAATTTTTGGCAAATTCCTGCAGCACCCTTGCGAACCTGTCTACATTAGCCTCATCAAGAGCAGCATCAATCTCATCCAGGATGCAAAACGGCGAAGGTTTAACTTTAAAAATAGCAAAAATCAACGCGATTGCCGACATGGTTTTCTCGCCTCCGCTCAATAAGAGCACATTCTGCAGCTTCTTCCCCGGAGGCCGGCAGATAATCTCAATACCCGACTCCAGCGGGTCATTTTCATCAAGCAAGAAAAGCTGGGCATCACCCCCATTAAAAAGCAGCCGGAAATAATTCTTAAACTCTACTTTTACTTTTTCGAATGTTTCCATAAACATCTGCTTTGTCGTACGGTTAATTTTTAAAATTGCCTGATGCAATGAATCTTTGGCGCTCAAAAGGTCATTTTGCTGCTGCAAGAGGAAATCATAGCGTTTCTTTAATTCATCATACTCCTCAATAGCGACTAAATTAACCGTTCCGTAAGAATCCAGCTTTCTCTTATACTCGGCTACTTCACCGGAGGCTGCCTGATAGTCTATCTCTTTATCAGGATCATGCAGAAGATCTAAATCAATTTTATAGGCAGAAGAGATTCTTTCTCTGATTGCCGTATAACGATAATCCAAGTCCTTATCGAGCATGGCCAGATCATAAAGCCGTTTCTTCACCGCATCCAGCTTTTTGCGGTCAGCTTCAATATTCTTAACTACCCCGATTGTGCCGCCTGAAACTTCGTCATATTTAAGCTGGACCTGGGCAAGAATTCCTTTCTTTAAGGTAATCTGAGACTCTGCCCCCTTTATTGTCTTTTCCGCCTCGACAATTTCAGCTCCCAGCTTGTCCCTGCGCACTTCCGACTCATTGATTTGCCTAATAATGTTTTCTAAACCATCCTTATCATGCGCGTAACTTTGCTCTAAGATCTTAAGGGTTTGCTCGTCTGAACTAAAACGCCTGTGTAAAGCTTCAATCTCGGTTTTAGTCTGGGTAATTAAAACTAAGACCTCTTCGCGGGCCTTGCTGTTTTTTGAAATAGCGTCCTCTTCTTGGCCAATTAAATCCTGCCTTTGCCTCTCTTGGCTCTTAAGGCTGGAAAGCTGCATCTGGGCAGTGGATAAATTTTGGCCAATCGTAGCAATCTCACGCTCCACATCGGAAAGCTCCATTACAATAACATCCTCTTCCTCTTTAATTTTATTAAACTGCTCACTTATCGAGGAATAGCTTGATTCTTTGTTCGCTAAAGTAATCTCATGGCTGCGAAGCTGGCCGCCTAATTCAACGGACATTTTATTTAATTCCGCAATTGCCACCTGGCGCAATACCAGTTTATTTCTCAATTCACCGAGGTTTTCTTCCAGCTTTAGAATCTTCTCATCAATCTTTTGGGTATTTAATTCAATGGGTTTAGCCTCACCAGTTATCTTCAAGGCTCCTTCGCCTGATGGCTCTTGATTCTGGATTTTTACTACCAACCCCGTTAAACTATCCTTTGGCGTTTTATCCAGATAAATCACCGCATCCAGCGACTCGCCGATATCGTCATATTTGTTCTTTAATGTTTCAAGAAATTCCTTATGCGAGACTAAAGTTAGCTTCTCATTACCGAGATCAACAATCTCTTTATTAATCGTATCTAAATTCAGGCCTTCCTTTTCAAGGCTTAACTTTACATTCGCGATTTTCTGCCTGAATTCATTAACCAGTTCCCGGACCCCTTCCAACTCCTGCGTAATTTTCCCTAAAGCGTCTTCCGTAATTGCTTTCTCCTCATAAACCTTTGCCTTTTCTATCTCGAGCCTTTTCTTGCGCGCAAGAAAAACCTGAAGCCTTGAATTATATTCTCCGATTTCATTATTAGTTTTAGATACCTGTGTTTCTAAATCTAAAATCATCCTTTTGCTTTCTGCAATAACCTCAAGAGAATTCTTTATACAAATGCCGAGCTTATTGATCTCGCCTTCTTTTTGCGCCAGGACAACCTGTTTACTGTCAATATTTTGCTTTAAGTTTGCATATTCATCGCGTACCTGCTTTAATTTATCTTCCTGTTGCGCAAGCTTAACCCTTACCTGGCCAATCTGGCCCTCTAAAACTTGATTATTCTGGATTAATTCGGCGATACGCTTCTGGTTAAAATCAATGTGTTCGTTGTTGCGTATAAGGCTATTTTCTAATTCAAGTATCTGGCTGCGCTCTGCCATCATGGACTCTTCCAGGGCTTTTAATTCCGTCTGGCGATTGGCAATTTTTTCTTCCTGCTGCCTGATAAGCTCAACTAAAGCCGTTTCGTCTTTTCCTAAACCCTCCAGCTGCCGCTTTACTTCGCTTTTTTCTTCAAGCAGGTTCTTTTTATCAATAGCGGCCAAATCTGTTTCTTTCAGTTTCAATTCTTCAAAGATTTCTTTATAGCGCCGGGCGCGTTGCGCTTGACGCTCAAGCGAACCGATCTGGCGTTTTACCTCGGTAACAATATCATTAACGCGCAGGAGGTTCTGCTCTGTTTCCTCAAGCCTTCTTGAGGTTTCTCTCTTCTGGGCCTTATATTTACTTATCCCGCTTGCCTCATCAAAAACAACCCTGCGGTCTTCAGGCCGGCTGCTTAATACTAAATCGATTTTACCCTGTGCAATAATAGAATAGCTTTCAGCTCCTATTCCCGTACCTAACAATAGGTCCAAAATATCCTTAAGCCGGACTACGGCTTTATTAAGCATGTACTCGCTTTCACCGCTCCTAAAGAGCCTGCGGGTAATTAAAACTTCCGGCGTATCCACATTAAAGAAACGGCTGGTATTGTCAAAGGTAAGGCTTACCTCTGCCATGCTTAATGGCTCCTTGTTATCCGTGCCATTAAAAATAACATCAAGCATTTCAGAGCCACGCAGGGATTTCGCGGACTGCTCTCCAAGCACCCAGCGGATAGAATCAAATATATTGGATTTTCCGCAGCCATTTGGGCCGACTACAGCTGTAACGCCCGGTTCGAAATTAAGTATTGTTTTATCGCAGAACGACTTAAAACCGACCAGCTCTAATCTTTTAAAATACATAATCTCTCCTGTCTCTGTAGCCTGTAAATTAACAGGCTCTAATGTTGTTGTGATTGGCCTTCAAGCCAATCGTCAATTTTCTCTTTCTTAAAGCGCCACTGCCCGACAAGCTTTAGCGCAGGAATCTTATTATGTTTTAACCAATCGTAAATAGTCCGGCGAGTAACTTTCAAATAATCTGCCAGATCTTCAATGGTCATCAAATTACTATTAATCATGATTGGCATTATAAGTAAAAGGCAAGTTTTTGTCAAGGAAAATATTTACATTCTTTAACATATGTATGAAATTAGGATAAATTTGGTGTAAATAGATGCAAATAGATGCAAAAAAAGGACGCCACTTTTAATTAGAGGCGCCCCAGCCAGTTATAGAAATTTTTATCGACTATCTACTATGATCCATCGACTATTTTATAATGGAGTCAAAATCCCGCCAGTAGTAGCAGTATACGTAATGTTGCCGGTTGTTCCGGGAGTTACCGGAGAGGCAGCCAGAGTATAGCCGGTTATATCCATAACACAACTATAATTATATCCCTGAATTGCGGATTGCCCCCCGGAAAGGTCAGCACAATAATCAGTAGCAGAGCTTATAAAACCTTGGAGCTCTGCTACCGTAGTCGGATAATGCCCCAAAGAAACCGAAGCAGTTTCAGCCGCTGAAGCAATGCTGCGTATGTTGGCTTTAGCAGCAGCTTCATTAGCTGTTCTTTTCATAGAAATTAAATTAGGTATGGCAACTGCGGCAAGCAAAGCTATGACCCCTACTACTATCATAACTTCAACCAAAGTGAAGGCCTGGTTTTCCCTGACTTTAAGCATAGCCTTTTATCTGCGTAAGACTTCTTTAAAAGTTTTGGTCAACTCCGGGACTATCTGAAAAAGATCTCCTACAATTCCGTAAGTTGCCACTTTAAAGATCGGAGCCTCAGGATCCTTGTTTATGGCAACGATAATCTTTGAAGACTGCATCCCGACAAGATGCTGAATCTGGCCGCTTATTCCGCAGGCAAAATAAATTTTAGGAGCCACAGTGCGCCCAGTTTGCCCGACCTGATGCGAATAAGGCATCCAACCAGCATCCACTGCCGCGCGCGACGAACCAACCGCTGCAGCCAAAACGCAGGCAAGCTCTTCTAATATCTTAAAATTCTCCGGCCCTCCCATCCCGCGTCCGCCGCTGACTATAATATCCGCTTCGGATAAGTTTACCGTCGACTCAATCTCTTCAATAATATCGAGCAATTTTGTGCGTGAGGTATAAAGTGAAGGATCAAAACTTTCTTTAATAATTTTTCCTTTGCGTTTTTTATCAGGAGCCATGGGGGCAAAAACTTTATGCCTTACGGTTGCCATTTGCGGCCGGTAATTCGGAGAGATAATTGTAGCCATAATATTGCCGCCGAAAGCAGGGCGAGTCTGCAATAAAATCTTTTTATCGCAATCTATATCCAACCCCGTGCAATCTGCGGTCAGGCCTGCTTTGATATTTATCGCAACACGCGAAATCAGGCTTCTGCCTATATTTGTAGCTCCACAGAGAAGAATCTCCGGTTTATATTTCTTAACAAGCTCAACTAAAACGTTAGTATACGGCTCGTCTTGAAAATTCGCTAGAGGAGGAGCCTCAACCAAATAAATATTATCCGCACCACAAAAAACCAGTTCATCCAGCTGATCTTCTAATTTATTCCCGATTAAAATACCGCTTACCTGGCAATTTAATTTCTTGGCAAGTTCTTGCGCTTTGCCTAATAATTCATATGAAACCGACTGCACTCGGCCATTCTTCTGTTCGATAAAAACCCATATCCCCTTATAATCTTTAATATCTGGCAGGTCGCATTTAAGAGGAGCATTCTCCAGTAAAACCGCCTTAAATTTACATACATCCTTGCATGCGCCGCAAAGAGTACATTTATTTAAATCAATCAAAGCCTTTTTGTCCATAATACGTATGGCGTCAAACGGACAGGCCTTTACGCAAAGGGTGCAACCGGTACATTTTTCTATTATAATTGAAATGGGCATAAGTTACACAACCTCGTCTTTAATTAAATCGGCCAACTTCTTGGCAATATCAGGAATCTCTCCTGTGAGCATCTGTCCGCCGCATCTCGGGGCAGGAGTAAATATTTTTACCACCTGGGTAGGTGAACCGCACAAACCAATTTGCTGCGGGTCTAAATTCAGTTCTTTTTGGGTAAATGTTGTGATCTTGGCTGATTTTGCGCGCATCAATCCTTTCAGAGAAGGAATCCTCGGCTCATTAATTTCCTTAACTACGGTAAGAAGCGTAGGAAGCGGCGTTTCGATAATTTCATAACCCTCCTCGAGCATTCTTTCTACGCGCATATATTTATCGGTGGCCTCTTCTACTTTTTTTACATAAGTTACCTGGGGGATATCTAAATGCGTTGAAATTCCCGGGCCGACTTGAGCAGTATCCCCGTCTGAAGCCTGTTTACCGCAGATAACCAGGTCAAACGCACCGATTTTTTTAATTGCCCCGGCTAAAGTATAGCTGGTTGCCCAGGTATCGCTCCCGGCAAAAGCGCGGTCGCAAACCAGGTACCCTTCATCAGCCCCCATTGAAATTGCCTCACGTAAAGCGCCGTCTGCCTGAGGAGGCCCCATGGTAACTACGCTGACTTTTCCGCCAAATCTTTCTTTTAAACGGACCGCTT
This sequence comes from Candidatus Omnitrophota bacterium, assembly GCA_028712175.1. Lineage (GTDB taxonomy): Bacteria > Omnitrophota > Gorgyraeia > Gygaellales > Profunditerraquicolaceae > UBA6249. Next base: position 19,065 of record JAQTQQ010000003.1, on the reverse strand, counting down.
CTTCAATAGCATACATATCAAAGGGGTTAATGATTGATTTAACCCCTTCGCGTATAAGGGTGTTAGTTTCCGGATTAATCCTTACTTCAGTAGTTTCAGGGACCTGTTTTATGCAGACAATTATATTCATAATATTAGCTTTAATAGATTAGTCGATGGACGATAGACTATAGCCGATAAAAAATCCAAACCAGCGTTTTAGGTCTTAGCTCTTGGGTCTTAGGTCTTAGAAAACCGTGGGTTAATTGATTCAACATCGATAAAAATCTCCTTTGAATTTCTTATCGTCCATCGTCCATAGTCCATCGACCATTTTATAGTCTATTTTGCCATTTCCTTAATTAATTTTAAAGCAATAATCCCACGCTGCACCTGATTTGTGCCTTCATAGATCTGGGTGATCTTGGCGTCACGCACATATTTTTCAATCGGATAATCTTTCATATACCCGTATCCTCCGAATAGCTGCAATGCATCTACAGTAACCTTCATTGCAACATCCGAAGCATACATCTTAGCCATTGCCGATTCCTTAGATACATCTTTAACTCCGGCATCTACCATTCTGGCGGTTGAATAAACTAAACCGCGCGCAGCTTCAATTTCAGTTGCCATATCCGCCAGCATCCATTGAATGCCCTGAAAGCTGGAAATCGGTTTACCAAACTGCACCCTTTGGCGGACATATTTTACCGCAAGCTCCAGGGCCCCTTGTGCAATCCCTAACGCCTGGGCGGCAACTCCCGGACGCGACATATCAAATGTCCTCATGGTTACAATAAACCCCATACCTTCTTTAGCAAGTAAATTCTCGGCAGGAATTTTACAATCCGTAAAAATTAATTCACGCGTGCTTGAAGCACGAATCCCGAATTTATCCTCTTTTTTACCAAAGGTAAAACCGGGGGTTCCTTTTTCTACGATAAAAGCAGTTGCTCCGCGGGCACCTTTTGTTTTATCGGTCATAGCAATTACAACATAAGTTTCGGCATCCCCGCCGTTTGTAATAAAATGTTTTAGGCCGTTTAAAATATAATGATCCCCTGCTTTTTTCGCCACGGTCTTAATCCCGGAGGCATCGCTTCCGGCTTCAGGCTCAGTAATGGCAAATGCCGCAACTTTTTTGCCGCTAGCTAATGCAGGCAGATATTTTTTCTTTTGCTCATCGGTACCGAATAAAACTATCGGGAATGTCCCTAAAGCGCTGGCCGCGTAGCAAACCGCGATACCTCCGCAGGCGCGGGAAAACTCTTCGGTTGCCAAACATAGGTTCATCACGCTGTTTGCGAAACCGCCGTATTCCTCGGGAATAAACAGGCCGAACATATCACTCTCAGCCATGACCTTTAAGACATCCCAAGGATATTCCTCGCTAATATCATATTTAGCCGCAGCCGGACGGATTTTTTCCTCGGCAATCTTATGGGCCAAATCTTTAATCATTTTTTGTTCTTCGGTCAACAGATAATCCATAATATCCTCCCTAACTTTCTTTTAGCAGCCCTGCCTAACCACAACGGGCGTTAATTAATTCAAGAATTATAGCATAAAAAGATTATTTTACAATACTTTCAGTAGGGCAATCTCCCGGCAGTTGGGGAATTTGCAGCAGTTGATACATTCCGCCCAGATTTTATGAGGAAGGGCTTCATGCTTAATTCTTTTAAATCCTAATTTCTTAAAGAATCCCGGTTTGTAGGTAAGTACAAATATTTTTTTTGAGCCCATTACCTCTGCCTCTGCAAGGCAGGCTAGAACTAAATCGCGGCCGATTCCTTTACCTTGTTTATTCTTGGCAACCGCCAAAGATTTAACCTCGGCTAAATCATCCCATGAAATATGTAAAGCAGCGCAACCCTCCAGCTTACCTTTATTTTCGTATACCCAGAAGTCGCGTATATTCTCATAAAGCTCATTTAATGAACGCGGCAGCATAGTATCCTGTTTTGCAAAAACAGCAATCAACTCCTGAATCTGTTTTATATCTTTAATTTTTGCTTTTCTAATCATTGTTATTCGGTTAAAAACATCCCGGCCGGGAGTCAATAGACGATTGCCGATAAAACCATTAATTATTAAAATCTTTATCGGCTATTAACCCCGAGTTTCTATATTCAAAGGTTTTCTACAAACTACTAGCTACGAGCTACTAGCTACGAGCTACGAGCTACGAGCTATTTAATCTCTGTACCTTTGGCAACTACGACAATACCGGACTCACTAACAAAAAACCTCTTCTTGTCTTCCTCCAGATTAAAACCGATAACTATTCCCTGCGGAATATTCACGTCTTTATCGATTATCGCCCGCTTAATCTTAGCGTACCTGCCGACATTAACACTCTCCATTAAAATCGAATCATACACTTCGGAAAAACTATTTATCCTGACATTAGGCGAAAGTATTGAACGCTGTACGCGGCCACCGGAAACTACACACCCTTCTGAAACTATAGAATCAAGCACTAAACCTACCCTTCCCTCTTCTTTATCTCCTGAGTGGACGGTTTTTACCGGAGGATATTGCTCCTGAAAAGTCCTAAGCGGCCATTCCTGGTCATAGAGATTGAATGTAAGGTTTACCTGGATTAATTCCATATTCGCTTCATAATATGCGTCAATGGTTCCGATATCCCGCCAATACTCATCTTCCTTATCTTTATTGCGAAAATTATAAGCCACAATCTTCATCCCTTTTTTGATCATCTGCGGGATAATATCCTTGCCAAAATCATGGGAAGAGGTAATATTTCTAGCATCCTCAAGTAATTCCTGCATCAGCACGGATTGATTAAAAACATAAATCCCCATAGATCCGTAAACTTTATCCTGTTTTCCGGGAATTGATTTAGGATTTGCCGGCTTCTCATAGAAACGTGTTACCCTGCCGTCCGCATCCGCCTCCACTACCCCCAGGTGCCTGGATTTAGATCTATCAACCTCAACCAACCCGACGGTTAAATCTGCGTTTTGCTCACGATGGACATCAATCATGGAGTAATAATTCATTTTATAAATATGGTCACCGGCTAAAATCAAAACCTCATCGGGCCTATCCATCTCTAAAGTGTATAAATTTTGATAAATTGCATCGGCGGTTCCCAAATACCACGAATTGCCAATACGCTGCTGTGCCGGAAGCAGCTCGATAAATTGCCCTAATTCAGAAGGGAGAAAATTCCAACCAAGGCGAATATGCCTCTGGAGTGAAGCAGATTTATACTGGGTCAGGATGTAAATCTTGCGCATGCCTGAATTAATACAGTTACTTAAAGTAAAATCGACGATCCGGTAAATTCCACCAAAAGGAACCGCAGGTTTTGCGCGGTCCTTGGTTAACGGAAAAAGACGCTCGCCTTTTCCCCCTGCCATAATAAATGTTAAAACTTTACGCATCATCGTAAGAATGCCCCGGTTACACCATGCCTGATCATCATTACCGCAATTGCTGCCAGCAAGATATACATTATCTTAGAAAAAGCCCGAACACCGCTTGGGCCGATCACTTTAATAATAATATCTGCCCTAACCAAAGTAAACCAGACAAAAAACATATTTAATATTAACGCAATTAATGTAGCTAGGGCCCCGAAACTATTCATCATCATAAGCGTAGTGGCCAAAACCGCCGGGCCGGTAATTAAAGGCGTGCCCAAAGGAAACACCCCCATACCCTTATCATAAGAATTAGTCAAAGCGCTTTTTTGCGCACCCGGCAATAAAAGCCGCGCTGCAATAATGAATAAAAGCGCGCCTCCGGCTATCTGAAAATCAGGGATAGTTATGCCGAGCAGGGAAAAAATCCAAGTACCCATAAACATAAAAACCACGGCTACCGCGGTTGCAGTGACAACAGCATCAAAAACTATTTTATTCCTTTGAGTTTTAGACAAATGCTCAACCAGAGACAAAAATATAGGGATATTGCCGACTGCATCAACAGCGACAAAAAGAGGAATAAAGCTAAGTATATAAGGTTTAAGCATTTCCATCGTTATTATATTATATAAAATTGTCCGCCAAATGGCAATAGATTTTTGAATATTTGTTTAAAGCTCTTAGCTCTTAGGAAACCATCGCAATATACCTACTAGCTACGAGCCAAGAGCAGTGAGCTAAAAGCTAAACCAATTATTCAATCTTATTAATTAGAAACAAACAGAGAAAACTAGTTAATGCGGAGATGATTATCAACCACTGCAGGCCGACTCGCGGAAGCAAGAACGCCCCTGACAAATTGCTTGTCAGCCCGGCTAAATTATTTACGCTGCATAAAAGCGCAAATGAGGTTGCCTCTAGGCCTTTAATCGAATGGCGGGCCATAAAATCCATAACCATTATGAATATAAACATACCTAACAGGCTGTATACCACATCATAAGCAATAGCCGTAAAAGGGGTATAATACAGATAGCTTAAAGTAGTAATCGCTCCGATAAACACCGAGGCATACAGCCATTTTTTTATATTGATTTTCTCGCTAAATTTATAATAAAGCAACGATCCGGCTATCCCGAAAACCGTGCTAACCGTTCCGAGCGTACCGATCCACATTTTACTCCATCCAAAACTGTCGCGTTGGATAAAAAATAAAGGCGTGCCAAAAGAGGGGGAATATTTATAAAGGAATATAAATAAACCTATTATTAATATTTTCTTATCGCTAAAAATACGCTTTAAATCTTTTAATAAAGTTGAGGACGGCAAAGCAGCCTCTTTCTCCTCCTTATAGAAATATGCGGGCAGTGCCACAAGGAGATAAACCGGAATAAGGGATAAAAAAGCTACTTTGTAATCCCACTTCTCGGCGATAAAAGCCCCTCCGAGCCCGGTAAACAATCCTGCAATTAAAATAGAGGCCCATTGGATGCTCTGGATCTTACCGGTAATTTGATATTTTTTTCCTTCAACGCACATTATCCCGTCAACTGCCACATCACGAAAAGCCGAATTATTGGAGTTTAAGATAAGTAAAACCACCAGAATAATAAGCGGCATCTGCATGAAGCCGAGAAATAAAACAAAGGCTATATCAAGCGCTAAAGAAATAAATACCCATAAGCGCTTAGTAAGCAGGCTATCTATAACATAACCGATCAACGGCTTCACCAGCCACGAGAAAGTGGTAAGGCTGGCAATAATCATTATTTTTTCGGGAGAAAAATGGAGGGTTTCTTTAAGATAATAGAATAACCCTTGGCTGGGCAGGCTCTCTATGCCTTGCGTAAAATAAACCGCGCTGCTTAAGGCAAATATCCAAAATAATTTCTTACTTGGTTTTTGCTGCATCCGGCTTTACTGTTTCGGCTGGCGGATTAACTGCTGCTGGCGCTTCTTGGACATTGGCCTTTACTGTTTCCGGATTTATCGCTTGAGCGGGCTCTGGCTGGCTGGCAGCCGCGGCTGCCTTTTTCGTACTAAGGCGGCTGTCGCGCATTAGAGATTTGCTCTGTTTAACTGACATGACCGCAAGGCCTAAGCAAGTTATAAAGAAAACGACGGACATGATTGTAGTTGTGCGTGTTAAAAAAGCACTGGTTTTAGTACCAAACATCGACTCAACTCCGGCAAAACTTTCAACAAGACCCGCGCCTCTTCCGCGCTGGATTAGGACTAAAATGATCAAAATTACACAGGCAATTACATGGACTACAATTAACAATGTCATCATTTTATAACCTCGCTTGCTTTAACTACTATTTGCGTAAATGTATCAGCCTTTAAGCTTGCTCCGCCAACTAGAGCTCCATCTACATCAGGCTTACTCATTAATTCAGTAATATTCTCCGGCTTAACACTCCCGCCATACTGTATTCTTATCTGGCTGGATATTTCTTCCTGATACATTTTCTTTAATAAATCGCGTGTAAATTTATGAACTTCCTGCGCCTGCTCGGGAGTAGCAGTTAGACCCGTGCCGATTGCCCAAACCGGCTCATAAGCAATTACTGTTTTAAGTATATCCTCTGCGCTAATATCAGCCAAACCGCCTTTAATATGGCTCTCTATTACTTTAAAGGTATTGCTGGACTCCCTCTCTTGCCTGTTTTCGCCGACACAAATAATGGGAGTTAAGCCGTGTTTCAGGCTAGCTTTAATTTTATTATTTACAGTTTCATTTGTCTCGCCAAAAAACTGCCTGCGCTCCGAATGCCCGATAATAACGTACCGGCATCCGGCATCTTTAAGCATAAGCGGGGAAACCTCCCCGGTAAAAGCACCTTCATCCTGCCAATAAAGGTCCTGTCCGCCTACGGCAATATTACTGGCCTCTAAAGCATCAGCCAAAGTTACCAGTAAAGTATACGGAGGACAAACCACAATATCCACATTCTCGATTTTGTAAAGTTCTCTTCTTAAGGCAACCGCTAACTCCTGGCCGTCTTTAAGGGTCTTGTACATTTTCCAGTTTCCGGCAATAATGGGTTTTCTCATTTTTCTGTAAGAGCGGCAATACCAGGTAAAATTTTCCCTTCCAGGAATTCCAAGCTTGCCCCTCCTCCGGTTGAAATATGCGACATCTTATCTTCTAATTTAAATTTGGCAATAGCTGCTGCCGTATCCCCTCCGCCAATTATAGAAGTGGTCCTTAGAGTAGAGATAAATTGGGCCAATTCTTCTGTGCCCCTGCTAAAAGCATCCATTTCAAATATTCCTAATGGGCCATTCCATACTATAGTTTTGGCGTTTTTTAACTTATCTTTAAACAGTTCAACCGTCTTCGGGCCGACATCAACAGCAATCATTCCATCGGGTATATTGTCACCGACAATTTCGGTTTTTGCATTAGGAGCAATGTTATCCACAACCACGTTATCTACGGGAAGAATGATCTCCTTATTTAATCCTTTAGCCTGCTTCAGGATCTCCTTAGCCAGATCTAATTTATCTTTCTCCAGTTTTGAATTGCCGATCTGTTTGCCTTGCGCCTTTAGAAAAGTATAAGCCATGCCGCCGCCGACAATGATCGCATCGCATTTAGGCAGAAGGTTTTGGATTACCCCGATCTTGTCCGATACTTTCGCTCCTCCTAAAATAACCATAAACGGCTTTTGGGGATTTTTTACCGCATCGCCTAAATATTTGATTTCTTTTTCAAGAAGGAATCCCGCGGCAGATTTCAAAAAATGCGTTACCCCTTCAGTTGACGCATGAGCCCGATGCGCCGTACCAAAGGCATCATTAACAAATATATCCCCCAAAGAAGCGAGCTGCTTGGCAAAGTTTGCGTCATTTGCCTCCTCCTCTGCATGGTAACGCAGGTTTTCTAACAAAACCACCTTCTCTGTTGATTTATCAATATCCTGTTTAATATTAACGCCTGCGCAATCACTAAGGAATAACACATTCTGGCCCAAGAGTTCTTTCAGGCGCAGAGACACCGGATTCAGGCTGTATTTTGCAACCGGCAAACCGTCCGGACGTCCCAAATGGCTCATAATTACAATTTTCTTTGCGCCATTATCCAAAATATATTTTAGTGTCGGCAAAGTCGCCCTAATACGCGTATCATCGGTAATATTAAGATTGGCATCAAGCGGAACATTAAAATCCGCACGCACCAACACAGTCTTATTTTTTAAATCAAGATCTTTTAAAGTTAATTTCGCCATTTCTTCTCCTAAAAGGGGAAGCCCCTTTTTTCTTAGCTTATAATCCCTTCTTGACAATATACTCGCAAAGATCTACCACGCGGTTAGAATAACCCCATTCATTGTCATACCAAGAGAGAACTTTCACAAAATCATCCTGGATAACCTTGGTAATTTTAGCATCAACTATCGAGCTTAAGACACAATGATTAAAATCGATTGAAACTACAGGATCTTCGGTATAGCCGAGTATCCCTTTCATTGGGCCTTCCGCTGCTGCCTTAAATGCGGCATTTAATTCCTCAACCGTAGCCTTCTTGGCTAGCGTCGCGGTTAAGTCCACAACTGAAACATTCGGCGTAGGCACGCGGATCGCAAAACCGTCTAATTTACCTTTTAACTCCGGGATAACCAATGATATGGCTTTAGCTGCGCCGGTAGAGGTCGGGATCATAGAAACTGCGGCAGCACGCGCCCTGCGTAAATCAGAATGCGCCATATCCTGCACTTTTTGATCATTAGTATAAGAATGTATCGTCGTCATTAAACCTTTAACGATGCCCCAATTATCATTCATTATTTTTGCAACGGGAGCTAAACAATTAGTAGTACAGGAGGCGTTAGAGATCACATGGTGGCTCTTAGGGTCATACTTTGATTCATTGACCCCCATAACGATTGTGATATCTTCTCCTTCGGCAGGAGCCGATATTATAACTTTCTTTGCCCCGCCGCGAGTTATATGGTTTTCGGCGCCTTTTACCTCTTTGCCTTTTTTATTTACTCCGTCTTTCTTAATCGTAAATAGGCCTGTGGATTCTACGACAATTTCAACGCCTAAATCTTTCCAGGGAAGCTCAGCCGGGTCTCTTTTGCTTAAAACTTGAATTGGTTTCCCATTGACCGAGATGACATCATCGGCGGCAGCTTTCACTTCTCCATTAAACCTTCCGTGTACAGAATCATATTTAAAAAGATAGGCATTGCTTTTGGCATCGGTTAAATCATTGATTGCCACCAACTCTATATTTTTGCTATTTTTTTCTAAAATTGCCCTCGCCACTAAACGGCCGATCCTTCCAAAACCATTAATTCCGACTTTAACTGCCATTTGATTCCTCCTTAGGTTAATAGGTTTATTGCTCTTTATACGGATTTTAGATATTGCGCGGCTAATTCAGGAGAGGTTGGATCAAGGTAAAAACCGGTCCCCCACTCAAAACCTGCAACTTGTGTCAGCTTCGGCATAATCTCAATATGCCAATGATAATACTCGATATCCGCCTCCCCGTTAACGGGTGCAGAATGAATTATATAATTATATGATAAATTATCAAATACTTTTTTTAATTTTGTCAGCGTATCTTTTAGAATTTGCGCAAGCGCCTGAATTTCCGCTTCTGACATGTGGCAAAAATATCCGCTATGCTGCTTAGGCATAATCCTGATCTCAAAAGGAAACCGCGAAACAAAAGGGCAAAAGGAAAGAAAATATGTATTCTCTAAGATTATCCTTTCTTTATCCTGTATCTCCTGGCGGATCATATCGCAAAATATACAGCGCTCGCGATAATTGTAATAATCTCGCGCCCCATGAATCTGCTCTAAAGCGTTCTTCGGGACCATTGGCAAAGCAACCAGCTGAGTATGAGGATGCTCCAAAGAAGCACCGGCAGCCGAGCCATAATTACGAAATATCATTATATATTTAAAACGGTCGTCTCTTTTTAAATCCCCGGAGCGCAGGCAACACATCTTTATATACCCTTCGATTTCCTGCGGTAAGAGCTCGGGAATATCCTTATTATGATACGGGCTTTCAATTAAAACCTCATGCGCCCCTACGCCATTAGACATATCATAAATACCGTTTCCGCGCCGGTCAAGATCCCCCTCAATCTGCAAAGCGGGAAATTTGTTGGCAACCACGCGTACCTGCCATCCCGGAGTATTTTTACCGGTACCGGGGTCGCGAAAACAACTGATCTCAGGAGGAGTCATAAACTCATTGCCATAACAAAACGGGCATAACCCTCCCTGCGGGATATACTGTTCATATTCAAAATCTGCCGGTTTCCTGGGGTGTTCAGTATCAACAATTACCCACCGGCCGACAACCGGATCCCTTCGCAATTCACCCATTTAAATTTTAACCTCTCTTAGGAACTTGGCAGTATCCTCCGGAGGAAGCGGGCAGATATAAAACCCGGTCCCCCATTCAAATCCCGCCACTTTAGTCAAACGCGGCATAATCTCAATATGCCAATGATAATCATGGTCAATAGTTTTCCAATAGCCTACTTTTTGCCTGCGAAAAGGAGCTGTATGAATCACATAGTTGTAATCCGGATCATTTAACCCTATTTTTAATTTTAAAAGCACTGCTTTAAGTACGCGGGCAAGGTTTCTTCTGGATTCCGCATCCATGCAGGTATAATCGCAGCAATGTTGTTTCGGCAGAATCCAGGTCTCAAAAGGAAAACGCGCGGCAAAAGGGCTAACCGCAACAAAACCATCAAAATCCAGAATTACCCGCTCTTTTTGCGCCAATTCCTGCTGAATCAAATCACAGAACACGCAGCGCTCATGATATTCATAATAAAGCCGGGCCCCGGCTAATTCTTCTTTTACGCGCTTAGGGTTAACCGGGGTAGCAATTAATTGCGAACGTGCGTGTTTAATACCTGTACTACCTGAACCCTGGCCGTAATTTTTAAATACCAAAACATATTTAAGCCGCGTATCTCTTTCCAAATCAACTATTCTATCGGAATAACAATTAAGGACTTTGGTAATTTGTTCTTCGCTTAAATCCGCCATATTGGCGATATGCTGGCTGGTCTCGACTATTACCTCGTGAGCGCCCAAACCGCTCATTACATCATAAATACCGTTTCCGCGGCGGTCAAGATCCCCTTCCACCCTTAAAAAAGGCGAAATGCTGGGAACAACACGTAAATCCCAACCCGGGCCATTCGGCAGAGAATTATTCGGCCGTATCGCATAAATTTCAGGAGGCGTGTCTGCTTCCCTTCCTTCGCAAAATGGGCAAGCTACCGCATCTTCCTGATCTTTAAGTTTTCCGACAAACTGATCAGGCCGGCGGGCGCGTTCGGTGGCTATAATTACCCACCTACCTATAACTGGATCTTTCCTTAATTCTGGCATAGAAAATTATTATAACAGAAGGGCTAAATCGTGCAACTATTTTTTCCTAAAATCTGGCCCAAACAAAGTTTATGGCCGATAACGAAATCTTTAGAAGGCATACGTTTTCCGGCCTCCAGCTGCAATTCATTAATTTTTAAGAATCCACGGCCGCAAGAAACAATAATACCGCCCTTATCGGCCCTAACCACTTCACCTGCCTCTGGCTTGTGATTCGGAAAAATCTTTACGACCTCCGCCTGAAACACCTTTAAGAGTTTTTTGTTATAAGTGGTAAATGCCCCGGGCCAGGGAAGTACCCCTCTTATCTGATTATAGATATCAACGGCAGAAGCATTCCAATCAATTAACCCAACTTCTTTCTTTAGTTTTGGGGCAAGCACAACTTTTTCTTCATCTTGGTCGACTAAACGATAATCCCTGTTATTAATACTGACAAGCGACTGTATTAAAAGTTGAGCCCCGAGTAAACGCAATTTATTTTCTAAGCTTACAGAAGTGTCGTTATCGGCGATTTCGATTTCTTTCTGCAGAAAAACCGGGCCGGCATCCGTCTTAAGGGTAACATAGATGATCGTTATCCCGCTTTTCTTATCTCCGTTAATTAAAGCCCAATTAATCGGAGCTGCTCCCCTGTAGCGCGGCAGAAGCGAGGCATGCACATTAATTGGCATGATCTTTGGGATATCCAAGACCTCCTGAGACAATATTTGCCCGTAGGCAACAATCACAAAGATATCCGCATCCAGGCACTTCAGGAATTTTATGCTTTCTTTGGATTTAATATTTTCAGGTTGAAATATTTTTAGTTGTGCCGCCTGCGCCGTACTCTTGACATCGGTTGAAGCAATATGCAAATGCCTGCCCTTCTTCTTATCTGGCTGGGTAACAACACATACTACCTTATGCTTGGCCTTAATTAAAGCCTCCAGGCAGGGAACGGCAAAATGCGAGCTTCCGAAGAATATTATTCTCATGTTTTCCTTATTAGTCGATGGACGATTGTCTATAGTTAATAAAACCTTGGTTTTGGCTCTTGGCTCGTAGCTCTTGGCTCTTAGGTCTTGGAAAACCCGATTGCTATCAATATACGCTTCTCTACGACCTACGACCCAAGACCTAAGAACTAAAAGGCTAATCCGTATTTTTTATCGACCATAATCCATTGACTATCGACTATTTAAACCGGATCTACATCTACTGTCGTTATTATACCTGAAAAATGGTATTCTTTTAAGTGTAATTTCAAGAAACTGCTCGCCTTTTCGGGGCTGGAGGAGCGCATTAATATCTGGTAATAAAAATTCCCGCGTAACTTGGCCGGTTGTCCGCAATTTAACGAAAGCAGCTTAATACTTGAGGTTTTAATCTTACTTAACCTTTCAAATAAATCCTGCGAAGACTTTTTAACTTTATCCAAGCTCGGCCCCCGGATTTTAAGCAGTATCAAATGCTTGAAGGGAGGAAAATTAAGCTGCTTACGTTCGGCTAGTTCTTCTCTGAAAAAAAGCTTGGGCTCATTTTTAATCAGCGCGCGAAAACAGTAGTGGTTAGAATTTGCGCTCTGGATGATTATTTTCTTGGAAGTAAAATTTGTCAGGTTCATAAGCAAGGCAAATGTTTTTTCTGAAGACCTGAAATCTAGGCGATTAAGCGAATTATCTATTGCCAGCACACCGATCAAATCAAAGTTCAAATTTTGATGTTTCATAACTGCGCTAGTGGACACAAAAATATCTGCATTACTTAAACCGCACTTAATATCATCTATGATTTGAATGCGCGCCTGCGGAAAAATCCTTGCCAACTCGCTTTCTACTTTTTCCGTGCCTAAGCCGGAATATTTTATATATCCTGCCTTACAGCTGGGACAAATTCCGGGCATCTCCATCTTAAAATTACAATGGTGGCACTTTAGCTTGTTTTCATCAAAATGAAAAACCAAATTTATATTGCAGCGCGGGCATTTAAGAGCCAAACCGCAATTATGGCAAGAGGCGCTGGTTGCAAAACCTTTACGGTTAATAAACAAAAGCACCTTGCCTTTTTCATTCAAAGCCGTATAGATTGCATCAGCCAGAAATTTTGAAAAAATCGATTTACTTTTCCTGTCAGCGTAAGCAAGGCGGCGCAAATCGATAACTTTCACCTCAGGATATGCCAGCTTAGGCGGTATGAATTCATATTCAACTTTATTCTTTTGAGCGAGATAAAAACACTCTAATGATAGGCTGCTGCCTGCGAAAATTAATTTTGCCCCTTCAATTTCTGCGCGCATCAGGGCAACTTGCCTTGCGTGATAATGGGGCACCTGTTCCTGCTTATAAACCTGGTCATTCTCCTGGTCTATGATAATCAAGCCTAAATTATTGACCGGAGAAAAAATATTTGAACGTGTCCCTACTACTAAACAAAATTGCTTCTGCCTAATTTCTTCCCAAACTGCCTGCTCTTTTTGCTGTTTACGAAACGCAATAAAAACTTGAATGCCTAAATTGTCCTCAATCAGCTCTTTTGCTCTTGTTGCCTCCGGTATATCGCTGAATAAAAGAACCGCCGAACGCTTAAAACTAAGCGCCTCTTTAATTTCTCTTAAATAAACCCCAAAACGCTCCTGCCCTTGAACAAAAAATGGGGTCAGATTTATTTTTCCAGCTTTAGGCCCAGAAAAATAAATCTGACCCCATTTTTTTCCTTTTCTTAATTCTTCAGGAAGCGCAGTTTCAATTGCCTCCCCCCAGGAACAACAATAATATTCTGCTAACCGCTTGGTCAACAAAAGCATCTGTTCGCTCAATACAGGCACTTCATCAATTAGTGCAAGTATATTTTTTATTTTCTTAATCGAAGTTTTATTCCCCAATCCGACTACATAAGCGACCTCTTTTTTATTGCGGAAATTGACCCAGACCCTAGCCCCAACAGAAACCTTATTTTCCAATTCCTGCGCAACTTGATAATCAAAAGACCCGTCAACAGGCAGCCCTAATACAACTTTAGCATATAACACGAGAAATCTCCTGAGAGGCATGAGGCTTGGCAACAAGAGCAATGTTTCTTTTTAAATTCTCTAGTTTTGACGCATCGCTCTTTAAGTCTAAAACCAACCTCTTAATCTGGCTTATATTTACAGGTGCAAAACCCAAGCCATAAGCAGCCAAAACCTTAATATTTTCATGCTCCTGTCCTGGGATCGCCGATATAAAAATTGGCAATAAACCCATATTAAGCAGCTCGGCAATACTTGAACCTCCGGGTTTAGTAATCATGATATCGGAAACCGCCATAAGTTCTTCTGCGTTGTCCACAAACCCGAAAACTTTTACATTCTTTAAGTTTTTATAATTCAAACGCGTAAAAAGTTTTTGATTCTTTGCGCAGACTACCAATACCTGCAAATCACCCAAGATGCTTTCAGCTATACGGTCAAGCGGCCCGGAGCCAAATGATCCCGTCATAATCAAAACCGTGAATTTATCCGCCTCTATTCCGAATTTAGCCGCTAACTTTGCCCTATCATAGCTTTTGATAAAACCGGAATTAACAGGAATGCCAAAAACTCTAATTTTTTGCTCACTTACCCCGGCTTTGATTAACCTGGCCTTGGTCAAGCCGGAAGCAGCGATATATAGGTCTGTGCCGCCAGACACCCAAAAAGGATGCACTCCGAAATCCGTAATTATCGTAATTAGTTTTGATTTAATCTTATTTTTTAATTTTAAATCTGCGGCCAGCTCTGAATTAAGAAAATGCGTAGAAATAATAAAATCAAAATTGCCCTTAAGTAACAGGCCCCTGAATTTATGGCAACCGAGGCAATTTGTCCAGTTTGCCAATTTTCGGCTAATCCAGCGAGTCAGGTAAAATTCAGTCATCCAAAAGAAAAAACCCCAGAGCCAGGCAGTATAATGGACTAAAAAAGGGTACCCGCGGTTATAGCAAAAACGAAGGAATGGATCAGCATAAGTAAGCACATCGGCTAACTCAAGCTCTAGATCCTCGCGGTTGTTTTTTAGATAATCATATACGGCTTCGGCCGCCCTGCGATGGCCGGCACCGGCTGAAGCATAAGTAATTAATACTTTCATGATTTTATCGAATTTAAGAATTTAGCTGCCGCAAGGAGGTCCTTAAATACAAAATCGGGCTTAGCTCCCCAGTTACTTTGATTCGCCAGTTTTTCTTTACCGGTCAATACAAGAATGGACTTGCATCCTGCTGCCCGGGCAGTAAGCACATCACGGATAGTATCACCTATGAAATATGCGCTTTTTAAGTTAAATTTAAATTCACGGGCTGCCTTCTTAAGCAAGCCCGGTTTTGGCTTACGGCAGAGGCAATTGGCCTCTTTGCGGTGCGTGCAATAATAAACTTTATCAATCCTGCCGCCTGCTATCCTAATATCATTAAGCATTCGCGCAGTTATTGCATCTAATGTCTTTTGCGCGTAAGTACCCTTGCCTACTCCGGCCTGATTGGAGGCTATAAATATTTTATACCCATTTTTACTCATCAAGGTAATAGCTCTTTTTACCCGCGGCAAAAACCTGAATTTTCCTAAAGAAGTTACATACAACCTATCGCCGGGGTAGCGGTTAATTACTCCGTCTCTATCAAGGAATACAATTCTCATAATATTTAAAAGGGGACATTCCCCCTTCATACTATAGGTGTTAAAAAGGGGAAAGATCCCCTTTTTTTATTGGTCGCTACCTATTCTTATTTTGCATCTCGCGAAACTTTGCGTAACTTAAGATCTGATAAAGCGTGTCAAAAAAAGCGATAATAAAACCATACATACCGTCTTTATAAGACTTTTTGCGCAGATACCTTCTGAAAAAACGGTCGACGGCCCTCCAGCTGGCCCATAATAAGGTCATCTTACGGCCGGTATTGATCCATTTTACTGCTTCAAGAGTTGACTGACGGTTAACGCTATTTAAAAAATGCTCCAAATCCGGATAACCCTTGTGAATAATATCCCCTTTTAAGTGCCCGCAGGCTCCGTCAATAAAAGCCCTAGGATGAACCTCTGCTTCTTCGTACCTGAACTTATCCTTCTTAAAAAGCCTCACCTTAGCTGCAGGATACCACCCTCCGTATTTCACCCAGTAATTGCTGATGAAATTACGCAAGGGAATGTCATACGCCACAAAATCCATAGATTGAATCGCAGCTTCAATCCCAATTTTTAACTCTGGAGTGACTGTTTCATCCGCGTCAAGGCTTAAGACCCATTGATTCTTCGCCAGGGCATAAGCCCAATTCCTGTGCCTGCCTTCGATATCCATTTTTCTGCTCAAAACTTTGCAGTTATATTTTTTAACAATCTCTACGGTCTTATCCGTGCTCTCATCATCGACGACAATGATCTCATCCGCCCATTTAACCGACTCTAAACACTCCGCGATACAGGCTTCCTCGTTTTTTGTCAAAACCACAACTGATAACTTATTAACCATGTATAATCTCCTTAACAGTTACGACGATATATTCCTTTTCTTCTTCTGAAAGCTCCGGTGAGATCGGTAACGTAAACACCTGTTTAGCCGCTTTTTCCGCTTCGGGAAAATCACCTCTCTTATAACCTAAATATTTAAAACATTTCTGCAAATGCAGGGGCACCGGGTAAAATACCCGCGAATCAATGCCTTTTGCATGCAAATAATCAATAATCACCTTGTTGGACTTAGGCGCCCTCAAGGTATACTGATGATAGATATGCGTGGTAAATTCGGGCACAAACGGCAGTTTAATATTAAGCCCGGCTAATTGATTATTATAATACTGCGCAACCAGCCTGCGCTTATTGTTCCACTGATCTAAATATTTTAATTTTACGTCAAGGACAGCCGCCTGTATTGTATCCATGCGGTTATTGCGCCCCAAAACCATGTGATAATATTTATTTTTATTTCCTTGGTTACGCAAAATCTTTAGCTTCTCCGCTAAAGCCTTGTTATCTGTCAAAATTAATCCGGCATCCCCAAAAGCCCCCAGGTTTTTCCCGGGATAAAAACTGACCGCACCGCAATCTCCAAGCGTACCTGCTTTCTTCCTCCGATATTGGGCACCAAACGCTTGCGCCGCATCTTCAATCACTTTTAATTTATATTTACGCGCAAACTCTAATAACCCGCCCATATCCGCGCACTGGCCGTAAAGATGAACCGGGATAATTGCCTTTACTTTCAGTTTCTTGCTGGCTAATATTTTTTCAACGCTCTTTAAAGAAATATTATAGGTATCCCGGTCTATATCAGCAAAAACCGGCTGCGCACCTATGCTAGCTACTGCACCTGCCGTAGCGTAATATGTAAAAGCCGGGCAAATTACCCGGTCGCCGGGGGCAATACCGAGCGCAAGCAAAGACAATGCGATGGCATCAGTACCGTTAGAGACCCCAACTGCATATTTCGCGCAACAATACCTTGCCGCATTTTCTTCGAATCTTCTTACGCTATCTCCGAGAATAAAACTAGTATTATCGATTACATTTTTTATCGCCAAGTCCAGTTCATTCCGGATAGGTTCAATTTGTCTTTTCAAATCTAACGCTGATATATTCATATATTTACCCTCTACCTTAAAAGTATGCAGCTTGCTTGGAAAACTTCATCTACGCTCACAGATTTTAAACACTCCCTATCTTTATCGCAGGCAGGCAAACGGAAATTTTTATAACAAGGCCGACAGGCAATATCCCGCTTTAAAACCGCGTGTTTATTTTCAGAGGGAAACGGCCCATAGACATTTTCGCTCACCGGGCCGAACACGGAAACCGACTTTATCCCTAATGCAACAGCCATGTGCATTGGCCCGCCATCATTAGTGACTAAAAGGCTGCAACTCTTTATTATCGCCGGCAATATTTCTAAATCTGTCCTGCCTACTAAGTCTATCGGCTTATTAATCATATTGGCCGTAATCGTATCGGAAATCGCCCGCTCTGACTCATCTCCCAGAATTATTACTTTAGCCTTAAGCTGATTAATTAACATATCCGCAAACTTAACAAAGTTTAATACCGGCCAATGTTTATATGAGGCGTCTTTTCCCCAGCTGCCTCCTGCGCCCGGGGCAATACCGACAACTAAATCGCTATTCTTGATTCCGTAAGCAGCAAGCATGCTTTTAGCCTTAGCTTGGCTGGCGGCGGATACAGCCAAAACCATGCTTTTATCTTCTGCGGAAATATCCAGGAATTTTAATAGGCCCAGATAATACTCAATTACGTGCTTCTCTTCGTAAGACGCTAGATCAATCCTGTCAGTAAGGAACCTTCCTCTTTCTTTATAATTAAACCCGATGCGCTTTTTAATACCGATCAATTTTGCAAGAAAACTATAGCGGTGATCAAGCGAGAAATCAAGGCAAATGTCAAAATGTTCTTTTTTAATATTCCAGAGCAACCTAGCGTTATACCTTAAACCTTTCAAAAAAGATTGCCGGTAGATTTTTTTTAAGTCTCCCCGGTTGCCTGTAAAGACCGTATTTATATCCGGATTATCTTTTAAAACGGGCTTAACCCTTATATTAGACCAGTAACCGATAAAACTTTCAGGATAATGAGTTTTAAGCGCTTTTACTACTGGCGTAGTAAATAAAACATCCCCAATACCAAAGGGATTGATAATTAAAAACTTCGGGCTCTTACGCACTATACCGGCATTCTTTTTTAAAATCATCCTCAAATCTTTCTATATCATCTTCGCCGACGTAGCTTCCGGTTTGCACCTCAACTATCCTTAACGGCTGGAGGGTTACATTCTCTAAACGATGTTTCTTGCCTTTTGGAATATAGATGCTTTGATTGCTGTGCACCAAAGATATTTTATTCCCGCTAGTAACCTTAGCCGTCCCTGAAACTACCACCCAATGCTCGGCCCTGGCTTTATGCCTCTGTAAACTCAACCGCTTATTTGGAGAGATTTCAATAAGCTTAATTTTAAACCCAAATCCTTCTTCTAAAACAGTAAATGAACCCCAGGGCCTGCGTTCAGTCAGATGTACCTGATGTTCTTTACGCTTGAGATTCTTTAATTTAACGACCAGCCTCTTTACGTCTTGCGTCCTATCCCTGTGACAAACCAGCAAGGCATCCGGGGTATCCGCAATGACCATATTATCAACGCCGATGGTCGAAACCAGCCTGTTGCCCCTGGCAAATACGCATACTCCCCGGCTATCCAAATTCAAGGTATCACTATTAGTAGTATTTCCCGATTTATCCTTAGGGAAGATTTCGCTAAGCGCATCCCAGCTGCCAAGATCCGTCCAGTAAAAGTCAGATGGGATAAGCGCAA